>DHEJ01000013.1:0-5138 GCA_002399815.1 Acholeplasmataceae bacterium UBA4853
CTACTTGACAAGGGGCTGTTCAATTTGCCCTAGGAATGATTTTTTTACTTTTTAAGTGACTGAATAAGTTCTGGTAAATAAAGTGGTAAATCAGGTGGTCTTCTAGCAGTAATAATATGACCTGATACAACAACACTCTTATCATGCCAAATAGCACCAGCGTAGATCATATCATCTTTAATACCCGGTGTTGATGTTATTTCTACACCTTTTAAAATACCTGCTGATGATAAAACCCATCCTGCATGGCATATAGCACCAATTGTTTTTTGATGTTGGTGCATATATCTAACAAAATCAAGTACCAGTGGTAATCTTCTTAAGTAATCTGGTGCCCAACCCCCTGGAATGATTAAACCGTCAAATTCGGCAATATTTACTTCATTAAAGGAAATATCAGAAGTCGTAGAAAGACCATACTTTCCTTGATAGACTTTATTTTTTTCTTCAGCCGCAATAATAACTTTTGCACCAGCTTCTTTTAATCTTAAAACAGGATAAAAGAATTCTAAATCATCAAAATCTTTTGAAACAATGGTTAATACAGTTTTATTTTTTAGTTCCATCTGAATCACCCTTTCTTTTATAACCTTTGATTTGATCAATGAGTTTCTTTCTTTCAAGTAAGGCATTTTCATAAGCACTTTCATTTTTAGGTTGATAATAAGTAATATCAATTAAATTTTGAGGTAAATATTGTTCACTATTAATTGATCCTGGATCATTATGTGGATAATGATACGCATCTGGATGTGTTTTTAAATACTTATTATCAATATGTTTAGGAATATCACCCGTATGACCTGCTTGGAAATCGGCAATCGCTTGATCAAGAGCAATATGTGCTGTATTTGATTTTGGAGATAATGCCATGTCAACAACAAGGGTTGCAAGTGGAATTCTAGCTTCTGGAAAACCAGTCATTTTAGCTGCTTGAGAAGCAGCAAGCACTTTTTGACCCATAGTTGGATTTGCAAGTCCAATATCTTCATAAGCAATCACGATTAATCTTCTTAAAATGACTTCTAAATCACCTAATGTAATGAGTCTTGCTAAATAATGAAGTGAAGCATCAACATCGCTACCACGAATTGATTTTTGAAGTGCAGATAGCATTTCATAATAGT
Organism: Acholeplasmataceae bacterium UBA4853; assembly: GCA_002399815.1. Classification (GTDB taxonomy): domain Bacteria; phylum Bacillota_I; class Bacilli_A; order Acholeplasmatales; family Acholeplasmataceae; genus Acholeplasma. The sequence goes on from DHEJ01000013.1 coordinate 1,128, forward strand.
TATCTTCATGATCATCTAATGAAAGTTGTGGTTTACCGGCTAAACGTCTGACTATATTTGTTGTTAAGGTTTGACCATCATCTAAAACTAATGCTGCACTTTCAAGGAGATTTAAAGCTGAACGTATCTCATGATTTGATGAACGGATGATTGAACTAATTGCATCTTTACTGAGTTTGATATCAGCATCTAAATAAGATAATCCAATTCTTAAAGCTTTTTCAATATCGGCATCTTCTAATGATTTAATTTCATATAAATGACATCGACTTCTAATCGCAATATTGATACTTTGATAAGGGTTTAGGGTTGTTAATCCGATCATGATTGCTTTACCATTTTCTAGAAATGGTAGTAAATAATCTTGAATATCTGTTTTCATACGGTGAATTTCATCAACAATGATTAAAACATCATGATAAGCAGTAGTATCTAAAATATCTTTTAGTTTTGCTTTATTATCAGTTGAAGCATTGAATAAATAGGTATCTAGTAAGGATGCTTCAGCAAAAAGTTTAGCAATCGTAGTTTTACCTGTACCCGGAGGTCCATATAAAATAAACGATAGCCACTTTTTCTTTTCTAACATTTTAGTTAAAACACCATTTTTTGATAATAAATGGTCTTGTCCAAAAACGTCTTTTAACGTTTTAGGTCTCATTCTACTTGCTAAGGGTTCCATGTTATCACTTCCTGTTTTTATTATATCATTTATTTACTATGATGCTTCGTATAAATATAGCTCAAAACTCAATCAAAGTGTTATAATTGATAGTGCTGTTTGATGTTTTGGAGGGATGATTTTTGAGCGTATTATTATTAATAATTATATATGTAGCATTTATCAGTCTAGGGCTCCCAGATTCGTTACTTGGTTCTGGTTGGCCGATTATAAGTGTTGATTTAAATACACCATTAAGTACAGCTGGACTCATATCGATGGTTATTTCACTTGGTACAGTTATTTCAAGTATTATGAGTGATTTTTTATATAGAAAATTAGGCACACATAAAATTGTAGTAGCTAGTGTATTTTTAACGGCAGTTTCTTTACTAGGATTTTATTTTAGTTATCATGTAATCTGGTTTTTCGTACTAGCAATTCCACTTGGAATTGGTGCTGGTGCAATTGATGCTGCTTTAAACCATTATGTGGCGAATCATTTTAAAGCCAAACATATGAACTGGTTACATAGTTTTTGGGGTATTGGAGCAACCATTTCACCACTTATCATGGGATTTGCTATTGCATCTACACCGTCTTGGAGAAATGGTTATTTAATTGTTGGAATCATCCAAAGTATATTAGTGATAGTTTTAATCTTAACAAAGTTTTTATGGCAAAAAAACGGTCAGAATAATGATCAAGTATTACTTAAGTCAAATAGACTAAAAGATATTAAAGGGTTAGTTCCAGGATTATTAACATTTTTTGGTTATTGTGCACTTGAAGCATCAGCTGGTTTATGGGGTGCTAGTTATTTAGTAAACTATCAAAACTTACTACCAGCACATGCTGCAATGGTTGTATCAACATATTATTTAGGTATTACCGTTGGACGATTCATTAATGGATTCTTGACCTATAAATTTGATAATCGACAACTCATTCGATTTGGATTTGTATTAATTACAATTGGAATTGTACTCTTAATTTTTAAATCAGAATATTTATTCTTTATTGGATTTGTTTTAGTGGGATTAGGCTTATCACCGATATATCCATCGATGTTACATGAAACACCAAAACGTTTTGGTGCCAATAACTCATCTAAATTGATGGGACTTCAAATGGCATCAGCATATATCGGTACAATGACGATGCCGATGTTAACTGGATTTATCACAGGCTTTACTGGATTTTGGATTTATGCGATGATTTTATGTGTTTTCTTAATTCTTATGATCATTTCAAATGAATTTGTCAATAAATTAGCTTATAAAGCGATTGAATCAAACGATTTAAAATCTTAATTAATATTTGGCTTTAGGCGTATTACGTTGAAAAAAACACCTATTTATTATAAAATAATAATGCATTACTTAAATTGTAATGCGATCTAGAAGGAGACTTAAAAATTATGATGGACTTAAAAAAATATATTGCTGCTGTTGAGAATTTTCCTAAAGAAGGGATCCTTTTTAGAGATATAACACCACTCATGTTAGATGGTAAAGCATATGCGTATGCTGCTAAAGAATTTTCTGATTATGCAAAATCTAAACAAGCAACATTGATTGTTGGACCAGAGGCTAGAGGATTTATCTTTGGATGTCCGGTTGCAGTAAACTTAGGAATCGGATTTGCTCCAGTAAGAAAACCTGGAAAACTACCAAGAGAATCAGTGACAGTATCTTATGATTTGGAATATGGTTCCAATTCATTATCCTTACACAAGGATGCAGTTAAACCAGGAGACCGCGTTGTGATAATTGATGATTTACTTGCAACTGGTGGTACAATGCAAGCAACCATTCAATTGGTTGAACAACTAGGTGGTACTGTTGTTGGATTATCTTTTCTAATTGAACTAGATGATTTAGAAGGTAGAAAATTATTAAATAAGTATGATGTTAAGACGTTAATCCATTATTAATCAAATAAAAGTAGTTAACAGGAGGTGGTTAAATGATAACTGATGCATTATATCAAGCATTAATGGAAGATATTTCTCATTACATTAAAAGCGAAGAAAACATTAATTTAATCACTAAAGCCTATGAACTAGCTAAAGAAAAACATTTAGGTCAAATGCGTAGAAGTGGTGAACCCTATATTACGCATCCGGTTGCAGTTGCACGGATTTTAGCTGAACTTGAAGCTGGACCAAATACGTTAGTTGCTGCTTTATTACATGATACTGTTGAGGATACTGATTTAACCTTGAAAGACTTAGAAAAGATATTTGGTAAAGATGTCTCTTCTTTAGTTGATGCTGTTACTAAGTTAAATAAGTTAACTTTCCAATCCACTGCACAAGCAGATAATCAACAAAAAATGTTACTTGCTATGGCAAAAGATATTCGTGTTGTCTTAATTAAGATTGCTGATAGATTGCATAATATGCGAACACTAGATGCAATGTTACCGGAAAAACAAGAACGAATATCTAAAGAAACATTAGATATTTATGCTCCGATTGCACACCGACTCGGTTTATTCAGATGGAAAGCCGAATTAGAAGACCGTTCTTTAAGATATGTAGATACAGCAATGTTTTATAAAGTATCCAATTTAGTTAAGGCTAAAAAAGAAGAACGCGAATCGAGTATTAATAATGTCATTGAGTATATTAGAACACTATTTAAAGAATCAGAATTAAACAATTTTGAGATTAAAGGAAGAATTAAAAATATCTATTCAATCTATAAAAAGATGGTCAATGGTGGCCGTTCTTTTGAAGATATTTATGATTTACTTGCGGTACGTGTTATTGTTGATAAAGTTGAAACATGTTATCAATCATTAGGTATTATCCATGCTCATTTTACGCCAATTCCTAAACGATTTAAAGACTATATTGCAGTACCAAAACCCAATATGTATCAATCACTACATACGACGGTTCTACATTCAGATGGTACATTATTTGAAGTTCAGATTAGAACTAAAGAAATGGATAAAGTTGCTGAAGATGGGATTGCAGCACACTGGGCATATAAAGAAAATAAAGTTTATTCTAAAGAACGTGAGCAATTTGAAATTGCATCACGCTTAAAATGGTATGCTGAATTATTAAAAATAACAGAAGATACAGATGATCAACAAGGCACTTCACAGGAATTCGTTGATACAATCAAAACAGATATTTTCTCTGCGAATGTCTATGTTTTTACACCTAAAGGTGAAGTTATCGAATTACCTGCAGGATCAACTCCGATTGACTTTGCATATAGAATCCATACGGATGTAGGACATCGTATGGTTGGTGCAATTGTAAACAATCGTATTGTAACCTTAGATCATACACTTCAAACTGGTGATGTGGTTTCAATTAAAACCAATAAAAA
>DHEJ01000013.1:5455-15070 GCA_002399815.1 Acholeplasmataceae bacterium UBA4853
TTAGAAATCGGTAAGGGTAATGTTTCTTGTAAGACTATTGTCAATAAACTCATTCCTGAATCCAATAAAGATGTCTTACTTCAAAGACAAATGGACCGTACCCAACGACAATTAATTGCAACATCAGATACTGGGGTAATTATTGAAGGGTTAACATCTCCTCAAATTAAATTAGCAAACTGTTGTACACCGATTCCAGGTGATGAGATTATCGGTTATGTAACAAAAGGTAGTGGTATTGTTGTTCATGCCTCACATTGCATCAATTTAGAACAATATGATAAAAATCGTTTCATTCCAGCGTATTGGGGTTCAAATCTCACAAGAAAGTTTGCTACTTGGATCAAGATTATCGGTAGCGCTAGAAATGGTTTATTAACTGAAATCATTCAAACAACCAATGCTAATGGTATTGCTATTGCTGAAATATCTGCAGTATCAAATTCAGAATTAGAAAGTGTTATTAAACTTAAATTATCATTAAATAAAAAAGAGGAATTGGATAGTTTAATTGTAAACATTCATAAAGTACCACAAGTGTTTTATGTTGAGCGTGATATACGATGAGAATGCTTGTAACTAAAGTTAAAGAAGCAAAACTCTTTGTTGATGATCAGTTAATATCATCGATTGGTTTAGGTTATATTGTATATCTTGGTATTAAGGACACAGATTATGAAGGTTTAGTCGATAAATGTGTTGATAAACTGATTAAATTAAGAATATTTCATGATGGATTTGATAAAATGAACTTAAAGTTAGATAAAGAAAAGCATGAAATATTAGTTGTATCACAATTCACCTTATATGGTGATGCTTCAAACAATAATCGTCCAAGTTTTACTAAAGCTGCAAAACCGGTTTTAGCAAGACCATTGTATGAATTGTTTATAGATACTTTGAGAAAACAAGGTTATAAGGTTTCAACTGGTGTATTTGGTGCACATATGGTGATTGAATCAACAAATCTAGGTCCATTTAATCTGATCTATGAGATTGGAGAATAATCAATGAAAAAAATTAATTATAAAATTTTAAATATTCTAATATTACTATTAGTTATTGTTGTAGCTTTATTTATTTGGCCATACATTCAAGGTTTTGTTACAACGGCATTAACTGCACTATTACCATTGATTATTGCATTTACACTGGCATATATCTTAAATCCTTTAATTAATTTACTGCAAAAGTTTAAGATACCGAGATGGTTAGGTATATTTATGGTTTATTCCATCACGGTAGTTTTTGTTATATTTTTAGTTTGGGGAGTCATTAAACCAGCCATTGAGGCTATTGGTAGTTTACCACTTGGGATTGAAAATATCTTAGTTGAAATCGGTGAGATTCTTAAAATTGATACCACAGATTTTGGTAATTACGTTAATGGTATTGTAGCAGACATCATTACTCAAATTACATTCTTTTTTACAGCAACTGGTGGTACAGTTGATACTGTCTGGAATGTGATTGTTGGTGGAGCTGTTGTGATTGTTGTAGGTATCATATTCTTATTCAATTTTCCTAAAATCCGAAGAAGTATTAGTGAATATTTAAGTGTTACGATTAAACCTAAAACATATGATTATGTTAAAACACTAGATAAAGAATTAACTAATTATTTATGGGCAGAAGTTATTATTGCTGGTATTCAAGCACTTGAATATGGTGGATTAATGGTCATTTTAAGTATCTTTTTCCCACAATTTTGGATTTTTGTACCACTTGTTGCAGTGGTTTCAGCATTCTTATCTTTAATTCCTTATTTTGGTGGTTACTTTTCGATTTTATTTACAGCAATCATTATTATGACAGTACCAAATGCTGCATATGGCATGATCTTTATTGGTATATTTACACTCATATTCCCTCAACTAGATGCATATGTCATTAATCCTAAGATTTACCAAACTCAATTAAGATTAAATCCAATATCAACCATTGCATTTGTTCTACTTGGTCAAGCATTCTTTGGAGTTATAGGAGCAATCTTATCTGTACCAATTCAAGTTGTAATAGAAGTTACAATGTCTTACTACAAAGACAACATAAAATCGGGTATTAAAAAAATCAACGATAATTTATAAATCATTGACTAAAACCCGATAAAATGATAATATATTATTAAATTAATCGGTTGAAGAAAAAGAAGAAGTAAGTATAAAACTTATTAAAAAGAGATCAGGGATTGGTGAAAGCCTGAAATAATGTAACTTACGGGACAACTTTTGAGACCAGCAAAACTTCAAGGGCCAGGCAACTGGAACTAAGGTGGCACCGCGATATAATAGATCGTCCTTAGAATATTTTAAGGACGATTTTTTGTTAAAAAAAAGGAGAAATCACATGAAACAACCAGTTATTTATTTTGATCACTATATGTTAAGAGATATAGAAACTAAAGATGCGAAAGACATGTTTGAATATGGTTCAGATATGGATGTTGTTAAATTCTTGAGTTGGGGTCCATATATGGATGTCACTGAAGCATATGGTTCTATCAAACAATTCTTTTTATCTAGACCTCAAAGAGGCTTACCAGTAGGGTATGCAATTATTGATTTGGATTTAGATAAAATGATTGGTACTGTGGATTTTCATACGATTGTATCCGAAGGCGTTGTTGAAGCTGGGTATTGCTTAAATAAAAACTATTGGAATAAAGGCGTGATGACAAAAGCGTTAAGAAAGCTTATTGAGGTTGGTTTTTATTACCACGGTTATCACAAGATTATTATAGGACATGCCAATACTAACATTGCTAGTCAAAGAGTTATAGAAAAAAATGGATTCATATTTGAAAAAGAAGATCCAGATAAATACTATAACCGTTTTACCGGTTATAAAGAAATGTCTAAATGGTATTATTTGACCAAGGAGAATTTTAAATGAGTTATGTAAAAGTAAAAGGAACATATGATGTCTTACCAAAAGAATCAGGTAAATGGCAAGCATTAGAGTCATATGTAAAATCCTTATTCAAACGTTATAATTATTATGAAATAAGAACCCCTATTATGGAGTATTCAGATGTCATACACCGTGAAACTGAAGGTTCTGACATGGTTACTAAAGAAACCTACAACTTTAAGGATAAGGCTGATAGAAATATTACATTAAGACCTGAAGGTACTGCAGGTGTTGTAAGAAGTTATGTTGAGAACAAGCTTTTTGTTGATTCACAAATGACTAAACTATATTATATTGGACCTAACTTTAGATATGAAAGACCTCAAAAAGGAAGATATCGTCAGTTTATGCAATTTGGCGTTGAATCCCTTGGTTCTTTTGACCCAATGATTGATGCTGAAGTAATATCAATGGCATATGAAACGATTAATGGATTAGGGTTAAAAGGGGTTGTAGTTAAGGTAAATAGTTTAGGTGATGATCAATCTAAGAAAAACTATCAACAAGCACTATTTGACTTTTTAAAACCATTTGAAAATGAATTATCAGAGGATTCAAAGGTCAGACTGTATAAAAATCCTTTAAGAATCTTAGATAGTAAAGATCCAAATGATAAAGAAATTACCAAGAATGCACCACTTCCAATTGATTATTTAACAGAAACATCTAAAAAATATTTTGATTCTGTGATTCATGCATTAGACTTTATTCATGTACCTTATAGGATTGATAAGAATTTAGTCAGAGGACTTGATTACTATACTGAAACAGTGTTTGAAATCCAAGCGAATATTGAAGGTTTTGGTGCTCAAAATGCTTTAGGTGGTGGTGGTAGATACCAAAATCTTGTTAAAGAATTAGGTGGACCACAAACACCAGGTATTGGGTATGCATTTGGAATGGAAAGATTACTAAATGCACTTGAAATAGAAGGCATTGAAATTGATAAAAAAGATGGACTCGATGTTTACTTTATAAGTTTTGATCAAGCATCTAAGGATGTAGCATTCAAAATTCAAAGTGAATTAAGAAAATCTGGTCTAACTTGTGATATGAACTATAATCAAAAGAACTTTAAAGGACAACTTAAAGAAGCACTTTTAAATGATGCAAAATATTTGCTCATATTAGGTGAAAATGAATTAAAGAATGAATCAATTATTATTAAAAATACAAAGACAGAACAACAAACAGTCAACGCCATCAAAGATGTGGTAAAGACTTTAAAAGGATTATTAAATCATGCTTAATTACACACATAATAACAATGAATTAACATTAAACAACTTAAATGAAGTTGTCAATTTAAAAGGTTGGGTACTTAAAAAAAGAAATCTTGGTGGGTTAATTTTTATCGACTTAAGAGATAAATCAGGAATTACCCAATTAGTAGTCAAACCTGAAAGTCCACTATATGAGCTTGCATCAAGTCTAAAAAATGAGTATGTGATTGAAGTGAGTGGTACTGTAGTTGAAAGAGAATCTAAGAACTTAAATATTAAAACAGGTGAAATCGAAGTTGTTTTATCAAGTCTAAATATTTTAAATATTAGTGAAAATCCCCCATTTACACTTTCTGAACAAGAAAATGTGAGTGAAGAGGTTAGATTAAAATACCGTTATTTAGACTTAAGAAAACCAAATGCCCAAAACTATTTGATGAAACGTAGTCAAATCACTCAAGCTATTAGAAAGAGTTTAATTGAACAAAGTTTCTTAGAACTTGAAACGCCTTATTTAGTTAAATCTACACCTGAAGGTGCTAAGGAGTTTATTGTACCATCTAGACTATATCATGGTGAAGGCTACTCACTTGCGCAGTCTCCACAAATATTTAAACAACTTTATATGATTGCTGGGTTTGAAAAGTATTTCCAATTTGCTAGATGCTTTAGAGATGAAGACTTAAGAGCTGACCGTCAATTAGAATTTACACAAATCGATATTGAATCCTCTTTTGTTGATCAAAAGGATATTTTAAAGATTGGTGAAAAAGTGATGGCTGATATGTTTAAAGAAGTCTTTGGTAAAACATTAGAATTACCGTTAAGACAAATGACTTATCAAGAAGCATTTAATTCTTATGGTTCTGATAAACCAGACTTAAGATATGAACTTAAGATCAAAGACTTTAAGGAACAACTTTCTAAATTTGATATTCCATTATTTAATAACCAAGAGGTCGTACGTGGATTTGAATTAGAAAATAATGCATTATTTACTAGAAAATATTTTGATAAACTAACAGAAATCGTTAAAAAGAACCACGGTAGTGGACTAGCCTATGTCAGAAATGAAACAGGGATTTTAAATGGTTCAATCGCCAAATATGTCGATGAAACAGTTGTAAAACCTGGTTTTATCTTGTTTTTAATTCCTGGTGAATATGAAGATGCAACAAATGCATCTGGTGCATTAAGAAAAGAACTTGCTAAAGATTTAGGGTTTATTGACGCTTCCATTGAATCTTTATTATGGATAACTGATTTTCCATTATTAGAATACAACAAAGAAGATAATAGATTCTATGCAAGACACCATCCATTTACAGCACCAAAAGATGTAAATGACTTAATCAATAATCCCAAAGAAGCGCTTGCTAAAGCGTATGACATGGTTTGGAATGGTTATGAAATTGGTGGTGGATCAATTCGTATTCATGAACAACGAGTTCAAAATTTAATGTTTGAAACTCTAGGATTTACAGAAGCACAAATCCAAAATAAATTTGGTTTCTTTATTGATGCATTAAAGTTTGGAACTCCACCACATGGTGGGATTGCATTTGGGCTAGATAGAATTGTTATGCTTGCCACTAAAACAGATAACATTAAAGATGTGATTGCATTCCCTAAAACACAATCAGCAAGAGACTTAATGATGCAATCACCTAATGAAATTGATGAAAATCAATTTAAAGAATTAGGATTAAAGGTGATTAAATGAAGACTATAGTATTTGCAGGTGGATGTTTTTGGGGTGTTGAGGCATACTTTAAACAACTAAAAGGTGTTTATGATACTAATGTAGGGTATGCAAATGGTAATAAAGAAAATCCTAGTTATACAGAAGTATGTAACGGTGTTGCAACTCATGCTGAGGTTGTAAAAATTGATTATGAACCAAAAGAGATTAGTTTAGAAAAGTTACTGGAACATTTTTTTAGAATTATTGACCCAACAAGCTTAAACCGTCAAGGAAATGATAAAGGTATTCAATATCGAAGTGGTATTTATTATACTGAATTAGAGACTAAAGATATTTCTAATAAATTTATAGCAGAAGAACAAAAAAACTATCAAAAGCCGATTGTTGTTTCAGTTGAACCTTTAAAGGATTTTTATTTAGCTGAAACATATCATCAAGATTATTTAGACAAAAATCCTACTGGATATTGTCATGTTGATTTAGGCTTAGTTAAGGATGAAGAGAAAAAATGAAAAGAACAGATTATATTTCATGGGATTCATACTTCATGGGGGTTGCCAAATTATCTGCTTTAAGATCAAAAGATCCTTCAACTCAAGTTGGAGCTTGTATCATAAATCAAGATAAACGGATTGTTGCTATTGGATATAACGGCTTACCCAGAGGTTTAGATGATAATACCTTTAATTGGTCAAAAGAAGGCGAATTTTGTGATACTAAGTATCCTTATGTTGTCCATGCAGAAGCAAATGCTATTTTAAATGCAACCTCTGATTTATCAAACTCAATCTTATATGTTACGTTATTTCCATGTAATGAATGCATGAAATTAATCGTTCAGTCTGGTATTAAAGAGATTGTTTATATGTCTGATAAAGATAATGGAAAAGAATCTCATAAAGCATCGATTCATATGATGAAGCATGCTGAAATTAAGTCAAGACAAATCAAAATGGAGACAATCGTTCTTGGATCAGAATAAGAAGTTTCAAAAATATTTTCATATGTTTGTATTTGCATATGTATATTTGATGATTGCACTAACAATTCCAACGAATTTTAGTGTCACTGCACCGAATAAAACAAGAATAGCAAATACAATGATAAACATTACAGATATCCAGCAATCGAATCATTTTAGAACGGTATCTGTACTAACTACGAACCGAATTACAGGTTTTGCACGCATGATTTATGAACTAAATGATGCGTTTTTAGTTTCTCCTTTATCATATTCTGAATCTATCTTAACAGGTGAAGAAGCCAATTTACGAGGCAATATTCAAAAACAAGCATCATTTGAGCAATCCTTAATCACTGCATATACCCTAGCTAAAAATGTTAAACCTGAGATTACGATTAACTATCAATTTTCTGGCATGTTAGTTGATTTTAGAAGTCTATCTAATCCTGAGGTATTGATTGGAGATTTAATTGTTGATATTGATCATTTGGCATTTAATGACTATGAACTTATGGGAAATTATTTTATAGAAAGTAATGCACCAATGACTTTAAGTATCTTAAGAAATGGTACTTTAATTGATGTTTTAGTCACTAAAAATGCGGATTCAATCTTTAGATTCTATCCGAAATATCAAATCATTTCAGCAAATCCAAGCTATACATTACCTGGAAATCTGATATTAACCTCAGGACCTTCAGCCGGTATGATGTATACCTTATCTATTTACTTTGGATTAATTGAATTTGAAGGTCTTGATGAGGATATTGTAGGTACTGGAACCATTAGATATAATAATGAAGTCGGTAATATCGGAGGATTAAGACAAAAAGTTTATACAGCAATTAAAGAGGGTATTAATCATTTCATTATACCAAGTGATCAGTATCAAGAAGTATCTGATTTAGGGCATTTAATTAACATTTATCCAGTTGTTTCAATTATGGAAGCAATCGAGGTCGTCTATGAAATATCTGCTTGATTTATGGCAACGTAGTAAGATTATTAGAAGACGTTTAGATGATGAGATTACCATGAATACGACGATTGTTAGTGTTTTAGGTGCAATTCTTGGAACTACCATTGTCGTACTACCATTAATCTTGATGATCATTCCACTTTTTTTATTTATTGAACTACAAATTCTATTAACAGTTTTAATATTTGTTATTGGAATATTTGGCGTATATTTATATGAGTTTTTAATGTATTATATTATTGGGTACTTAGTACCAAAGGTAAAGTATTTAAAGATGATTGTTTTAATTCAAATTGAAGGTACTTTGATTAGTCTGGTGTTAGTAACATTTGGAATTGTTGTTACGATCATCATTTTTGGGAGGTTATAAACATGCTTATTTCTTATATTGTGATGTTTTTATTAGTCTTAGCAGATTACTTATTAAAATTACTGTTTTCTAATATGTATGCACTGAATCAAATTCAAGAGATATTTCCAGGCGTATTAAAACTTGGTTATATTCAAAATTATGGCGCATCCTTTGGACTTTTAGAAGGTCAACAATTTTTATTCTTTATCATAACCTTGATAGCACTTGTTATATTCGGGTATTTCTTTTCGAAGTCTGATTGGAAAACTAAGTTTATTTATACCTTAGCATTTGTCTTTCTTATTTCAGGAACATTAGGCAATGCCATTGACCGTGTACTTTACGGATATGTCATTGACTATATTCAAATCCCACTATTACCATTTGTGGGTAATACATACTTTAATCTAGCAGATGCATTGCTTAATGTTGGTATTGTATTATTATTTATAGAACTATTGATTTTAGAACCAATCAGAATTAAAAAAACTAAAGAAAAGTAAAAAAAATATGCAAACACTTAAAATTGATTTTAATGAACCAACCAGATTAGATCACTACTTAGTAAAAACCTTAGATATTACTAGAAACCATCTTACAACTCAGATTAAAGATGGTGATATTTTAGTGAATAATCAAAAAGTAAAGCCTGGATATATGTTAAAGTTTGGTGATGAAATAACCTTAACAGAACCTAAACCAAAGGGTATTGATTTAGTACCGGTTGATTTAAATTTAGATATTGTTTATGAAGATGATGACCTACTCATTGTGAATAAACCAAAGGGATTGGTTGTACATCCGGCTAAATCACATTGGGAAGAAACGTTAGTTCATGGTCTATTATTTGAAATGAATGAATTATCAGATGTTAATGGACAAAATAGACCAGGCATCGTACACCGTATTGATAAAGATACATCAGGCTTACTGATGGTAGCAAAAACAAATATAGCGCATCAGCTTTTAGCAGAAGATTTAAAAAATCATGATATTAAACGCAGTTATATTGCACTTGTTCATGGTAGTTTTGAGGAATCAAAAGGTACTATTAATGCACCAATTGGAAGACACCCTAAAATTCGTATTAAAAATGCTGTTGTCAGTGATGGTAAACATGCAGTCACACATTTTGAAGTATTAGAAACATATTCCAAATATTCACTCATCAAATGTCAATTAGAAACAGGTAGAACGCATCAAATTAGAGTGCATTTATCCTATATTAATCATCCAATTGTAGGTGATCCTATGTATGGATTTAAACCATTATTAGTTGATAGTGGTCAGATGCTACATGCATATCGATTGGATTTTGTACATCCAAGAACAAAAAAAGCAATGACTTTTGAAGTGCCATTGCCTGAAGAGTTTAAGAATTTTTTAAATCAGTTAAGTTAAGTTTTGCTTGGTAATATTCTTGAAGTTCATTTTAGCAATTGAAGATAATACATGCATACCTTTGGTTGCATGAATTTCTTT
>DHEJ01000021.1 GCA_002399815.1 Acholeplasmataceae bacterium UBA4853
AGCCAAGACCATCAAAGTTTCAGCTAGAGAATGCGGTGACTACTTTAAAAGAGCTAGCAGAAAAAGGTAGATGCTCCATTCCTGAATACTATCAAGCAGAAGAACAAGTGTTAATGAATGATGGAACGTTGATGTGGGAGTGTACTTGTTACATTAGAAGCTGGGCTATGAAACACACTGCATATGCAACATCAAAAAAAGAAGCCAAGAGATATGCAGCATACTTAGTTCTTTGTGATTTCTACGGATTACCTGATGAATTTAGTGAGGAGGATTAAGACTATGGTAGGTGAAAAAGATGCAATTGAAATAATAAATTATGCAAGTAAAATTGGAGTTAAGGTTTATTTAGATGGTGGATGGGGAGTTGATGCTTTATTAAAAAGACAGACAAGACCTCATAACGATATAGATTTGTTTATCGAAGAAACAAACAGAGAAAGTTTTATTAAAGTGTTATCATGTAAAGGGTTCTATGAAGTTATAGAAACATACACTACAAATGATCACACGGTTTGGAAGGATAATTTAGATAGAGTCATTGATTTGCATATTTTTAGATTTAGTAATAATGAGATTATTTTTGAAGGAAATGGATATCCGATAGATACATTTAGTGGTATAGGAACAATTGGTGATATTGAAGTTGGTTGTATTAATGCAGAGTATCAAGTGTTATTTCATGTAGGGTATGAAATTCGAGATAAAGATATTCATGATGTAAAATTACTCTGTGAAACCTTCAACATTCCAATTCCTGAACAGTATAAGAGTAAAATATAGTTACTTTTGGGGTGCGTAAAATGTTAAAACTAGTAGATTTATTAGGTATTAAGAAAGAAAACTATAGTGATTATAAAATTCATTTTGCTATTGGATCAAAGCGATAAGATGAGCCGAAAAATGAATTTATACTTGGGACATTTGAAGAATGGCAACAAATCCAAACTAAGAAAAACTTTAATAGAAAATATGTTATATCTCTAATATGGGTTGAAGATAATAAATGGATGTTTGCTGGTGTTTATGCAGATGAGCCTTATACAGGAACTAAGGATACAAGGCATGAATTTCAAGCATTACTAAAAGATGCTAAAGCTGGCAAGATCGATATGATCATCACCAAATCCATCTCTAGGTTCGCAAGAAACACTGTGACCTTACTTGAAACAGTTAGAGCGCTTAAAGCGATAAACGTTGATGTATTTTTTGAGGAAGAAAATATACATACCTTAAGTAGTGAAGGTGAAATGATACTGACATTACTTGCCTCATTTGCTCAAGAAGAATCTAGAAGTGTATCTGAGAATATGAAGTGGCGGATCAAGAAGGATTTTGAACAAGGCATTATTTGGGGTGGTAATTCATGTCTAGGGTATAAACTTATTAACAAACAACTTCATAAGATAGATGAAGAAGCAAAGACTGTTCAAATGATTTATGAACTTTATTTAGACGGTTATAGTGATAATGAGATTTGTTCTCTACTAAATGATAAAGGGATTAAACCCTATAAATCAAAGGCGTGGCATAGAACATCTGTGATGAAGATACTAACAAACTACAACTATACAGGCGATTTACTACTTCAAAAGACTTACCGAGATAATCACCTCAAATTGGAAAGCAGCACTTCAAACTGTGAAATCATCAGAAAATGCAGATATAATAAATGATGACGATGAACACGCAAGTTATGCATTTCAAGAACTAGAAATAGATGCTTTTGCATTTACAAAGTATTATCTTGATAATTATGAGGATATGACAGTTGTTCATCCCAATAAATTATATGAAAAAATAATAACAAAATATATTGAAAACAATAGACATTTATTTAATTAAATAAAATTATTTCATAGTGTAAAATAATATAAATAAGATTAGGAGGAATACACATGAGCGTTTATTTTTACGGTTGTATATCTTTAGATGGATATTTAGCGACCAAAGATCACGATTTAACTTGGTTATATGAATCTGGGACTACCGAGTCAACCGGTTATGATAAGTTTTATGAGAAAATGGATATAGTTATGATGGGTAGGAAAACCTTTAATGAAATTTTAAAGGTTGGTCAACCGTATCAATTTTATCCTAAGACTAAAAACTATGTCTTTACAAGTGATACAACAATTCGTCAAAAGGGCTTTGAGTTTATTAATCAAGATGTTGTTGAATTTATAAAAACATTAGACAAAAATAAAAACATATGGATTGTTGGTGGAAACACCTTGGTTGCGCCATTGTTAGATCATGATTTGATTGATGTAATGTATATACAAATAGCACCCGTTTTATTAGGTGAAGGTATTTCTCTTTTCACACAAAAAGCTCAATTAAAAAGATATGAATTAAAAAAAGTACATCAATACGATCAATTTGCTGAATTAATATACTATAAAAAATGATGGATGAAATATAGGTTACATTATTCCACTTTTAATTATGGCACTTATTCAGATCATAATTTTGTATACTATTGGCCTTATGATTGGATTATCTTTCACAATTAATGTATTGATTAGCATACCATTTCTACTACTAATTGCACTATTATTTATAGGTATTGGACTTTTACTCGGAAGTCTTTTAAAAGATCAACAAGTAGGACCAGTTTCATCGATACTTATACAAATTGTGGCATTCTTAAGTGGTATGTGGTTTAGTCTAGATTTAGTGGGAGGATTATTTAAGCAAATTGGTTATGTATTACCTTTTGCACATGGAGTAGATATGATTAGACTCATTCTGCAAGGTCACTACATTGAAATGCTATACGCTTTATTGATTGTCTTTCTATATGCTTTAGTATCAATTATACTGTCAATCATTTTCTTTAAAAAGTATATGAAAGAATGAATTCAATAAGTAGCGTTTATGAATTCATCATTGAGTAATCGATATACCTTTGAGAGTAAGGACTATACTTTATTGGGTAAACGTGAGTAAAAAGAAAAACCACCCAAAATGGATGGTTTGGAGTTAAGACAGAGAACACATTCGATAGGTAAATTT
>DHEJ01000024.1 GCA_002399815.1 Acholeplasmataceae bacterium UBA4853
TTTGGAGGCCCCGACCGGATTTGAACCGGCGCGTAAAGGTTTTGCAGACCTTTGCCTTACCACTTGGCTACAGGGCCAAAACGCTATTATATTATACGTTTCTAAACCCCAAAAGTCAACAATGTTATTGTTATAGAATACAAGTAACTTTGATTAGTTAGGATACTTCTCCATATTCAGTGTTTGAATCACATTTCTAACCTGATCACTCGTTAAACCAAGCTTCATGACGTAGCGATTTCTAGGATGTAATCGACAACTATCTGAACAAGAACCTAAATACTTATATTCAGAAGACTCACTGGCAAGTATTTGCTTATTACAGTCAGGATTTCCACAATTAATATATCTTTCACATGGTTCTCCAGTAAAATAATCTTTCCCTACCACTACATGTTCGTGTTTGTTAATATCAACAGCTATTCTTTCATCAAATACATACATCTTACCCTCCCATAATGCACCTTGTGTATCTTCATGAGTACCATAATTATGAATGCCACCATTTAACTGTGCTACATCTTCATAACCTTCTTTTAGTAACCAGCCACTAAACTTCTCACAACGTACACCACCCGTACAATAGGTTAGTATTTTTTTACCTTCAAACTTATCTTTGTTTTCTCTCATCCAACCTGGTAAGTCTCTAAAGTTTCTAATTTCAGGTTTGATCGCTCCTTTAAAATGACCTAAGTCATACTCATAGTCATTTCTAGCATCAATTACTACTGTATTAGAATCTTTTAAAGCTTCCATGAATTCAATCGGTTCTAAATGTTTACCAGTTAACTCTAATGGATTAATATCTTCTTCTAAACTTAAATTAACTAATTCTTTTTTTGCTCTCACATGCATTTTTTTAAAGGTATGACCTTCGACATGATCAATCTTAAAAAAGGTATCTTCAAAACCTTCTATACCTTTTAAGTACTCCATATAAGCATTAACCATTTCTACAGTACCTGATAATGTACCATTAATGCCTTCAGTTGCTACTAAAACACGTCCTAACAACCCTAAACTTTTACAAAATTTCAAATGTGTATCAACAAAAGCTGGTACATCATCGATATGACGGTATTTATAATATAAAAGTACGCGATAATTCTTGTTTTCCATAATTATTTCCTTTGATAATTTTTTATGCACTATATTATACCTAATCTAGGTCTTTAAATGAAAAGTTTTGCTTATAACACATAATTAGCACTCATCACTTGACAGTGCCAAAAAATGAGATTATAATATCTTTGTATTTATGAATGTTTTATAGGAGGATACTATGCAATTTAATCAATTAGAAGATTATTCTAAAGATCCAGATATATTAAATAAATTCGGTAGAAACATTGTTGATGCTGTTAAATCAGGTAAGATTGACCCTGTTATTGGCCGTGAAGAAGAAATACGTAGAATTATTAAAATACTTAGTCGAAAAACTAAGAATAACCCCGTTTTAATCGGTGAACCAGGTGTTGGTAAAACGGCAATTGTTGAAGGTTTAGCAAGACGAATTGTGGATAAAGACGTCCCAATTAGCTTACAAGATAAAATCATCTATGAACTAGATTTAGCAGCTTTAGTCGCAGGTGCAAAATTTCGTGGTGAATTTGAAGAACGACTTAAAGCCGTCTTAAATAAAATTAAAGAATCTGATGGTAACATCATCTTATTTATTGATGAACTTCACACAATTGTCGGTGCTGGTCGTGCCGATGGTGCTATGGATGCATCAAATATGTTAAAACCAATGCTTGCACGTGGTGAATTACACTGTATAGGTGCAACAACTCTCAATGAATATCGCTTATATATTGAAAAAGACTCTGCCTTAGAAAGAAGATTCCAAAAGATTTTAGTCTTAGAACCAACCATTGAAGATTCAATTTCTATTTTAAGAGGCTTAAAAGATCGTTTTGAAGCACACCATGGTGTGCATATTCAAGATAACGCAATTGTAGCTGCTGCTACGTTATCATCAAGATACATTACAGACCGATTCCTACCTGATAAAGCTATCGACTTAATTGATGAAGCTTGTTCTTCTATCCGTATGGAAATCGATTCAATGCCGATTGAACTAGATGATGTCCAAAGAAAGTTAATGCAATTAGAAATTGAAAAGAGTGCTCTTTCTAAGGAATCTGATTTAATGTCTAAAGAAAGACTATCTAAAATCAATCATGATATTGAATCCTATAAAAAAGAGGAATCAGATTTAAAGAAACGATGGGAGTTAGAAAAATCTCATTTAGTTGAAATTAAAAAGAAAAAAGAAATCTTAGAAAAATATAAAAATGATTTAAATACCGCCTATAATGCTGGTAACTACTCTAAGGCTGCCGAACTACAATACTCATTAATCCCAGCCTTAGAAAAAGATATTAATCTCTTATCAAGTAGTGATCAAGAAGATAAATTATTAACTGAAACAGTTACTGCTGAAAATATCGCAGAAATCGTTAGTAAGTGGACACATATCCCATTAACTAAACTAATCTCTGGAGACCGTGAAAAACTAAAGAATCTAGAAAGTAACTTAATGAAAAGAGTCATTGGTCAAGACCATGCACTCAAACTCGTTAGTAATGCTATCATTCGTCAAAGAGCTGGTATTAAAGATGCCAATAAACCAATTGGTACCTTCTTATTCTTAGGTCCAACAGGTGTTGGTAAAACAGAGGTGGCACGTTCTTTAGCAGACTTTATGTTTGATAGTGAATCTCATATGGTTAGAATTGATATGTCTGAATACATGGAACCTCATAGCGTTTCAAGATTAATCGGTGCACCTCCAGGATATGTTGGATATGATCAAGGTGGTCAACTCACTGAGGCAATCAGACGTATGCCTTATTCTATTGTATTATTTGATGAAATCGAAAAGGCACATCCCGATGTATTTAACATCCTACTTCAAGTACTGGATGATGGTCGTTTAACTGATGCTCAAGGTAGAACGGTAGACTTTAAAAACACCATCATCATAATGACTTCAAATATTGGTTCAGAATACTTATTATCAAGTGATGCTAATGCTCATACAAAAGTCGATGAACTTGTTAAAAAATCATTTAAACCAGAATTTCTAAATCGTATCGATGAAATCATTACATTTAATCCATTAGGATTTAAAGTACAAGTATTAATCGCTAGAAAGATGCTTGATGAATTAGAAGTTAGATTATCCAAACAAAATGTCTTAATCCATTTTGGAGAAGATATCTTAAAATACGTTATTAAAAACGGTTATGATGAACAATATGGTGCAAGACCTCTTAAACGATTCATTCAAAGATCGATTGAAACATTCATAGCTCAAGAAATCATAAATGATCACATTCTACCGAATATCTTATATGATGTGTTTGTTCAAGATGATATCTTAAGTATAGAAAAACATGTGTCTAATTAATGAAAACAGCCTATAACTAGGCTGTTTTTATATGATCTAAGATATATCCTTCTCTAATACCACTTTGTGAGATAAATACTTTTTCAATGTCAAAATAATTCATAATCGAATCTAAAATGATTAATCCAGGTAAAATTGTATGTAATCTTTCTGGAATCATTCGAATAATGGATAAATAGGTTTGTTTTTTTGATGGATCAATTTTATTAATTAAATCTTTAATATTACTTCTAGTTAAATAAGTAATCTTCTTACCATTAAAACTTTCAATTAATACCTTAGCGGCTTTTAGACTACCACCAATACCGTAAATATGATCAAACTTCATTTGAGTTACCTTACTAAAAGATAATGCATTAAATACTGCTTTTTGAATGCGTTCTTTTTCTTGGCTTGTTGGAAGTATTTCTTTAACAAATGTAATAAATGAATTTAAAGAACCAAGCGGTAGTGAATGTGCTTCTAAAACCTTTCCTTCTTTAATTAAAGTAACTTCAGTTGAACCCCCACCAATATCAAGTACAACACCATGATCAAAATCTGTTTGAGACCTAACCCCTCTAACCCCATATAAAGCTTCAGATTTTTCATCCAGTAATTCAACTTTAACCTCACATGCTTTATTAATACGGTTAATAATCTCATTTTGGTTACGTGCATTTCTTATGGTTGCTGTTGCTATGACATAAAGTTTTTTTAATTCAAATGCTGCTGCTTCATCTTTAAATGTTTTAACAACATCAATTGCACTTGAAATTCCAAGGTCAGATAAATAACCTTCAGGTAGTACATAACTGGCAAGACCAACAACTGCACGCTTAGAGTAAATATTCTTTAAAACTGAATCTTTATATGAAAAAATCTCTAATCTAACTGAATTTGAGCCTAAATCAATAATCCCATAGTTCATAAGAACACCACCTTTTAATTAAATGATATCAAAATTAATATAACTTTGCACCAATTTGAATACTTTTTTATATAACATTCGTTGATAAATTATTCGATTGTTGATATTATATAAGAAAGGAGCGTTACTATGAAGAAAAAATATAACACGGCATTACTCTCTGGTGGAATCGCAATTCTACTTTCCCAGATCGCAGCATTTGTTTTACAAGATTACTTTGGTCGTTCATACTTGACCTTAGCATTTCAGTTAGATACATTCATCATGCTTGCAATTTCATTTATCTTAATACTACAGTTTAAATCATTCGATAAATTTATAGCAATCATTTTAGTTATTTATGGTGCTTTCAATCTGATCCATGGTGTAAGCAGTAATTATGCAATCGGACAAGTTGTTGGTTCACTAGAAGTTGAAGTTATGGTTGTACTTGGACTGTTAATTGGACATGCATTATTCGAGATCAGTGCACTATTCATTTTACTTCATTCAACTCAGCCAAGATTTGAAACGAAGTTTACAAAGAAATTTGTACTCATATCTTTAATTATTGCATTAGTATTATTTAGTGGTATCTCAGTATTCTTAACACAAATGGAAATCATCCAAATTGTTAAAACTGTTGGTTCTATCCTAGCTATTGGTGCTTTATATATTACAATGTATATCCTTGTTGAAGAAAAACCAGTGGTTGAAGAAAAATCAATCGAAGTTGGACATCAATCAAGTCGCCTAGCAGAATTAGAAAGATTATATCAACGCGGTATTATTACTAAAGACGAATACGAATCCAGAAAATCAACTTTATAATTCATTAAAAATAAAATAGGTCTAAATTATCTAATGTATATCATACATTTAATAATCCGTAGACCTATTTTTTATTTAACATTTAATAACTCGTTTAATTCTTCAACCTTTAGTGGTTTATGGTATAAAAATCCTTGAACAAAATCCACTTCAAATTGCTTTAACACTTCAACTTGACTATCAGTCTCAACACCTTCTAATACAACTTGTTTACCTAATGAATGCGATAAATCTAATACAAACTTCAAGAAGTGTTGTTCAGATTCATATTTATCAATATTTTGAATAAACCCACGGTCCATCTTAATAATATCAACCGGTAAATGTTTAAAGTATGTTAAAGATGAATATCCGGTACCAAAATCATCTAGTGCTATTAAATAACCAGCTTCTTTTAATTGTTTAATAACCAATAAAGCTTGATCAATCTTTTCTAGAATAACTGATTCTGTAACTTCAATAATTACTTGATTTCTTTTTATATGATATTGATCCGCTAATTGATTTAAATCCTCTAAAAACTCAGGATGCATCAATACCTTAGGTGAGATATTAATATCTACACGCATATCAATACCTGCTTGATTCCAAGCTTCAATTTGTTTAAATACAGCATTACAAACAAAGACTGTTAATTCAACAATTGAACCGGATATTTCTGATAAATAAATGAAATCATTGGGTGGAATAAATCCTAATGTAGGATGTTGCCATCGAATCAATGCTTCTACTTTGTTAATCTTTAAACTATTAAACTCTAAAATCGGTTGATATACAATATAAAACTCGTTATTCAATAAAGAAGGTTTAATTGCATTCGTTCTTGTAACTTCTTTTTCTTTCAATTGATGCATGAAAGAATTATAAAATACAATTTGATCTTTCCCATTTTTCTTTGCTAATCCTAAAGCAACATCCGAACATCTTAAAATATCTGTATAGGTTGAACCATGTTCTGGATAACTTGCAATACCAGCGCTCGCTGTATAAAAGTAGGCTTCACTTTGTTGTTTAATAAGTTCTTTAATGGAATCAATTAACTTATTTGAAAACTCAAGAATTTTATCATATGCTTGAATATCTTTGATCAATATAATAAAACCATCTTCGCTCATTCTTGCTACTAAATTGCCATTAGCAATTCTATCTAGTTCTTTAGCAATTAATAATAAGGCATGATCACCCCATACATGCCCTTTTAATTCATTAATAACACCAAAGTCATCAATATCTATTGAAAGTAGTGTAAATGGTGTTTTTTGTTCAATTAAACGATTAACCTTTTGTTCTAAACGATTCTTATTGCTTAAACCAGTTAATGCATCGTAAAAAGCTAACTTATAATGCTTATTCTCAAGTTCTATTAATGCTTCATTTTTTTGATTTAACTGTTGTAAAACATTATATAGTTTAATATTTGAATCTATGAATCTTTTAACTTTTCTAAGTACAATAAAATAATACACCACACCAATAAGACCGAGTGATGAAATGCCTTTGATTGCTTGAAACGTAATGAGTAAAGCCGGATCTGTAACCCATGTTGCAAGTAACCAATCGCTAATAATTAAATAACCATATGCAATAACAAAATACCAAAATGTTATTTCAAAAGTTTCTTGGTAAGCACTTTTGACGTTTTGATTTTCATGATTCCTTAAGTTACCCATAATCTCCACCAGTTTTTTATATTTGCGCATTTCTATTGTACATGACTTTTGACAGAAATCAAATTAAAATACAATCTCCCATTTTACTGGGAGATTTATATCTTATGATTTTTTTATACTCTATTAATAAGTTTACTACGTCTTTCTTGATATTCAGCATCACTAATTAAGCCTTTATTAAATAAACTATCTAATGCTTTTAAATCGTTTTCTAGTGAATTTGAATTACTTAATGCTGCTGCTGAAACTTCATGTTTAGCGTTTGCACCTAAGATACCAAAAATACCACCGATTAACCCTGCACCAAATAATAAATAAATGCTCCAACCCAATGCTTCTTTACGAGATGCATTATCTTTTCTTGCTGCATTAATTCTAACTGCAGCAACAATATTTAAAGCAGCAAATACTAACATAACAAATCCAAGTGCATTAAACATTGAGTAGATCCACTCTGGAACTTGTCCAGCTAGTTCTGGATCCATTTCAAATATAGTTCTAAATCCAAAGAATTGAAATGCTGCAGATACTCCACTTAAAGCACCAAGTACTGCAAATATGACTGCAACTAATAAGAATGTTTTATTCATTATTACATACTCTCCAAAATCTTTTTACGACGAATTTCATATTCTTCTTTGGAAATTAATCCGCGGTCAAATAATGAATCTAAGTCTTTTAGTTTTTGTTCAAGTGATGTACCTTCAACAAGCACTTGTCCTTCGCCTTTACTTTCAGCAGCGATTAATCCAAAGATTCCGCCAATTAAGGAAGTAAAGATTAGATAAATACTCCAATTTCTTACCTCTTCATTTGTAGCAGTTCCATCTTTTGCACGGCTCATTACTGAAGCCGCTTTAAAATTTAGAATTCCTAAAATTAGTGGAATTACTAAGATGAATCCGAAGCACAATGCAACCCCTGAAATAATTGCAAAGATTTGTGCAACTGTTAAATATGTTTTATTCATTAAAACGTTTTCCCCTTTTCTATATATTTTCTAAAATACGTTTTCTTCTTAATTGATACTCTTCCATAGAAATTATTCCTTTATCGAATAAATTATCTAATTCCTTTAATTTTACTTCAACAGATTTTTCTGAACCACCACTGGAATTTTCACTGCTTTGAGTATTTGCAGCAATAATTGCAAACACACCACCGATAAACGAAGGTCCAATCAAAAGTAATATCCCCCAAATCATTACTTCTGTTTTCATATTTGGAGTCGTTTTAGCCTTTTGAAATCTTACAGATGCAACAATATATATACTAACTAATGCTGCAAACAGAAAAAGTGGAAAAATGAAACTATTTAATAATCCACCATAGCTATACCCTACACCTATAAAAAGAAACAAAAGAAAATAAAAACCAATCAAAACAGCTCCAAGTATTGAAAACACTTGTGATACTAATAAAAATGTTTTATTCATAAGTCACCTCATCTTTCTTTATTATAAGACAAAACCTTAAAATAAACAAAAGATTTAATATATTTTATTTTTTCTTTCTAAGAATGGCATGAATCCAATTAGGAATATATGCTGATGTACATCCAGCAGGCACTTTTAAATCCTTATATATGCCAAGTTTTTCACCTATATTTAAACAAATATTTGTATAGGCTTCATACTTTATACCAATTTCTGCAAGTGCTCTATTCATCATCCATTGGGCTTTTGGTGACTCATTTTTAAGCTTAGATTCAATCTCTTTGATCAAGCCTTCAATCATATTAGGTGATGTTTTATTAGAATCCTCTATCACTAAAACCATAAATGTCCAGTAAGCTCTTTTTAAATGATCTTTAGTTGCATCTTTTAATTTATCCATTACTGCTTCATAATCATCTAGTTTACTTAATGCTCTGAAAATAAGATCATCAACAATTTGTTCAAATGGTTCTTCTTCAATCATAACTATGATGTCATCTGTACTCAACTTTTTTGGATCAAATAACATGACACTTAATAATCTAGCATCCGTATTTTGAGTTTTCCAAAGTTCAATTGCAAGTTCATGATTGATACCTATTGTTTTAGCAAGCGTTCTTAAATAACCAAGTGGCACACCATAAGTTTTATCAGAAGCCCCTGCTTTAAGTAATACTTTTTTACGAGAAGGATTACTTTGTGCTTCTAACTGTTGCATTAAAAGAATACTGTTCATAAATTAATCTCCCTCACTTCACAAAAATCTAAAATATCTTCAAAAAATGTTTGAGTTGAAATAGCAATCCCGTGACTTACTACAATAATCTTTTTATATGTCTTATATTTACTTAATACCTGATCTACTCTTTTCTTTAATTGAGCATATGTTTCCCAAGGATATTTAGTTTCTCCACTTTTAACACCTTTTTGACGTATATACTCTTTATATAATTCGCTAAAATCATCCACATCAAACTTTTGAGTCATATCAGGCATCCATTCATGAATGTCATTTTCAACTACCAGTGGAATATTTGTCATTCTAGAAATGATTGCTGCTGTTTGTAGTGCTCTTGTATATGGAGATGCAACAATTAACTCTGCACCAATGAAGCGTTCATCATATGACCTTAATTCAGCTTGTTTAACGCCTTGTTCTGTTAATCTTCCCAGTTCATGGCCCATACCAAAATAACCTCTAGAATCGACCTCATCATATCTTGGTTCAGCATGTCTTACTAAAAGAACTTTCATATAATTAATCTCCAATCAGTTTTCATTTAACTTTATTATAAACTATTTAAGTATTTTTTATCAATCATTCATTTCATAAATAAAAAACTCACCTAAGGTGAGTTTAAATTCATTAAATCGGTTCAATTTCATAATGATAATTATCTTTACCTTCTTTTTTAACTTTGTACAACAATTCATCTGCTCTTCTAATGACATCATCACGTTTGGTTGCTTTAACAACTCCAATTGAAACTGTCACATTAACCTTAGAAGTTAATAAGTAATCACTTCTTGTTTCTTTTAATATTGATTCCACTAAGTTCTTGATTACATCTTCAGTCTCGAAGAATAATCCAACAAACTCATCTCCACCCACTCTGTAAAAATGATTATACTCACTTTCATATTTCTTTAAGATATTAGAGAATGCGACAAGTGTTTGATCACCTAAATAGTGACCATATTCATCATTAACTCTTTTTAGATTATCAATATCTAAATATATTGCATGAAAGTTCTTTCTCATATATCTTAAACCATAATGATAATCTAATGTATATTTATTATATAAACCTGTTAAAGAATCCTTATGAGATTTTAACCAATTTAACTCCTCTGTCGTCATAATATCTGTAAAATCATTTAAAATGAAATATATGATATCTGGATTTTTACGAACTGGTTGATGATAGATATTCATCCATTTACGACCAAACTTAGTCTTTAACGGAATAGCAATATTCGTATTACGGTTAAAATCCATGATTTGTTGTTTAACAAACTCTAAATATTCTTTTCTACCAGAAACCTTTGTATATTCATTGTTGTAATCAATATCTTTAAGTATTTCATCTATCATAATTGATGAAGTATTTTCAAAACCAAAAAAACCTAAATCGCCTATGATTACGTTTAGTTTTAAATCCTTTGATTCATTTAAGTCCGCATATAAATAGATTTTTTTATCCCCATTTAAAATAACATCATCGATCAGACTTATATTGTATTTATCCTTTAAAATACCTTCGGCTAGAAAAAAATCCGAACCCCTCATAAGCTATGCCTCCCAACATAAAACTTATTTTTAATCCCCTGTTAAAAATTGATAAGTTATCTTATCATACAACGAATTGAATATTTAATCAAATAATATATTTATTTTGTCACTTAAAATCGTCTTTTCGTACAATTTATGGATGATAAATGATCAAAATTATATAAATTCTATAAAAAACGTACATAAAAAAGAAAAAACCTAATGAAGTTCATCATTAGAGTTTAAATGTCATTGATAAAAATGGAGCGGGTGAGCGGAATCGAACCGCCGTCTTCAGCTTGGAAGGCTGGAGTAATAACCATTATACGACACCCGCAAAAGATGGTCGGGAAGACAGGATTTGAACCTGCGGCCCCCTGGTCCCAAACCAGGTGCTCCACCAAGCTGAGCTACTTCCCGAAATATATTGGCTTAATTATTGTATCAAACTAAATTTAGTTTGTCAATAAACAAATGGCGCACCCAAGAGGACTTGAACCCCTAACCTTTTGATCCGTAGTCAAACGCTCTATCCAATTGAGCTATGAGTGCTTCTTTAAGTTAAGATGGTGACCCGTACGGGATTTGAACCCGTGAATGCATGCGTGAAAGGCATGTGAGTTAACCGTTTCTCCAACGGGCCACTTTATGCGCATGTATAATTATATCAAGTTATTATGATTTGTCAATCAAATTTAGGTATTTTATAACCTTTTTTGTATTTTAATAAATAATGTTTTCAAGGAGTGCTTTTGCATCCTTTTCACTTTTGATTTTTGACACTAAACTATACACAAATTCAATGATTGCACCAGCAGATCTTGCTGTTATGAATCTTGGTGTTACAACCACTTTTTGATTGATTAAATAATTGCCATTTAAGGCTTCTTTTTCACTTCCAGGAAACGCAGTGTAATCCATACCATCAAGTAGCCCTAAACGGCCTAAGAATCTCGGTGCAGCACAAATTGCACCGATTAATTTATCTTGATTATAGAAGTCTAAAATAGTCTTTTTTATCCAGGTATCTTCATCAATCACACGAGTGATATAACCGCCTCCAGGAATGATTAAAAAATCGAATTCTAAGGCATTAATATGCTTTAAATCAAGGTCAGCTAACACGACTTGATCAAATGCTGTTTTAACCTTTAAATCCTTATTAATTGTGGCAGTTATTACATCAATTCCGGCCCTTTTTAAGAGTGCTCTAGTAGATAGTGCTTCACTATCTTCCATACCATTTGAATATATCATTAAACCCTTCATTTATAAGACCTCCAAGACCTTAATTAATCCTTTATATAAGACAACTGATAAAGATTCTTTACTTGTTTTATATGCCTTAATTTGATCTGTTTCTCCGATTAAATCAGATACGACTTTTAAACTTAAAACTTGTTTTTGAAATAGATAAGCGATTTGATAAACCGCTGTTGCTTCCATGTCTGCTAAGTAAGCATTATTAAACATAACTTTGGTTGAAAAACTATCCATACTATATAATTTTTCTTGTTTGATAAAGTCTAATTTAGAAAGGATATATTGTGATGTTAAAAAGTGTGTTGGAAATTTTGGTACTTGTCCAAAATCATAATTAAATGCAGTGACATCAACATCATTATAGGTTGCTTGATTTACTACATAGGTTTCATGTACCTTAACGTGATATCCACCTGCAATACCTAAGTTTATAATGAGTGATGTTACTGGATATTTTAATAATCCATAAACAGTTGCAGCTGCAGCATTTGATTTACCAATACCACTAATGATTAATGCAACATCTTTACCTGCTAATTTTCCTTCATATATGACAAAAGGTGCTTGGTTAACTTGATTTAACTTAACACAAATATCCTTAGCTTCATCGTTCATTGCAACCACAAGTAAAATCATTTTATACACCCTTAATTGAATTTAGCATACCAACAATTACTTTAACAGCTACACTATGCTTTTCATCATTAGGAATAATGATATCAGCATATCTTTTAGTTGGTTTAACATATTTATGATACATTGGTTTGACTGTATCTAAATACTGTTTAACTACAGAATCGATACTTCTACCACGTTCTTTAACATCCCTGCTAAGTCTTCTAATGAAACGAATATCATCATCTAATTCAACATACAATTTTAAATCCGCTAAATCTCTTAAATTCTTATCTGTTAAAGATAGTATCCCTTCAACAATAATAATAGGTTTTGGATTTACTGTTTCACATGCACTACTTCTAGTATAGTTTTTATAATCATATAATGGTTTTTCAATTGTTTTACCATCTAATAATTGTTTTATGTGACTAAAAAGTAACTCATTATCAATACTATTTGGATGATCATAGTTAACAATAATTCTTTTTTCCATTGGAACATCTTTTTGATCTAAGTAGTAATCATCTTGATTGATTGTTAAAACATCTTTAATCCCTGCTTGATCTAATATCGATTTGACAACTGTTGATTTACCAGAAGCACTGCCTCCAGCAACTAAAATTAAAAATGGTTTGTCCATACATACTTGTATATTCAGTATGTAGCATTTGATAGATACTGAATATAACTTCCTTTCTTTCATTTGTTATAATTTTAATAGGTACTGTGGATTTGTTTCATACATTTAGCGCTTGACGCATTTAGGAGATTCCTACCACAGTTCC
>DHEJ01000041.1:0-2191 GCA_002399815.1 Acholeplasmataceae bacterium UBA4853
CCACCACATAACCTAGGTGAAGTCATTGATGGAATCTTTGCATATATGGATAATCCTGATATAACAATCCTTGAATTAATGCAATATATTAAAGGACCAGATTTTCCAACTGGAGGACAAATCCTTGGAACAACAGGTCTTAGACAAGCATATGAAACAGGTAAGGGAATTATTGCAGTAAGAGCACAACATGAAATTGTTCAAACTAAAAATAAGACCGAATTAATTATTACTGAAATTCCTTATATGGTGAATAAAACAACTTTAATTGAACGTATTGCTGAAGTTGTTAAAAATAAGATTATTGAAGGTATATCTGATCTTCGTGATGAATCATCAAGAAAAGGTATGAGAATTGTCATCGAACTTAAAAAAGATGTCAATCCAATGGTTACATTAAACAATCTATATAAACATACACAACTACAAACATCTTTTGGTATCAACATGATTGCTTTAGTTAATGGTCAACCTCAATTGTTATCATTAAAAGAAACATTAACGCATTATATTGCACACCAAGTTGATATCATTACTAAAAGAACTCAATTTGACTTAGAAAAAGCACTTGCAAGAATGCATATATTAGATGCACTTGTTAAAGCATTATCTGATGTTGATCGTGTGATCCAAATCATTAGAGATGCTAAAACACCAGATATTGCTAGAACAAATTTAATTGAAACTTATGAGTTTACAGATATTCAAGCAAGATCCATTCTAACTATGCAATTACAACGCTTAACTTCACTTGAAATCGATAAGATTTATGAAGAAACAGATGCGTTGAAATTAAAGATTGAAGAATATAATCATATCTTATCTAGTGAAGATAAGAAGTTAGAAATCATCCGTGAAGAATTAAATGAAATCAAAAATAAATATGATGATGACAGATTATCTGTAATCAATTTATATGAAGATTTAGATATTGATAATGAAGACTTAATTCCAAGAGAAGATATTGTTGTTACCGTAACAAATAACGGTTATATCAAACGTATGAATGTTGATGAATATAAACTTCAAAATCGTGGTGGCGTTGGAATGTCTGGAGTTAAACTTCATGAAGATGATTATGTAGAACACATCTTAATGACAAACACGCATGACTATCATTTATTCTTTACAAATAAAGGAAGAGTCTTTAAAATCAAAGGTTATACTTTACCAATGGGTTCAAGACAATCTAAAGGTGTTCCAATTGTTAACTACTTAAACTTCCAAGAAGGTGAAGTACTAGCAAGCTTTACATCCGTTAAGAATTTTGATGATGAAAATCATTACTTATTCTTTGTTACTAAAAAAGGTATTGTAAAAAGAACACATATTAATGCATATCAAAATATTAGAACAAACGGTATTATTGCATTAAACCTTAAAGAAGATGATGAACTATTAGTAGCAAGATCAACCAATGGTGATAAGTATATTTTACTTGGTGCATCAAACGGTAAAGCAATCCGCTTTAAAGAAACTGAAGCCCGTGAAATTGGACGTACAGCAACCGGTGTTCGAGGTATGGCATTAGGAGACCTTGATCAAATTGTTGGTGCTGCAGTGATTGATAATGAAGAAGATCAAATTCTAGTAATTACTGAAAACGGCTATGGTAAGCGTACAAGTGTTAATGAGTACCGTATTCAAAACCGTGGTGGTAAAGGGGTTAAGACTTTAAATATCACTGAGAAAAACGGTAAATTATCAACTCTTAGAAAAGTTACTGATGATGAGGATTTAATCGTAATTTCTGATAAAGGTATTACAATTAGAATCCCAATTAGTCAAATTTCACATACGAAAAGAGCTACTCAAGGTGTAAGAATCATTAATCTTAAAAATGATCAAAAGGTTGCAACTATTGCTGTTGTTTCTCACCAAGAATTAGAAACTGAAGTGGCTGATGTTGTTGAGGTGAATCAACAACAACTTCAATTAAACAACGAAGTTAAAAAAGTAGAATCCTTTGAACTTGAAGCTCAAATCGATGAAGCAGATGAAACAGAGTCAAAGATTGAACAAACAAAAATAGATTTTTAATCATTTAGTTCAATAATCTTTATAGAATTTAAAAAAGATATCTGATCGATTAAATCAGGTATCTTTTTCTTTATATACATCATAAGTTATATGAATTTACACACAATTATGTATCTTTATAGGTTATGTATATTGTTATATGGTATTATTT
>DHEJ01000041.1:2443-3405 GCA_002399815.1 Acholeplasmataceae bacterium UBA4853
ATTAGAGATATTAATTTATCTACAGATAGCGCACATGGATTAATCTATCACTATTTTCCAGGTGGTAAAGAGGAATTATTTAAAGTTGTTAGTATTGAGGCATTAAATCAAATAGAAGCCGAAGTTAAAGCGCGTTATATTGCTTATGAATCTATGGATTTACTTGATATGCTTGAGGATTTTTTTAATGAGGCAAGTCAGATTTTCATGACGCATTATCAAGAAATTAAGTTGTTATTGTTTGAATTTTGGAAGTTTAATCAAGAAATGAATAAAGAACTTCATAACCTTGTAGAACAAACGCAGTGTTGGCTACCTAAGGTATTAGAAAAAAGAATTCAAAGTAAAGAGATTCAACCCATTGATTTACAGGCAGCAAGCTATTTAATATCTAGTATCTTTGTAAATCATTTTGTTACTAAACTAATTGATGTGGGTTCTGGATATTTAGACAATAAAGAAAATAGAACTGCACTATTTAAAAAAATTATTCATTCTTGGAAGGGAAATAATTAGTATATGTTAGAAATTAAAAATATAAAAAAGCATTACTTAATCGGTGAACAAACATTTACTGCATTAAAAGGTATTGACTTAAACTTTAGAAAACAAGAGTTTGTAGCAATTCTTGGCCAATCAGGTTCTGGTAAAACAACCTTATTAAACTTAATCGGAGGATTAGACCGTTATAATAGCGGAGATATTATTATTGATAATATTTCTACTAAGGATTATACAGATAAGGATTGGGATGCATATCGTAATCACCGTATCGGATTTGTCTTCCAAAACTATAATTTAATTAGCCATTTAGATATTTTATCTAACGTTGAACTTGCACAAACATTATCTGGTGTTTCTAGAGAAGAACGTACTAAAAGAGCTAAAGAAGTTTTAATTCGTGTTGGATTAGAAGATCATATGAAAAAAAGACCAAACCAGTTATCTGGTGGTCAGCAACA
>DHEJ01000010.1:0-4440 GCA_002399815.1 Acholeplasmataceae bacterium UBA4853
AAAGTTGCCAGTGGTGGTGAAAAGGCAAGATTTATGTTTGCATTAAAGAGTTTCTTTGCAAAAAATAGTGGTTTAAGTATGCTAGTGTTTGATGAGATAGATATCGGTATCTCAGGAAAGACTGCATCTAAAGTTGCCAGTAAGATGCATGACATATCAAGAGAAATTCAAACACTTGTGATTACACATTTACCACAAGTTGCAGCGAAAGCTGACTTTCATTACGCTATTTATAAACAAAAAGTCGATGAACGAATGCAAACCTTTATCAAAGTACTATCTTTTGATGACCGTGTGTTATCGATTGCTAGTATGTTATCGGATGATGAAATATCATCTTATGCAATAGAACAAGCAAAAGCGTTACTAAAAAAATAAAAAGCATGACTTAATGTCATGCTTATTTTATTTCATCTATATTAAAGATGGATTAACTAAAAAAGTTGATAACGGCGATTACTGCACCGATTAAGATAATCGCGATTGTTCCAAAAATGATCAAACCGATAACAATTTTACCTAACAAAGATTCACTTGGATCTTTAAAGACATAACTATCTTTAGCACCTTTGTTTTGATCAACTTTTTGTACTGATGTTTTCTTTTTTGCCATTTTATCACTCCATAATTTTTATATTCAGTATATTATACTATATAATAGTAATTAAAGGAAGAATGAACTTGAAAAAAAATGTAAGAATTATTTTCCATATTGATCTTAATGCATTTTTTGCAACCTGTGCAATGATTAAAGAACCTTACTTGAAAAACAAGGTTTTTGTTGTTGGTGGACCAGGCTCTAGTGCACGTGGTGTGATATCAACAGCAAGCTATAATGCAAGAAAATATGGAATTAGAGCTGGAATGAGTGTAAGTGAAGCATTAAAGCTTTATAACAGGCTATTAATAGTTCCAACCGACTTTAGAATGTACAGAGAAAAGTCAGAAGCATTCATGAATTTATTATCTGAGTATAGCGATACGATTTTACAAGGTTCGATTGATGAAGCTTATTTAGATGTGACCAAACTCGCATTAGAAAAACATCCTTTAGAGATTGCTAAAGAGATTCAAAAAAGATTGGTTGATGAACATCAATTACCATCGAGTATTGGAATTGCACCAACACTATTTTTAGCTAAAATGGCAAGTGATTTAAAGAAACCTTTAGGGATTACTGTGTTAAGAAAACGGGATATAGAAAAAATGTTATATCCACTTGATGTTGCTGATATTTTTGGTATTGGTAAACAAACCTATCCTAAACTTAAACAATTAGGTATTGAAACAATTGCTGACTTTATGAATCAAACAAACTATGAGAAGATTTTAAAGGTTATGAAAAGTGATTCTTATGATGGTTATAAAATGCATATATTAGGTCAATCATCTAACACGATTGAACCCGATAAGTACCGGTTACCAAAATCAATTTCATCTGAGACAACCTTTAATTATGATGTATCAGATGATGTTATCATTTTAGATGAAATACATCGTCAATTAGATGATTGTATACGACGTATGAATCGTTATGAGATGATGGCTAAAACAGTAGGATTTAAGCTGAAAAAAACAGATTTTACCATCATTACTAGATCAGTTACCTTAAATGAACATAGTAATGATTTGATTGTGATTAAAGATGCCCTCGATAATTTGTTTGAAGAGAGTTACTCAAATGAAAAAATACGACTTGCAGGAGCCCATTTGAGTAATTTAGTCCTTAAAACAGATAAAAAATTACCGTTTAATCTCTTCACTTATGAAAAATTCATCAGTGAATTATGATATAATCAATTAGGTGATTTTTATGACAATAAAAGAAATGCTTCAGAAACTAAATTATGAGAAACTTTCTCCGATCCAAGAATCGGTTATTAAGAACTTTAATAAACCAGGTAATATCGTTGGTTTAGCTCCGACTGGAACAGGTAAGACACATGCTTATCTTTTTCCTTTATTAGAAAATTTAAAAAGAATTGAAAATGTTGTTGAGGCAGTAATTTTACTTCCAACCAATGAACTTGTGATGCAAGTTGCTAAAATGTTAGAAGAAACAGATAGTGAAGTCGTCTTTAAAGCATATTATGGTTCTATGGATATGGACCGTGAAAGTGAAAGATTAAAAAACTCACATCCATCTGTTGTGATTACCACACCATCTAAATTATCAGATTTAGTGACAACAAAAAATGCTTTAAATATTAAACATTTAAGATACTTTGTTTTAGATGAAGCAGACATGATGTTTGATGAAGATTTTATGAATTTAATTGATCCAGTTTTAGTGAATCAAAATATAGACAAATATCTCTTATTTTCTGCAACGATTACTAAGAATATGGAACCATTTATTAATAAGTACTTTGGAAATCATATATTTTTAGATACAACAAGTGAAAGTCAGTTAAATATTGTATATCGTTTAATTAAGGTAAGAGAAAATAGATTAACAACATTAGGTGATGTTTTAAAAAGAATTAATCCATACTTAGGTATCATATTTGTCAGTAAAAATGATGATATTAAAGGTGTTTATGAATATTTACTTGGTGAAGGCTATAAGGTTACCTCCTTTTCATCAACTATTGGTGTTAAACAAAGAAAGAAAATCTTAGAAGATATTCATGAATTGAAGTATCAATATGTTGTCTCAAGTGATTTACTGGCTAGAGGGATTGATTTTAAAGCAAGTCATGTTATCCATTATGATTTACCTTATAAATTAGAATTCTTTAAACATCGTAGTGGAAGAACTGCAAGAATGGGTGATTCTGGTGAGGTTATCACAATTTTTGATGACTATGACCAACCTAAAATTGATAAGTTGAAAAATAAAGGTGTTAAATTTGTTAATTCAGTATTCGTTGTTGATGGATTTAGAGCACTTCAAAAGAAATCTAAATCATATGATAAAAAGATTGCTGGTGAAGTTAGAAAAATACCTAAAGCAACAAGAGTTACACCAGGATATAAAAAGAAAAGAGCAGAAAAAGTAAAAACTGTTATTCAAAAAATTAAGAAAGCGAGATATCGTAATGCTGATTTTAGGAAGTCACGTGAGTCTTAACGGACAAGAAATGTATTTAGGTAGTGTAAAAGAAGCACTGGGTTATAATGCAACAGCAATGATGGTTTATACTGGAGCACCTCAAAACACTTTAAGAAAACCACTTGATCAAATGAAAATTGATGAAGCAAAAGCATTTATGAAAGCTAATGATTTTGATATTAATCATGTTGTAGTACATGCACCTTATATTATTAATTTAGCAAATCCAGAAGCAGAAAAAAGAGCGTTTGCTGTAGAATTTCTAACAAAAGAAGTTTTAAGAACATCTGCTATGGGTGTAACTCAAATGGTTTTACATCCAGGTAGCGCAGTTGGATTAGACCGTCATCAAGCAATCATATGGATTGCTGAAGGGATTAATCAAATCATTGATCAAACTCCAGAATCTCATGTGAGAATTGCACTTGAAACAATGGCTGGTAAGGGAAATGAAGTTGGTAAAACTTTTGAAGAACTTAGAGATATCATTGCCTTAGTTAAAGACCAATCAAGAGTTAGTGTTTGTCTAGACACATGTCATATTCATGATGCCGGTTATGATGTTAAAAATGATTTTGATGGTGTCGTAAAACTATTTGATCAAATTGTAGGAAAAGATAAGATTTCAGTCATCCACGTCAATGATTCTAAAAATGAAGTTGGTGCAAGAAAAGACCGTCATGAAAACATCGGATTTGGTTATATTGGATTTGAATCACTCTTAAAAGTGATATACCATAAAGACTTTATGGATATTCCAAAGATTCTAGAAACACCTTATGTTGATGAATTACCACCATATAAACATGAGATTGAAATGATTAAAAATCAACACTTCAATGAAGCATTAAAAGAGTCTATTAAAAATAGCGTTGAATAATATAATTATTCGTGTTATAATTAAAGTCGCGAATATAAAAGGAGTTTTTTCACATGGCCAAAAAGTATCAGACAATAGAGACTAAAATCCACTGGTTAACGTGGACTATCATGGGTGTAATTGCTGCATTACTAATCGGATTAGTAATCATTGTACAACCATCAGCAAAAGAAACATTCTACAACAGCTACAAAAACGTTACAACTGAAGTGAATTTCGATAAGAAATTACCAAAAGATAATAACTTTGTATTACTTGAAGGATTAGAAGATGGGTTCTTAGGTATCAATAAAGGTCTATTTAGTTTAGGTGCTAGAGATAACCATGTTACAATCGTATTCTTTGGTTCACCAAGTGATGCCGCATCTGCAACACAAATTGCAAATGTATATGCAAGATTATATGGTTCTGATTCAATGGATCCAGCAATTGCAACTTCTGATTTAAAAAATGAACTAGGTGATAATGTAACACTTTATTACTTAGAACAAAAAGTTGCAAAATT
>DHEJ01000010.1:4607-101235 GCA_002399815.1 Acholeplasmataceae bacterium UBA4853
GCATTACCAATGGTATTAGTATTATTCAATAATCAAGTCGTAGATTATGCAGTATTAACAGAAGCTAACGTTCCGTTACAACTTCTAAATTTCTATAATGGCGTTTTAGAATCTGATGCCATTCAAGATTTCTTAAATTAAAATGAATTAAAAGGGTAGTCGTTCATCGACTACCCTTATTTTTATAGTTATTTTAATTTTAAGAACTGAGCATTAATGGCAACTATGATGGTTGAAAGCGACATAAAGAATGCACCAATTGCTGGAGAAATTGTGATATTAATAAATGAAAGTATACCAGCTGCAAGTGGTAATGAAATAACATTATATGCGAGTGC
The DNA here is from genome assembly GCA_002399815.1 of Acholeplasmataceae bacterium UBA4853. Lineage (GTDB taxonomy): Bacteria > Bacillota_I > Bacilli_A > Acholeplasmatales > Acholeplasmataceae > Acholeplasma. The sequence goes on from DHEJ01000010.1 coordinate 4,946, forward strand.
CCAAATCAGATTTTCAAGCATCTTACGATAAGTTTTTTTAGAGAGTTTAATCAGGTTAACTACATCCATAGGTTCAGACCTTACTAAGATAACATCAGCAGTTTCGATAGCAACGTCAGTACCTGCGCCAATTGCTATACCTAAGTTTGCCTCTGCTAGTGCAGGTGCATCATTGATACCATCTCCAGTCATTGCAACCACATGGTTAAATGCCTTTAATTCTTTAATATAAGCACTTTTTTGATGAGGAAGAACAGAGTGTTTGAAATGGCTGATTCCTAGTTCGTTTGCTACTCTTTTAGCAACTACCTCATTATCTCCAGTTAACATATGTACAGTAATACCCATAAGTGAAAGTTCTTTGATAGCTTCAATTGATTTTTGTTTGACTTGATCTTTTAATGCAATCATTCCTAAAACTTCTTTTTCCTCTATGACAAAGACTACTGTTTCACCTTTACTAATAAGTTGATGATAGTGTGTATGGTCGTAGGAAATATTAAATGAATCTAAGTAGTTTGCAGAAACAACAGCATAAAACTTTAAGTCAATAATACCTGATACACCAAATCCCACAATATTTTTAAAATCGATAACTTCAAGTGGCGTTACTTGATGTTTTTTATATCGTAGGATACCTAATGCTAGTGGGTGAGTAGAAGGTGTTTCAAGAGCAAATGCGATATCAAGCACTTTTTCTTTTGTATCTTTTAAAACCAATACATCAGTGACGCTAAATTTACCATCAGTGAGTGTACCTGTTTTATCAAAGATGATATGTTTTACTTTTCTACCATTTTCAAAGTGCGTTCTGTTCTTTATTAAAAGACCGTTTTTAGCAGCAATAGAGGTTGAGATACTTGTTACTAAAGGTATTGCAACCCCCAAAGCGTGAGGACAAGCAATAACTATGACAGTTACTACTCTAGTAATAACTTCTTCAGTAGTATTCCCAAAAAGTGACCAAATAATTGCAGTAGTGATTGCAGTTAATAATGCAATGTAGAATAAGTATTTAGCTGCTATATCAGCTAATCTTTGAGTGTTAGATTTAGATTTTAATGCCTGATTGACAAGAGTTACTACTTGAGATAGATAGGTTTCACTACCAAGTTTAGTTACTTTAACATGTAATAATCCATCACCATTTATAGTACCACCTATAACCTCATCATGAACTGATTTATCTATTGGGTTTGACTCCCCTGTAATCATCGATTCATCAATGGAGGATTTACCGTAAATAATTAATCCATCGACAGGAATTTTTTCACCTGGTTTAACTAAAACAATGTCTTCATGCTTAAGAGTAGATAAGGTAACATCTAATGTTTCATTGGAATCCGTTATTAAATGTGCAATCGTAGGCAGCAATTTTGATAGTGACTCTATGGATTTAGATGCTACTAAAGAAGATTTCATTTCTAAATAGTGTCCTAGGAGCATGATATCAATTAAAGTAACAAGTTCCCAATAGAAATCCATGCCATTAAGTAGATTAAAAGTAACAAAAATAGAGTATACATAAGCTATAGTAATAGAAAGTGATACTAAGCTCATCATTGCAGGTGATTTAGATTTTACTTCATGATATGCACCAACAAAGAATGGTTTACCACCATAAAAAAATATAACTGTTGAAATAAATAGTAAGACATAATTAGAATAATTGAATGTGAGTGTATAACCAAACCACATTTGTACCATGTTAGATAGAACAAGTACCGGAATTGACAAAATAGATGAGATAACAAATCTTATCAAGTAATCTTTAATATGACTCGAATGATCATGAGATCCGCCACTACCATCGTTAGTGTGATGATGTTCATGACTACTATTATTATCATGATCATTGTTTATATCATGGTGATGTGTTTTTGTCGTGTGATGATTTTCATGGCTACTATGATTTTCATGATTATTGGTTACATCATGGTGATGCATTTCTGTAGTATGACTATGGTGCATATGATGACCAGAATCATTTTCGCATGCACATTCCATATGTACTTTTTCGCATTTATCTAAATTTTTATTCAATGTGTTGTCACAGTTACATTTATGTTTCTCTTTACTATCATTTGAATGATGATGTTCAGACATATCGCTAGCTCCTAAAGTATATTTTTTAGTAACTTATTAATCTCATCAATTTTTTCTTGAGGATTACCTGATTGAATGGAATCCATCACGCAGGAATTTAAATGGTCTGCAAGAATCTGTTTTTGAGCCTTTTTTAATAGTGCAATTGATGCTGAGATTTGAGTTGAAATATCCATACAGTAACGATTTTCTTCAGTCATTTTTATTACAGCTTCAATTTGACCTAAAGCATTCTTTAATGTTTTAATAGATTGTTGATGTTTAAGCATATTTACCTACTTTCTACCCCCTACATAGGGGCTATAAGTTAATTATAACATATCAGAAAGAAAGTGATATATAAAAAGATGTTTATTGATTTGATTCACTAAGCGCACAGTAAAGACTTTCGAACATGTATTTTTAAATATTTTTTGATATAATGTTAAAGATGAGGTTACTATCATGATAAACACAATAAAAACTGAAATAAAAAAATTAATAGAATTAAATCATTCAATCAGTGAAGTGATTATTGAAGTTCCTAAAAAAGGGGATTCAGATTTAGCGATTCCTTTATTTAGTTATGCAAAATCACTATCTAAACCTTTAATGGAAGTCTCAGAAATGTTTCAAACAATCATTAAAACACACCATTCAGTAGAAAAATGTGTTTTTGTTGGTGGTTTTTTAAATATCTATCTCAATAGAGAATCACTTTCATTAAATATCTTGAATCAAGTAAATACACAAAAGAGTCTATATGGTTCTAAGGATCATAATCATAAGGTTGTAGTCATTGATTATAGTTCACCTAATATTGCTAAAAAATTCTCTGTAGGACACTTAAGATCAACCGTTATTGGTAATTCACTTAAATTAATCTATCAAAAGTTAGGTTATAAAGTAGTAGGTATCAATCACTTAGGTGACTGGGGTACTCAATTTGGACGTATGATTGTTGCATACAAAAAGTGGGGTAATAAAGAACTGATTCAACAAAACCCAATTACTGAACTTCAAAAATTATATGTAAAATTCCATAATGAAGCTGAACATGATGAATCACTTGAACAAGCAGGTCGTGATGCATTTTTAAAACTTGAACAAAATGATCCTGAGTATTTAGAATTATGGAAGTATTTCAGAGAAGAATCATTAAAAGAGTTTATGGATATGTATAAATTACTTGATGTTTCATTTGACTCTTATAATGGTGAGGCATTCTTCAATGATAAAATGGATGCTGTTGTTGATGAGCTTGATCAAAAGGGATTACTAGTACTTGATCAAGGTGCAATGGTTGTTAAGGTTGATGAAAATCAACCACCAGTTTTAATTAAAAGAACCGATGGAGCAACGCTTTATGCCACAAGAGATTTAGCAGCATTATTTTACCGTTATCACACATATCACTTTGATAAGATGTTGTATGTTGTTGGTAATGAGCAAAAATTACATTTTGATAACATTAAAAAAGTTACTGATTTAATGGGATATCATTTTGATATTGAACATATCAATTTTGGATTAGTCTTACAAGATGGTAAGAAAATGTCTACTAGAGAAGGTAAGACTACTCAACTATTAGATGTTTTAAAAGAAGCAATTGATAATGCTAAAACTGCAATCAATGAAAAGAATCCAAATTTAGAAAATAAAGATATGGTAGCAAAAGCAGTTGGTATTGGTGCTGTAATTTTTAATGACTTAAAAAATGAAAGACATTTAGATATTGATTTTAACTTAAGTAATATGGTTAAATTTGAGGGTCAAACTGGTCCTTATCTCCAATATTCAATTGTTAGAATATTTTCAATTCTAAAAAATATCGTGTTTGATAAAACTGAGGTGAATCCTTCTTTATACAAAGAGGATGTTTACTTCAATATTATTAAACAAATTGATCAATTCCCAAGTATCATTGAACGTGCTGGAAATGATAATACACCTTCCACAATTGCAAGATATCTGTTATCGTTATCTCAAGAGTTTAATGCATTTTATGCAAAAGTTAGAATTAATACAGAAGATAGTGTCGTAAGAAATACGAATGTTTATTTAGTACAAGCAATCCTTACTATCATGGTAGAAGGACTCAGATTACTTGGTATTAAGCATTTAGAAGCGATGTAAACTATGGAAAATACAAAACAAACTTCACAAAAAAAGATATGGCTGAATATTGTAGTTGTTTTAGTTGTTTTAATGATACTAATCACTGTAGTTGGTAGTTTAAACGATTTTGAACAAATACTTCATATGATTGGTCAAGTGAATTTAATTTATCTAATTATCGCGATTGTTTTATCACTATCAAGTTTCTTGTTTATGTCTTTATCTACAAATATTGTATTAAGAGCCTTAAATAAGGATATTGACTATGGTACTGGATTCTTAATTCAGACAGTAGAACCATTTTTTAATGGTATTACACCATTTTCAACTGGTGCTCAACCTTTCCAATTATATTATTATCATAAACATAATGTTCCAGCTAATGAAGCAACCTCTGTACTGGTTGTTAACTTCATTTTATTTCAAATTGTTTCAGTAGCTTTATCAACAATCGGTTTAATCGTATTTTTTAATCAGATTTATTCAGCTTTAGGCAATATGATGGTATATATTTTAATTGGATATATTATTAATACGGTTATTTTAATTGGTTTGTTCTTCCTTGCGTATATTCCTAAAGTGTATATTTTATTTGAAAGACTTTTAGGTTTATTTGAAAAGATTAAATGGACTAAGAATACAGCAACAAAACTAAAAGCAAAAACATTTAGATTTGTTGGTGAATTTCAAGGTGGAGTACGTTTCTTATTTACTAAAAAACGTGTATTTATTTTAAGTTCATTAACAAAATTAATTAGTATCATTTTACTTTATTCAACAACCGTATTGATTGCTATGTCATTATCAGAAACATTTAATTGGTCTGAAAGCATATTTATGATAGTGTCTGGATTACTTGCTGTTACAACAATGATGTTTTTCCCTCTACCTGGTGCAAGTGGTGGTACAGAAGTTGCTTATACAATGCTATTAGGACAAATGATTCCTAATTTAAAATTAGTAACTATCATGTTGTTATGGCGCTTATTAACTTATTATTTTGGTATGATTTATGGATTTATTGGGTACTTATTCTTACGTAAAAGAAAGGTGAAATCATGAAAATTGGTATATTCACTGAGGCATACAAACCGCTAATCTCTGGTGTTGTTACATCGGTTGTAACCTTAAAAGAAGGCTTAGAAGCTTTAGGGCATGAAGTCTATATTATTACACCACGTGCTCCAAAACAAAGGATAGAAACAGATCCATATGTCATTAGATTACGTGGAATGATTATTCCTAGAAAATCACTTAAAGGATTTAGATTGGTACCTTGGGTTACCAGACATTTACAAAAAATTAAGAATTTACAACTTGATCTAGTTCATATCCATACTGAGTTTTCGATGGGGTTACTTGGCCTTGCTGTTGGTAAGAAAAATAACATTCCTATTGTATATACACTACATACAAGTTATCAAGACTATGCACACTATGTATCAAGAATGATGATGTATTTTGTACCAAATACTTCAAGAAAAATTGCTTTCTTGATTAATAATCACTATACGAAGCACTGTGATATGACGATTGTTCCAACTAAGAAAATCTATGATAAAATGATTCGTTTAAAGCATGATGGTAGATTTAAAATTTTACCCTCAGGTATAGATTTAAAACCTTTCTATAAAGAATCTCATACAACCGAAGAAGTGTATGCATTAAAAGAAAAATTGAACATTAAACCAGATGAGTTTGTTGCAATCATTGTTGCTCGTATTGCACAAGAAAAATCCATTAGTGATTTAGTTCATGCCTTCATTGAATTTCATAAAACATACCCTAAATCAAGATTCTTAATTGTTGGTGATGGTCCAGATAAACCGGCACTCGATCACTTAATCGAGAAAAAAGGTGCAAAATCATATATCAATACATTAGGTTTTGTAAGACATGAAGAAGTGGGTATTTATTATCAAGTAGCAGATGTGTTTTTAAATGCTTCAACTACAGAGACTCAAGGTCTAACCTATGTTGAAGCACTTGCAGCATCATTACCGATTATTGTACGTTATGATGATGTATTTGATGCATTTGTGGAAGATGGTAAAAATGGTATTTTCTTTCACAAAACTGAAGAACTTGTTGAGCATCTAAAACGTGTACAATCAGATAAGGAATTACTTGAAAGACTTACAAAAAATGCTAAACCATCGGTTAAGAATTATTCAAAAGAGATGTATGCTAAGAACGTAGAATCGTTATATAAAGAATTAATTGAAGAAAATAAAATAAAATTACAATTGAAGAAAACTAAGTAAGATGTTATAATCTTACTTGGCTTTAATCCCCGTGTGGCGAAATGGTAGACGCGCTTGACTCAAAATCAAGTAGTGAGAGCTGTGCTGGTTCGAGTCCGGTCACGGGGACCAAAAAAATAATAATACTCCCATAAGTAAAGATTTAATTGTCAAAGACTAAATCATTGATGGGAGTTTTTTTATGGGGTTAAGTATTCATATCATATAAATTTATTTATAGAATTTTAAGTATAAAAAAACTTATAATGGTACAATGAACTTAGATTTTATAAAATTACTATGAATATCAGGTGATTTATATGCAAAACCCCTACGTAAGTTGTCCAACTTTTTTTACACAAAAATTCACATTAAGACTTGTTTCAATTAATGATTCTAAGGATTTACTTCAGTGTTATTCAGATTCAAAAGCTCAAAAATTTTTTAACATCGATAAATGTTTTGGTGATTTTTGTATGTATAAGAATGAAGATATGATACTTTGTATAAAATCATGGTTAGATGCTTATGAAAGAGAGGAGTTTATCCGTTTTTCTATTGTTGATCAATCACTAGTTAAAGCAGTCGGAACTGTTGAAATGTTTGGTTATGTCGGAAAATATAAAACAAAAACCGGTATTCTTCGAGTTGATATCAATTCTAGTTATGAGAATATTGAGGATTTGAGTGAAATCTTCGAGGTTTCAAGAGAAAACTTTTTTGGATTATTTGATATTGATACGATTGCAACTAAAGCAATTCCAGAGGCTACAGAAAGAATTAAAGTGTTACTTGACTTTGGATTTATTAAAAGTCAAGTCAATGAAGGGATAAATTATTATTTACTTTCAAATAAACATTAATTAACTTGAAGGATTTCATTTAAATTGTATAAGAATAAAGTATTAACAAAGCAATCTTGAAGCTACAATATACTCTTTAAATATATGCTTACTTTATTTACATATTATTTACATGCATATACTTAACATAGTATATTAAAAACTGTTAGGATATAGTTAGATTAATAATACATGTATTAATCACTAAATCATGAGGTGTTATTGATGAAAAAAGTAGCATTTGTTTGTGTACACAATTCATGTCGAAGTCAAATGGCTGAAGGGTGGGCTAAAACTTTAGGTAAAGGCATAATTGAAGTTTATTCAGCTGGAACAGAAGATTACCATGAAGTAAAGCCGTTAGCAGTTGAAGTGATGAAAGAAGTAGGTATTAGCTTAACTGATCAATACCCAAAAAGATTAGAAGATATCCCACTACCAGATATTTTAATTACAATGGGTTGTAATGCAGAGTGTCCTTGGGTACCAAATGAGTATCAAGCAGATTGGGGTTTAGAAGATCCTTCAGGTAAAGGTATTGAAGCATTTAGAGTAACTAGAGATTTGATCAAACATAAAGTTTTAGAGCTAATTGAAATGGTTAAAACAAATACCTTATAATTTAATTTAAGTATTTAAATTTATAACCACATACCAAATATGTGGTTATTTTTATGAAAAAAATGAAAAAATTTTTGTTTGAATCCATTAATGGATAAAAATAAATGTTATAATTAATTTGAAAAAGAAACATTGTAGAAGGAAGGTTTAAATATGTACAAAAATATAACACATAGTAAAGTGCTAGCACTTGCTGATGAAATGCAATACTTACCAGGTCAAGTGGCCAGTAAAACAATTGCTCAAAATAGTCATGTAAGTATAACGCTTTTTTCATTTGATCAAGGTGAAGAAATTGGGTTACACAAATCTAAAGGGGATGCAATGGTAACTATTCTTGATGGAATAGCTAAAATTACTATTGATGATAAAACCTATGAATTATCAAAAGGTGAAACAATTATTATGCCTGCTTTAGTACCTCATGCACTTTATGCTATCAAACAGTTTAAGATGATCCTAACAGTCGTATTTCCGGTATAAACTATGAATAAATTAGCTGGTCATACTTTCTTAGCAAAACTAGGAAAGAAACGTTTAAGACCGGGTGGGATAAAAGCCACTCGTTTTTTGTTAGATCAAGTCGAACTTACAAGTACAACTAAGATTTTAGAAGTCGGATGTAATATGGGGACTTCTGCCATTGAACTTCTAAAAAAGTATAAAGATATTAAGATAATTGCTTGCGATATAGATGAGGATGCATTAAATATTGCAAGATCCAATGCATTTAAAGCAGGTGTATCCAACCGAATATCCTTTATTCACTCTGATGCTACAGATTTGATATTTGAAGCAAATACTTTTGATGTCATTATTAATGAAGCCATGTTAACCATGTTAAATTCAACAAAAAAGGATTTGGCAATTAAAAACTATTTTAAAATCCTTAAACCAGGTGGCGTTTTACTGACACATGATGTTTTGTTAAAAACCGATGATGAGCGTATTAAAAAAGAAGTGATTGCCGATTTATCTAGAGAAATCATGGTTCATGTTAGTCCTTTAACACTTATAGGTTGGCAAGCGTTATTTATTGAACATGGATTTAGTGATGTAAAATCTAAAATAGGTCATATGAGTTTATTAAGCCCAATCGGTTTAGTTAGAGATGAAGGATTTTTAGGTGCTTTTAAAATTATAAGAAATGGTTTATCAAAACAGCATAAAGACCGCTTTAAACGCTTGTTTAATGTCTTTAGAAAGCATAAAAAACAAATTGGTTATATTGCTAATGCAAGTTTTAAGATATAAACCTAAAATTTATAGTATTTTATGACTTTTATTTAGAAAAATGATATATTAAGGTTATGGAGATGTATTTTACATGGAAATAGCCTTTTTTTCTATAATTACACCAATGATGGATAATTTATTAATGGCATTATTCATCACATTGTTTTGTGAAATATTTGTTATTCTTTGTTATAAACATGTTAACTTAAAGTTGTTGATTATTGCTTTTTTTACTAATATAGTTACTAATATATCTATGAATATTATATTAATGAATATCAAATACCAGTATATGAATCAGGCAATAATTATTGCTGAAATCAGCGTATTTATATTAGAAGCATTAATTTACTTTATGGTAACAAAGAAGTTAAAGCATGCATTATTATTAAGTCTGATTGCAAATGCACTCAGTTATAGTATAGGATTTATCGTTTCTCTTTATATATAAAATCATGGGGGATAAAATATGAAGAAACTATTTGGTCTGATCTTAGTATTAATGGTTTTAATACTTTCTGGATGCGAAGTTGATACTTTTGCAAGTAATGCCAAAATAGAAAGTATTAAAGTGTTTAATACATCATATGAGGAACTTGCTGGTGAAATTGTCGATGAGTTTTTTATTTATGGTGATGATTATTACTTTTATGATTATATAAATTACAATTATTTAGATACACATGATGAAGTTGAAAAACAACCTCTAAATTCGGTTGCGCCAATTGATTATTTCTATAGTGTTGATGTTGAACCTGGAGATAGTGTGATAATAAGATTTGAAATCACTATTAATCGCAAATTTGATTTTCATGAACTTAAATTAAATGATCAAACTATTACAATTGAAGATGCGTATGCATATGAAATTGATGATAAATTTTTAACCCTTGATGTTTTATACGAAGATATATCTATTGAAAATGCAATGATTTATGTAAACGCACTAACTGTCACAAGAAGAAGTGATTCTAGTATTCTAAAGGGTTCAACAAGATTAAATAATATGATTAGATTTAGAGGTATTTTCTTAAACGTTTCAAATCGAGTTGCTCATGAACTTTACGAGATCTTATTTTCATTTTTAGCCACACAATTATCGGCAAAATCAGATATCGATTTTACACATGTCACAGAAATATTAGATGTTTATTCAACTTATAATCGATTATTTATTGTTGGATTAGCAAAAGATGAATTAGATGATGAGTATTTATTTGAGATATATTTTGATTTAAAGGATTATTACAGTGATATTATTGTAGAGAATCAAATGGAAATATTTGAATTATTTAATCGTGTATTTAACTTACAATATAACTACATTCAGATAATTATTCACGAAAAATCTTATCCAATTGATGATGCTAAAGCACAATTGATTGCAAGTGGTGCTTTTGAAACCTACATCACTGATAACTATAATATTGAAACACTTAGTCAACACATTATTCATACAGCAAACCCTGAATCATTTTTCATTTATGGTAATTATTATGTCACATATGCAACCAAACAGTCGAGATATATTTATAAAGTACATCAAGTCACAATGGATGTAAATCCTTTATATGATAGAGCTGATTATGTTGAAGCATTTATGAATTTTGAAGATGTATCAATTAGTATCGATAGACATCGTACTTTAAGTCCTACATTAGTTGAATTTGTAGAGAATATCAATCTACTCAATCAAGCATAATTTTTACAATCAAATAATTTAAAAATAAATGCTACATAATTTAGTATTTTTTGAGTATTTTTACATCAAAAGTGCTATATTTAAATAGTCATAACAAAATCAGATAAGAAAGAAGAATAGCACATGAGAAAATTTAGATTCAATCGTGTTGACTCGGCATCATCAACACCAACATTCTGGCAAGAGACAAAACAATTTTTATATAAGACATTGAATGCAATGACATTTGGTATCTTTGGTACTATCGTTGTTGGAGCAATTATCCAAACACTTGGGATTATTACAGGATTAGATATCTTAAGTTTAAGAGTAGCACCGGTATTAACCTCTTTACTAGGTATGGGAATAGGACTTAGTATTGGATTATCTTTAAAACTTGATGGTCTTAAATTAGTGATGTTATCAGTTGCAGGTGGCATTGCAACACTGGTAAGAATTGATTTTAATTTACCTGGGTGGTTTGATCCAGTTAAGGCATCAAATAATCCAATAACTGCATATATTGTTGTAGTATCAGTTTATTTATTGATTCAAACTTTGTTTAAAAAGAAGACAGTTTATGATTTATTCTTTATTCCAATTGTAGGTGTTTTAGGTGCTGTATTAGCTACTTTTATAGTTTCATGGCCAATTGACCGATTAATGGAAGCAATTTATGCAATGATTAGATTCTTTATGCATTTAGAACCATATACAACATCAGCATTTGTGTCACTCATCTTTGGTATACTTTTAACCTTACCATTTATTAGTAGTGCAGGTGTAGCAATTGCTGTATTTTCAGTACCATTTGGTGTTGGTAATTCGATGGCAATTCCAGATCCGATTGCAATTGCTGCAATGTGTGCAGCTGTCATTGGATGTAGTACTCAAATGGTTGGTTTTTCGATACAAACAATTAGAAAAAATGATATTGGAACAATCTTTACAGTTGGATTAGCAAGTTCAATGTTTCAATTTAAAAACGTAATTAGAAAACCATTAACATGGGTTCCTACCTTAATCGCAAGCTTTGTATTAGCACCGATTTGTTACTTTATTTTTGACGGATATGATTGGTTTATCCAAATGATTCCAGTCGGTCATCAGTTTAGTGCGGTTTGGCCAGGTATGGGTTCATCTGGTTTGGTTGGTCAAATCCAAACCTTAACAATCGGTCAATTCTCAATCAATAGCTGGTTATTCGTTGGTGCACAAATATTATTTCCTGCAGTCTTAGTTTATTGGTTAGATGTTTTATTTATTAAACTAAACTGGTATAACGAAAGTGATTTAATTTTAGACGCATCATTGTAAGATTAATCCCTTAATTGGGATTAATTTTTACTTTATATTACATATAAAAAAATAAATGATAAAATGGATTTAGGTGAAAATTATGAATAGAGATTTTAGTTTATTAGTGGATTTTTATGAGTTAACAATGTCTAATGGATACTTTAAAGATAATCGTCATGAAGAGATAGCTGTTTTTGATGTATTTTTTAGAAGTGTTCCAGATGAAGGTGGATATGCAATTTTTGCAGGATTGGAATCTGTGATTAATTATATTAAGAATTTGAAGTTTGATGAGGATGATATTGCATTCTTAAGATCAAAAAATGTTTTCAGTGAAGGATTTTTAGATTACTTAAGACATTTTAAATTTTCTTCTGATGTCTATGCAATCGAAGAAGGTACGCCTGTATTTCCAAATGAACCATTATTTATTATTAAAGGACCGATTATCGAATGTCAATTAATAGAAACAATGGTATTGTTATCAATTAATCATCAAAGTTTAATTGCAACTAAAGCTTCAAGAATCGTAAGAGAAGCAAAAGGAAGACCAGTGTTTGAATTTGGAGCACGTCGTGCCCATTCTTATGATGCTGCAAATTTAGGTGCAAGATCAGCATATATTGGTGGGGTTGTAGGAACTTCTAACACATTAGCTGAAAAAATGTTTGGAATTCCAGCTTTAGGTACTATGGCTCACTCCTATGTTCAAAGTTTTGATTCTGAATTTGAAGCTTTTAAAAGTTATGCACTAAACTATCCCGAAAATACATTGTTACTTGTTGATACGTATGATACTTTAAATCAAGGTATACCAAATGCCATTAGAGTTCATAACGAAGTATTAAAACCGATTGGTAAATCACTTAAAGGTGTCAGAATAGATTCAGGAGATTTAGCATATTTATCTAAAAAAGTAAGAATCATGTTAGATAATGCTGGTTTATCTGAGACTAAGATTACAGTCTCAAATGCATTAGATGAATTTTTAATCAGAGATTTAATTGTGCATCAAGATGCACAAATAGATTCATTTGGCGTTGGTGAAAGATTGATTACCGCTCGAAGTGAGGCTGTCTTTGGTGGTGTCTTTAAATTAAGTGCATTAGAAGTCAATAAAAAATTAGTACCAAAAATTAAAATATCCGATAATGTTGCTAAAACAACAATCCCTGGATTTAAGCAATTATATCGTTTTTATGATGAAAACAATATGGCAATTGCTGATGTCATCACCTTACATGAAGAAGTAATTGATGAGTCAAAACCATATACATTATTTGATCCAATGCATACATGGAAAGAAAAAATCGTTGAAAATTATAAAGCTGTTCCATTATTAGTTAAGATTTTTGATAAGGGTCAACTAGTTTATCAATTACCGACACTACAAGAAATAAGAAAACGCAAAGAAGTTTTATTCGAAACCCTTTGGAAAGAAGTAATTCGTCTTAAAAACCCACATGAATATTATGTAGATTTATCTAAGTCACTTTGGGATATTAGACAAGAGTTAATGATCAAGCATAAAAATTAGAAAGCAGATATTAGCATCATGCAAAAAGAAATCTCTAAAAATACAAGAAGAATGTTAGAAGGAAAGCATATATGGTTATATATGCTCCTTTTGTCATTACCAATCCTCATCAATAACTTAATTAAATCGTTTAATGGTATGGTCGATATTTATTTTGTTGCAAGAATACATAATGCAAGTTCAGGAACAATAGATTCAGCGATTGCAGCATTAAATATACATGAATCCTTTAATAATCTTATTTTAGCCTTAGGTGTAGGTTTATCGATTGCCGCAATGGCAATTATATCTCAATTCTTAGGTGCAAAAAGAGAAGATAAAGCACGCTTTTATGCTGGACAATTCTTAATGATTGCAGTGATTATTAGTATTGTATTAACAGTGATAATTATATCTTTTTCAGGATTTTTTGTTAGCCTAATGGGCGCTAAAGGTGAAACCTATACGTTTGCAGTGGAGTATTTTAATATTCGAAGCTTAGAACTTGTAGGGGTTATTTTATTTTTAGTTTATCAAGCAATTAGACAAGCTCAAGGATCAACCATTCTTCCTACTGTAATCAATATCTCTGGTATTTTAATTAATATTGGATTAACCTGGTACTTTGTAGATATCTTAAATTGGGGTGTTGCAGGTTCTGCTTGGGCAACAATCATTGGTAACTTAATTGTTGTACCGTTTATTGTTTTTGATTTATTCTTTAATAAAAAGTATATTACGATTTCATTGAAATCACTGTTTCCTAAAAAAGATACAATTAAAGAAATTGTTCCTTTTGCATATCCAGCAACGGTTTCTCATGCAGTAACGTTCTTTGGATTCTTAATCATTAATTCGTTTGTTTTATCACAGTTTGGTGATGTCATTTCAGCTAGTTTTTCAACGGGAAATAAACTGTCTAATTTATTAATGAATCCGATTTACGCAATTACTACAATTGGTGCAGTCTTTATTGGAACAAATATAGGAAATAAACAACCAGAACGTGCGATGAAGGTTTATAAACAATCTGGTATTTTAACTTTTAGTTTAACGGTATTTGTCATATTAATTGCTATTGCTTTTAGAGAACCTTTTGTTATTGCACTGGTTGGAGATACAAATCCACTACTAATTCAAATTTCTAAAGAATATACATTGTGGCTCTTACTGACTCAACCGTTTATGGCAATATTCCAAAACTATATGGCAATATTCAATGGTAGTGGTCAATCTAATTTAGGTTTAAAGGCGCAGTCTGTTCGATTATGGTTATTTAGAATCCCTTCATTACTGTTATTATGGTTAATCTTTCCTTCAATGGGGTATAGTGTTGTTTGGACAGCTATGAACTTTTCAAATATTGTTGCATTATTTTATGCCCATCATTTAAAAAAGAATATCCAACTAGATATTCGTGTGAACTTAAATGATGAACAATCAATTGAGGTAGCTGTATGATTCATGTTGTTCTATGTCAACCAGAAATTCCTCAAAACACGGGAAATATTATGCGTAGTTGTGTAGGTGCTGGAGTAAAATTACATTTAATTGAACCTTTAGGCTTTACAATAGATGACAAGAAATTAAAAAGAAGTGCAGTAGATTATTATGACTCACTTTATTTTGAGATACACCCAAGTTGGGAAGATTTTATTAAAGATCATGAAGGACATTATTTTTTCCTAACAAGATATGGCAAATCAAGACATAGTGATCCAGATTATAGTGAATTAAAAGAAGATATTTATCTAGTTTTTGGTTCTGAATCCTATGGTATTGATCGCGTTTTATTAGCAGAAAATGAAGATAAAACATTTAGAATACCAACCAATGATAAGATTAGAAGTTTAAATTTATCAAATGCAGTAGCGATCACCTTATTTGAAGTATTAAGACAATTGGATTATCCAGATTTATTGAGCCATGAACCAGAAACACTTAAGGGTAGTGATTATTTACATAAAATAAAGGAGCTTAATGATGGTAAAGGAAAAAAGATATAAAAGGCCGCAAACGGTCGGAGAAGAAATTGCAAATTCAGTTTCTCATGGCGTAATGGCTTTATTTGGAATATATGCATTAGTAGCAATGCTCATTAGAGTAAGTAGTTATTCCGGAGAACAATTTGGCTGGGCATTACTTGCCATAATTGTCTTTGGTGTATCAATTATTTTATTATATACCTCATCGACTTTATATCATGCATTAGCATTCACAAAATCAAAAGGTGTATTTAAACGTTTTGATCATTTATCTATTTATATGCTGATTGGTGGTACTTTTGCACCAACATTATTATTACTTCCTGCATTAAGACAAACTCCATTTTTAGGTGTTGACTTCTTTTTAGATGCTGGATTATCGCTTTTCTTAATTCAATGGGGTCTAATCATAACAGGTATGGTGATGAAATCTATTTGGGTTTATAAATACCAAGCATTACATATTGCAATCTTCTTACTTATTGGTTGGAGTGCTGTGATGTTTATTACAGATTTATACTTATTTTCACAAAATGCTACATATTTAATTATATTTGGTGGATTAAGTTATACAATTGGTGTAGTATTTTATGCGCTTTCTAATAAAAGATATTTTCATTTTATTTGGCATATCTTTGTAGCACTAGGTACAATCTTACAATTTTTAGCAATTTATATCTATTTAATACCGTAACATACGATTATTTAGATTATACTTGAATAAATGTTCATATTAGGTTAAAATCAAGAAGAATAGGAAGGTAATACATATGAAAATTTTATCCGTTAATGCGGGAAGCTCTAGTTTAAAGTTCCAATTACTTCAAATGCCTGAAGAAATTGAGATTTCATCTGGTTTAGTTGAAAGAATTGGAAATAAGAATGCAGAATTCACTTTAAAGTTTAATGGTAGTAAGTTTGCATCCAAAGATTTAGTTATTTTAGATCATTCAGTCGCAGTTGATTTAGTCATTAAAGGTTTACTTGAACACAATGTTATTTCATCACTTGGCGAAATTCAAGGGGTTGGTCATAGAGTTGTTCAAGGTGGGGAATTATTTAAAGAGTCCACAATTATTGATGATGATGTTGTTATTAAGATTGCATCATTAAATGATTTAGCGCCACTACATAATCCAGCTAATATTATTGGTATCAACGCATTTAGAAAAGCATTACCAGATGTAATTCAAGTTGCTGTATTTGATACTACATTCCACCAAACTATGCCAGAAGTAAATTACTTATATGGTGTACCATACGAATGGTATGAAAAACATGGTGTCAGAAAATATGGCTTCCATGGAACATCACATCAATATGTTTCACAAGTTGCACATCAAAGATTAGGTAAAAAGCAAAGTAAGATCATTGTTGCACATATTGGTAATGGTGCATCTTTATCAGCTGTACTTGATGGTAAGAGTATTGATACATCAATGGGATTAACACCACTTGAAGGATTCCCGATGGGAACTAGAAGTGGGAATGTGGATCCAGCAATTTTCCAATTGATGCAACAAAAAGAAGGTTATAGTTTAGAAAAAACCTTAAGTGAATTAAATAAATCAAGTGGTTATTTAGGTATTTCTGGTGTTTCTCATGATTCAAGAGATATTGTAGCTGCTGCTGAAGCAGGAAATCAGCGTGCAAAATTAGCACTTGAAATTCAAGCAAAAAGAATCGTTGACTATATTGCATCATACTATGTTTTACTTGGTGGTTTAGATGCTTTAGTATTTACAGCAGGTATTGGTGAAAATGCTAAAGAAGTACGTTCGTTAGTATGTAAGAAACTTGAAGTATTAGGCATTAAGATTGATGAAGTATTAAATAATTCACGTGGTGATAAAGAAATTTCTGCAAAAGACTCTAAAGTTAAAATTTGGGTAATACCAACAAACGAAGAAGTTATGATTGCTAGAGATGTAATTGCTTTACAACATAAAAAATAAGTTAAAAAAAGCTGAGATGAAATCATTTAGATATCATCCCAGCTTTTATTTAGATTTTATAATTATTTTAATTAAACATTCCATGTTGAAGAATATACATGACATGATTTACTGTATTATCAATATCAGTATCAGTTACTTTATCCTTAAAGATAATTTGAAGTCCAACGAAGTTAGCAATACCCATTAAAACATAAGATAATGTTTCTAAGTCAATTTTACGATCAACTTCATTTGTTTGTACAGCTTGGTGTAACTGTTTCATATAGATTTCAGAGAATCGTTTATAGTAATTAACAAAAAGTTCTCTTTCTACAAACATAGATTCCCAAATGATTCGGTAGCTTAAACGATCATTTAAAGAGAACTTAATAAATGCCTTTAAACCTTCTTTTTCCTTTTCATATCTAGTTGGTAAATCTTTAATAGCATTTTGAATCTCTTTTCTAATCTGTCTTGAGTAATCATTTAGTAAATAGTCATAAACAGCACGTTTATCATCAAAATATATGTAAAAAGTACCGATAGCAACCTTAGCTTCTGAAATGATTTGATTGGTTGATGTAGCTAAAAAACCTTTTTCTGCAAACAGTTTTTTAGATACTTCAATAATCTTATAAAAGGATTTATATCCTGTTGTAGTCTTGGGTAATCTAATTGGTTCATTCATGGGCATATTTCTCCTAACACTCATTTTATATGAAAACAAATGAAAATACAAGCAATAGTATTTTAAATTATGGATTATAATGGAAACGATTACATGATTTTATACTTAGATATTGACAATTTTAAAGTATCCATGATAATATATAAGTGAATAAATATTCATGTTATGGATTTTTTAAAAGTTTGGATCAAACTCTCGAGTGAAAACTCGACTAAAAAATTTATAATGAAAACGCTAACATGAAAGGGCTAAAATGATTATATCTATCTTAAATATCTTTACTAATGCACTCATTACATTCTCGTTTTTGTCGCTTGCGACATTTGGGATTGTTTTAATCTTTAAGACAAGTTCAACAACGAACTTTGCTCAAGGGATGTTGGGTATATTTGGAGCTTATATGACAAGTTATATCATTGACCAACAAGGAGTCAGTGATTTTACAGGGTTACCAAGTGTTAATATTGATAATCCATATTCCTTAATTCTACCAATCCTTGGTGGTATGTTTGTAAGTTTAGTTGCTGGTTACTTAATTGATGCTGTGATCTTTAGAAGAGCTAAATATACAAATGCTGCAACAAAACAAATTATTACAATGGGACTTGTTGTTGTATTAACAGGTTTAATTCCAGTTATTTTTGGACCAACAATTACCCGTGCAAGTTTTAAGTTTTCACCAAACACAGTTGAATTATTTAATACAGGATTATTTTTACCTTTACACCGAGTGATTACATTATGTATTGCTGCTGTGGTTATTTTATCTATATTCCTAACGCTAAAATATACTAAATGGGGTTTAGCAGTTAGAAGTGTGGCATCAAATGAAAGAGTAGCTGGTCTAATGGGAGTTAATACAAACCGAATTAATGCCTTAAGTTGGGGTATTGCTGGTGCACTTGGTGCATTATCTGCAATTACGTATACTGCAGCCATTTCTTCATTAAATATTAATGCTATGACTCAAATTCAAATTGATGCATTCTATGCTTCAATATTAGGTGGATTTTCAACATTTTATGGTCCATTGGTTGGTGCATTTATTTTAAACCTAGGTCAATCAGCAATTCCTATGATCTTAGTTAATTATGATTTAGCACAATGGGGAAATACAGTATTGTATCTTTTAGTCATGTTGGTTGTATTAATTAAGCCAAATGGATTATTTGGTAAGAAGACTGTGAAGAAGGTATAAGATGAAAAGACTATATAACGAACATTTAAAATTATTATTAAAAAAGCCTCACTTTTCCTTTCTTTTAGCCGGGTTTGTGTTAACTATCGTAGCATTACTTTCAGAAGTATTCCCTCCTGATATCCATACTGCGATAGTTACCACATCCTATTACTCAATAGCGGGATTAGGTTTTGCCTTACTACTTGGTTATGGTGGATTAGCATCATTAGGTACAGGTGCATTTGTAGGTATTGGTTCCTTTGGACTTCACTATGTATATCGCTATATGGGTCAACCACTATTTATCGCGATTGTTGTTGTAATTATCATTTCAATTATTGTATCAATATTATTTGGATTTGTTTCTTTAAGAATTTCTGGTATGTATTTAGCGATTGTAACTATGGGTTTATCTCAAATCGTTGTTGAAGTGATAAAAAATATTCCAGAATATGCATCAGGTACAACCGGGGGATTTTTAACAAACGGTCCACAAAGACCACTAGAAGTATTTGGGTACATGTTAAAATCAAACGATGCCATTATATTTACGGCCATCTTCATTGTTTTAGGTATGTTTATTGTTTATAACTTAATCAATTCACCAACTGGACGCGCATTATTATCAATTAAAAATAGTGAAACTGCAGCTCAAACAATGGGAATCAAGATTTTAAAATATCGCTTATTCTCATTTGTTATCTCAGGTATTTATGGTACATTAGCTGGTATTCTAAGCATGTTATATTTAAGAAATGGTAATGTGAATTCTGTTGGATTGTCATTTGCATTAAATATTCTTGCAGCAGTTATTATTGGAGGCACTAAATCTATTTGGGGTATTATCTTAGGTACTTTTGTAATCTTTGGCCTTGATTTAGCTGTGTTCCAAAGATTTAATTTAGGTAGTTACTCAATCATTTTAAATGGTGTGTTAATCATTGTGGTTGTTATGTTTTATCCAGGTGGATTGATTCAACTATTTGGAGATATTAAAAAATGGATTAAAAAATTATATATGAAAGTGAGAGTTAGATTATATGGACAAGACGAATAAAATAACTTCCGTTGTAGAAAATCTAAAACATAACTTTCATATTAAAAAAAGAAGAAAGTTATCTCTAAAGTTAAATTATAGTATTGGATTGATTAATGAATTAACAAAGAATTTAGATTTTAAATTAGACAATGATATAAAACGTGTAAATAGATTTTTTGAAGAAGATACACAGATTGCACAGATGAGATTAAGTGGCAATCATCAGCATACTGAAATCATTATTAAAAAAATGAGTCAATATGATAAGAAAATCTATTGGAAGCAAAGAAGATTTAAAACCATTCATAAAAATGATAGTAATTTAAATGAGTTACTAGCACAATTTGATCGAGATAGTAAAGTTAAGAAGGATTTATATTTAGAAAAGATAAAAAAAGCATATCCAAAAACTTCTTATACTCAAAAAGAACAAGATCATTTTCAATCAATCATTAATAAGCATCTAGCTAAAAAAGAAAGTAAATTAGCTAAAATTCAATTAAAGTATGAACGTAATCAAGGTAAAGTAAAAAAACAAATTGTTCAGTTAGAAATAAAAAAACAGATCATTGAACAAAAAGTCTTAAAACTCATTGAATTTATTAATGTATATAACCAAAAAACTTTAAAACAAGATACTTATCAATTGAATGAAGTGACAAACCTACTTGCATCATCAAAATTAGAAGCTCGTAAGATTGAATCTTTAACACGTAAAAAAGAAGATATATCCAATAAGTTATTTATAAATGCAACACCAGAAGTACATTTATCTGTTTTTGGCTTAAAGATGTATTTTGGTGGTATTAAAGCTGTAAATGATTTATCATTTGATGTTAAAAAAGGTGAGATATTTGGTTTAATCGGACCAAATGGTGCAGGAAAAACAACAGTATTTAACTGTATAACACAGTTTTATAAGCCTACTGCTGGTAGTATCTACTTTAAGAATAAAGAAGATGATATTGCAAATCTAAGTAAACTCAATACACACGATATGATAAGTGAAGGGATTGCAAGATCGTTTCAAAATATTGAATTGATTTGGGAATTAACCGTACTTGATAATCTATTGGTTGCATCACATTCACTTTTACTTACTGATTTCATCGAACATATGATGCATACTAAAAAGATGAAACGTGAAGAAATGGTTTTAAGAACTAAGGGTTATCAAATACTAAATGATTTAGGGATTGCAGAGTATGCGTTTAGATCACCTTATGGATTATCTTATGGTGTATTAAAAAAGATTGAACTAGCAAGAACCTTAATGACAAATCCAAGTCTAATTATTCTTGATGAACCGGCTGCTGGCTTAAACGATGCTGAAACCGAAGAATTAGCACATATGATTAAAAAGATTAATCAAGATTATAATGTGACAATATTCTTAGTTGAACATGATATGGGCTTAGTTATGTCGATTTGTGATACAGTATGTGTCATCTCATTTGGTAAGAAGATTGCAATTGGTAAACCGATTGAGGTACAAAATAATCCTGAAGTAAGAAAAGCATATCTTGGGGAGGATGACGATGAATAATTTACTTGAAATTATCGACCTTGAAATTGATTATGGTATTGTAAAAGCTGTTAAAAATATCAATATGAAGGTTAAAGAAGGTACGATTGTTGCTATCCTTGGATCAAATGGTGCTGGTAAAACATCAACTATTAAATCTATTTCAGGTTTGACTAAAGTAAAAAGTGGTCAAATATTATATAAAGGTGAACCAATTCAAAATCTACCTACTTATGAAATTGTTAAAAAAGGTATTATGCAATCACCTGAAGGTCGTATGATCTTAAATGGATTAACAGTAGAAGAAAACTTACTTGTTGGTGCATATTCAATTAAAACTAAAACAATTAATGGAAAAACCATTTCAAGAAGTAGAATTGTATATAGAAATCTAACTGAAGTTTATGGATACTTCCCGATTTTAAAAGAAAGAAGAAAGCAACAAGCATCTACTTTATCCGGTGGAGAGCAACAAATGCTTGCTATTGGTCGTGCACTTATGGGCTCACCGGAATTCTTACTTTTAGATGAACCTTCATTAGGACTTGCTCCTCTTATTATTAAAGATATCTTTAGTATTATTAAAAAGATTAGAGATGATGGTAGAACAATTTTAATTGTTGAACAAAATGCCAAACAAACTTTAAAAATAGCAGATTATGCTTATTTACTTGAAGTTGGAAAAGTGAAAGCGGAAGGCTTAGCAAAAGATCTTTTAGAGGATAAAGAACTGATCAAAGCATACCTTGGAACAGGTTCATAATTTTCTTTTACAAAATATATGAATAATTGTTCACAGTAAGCGTTTTCATGTTATAATAGAAATAAAGCAATAGAAAAAGTCGCAAAAGCGCAAAAAACAAAGGAGAAAAGTAACAAATGAGAAAAATGTTATTGATTGCAATGGTTGCAATCTCAAGTATTATCCTTCTTGGCTGTAATCCAACAGTTCAAAAGGCTCAAGGTATCACTGATGAACATATCATCATTGGTAACACTGCTGCTACATCTGGAGCATTCGCTTCAGTTGGGGTACCATTTAACTTAGCAATGCAAGTCGTATTTGATGAATATAATGATACACATGAAGGTAGAGACATTTTATTCAAACACTATGACGATGGATTTGATGTAGTTGCTGGTACAGGTCTTGCATTGACTAAGAAATTAGTTGAAGAAGATAAAGTTTTCGCATTAGTTGGTCACTTTGGTACAAACACTGTGAACTCAACAATGGACTACTTACTTGAATCAGGTGTGCCTATGGTATATGGAGTTACAGGCGTAAACTCATTATATTTTGATGGCGAAAATGGTTTAGGAAGAAATATTTTATCAGTTCAACCAATCTATCGTACTGAAGGTAGAATGATGGTTGCTCGTGCATTAAATGAATCATTATTTGGTGCAGAAGGCAATGCTAAATTAGGCGCAAATGATAAGATCTTAGTGCTTTATTCAGAAGACGATGCTGGTAACTCAATTAAAGTTGGTATCGAAGAAGAATTAGCTACTCAAGGTGTTGTTGCTTCTAGAATTATTAAATTACCTTTTACAGCTGCTAACGCATCTGCACAAGTTACTACAGGTTTAGCTCAAAATCCAGGTGTGATCTTATTATCAGCTAACCAAGCTCCAGCAACTGCTGCAGCTACAGCATTAAGAGAACAAAACTCTAACGTTCCAGTATTATCATCATATGTTAATAGTGCTACAGTATTTACACCTGCTCAAGCAGTAGTTGAAGAACAAGCACAACCATTACCATATAATGTATTTGCTAACGCATGGGTTGATATTGCACAAACTGGTGCTCCAGCTCCAACAGAAGCTCAAGTTGGTGGTGATGGTACATTAGCTGGATTTGCATTCCCATTAAGTTATTTACCTAACTTTACAGCAGAATATTGGGCATTTGTTAAATTAATGAATGATTCTGATCGTGCTGATGGTGCTACAACATCTAAAGCATTATGGGCTAACGCTTATGCAATGGCTGGTTATGTTGCAGCTAAAACATTTGTCGCTTTATTAGAAAAAGTTGAAGATTTTGAAACTTTATCATGGGATGCTTTCTTAGACATCGCAGAATCTGCTCCAATTAAATTACCACTTGCTGGTACTGTTAACTGGGCTGATGGTAAACGTTTTGGACTTGACTCATTAGCATTAACTAAATTTGTTTATTCACCAAACGTCACTTTTGCTAAAGTACGCGAAGTAGAATCAATTTCAACAGTAATCGCTAAATAACAAGATAATGAAGATGAGACGTTGATGAAATATTCAACGTCTTTTCTATAAAAAAACATAGTTTAATTGAGTGAATATATTTAAAATATGGTTTTGATTAAAGCGTTTTCATTTTTTGTTGACACCTCGATTTATTCGTGGTAAAATAAATATGAATAAATGTTCATATTTGAACAAATAAAACGGTACTATCCAAAGGATAGAAAAGAGGTCATTATGAGTAAAGTATATGTTGTTGCAGCTAAAAGAAGTGCATTGGGTTCTTTTTTAGGAACACTATCAAATATTTCTCCAGCTGAATTTGGTTCTCAAGTATTATCAAAAACTTTAGAACAAAGTGGTATTAATCCAAATTGGATTGATGAAGTAATTATTGGTAATGTTTTACCTGCAGGTCAAAAACAAGGTTTACCAAGACAAATTTCAATTATGGCAAATATTCCTGCTGAAGTGCCAGCTTATGGCGTGAATATGATTTGTGGATCTGGTATGAAAAGTGTAATTAATGGATTTATGTCGATTAAAGCTGGATTATCAGGTTTAGTTGTTGCTGGTGGTGTTGAATCTATGTCACAAGCACCATTTTTAGTTTCTGGTAATGTCAGAAGTGGTGTTAAAATGGGTAATTTAGTCTTTACAGACTATATGCTAACTGATGGTTTAACAGATGCATTTGAAAATTATCATATGGGTATTACTGCTGAAAACATAGTTGCTAAACATGGTTTAACTAGAGAAATGCAAGATGACTTTGCTTATGCATCTCAAGTTAAAGCTAAAAATGCACAAGATCTTGGACTATTTGATAAAGAAATCATTCCAGTTATTATTAAAAATAAAAAAGGTGATGTAATCTTTGATAAAGATGAATACATTAACCGTACAACGACTAGAGAAAAAATTGGAAGTTTACGTCCAGCATTTAAACCAGATGGTAGTGTAACAGCTGCAAGTTCATCAGGTATTAATGATGGTGCAAGCTTTATGGTTTTAGCAAATGAAGAAATGGTTAAGTTACACAATTTAAAACCATTAGTTGAAATTGTTGCTGTAGGTCAAGCAGGTGTTGATCCAAGTGTAATGGGATTAGGACCAGTTCCAGCCATTACTAAATCATTAAATCAAGCAGGATTAAAAATTTCAGATATTGATACATTTGAATTGAATGAAGCTTTTGCTGCACAAGCATTAGGAGTTGTTAGAGAATTATCAGAAAATTTTGGTGTAACAGAAAAATCAATTCTAGATAAAACAAATCCAAATGGTGGTGCGATTGCATTAGGTCATCCAGTTGGAGCATCTGGTAATCGTATTATTGTAACGCTTATTCATAATATGTTAAGAGAAGAAAGTAAAAAATTAGGATTAGCAAGTTTATGTATTGGTGGCGGTATGGGTACTGCTGTCATACTAAAGAAAATATAAGGAGGATTCATTCATGGGTAAATTAGATGGTAAGGTTGCAGTAGTAACCGGTGGAGCAAAAGGTTTAGGACAAGCAATAGCATTAGCATTTGCAGAAGAAGGTGCACATGTTATTGCAGGTGATTTAGGACAATTAACATATGAACATCCAAATGTTGAAGGTATGTATTTAAACGTAACAGATGTTTTAGGTGTAGAAAAATTCTATCAATCCGTTATTGATAAACATGGTAAAATTGATATTTTAGTGAATAACGCAGGGATTACAAAAGATGCAATGACAAGAAAAATGACTGATGAACAATGGAATTTAGTTATTGATGTAAACTTAAAAGGTGTATTTAACTTAACACGTTTAGTTGGACCTCAAATGCAAACTAAAGGATCCGGTTCAATCATCAATATTTCATCAGTAGTTGGTGTATTTGGTAATATTGGTCAAGCAAATTATGCAGCAACTAAAGCTGGTGTTATTGGTTTAACAATGACATGGGCAAAAGAATTTGCATTAAAAGGTGCAAATGTACGTGTTAACGCGATTGCTCCAGGATATATCATGACAGATATTCTAAAAACTGTACCACAAGATTTACTAGATAAATTTGCAGCATTAACAATGTTGAATAGACTTGGACAACCAGAAGAAATCGCAAAAGCAGCTTTATTCCTTGCAAGTGATGATGCATCTTATATTACTGGTCAAACTTTAAATGTTAATGGTGGCATGCGTTTATAATTACTATAAAGGAGTATCTTAAATGAAAGATCACGTAGGAATCGTCGGAACTGGTATTTATTTACCTGAAGGACGTATGAGTGCAAAACAAATTGCAGAACAGACAAATGGTGTTTGGTCAGAAGCTGCAGTTATTGATAAATTAGGTATTAAACAAAAAGTTGTACCAGGTTTAAGTGCATCTGATGGTACCCAAGAAATGGGTGCCTTAGCAGCGCTTGATGCATTAAAAAATACAGGTATGAATCCACTTGAGATTGACGTTATTTTAAGTGTATCTGAAGAATGGAAAGAATATCCTTTAACAACATCTGCATTATATATCCAAGATCGTATCGGTGCTACAAATGCCTGGGGTATCGATGTTCAAAATAGATGTTGTACAACTGTATCTGCATTAAAAATGGCTAAAGATATGTTGATTGCTGATGAAGAAGTCAATGTAATCATGGTTGTTGGTGGTTATAGAAATGGTGATTTTGTCGATTATACTGACAAAAACATGTCTATGATGTATAATTTAGGTGCAGGTGGTGGAGCAATCATCTTAAAGAAAAACTATGGTAAAAACCTACTTTTAGGCTCACATATGATAGGTGATGGTTCATTATCACGTACAGCAGGTGTAGAAATTGGTGGTATTGCACATCCAATTACTAAAGATAATTTAGATGAAGCAAAACAATCCTTAAGATTAATGGATCCAATAAAAATGAAGAATAGATTAAATGATGTTTCTATGCCAAACTGGTTTAAATGTATTGATGAGGCATTGAGAAAATCAAATCTAGAAAGAAAAGATATTGGATTTTTAGATATATTACATATTAAACGTAGTGGTCATGATGGTATGGTTGCAGATTTAGGTTTAAATCCTGACCAAACTATTTATTTAGAAGAATATGGTCATATTGGACAAATTGATCAAATATTATCACTACATTTAGCTTTACAAGAAGGTAAAGTAAAAGATGGTACTGTTGTAGCTATGCTTGCAGCAGGTATTGGATATGTTTGGGCTGCAAACATTATTAAATGGGGAAAACATTCATCCTAATTAAGGAGTATCTCAATGTATAAAGACAAAGTAATTACTGCATTAGAAGCAGTAAATCTAGTTAAATCAAATGATCATATCGTTGTTGGTATGACGGCTGCTGAGCCTCAGAATTTTATGAATTCTTTACATTTAGTTGCTGATAAAGTAAAAAATGTAACTGTCTCATCCTGTTTACCGATATTAGAAGCAGAGTTCTTTATGAATAAAAAATATAAAGAGTCTTTTAATGTTGGCGGATGGTTTTATACCAATACCTTAAGAAAGATTCACCACAATGGTAATATTTCTTTTATACCAAATCATTTACATTTAGCTGGTAAAAAGAGATTTCAACATAAAAAACCTAATGTGTTTGCTATGGCTGCCTCGATGCCTGATAAGCATGGATTTATTTCATTATCTGTTCAAAATGTATATGAAATGGAAGCCATTGAATTAGCAGACATTGTAATTATTGAAATTAATCCGAATTTCCCTAGAACTTTTGGAGATAATCAAGTCCATATTTCTCAAGTGGATTATATTATTGAATCAAATTATAAAGTACCTTCAATATTAAACTCAGAACCAAATGAAAAAGATATCATTATTGGTAAATTAATTGCAGATCAAATTCCTGATGGAGCAACACTTCAATTAGGCATTGGCGGTATTCCAAATGCCGTTGCTGCAAGTTTAAAAGATAAGAAGGATTTAGGTATTCATACTGAGATGTTTACTAACGGTATGATGGATTTAATTAAAGCTGGTGTGGTTACTGGAAATAAAAAGAACTTTTATAAAGGGCGTCACGTCACAGCGTTTGCATTTGGTTCACAAGAACTTTATGATTTTTTAGATAACAATCCATCAGTATACTTCATGCGTGGTAATGAAGGTAATGATCCAAGTGTTATTGGTAAAAACGATAATCAAATTAGTATTAATACAACGATTGAAGTCGATTTAACAGGACAATGTGCATCTGAATCGATTGGACATGTACAATTTTCTGGTACTGGTGGACAATCAGATACATCAGTTGGTGCACAAAATTCTAAGGGTGGAAAATCATTTATTTCTCTTTATTCAACAGCTATGGTGAAAAATCCAGTGACTAATGAACGTGAAGAAATTTCAAAAATTGTATCTGTATTAAAACCAGGTGCTGCAGTATCTTTATCTAGAAATGATGTTGATTATGTCGTTACTGAATATGGTATTGTTTCACTTAGAGGTACAACGATTGCTGAACGTACTGAATTATTAATATCTATTGCACATCCTAAATTTAGAGAACAATTAAGAAAAGAAGCAATTCAATATGGTTTCATTGGATCACCAAATGAGTAGTTTTACATATTTAAATAAATCCATTTACTATGATATTAAAGGTGATAAATCACCATTATTACTACTAAATGGTATTATGATGTCCACTAAAAGTTGGGAACCTTTTGTAGATACTTTATCAGCAAACTTCAAATTAATCAGACTTGATTTTTTTGACCAAGGACAAAGTGATTCTTTTGAATCACCTTATCAACAAGATCTTCAAGTGGATTTAATCAAAGCATTACTTGATCATTTAAATATTTCTAAAGTACATATTG
Source organism: Acholeplasmataceae bacterium UBA4853 (assembly GCA_002399815.1). Taxonomy (GTDB): domain Bacteria; phylum Bacillota_I; class Bacilli_A; order Acholeplasmatales; family Acholeplasmataceae; genus Acholeplasma. Next base: position 34,007 of record DHEJ01000010.1, read on the forward strand.
TAGGTATTAGTTATGGTGGCGAGGTTGCATTAAAATTTGCAACAAAGTATATTTCTTTTATCGATAGATTGATGATTTTTAATTCTGTATCCTATACGACTCAGACATTAGCTAAAACTGGCCATGTTTGGAATACCTATGCAAAAGAAAGAGATACTTTAAATTATTATGAGGAAACCATTCCTGTAATTTATTCTAAGTCGTTTATTTTAGCTAATCAAGAATGGATGGAAAAGCGAAAAACCTATTTAATTAATGGTCCTTTTAAAGATCCAAATTTTTTAGACTGTATGATTAGATTAACTAATTCCGCTGAGCATTATGATATCAGAAATGATTTATCAAAGATTAACGTACCAGTTTTAATTGTTGGTGCAGAAGAAGATTATTTAACACCACTTGTACATCAAAGACTTCTACATAAAAATTTAAGCTCATCTAAACTAGTGATATTACCTGGTGTTGGTCATGCATCGATGTATGAAGTACCTGAGTTATTTACTGCATTAATCATTGGATTTTTTAATACGTCATTAAAATATACAATCTAGAGAGGTAAAAAATGCAACAAAAAAGTGTGTTACTTAAAAACGGGGAAACCCTAAATTATTATGAACAAGGTAATTGTAAGGATGTCTTACTATTAATTCATGGTAATACATCATCAGCAATGTTTTTTGAACCATTATTCGAAAAACTACCAAAAAGTATTCGTGTGATTGCACCAGATTTAAGAGGTTTTGGTAAATCAAGTTATGTCAATAAAATTGAAACCTTAAGTGATTTTTCATATGATATTTCATTGTTCTTAGAGGCATTGGATATCAAATATGTTGATATCTTAGGTTGGAGTTTAGGCGGTGTTATTGCCTTAGACTTTGCTTTAAATTACCAATCAATGACTGATGCACTCATTTTATTATCATCAGGTTCCTTAAAAGGGTACCCAATCTTTAAAAAAGATGCTACTGGAAAACCTCTTTTAGGACAAATTTATGAATCAAAAGATGCATTATCAAAAGATATGGTTCAAGTATTACCGCTTTTAAATGCTTATCAAACACAAAATGTAGCATTTATGGAATACATTTATGATTTAGCAATTTATACAGGTAAAAAACCTGATAAAGAAAAAAATAGAGTTTGGATGCAAGATGCATTACTTCAAAGAAATTTAGTCGACGTTGACTGGGCATTAGCAAACTATAATGCATCAAATACACCAAGTTTATATCAACCTGGTAGTGGAAAGATTAATAATTTAAAATCTAAGACACTAATCATTTGGGGTGATAAAGATATTACTGTACCAAAGTTTATGTTTGATGAAAATGTTTCTATGATTCCTGATAATGACCATATTATTTATGAAAATTGTGGTCACTCAATTGTTGTAGATGATCCTGAAAGATTGGCAATTGATATCGTATCATTTATCTGATTTAATTAAAGCTGGTTAACATGAGACCAGCTTTTTATTTGGTATATAGTTTATATAAATAAAGCATGGTATAATTTAACATAAGTAGGTGATTTTTTTTGGAACAAAAGATTAAAGTTAATGATGTTATTGAACTTGATATTAAACGAATGGGGATTAACGGAGAAGGGGTTGGCTATTTTGAAAAGTTAGCCGTTTTTGTTGATAATGCATTACCTGGTGAAAAGATTAAAGTATTAGTAACAGAAGTATTTGATAATCGAGCAAATGCTACACTTATTGATATTATTGTCCAATCCAAAGATCGTATTGCACCTTTTTGTAGTGTTTATGATGCCTGTGGTGGATGTCAAACTCAACACTTTGATTATCAAGCAATGCTTACACAAAAAAGAGAAATCTTAATTAAATCATTAGATAGATATTTAAAACGTTATGACAAGCATATCATTAAGGAAACCATTGGTATGGATGATCCGATGCATTATCGTAATAAAGCATCACTACCACTTCGAAAACTGATGGGTAAAAATCGTTTCGGAATGTATGAACGTGGCACAAATGACTTTATTCCAATTGATGATTGTGGTGTCCAAAACTCTAAAATTAATGAAGTTCTATCAACTATTGTATCCTTAATGGATCGCTATCAAATAGATGCTTTTGATGTTAAAACAAATACTGGGTACATTTCTAATGTCGTTGTTAGAACAACACAACTGATCAATGAGGTCCAAATCGTTTTTGTGGTTCCTAAAAAAATGACATTTATGGATGCATTTATTATGAATCTAGTGACAATTCATCCAGAAATTAAATCAATTTATTATGTTATAAATGATTTTCATAAGCAATCGTTTTTTACAGAAGAAAGTATTTTAATTTATGGGAAGCAAACCATTGAAGAAAAACTTCAAAAATTTGATTTTTCATTAAAACCTGATGTGTTCTTTCAGTTAAATATTGTTCAAGCAGATAAGTTCTATCAAATGATGGAGACACTTGCTGATTTAAAAGGTCATGAAATCATCATAGATGCATATGCTGGTATTGCACCAATTTCACATTATATGCATAAAAAAGCGAAAAAGATATACGCTATAGAGACTAATGAAGAAGCATTTTTATCAGCTAAGAATGCTTTAGAAAAAAATCAAATTTTTAATGTCACACTTTTAAAAGATGAGTTAAATCATGCGCTTGAAAATCTAAGTGAAACGCATATAGACTTAATGCTCTTAGATCCTACTAAGGTAGGATTAGGTATAGATACGATAAACGCAATCAAAAAATACTTACCAAAACGGATTATCTATGGTTCTAGCAATCCTTCTACACTTGCAAAAGATTTAGTTGACTTAACTGAAGTCTATGATATTGTAAGTATCATTCCTTTTGATATGTTTCCTTATACGAGTTTGGTTGAGAGTATCACATTGCTTGAATTAAAAACAGTTTTGTAAGCTGTCAAAGCTATGTAGCAAAATGACAAAAAATAAGGTATATTGTATTAAATGAAGACTAAAATTTTCATTAAATGGTTGGAGATTTACGAAGGCATCAAGAGATCATAGAAGATCTGTGAAATATCAAAGAGTTGAATTGAAACCTTCATTTATAAAGTACCATCTACGCAACAAACATATTATTTAATATAGTATAATATATGGTGTGGAAACACACCATATATTCTTTAAAGAGGTTATGAATGATTAAGGTTAAGATCGATAAACATCAACTGAATAATAATGGAACAATATTTGAAATAAAAGATGTTGATTTTGAAGTCAAAATGAATGCTTTTTATGCATTAGTTGGTAAGTCAGGTTCTGGAAAGACTTCTATTTTAAACTTTATTTATGGACTAGGTAAAATTCAAGAAGGCAGTCTTAAATTTAACGAATCGTTGAAACATGATGATTTTGAATATATTACTGTTGATAATAATATTTTCTATGCATTAACAGTCATTGAAAATCTAAATTTATACGAACATAATGAAGAAAGGATTAATTCAATTTTAAATAGACTGCAAATCTTAAACCTAAAACATAAAAAATGCTATGAGTTATCTAAAGGTGAACAGCAAAGAATCGCTATAGCAAAATCTATATTAAGTTCGAAAAAAGTGATTTTGATTGATGAACCGACTGCAAATTTAAATACTGAACTTGGAGAAGTAGTATTCCAGATTTTTAATGAAATTAGCAAGAATAAAACTATCATTGTAGCAACTCATGAAAAGAAATATGCACAAACTTATGCAGACAAAGTGATTGAATTAGAAAACGGAAGACTTGTATCAGATAAAGATATAAATCCAGTTAAGAGAGTTCTTGATTATGACCAACCATCTAACCAAAATGGTTTTAAGAATTTTCTACTGATCTTAAAACTATACTTTATTAAATTGTTTAAAAAACCAATAACTTTCATATTTAGTTTTGTATTCATACTCTTAACATTTCTGAGCATATTTGTTTATGATGCAATCACCAAGATTGATGAAGAAAGTTCACTGATTAACTCATTTGAAAATTTACCATATGAATATTATAAAGTACATCTTGGCGATTTAAACGGTTCTCTAGAGGAGTCATTTTTACAAATATTTCAATTTAGAACACTACAGAGTATTAATACAAGTGTTACTTTTGATAGCCAAGATACATTTAAAATAACAGGCAAAAGTATTGAAAACTATATAATTGACACAGATTTATATCCGAATACTCCTGATATTGAATATTACCCAATCATTGTTAATGAAAAGTTATTAGATTTAATAATGAATGAAACTGGTATCTTGATTTCGGTTGGAGATGTATTTCCTAGCGGATTTTCATCTACTTATCCAGTAGAAATTAGATTAATTGTTGTTGATACTTTTACAGCAGAAACATTTGAAGAAGATAGTAATCTCCTATTCCCATCAGTTATTTCAAAAGATGTGTATCTAACATACATTAAAAAAACTGGTATTGAGGATTACACAATAGGAAGATCATTTGCAGATTATACTGATAAATATAACTCATATTTAGCATCATACCCTAATAAAGAACCTTATACAGGTGTCTTTAAGCATTCAGAAAAATTAAAACTTGTTACAAGTCAAATGTTAAGCAATGAATATATGAATATGGAAGAAGTTGAAGTAACAACCGGTTACTATTATTATGGGCAATTCCCGCAAGAAAAAAACGAAGTCATGATTTCTGATGTTTACTTATTTAACTTACTCAATGAGAATGTAACAAAAGATTCTGTTGAACAAGCATATCTCGATTCTAATGTCTTTAAGGTTGAAGATGTTTTAACCTATTTTAACGATAACTTTGGATTAGAAGATATTAGAATTGTGGGATTCTTTGGTTATTATGATCAAAGTGTTCAAATACACTATGGTCATATGATCATCAGTGATTTGTTATTTGATGAAATCAATGAAAGTATTGTAAGTAATAATTTATTAACTGAAAGTGATTCCAGTAGTGTTATTTTTAATAAAAATCAACTATTAGATAATCTCGATAAAATATTTGATAAATCGTTGACTTTAGGTATTAATCATTATGATAATTTTAATTTTGCCTACAACAATGCAATACAATTTAAAAATTTCTTATTAGTTGTTATCGTTTTTGTTTTTGTAATATCTTTTGTATTCATGTATATATATATCAAGAATTATCAAAAAGAAACATTTAGTGATGATTTAAGATTCATCTTTATGGGAAAGAAAAAATCAGAAGTTATTTCTTATCACATCCTTGTTGTTAGCATGTTTATGATAATTCCAGCGATAATCGTAGGTATATTATCAAATAATATATTAAATGCAATTATGATCATGTTTACTGGATCTAATCAATTATTAAATCTAGTTATTACAGGTATCAGTCCAGTCGTTTCACTTCTAATACCATTTGGTGCATTCTTATTACTGATTATAATAGAAGTTTTCCTTATGACAAAAAATAAGATGTTGGAATATATACGATATGAATAAAATAAGGGTGAATCATTTAAGTAAAAGATTTGATGACCAATTGATTTTCTCTGATTTCAATTTTGATTTTGAGAAGAATACAGTTTACTTTATAAAAGGAGAATCTGGAGTAGGTAAAACTACACTCATTAATATCATTGGTTCAATTGACAAAGCTGACAATGGAACTGTCTTTTATGATGATTTCAATGAGGTTAATCAAGATTTTATTGCCCGAAATATATCTTTTTACTTTCAAAAATCTAACACAAATCCCAATTTAACAGCACTTGATAATTTAAGAATGGTCAATGATGATATTGATTTCATTCATGAAGTTACAAAAAAATTAAATATATATCAGCTGTTAAATAAAAAAACTCTAAGTCTATCAAAAGGCGAAAAATCTAGATTATCAATTGCTAAGATAATTATTGAGAATAAACCAATTATGTTGATTGATGAGCCGACAGCTAATACGGATGAATTAACAACTCAAATTATATTTGATACACTTAACTATTATAAAGAAGATAAAATTGTGATTATCATTACTCATGATGCGTTAACTAATGTATCATTTGGATACGAAAAACTTACTTTTTATAAAGATCTAAACTTTAATCATGAAGAGATTATTAAACATGACAATCTAATCGAGCTACCAAAAAGGGTGGTAAATAAGAATCACTTTATTGCACTTAAAGGTGGATTTTCTTTAATCAAAAATAATTGGATTCGATCGATTTTATTTTTTAGTTCGTTATTGTTTTTATGCCTAATCAGTACAATGATGTTTACTATTTTTAATGTAGATCAAAATGAATTTATAGATGTGATTAAGGGTTCAGGTTTAAACTATTATGAATTAAAAGAGTTTAATGATGAAAATAACTATTTATCAGTTAGACAATTAGTATCTACAAATGCATTAACTCAAAGTGAGGTAATTTTTGTTTCTAAAACAGACAAATTTGATTATCAGGGTGATTTACTTGAAGTATACCCAGGTGAAGTGGTAATTCCAGAGTATATTAGTAATAAATACGGTGTTTTAGTCAATGATGTGTTATCCATCCAAGGCATTGATTTAAGAGTTTCAGCAATCTATTTAGATCATTATCAGACGTATGCTAGTTTACTAAGTCAAAAGATAAATGAAGCAATTTTATTGGATACTCTTTTCAATACTATTCCGATTTTTATGAGCATTGAAGATTTTAATCTGACACTCGAATATCAAACGATACCATCTGGTACTTTATTTAATCAACTGGTTTTAGACTTGAAAGAAGCAACAAATTTAACATTATTACCTAGTCAAATCAGATTTAATCAGGCAAATCCAACCTTGAATGAAAATGAAATAAACATAATTATTTCAAATAACTATCAATCAAATCCAAATATTGGTCAAATGATAAGTAAAACATTTGAATTAAGAGAAGTTAATGATCAATCGTTTAGTTTAAAGAAAATGATCAATGAATTGACTGTTAAAAATGTAGAATTTAGTTCAGTGATTCAAGAAGGTATTGTAGAAATTGTTTTAAGTGAAAAAATCATAAACCAAATTATATCAGGCGTATTTGAGAGTAATTTATTACAAAATAAAAGAATAATGACAAGTACTCGAGATTTAGAAAACTATGATTTATTAAATTTCAAGAATTCAGTTGGATTATTTGAGGATAATGAATTTACTCTTAAAGTTTTATTGAGAGAAAACATCATTTATCTTTGGATAACATATATTATCTTATACCTTGCTCTCGTAAGTTTAATGATAATTTATGGTAGTGGAATGTTAAAAAGTTTCCAGGATATGAATTGCTTATATTACTTAATGGGATATAAGAGGTTGTTTAGAACACTAATCTTTAGTATTTCAACTTACTTAAATTATGTAATAGTGTTGATAATTTACTATATTTTAACGATTAATCTGCCAATTGAAAAGTTGTTTGATGAAATGTTTGGTATGGAAAATCCAACCTTTAAATTACAAACTGGTTCTTTAAATACTGTTTTTATCCTATCTATTACAGTTATTCTATTTATGATGGGTTTTGCATTTGTCAGATTAAAAAGAGAAAAAATATCTTATATGATGAAATCAAATAAATAGTTATAACGATATTTAATTTGAAACATTAGAGACTGGATTTAAGTTGTTTTAAAAGATTTGACATCCTTGTGGGTAAGAATTAAGTTAATCTTTGGAATTTATGATAAAAAGACGATTTAACTTAATATTGAGGTTATAGAGTTTAAAATAAAAATATGAATAATAAGTAGGGCTATAATGAGATTTAGAAAAAGTATATTAATGTTTCTTTTTATCAACATAATGATGCTTTCAAGTTGTGTAGGTTACAGTGATCAAGAAGTCATATTAACCACGGATTTTGTTAGTGAAATTATGATAAGTGAAAGTAAATACATGATTGTTAGTAGTTCATTAAGTAACGATGAATTCATTTTTGAATCTAGTGATGAATCCATAGTCACAGTGAGTGAAGATGGACTAGTTTTAGGAATAAGCTTAGGAGAAGCGGTAATTACAGTGACATCTACCTCAGGTAAAGTTATAAATCATGTGATTAATGTCATACCAGTTTCCTTAGTTGAAAGTATTCGTTTCGATTTAGAAGAAAAAGATACCTATTACGCTGGTGTTACATATAATTATCAGATTAAATATTTTCCTGAAAATGCTTTAAATAAAAATATCAGATTTTCTTTAAATGATCCGAATGTAATCATAGATGAAATTAATCAAACAGTGACGTTTATTAGAGCAGGTGCTGCTTCGATTTTTGTGTATCTAGAAGATGGATGGTTAATCCAATCTAAGGTCGATATTGATGTTATATATGAAAAGAATTCAAAGATTTATGATCTTTTATTTATTGGTAATAGTCTGACAAGATATACATATAATATTCCGATGATGGTCAAACAGATGATTGAAAATGATGGTTCAATTGTATATATAGAGCACAGTACCAGTTTTCAATATCTTGATGAGCATGCATTTAATGTTGAAAGATTGTTAAATAACAATCTATATACTCATGTTATTTTACAAGAAAAAAGTGATGGATTGATCACTGATTTTAATCGTTTTAAGCAAAGTGTCTTAAACTATAACCAACTGATAAAGACAAATGGCGCACAAACAGTTTTATATCAAACATGGGCTTATAATTACCCAGATGATTTATTGAAAGAAGCCATGCATGAAACAATTTCAGAAGGATATAAGGCTGTTTCTTTAGAAACCCAATCTTTAATTTCTTTAGTAGGTGATGCATTCATGGAAGTCATGTTAAGTCATCCAGAGATTAACCTATATGCTGATTTAAATCATCCAAGTATATATGGTGCTTATTTATCAGCCTTAGTACACTATAAGACGATTACTGGAAATGATGCTTCAAATGCTAAATATAAACCAATTGAAATATCAATAGAAATAGAAATGATACTAAAAAATGTTGTGGATAAGGTAATTATCTAGTCAATAATGAATTTTTTAACCTAATTTAATTATAATTTATGTTATCGATAGTGAATTTAGGATAATCATGTGTTTTTAATAAGATTAAGCCCTTAATGCACGTGGTTCTATGATATTTATATGAATTATGGTATACTTTTATGCGGTTATTAATTTCAACATTTAAAAAAAGGTGTTTGATGTTTTTAGTCATGCACCTTTTATATTAAATAAACAAGAAAGAGAAATAATAATGACATTTGAATCACTAGGTATCATCGAAAGAATCATAAAATCAGTAGTCTTAGCAGGTTATAAGGAACCAACTCCAATTCAAGTTGATGCAATCCCTGTTTTGTTAGCAAAAAAAGACTTACTAGGCAGTGCACAAACAGGAACTGGAAAGACAGCTGCTTTTGCTATTCCCATTTTACAAAATCTATTTGAAAATAGGGATTTTACAAAAGTAAGACAAATTGAAGCTTTAGTTTTAACACCAACTAGAGAACTTGCTACTCAAATTGCAGAAAACTTTACAATGTATTCTAAATACTTAAATATTAAGAATACAACAGTTTTTGGTGGTGTATCACAAAAAAGACAAGAAGAAGCACTAAGAAAAGGTGTAGATGTTTTAATTGCAACACCAGGTCGTTTACAAGACTTAATGAATCAAGGTATAATATCCTTACAACATGTAAAATATCTTGTTTTAGATGAAGCAGATCAAATGCTAGATATGGGTTTTATTAAAGATGTTAAAAACATTTTAAAAGAGATTCCAAATGATAGACAAACCATGCTTTTTTCAGCTACAATGCCTAAATCAATAGAATTACTAGCTAAAGAGATTTTAAAAGATCCAGTAAGAATTGCAATTACACCAGTTACTAAAACATTAGATTTAATTAACCAAACTGTTTATCATGTAGTGAAAAAACAAAAAACTAAATTATTAGTCCATTTAATTCAAGAAATGAACATGACTTCAGTGTTAGTCTTTACTCGCACTAAACAAAATGCTAACAGGGTAGTTAAAGAATTAGCATTAGAAAATGTAGTTGCAGAACCTATTCATGGTAATAAATCACAACAAGCACGTGAACGCGCTTTAAGTAATCTTAAGAGTGGTAAAACTAAAATACTAGTAGCTACTGATATAGCTGCTAGAGGTATTGATATTGAAGCACTTGATTTTGTCTTTAATTATGATTTACCTCAGGTACCTGAAACTTATATCCACCGTATTGGTAGAACTGGACGTGCCGGACTTAGTGGTAAAGCAATAGCATTTTGTGATCCTGCAGAAATGAAGTTACTTCAAGATATAGAAAAACATATTCAAACTAAAATTCAAGTGATATCTCATAACTTTGTAACTCAAGAAGTGAAAACACTAGAACAAGTAACGGATAAAAAGACATCAAAAAAATCAAGTAAAGAATCTAGTAAAGGTGATTCTAAATATCCTGATTATTTAAAGTTTAGAAATTATAAGAAAAAAGATGATAAAAAACGTGAAGGTAAGGATTCTAAAAAGGATTCTAAAAAAACGGTAGGAAAACCAGAAGTTAGTAGTTTTGCTAAGTATCAAAAAAAGAAAAATCCTTATTATCAATTAAAAAGTAAATAAGAGGGGAATAGACTAAATGGTCAATGAACAATTAAAAATTAATGATGTAATCGAAGTACTTATTAAGAAGATAGGTATTAACGGAGAAGGTATTGGATATTACCATAAACTGGCTGTTTTTGTTGATAATGCTTTACCTGATGAAGTTGTAGAAGTCAGCATCAAAGAGATATTTCCTACGAGAATTGTTGCTGAAATTGTAAATATTAAAGTAAGTAGCCCTGACCGTTTAGAAGTTAAATATCCTTTATATGAATCTTGTGGTGCATATAATATGCAACACTTAACCTATAAAAGATCACTTCAATTAAAACGTGACATCTTAATTAATTCCTTAAATCATTATTTAGATGAAAAAATAGTCTATGCCAAAATAAAACAAACAGTTGGTATGGAACAACCTTTAGGATACCGAAATAAAGTATCTTTACCAGCTAGAAAAATAGATGGTAAAAATAAGTTTGGTTTATATGCTAAAGGGGGAAACGAATTTATCCCTGTTAATGATACACCGGTTCAACATCCAAGAATTAATGAAATGATTCAAGCGTTAGAAGTGCTCATGGATACATATAAGTTCCATGCATATATACAAAAAGATAAAAGTGGTTATGTTAAATCGGTTGTGATTAGAAGATCAGATACAACAGGTGAAACTCAAGTATCTTTCCTATTAATGGAAAAATTTGAAGATATTTTAACAGTATCTGAAAAGTTAGTTGAACAATTTCCAGAGATTGTTTCAGTCTTTGCATTCTATACAAATGAGTATAAAGATCAAGTCTTCTTTTCTAAGGACTATGAAAAGATTCTTGGAAAAGCTACCATTAATGAAAAGATTAATGGTCAAACATTCTCACTATATCCTGAATCCTTTTTCCAGTTAAACACTAAGATGGCAGATATTTTCTATCATAAAATGAAAGTACTAGCAAACTTAAAAAAAGAAGATGTAGTCATTGATGCGTATGCAGGTATTGCACCAATCAGTCATTATATTGCAGCAGATGTTAAAAAAGTATATGCAATAGAAATTGATCAAAAGAGTGTTCAAAGTGCAATCTTATCCTTGAAAAGAAATAACATTACTAATGTTACGGTCATTCAATCAGACTTCACTAAAGCCTTAAAGAATTTAGAAATTGATACAGTGGATGCAATGTTTTTTGATCCACCTAGAACTGGTCTTGGATATGATACCATTAAGCAAGTTTTAAAATATAAGCCTAAAAAGTTAATTTATGGATCATGTAATCCTTCAACTTTAGCTAAAGATCTTGCTATATTACTTCAAACCTATGAACTTAAAGAAATTATACCTTTAGATATGTTTCCTTATACCCCATTGGTGGAGAGTGTGTCGTTGCTTGTTTTAAGATAGCCTTACAAATTTATCAAAAATATCTGAAAGTTGATTATTTAGATTATAATAGCCCATCTTTTGATAAGTGGGCTATTTTTTTGTATCTCGCTAATTTTTAGGTGTATGTGGAAACATAGAATTTTATGTTTCCTAATTATGGAATCTTGAATGTGCGAACATGTTTTAATATCAAAATTGTTCGTGAATACCATCAATCATTGTTTTTAGATAGGATTGAATGTATAATAAAGACAAAACAATGATAGGGGATTAGTTTGAATAAGTTTGATTTGAATATTGAGTAGATACTTGAAAACCGGAAACCATATCATGCAGTTAGAGAAATCATCGCTAATGCATTAGATTAACAAAAACTAACAAATACAGAAGAAGGTAAAATATTCAAAAGAGGTAATGGTTTTTAGTGTATTAGAAAATATGTGTAACATTTAGGAATGGATGGAAGTGATAAAATGAAAAAAGGACAATTTCAAGGTGAACTGTTTGAATTACTTATACTGAAACTTTTAAAGATGAGTGATTATGAAGTTGTAGATGTTTCTAAGCATAAAGATAGAATTCGACAAAAAAGAAAGAATTTTATTGAGATTAAGGGACGCGGTGCATGGCATCAAATAGATGCACCATGCGATTACAAAGACAAGATTCCATTTATCTATCCTTTAAGATTGTTAGGTGAAGTTAAGTTTTTTAGCAAGACTGCAAGTAGTTCTGGATTTGCGACAAAAGAACACATCAGAGAATTAATTGGAATTTTAAAAGATATAAGTGAAAACTATACCGTCTCAAGTAAATTGACGAAAGAGATGATTGAAAATAGAAGAACTGAAATTGGAGTTTTTTTCTCTGCAAATGGATTTAATGAAGAGGCAGAGAAATTAGCGTATGCACACGATGTAAGAACTATATCATATGAAAACAATGAGATGGTAAGAGCCTATAAAGATATTATTGAGCACATATGTAACCTAGAATTTGCGAGTAGGGCAGATATTTCAACCAGGAGAGTTAATCATATTAAAAAGCGTTTCAACGATTGTATTGTGTCAAGCAGTCATCTATCAAGTAACGGGCATTATCCGTATCACGCTATAAAGGATTCTTTCATTGCATCTACAAAAACAGGATATCTATTTCATTTTTTAGGAAACAATGAATTTCCGAATGCACTTTTTCAAGCAAAAGATGCGATTGAATGCAAAATTTTTTATGATGAATCTGAAAATGGCGAAAGATTTTTCTATTTAACAATGAATGGTGAAAATAATAATAAGTACTATTTTTCAGCACCAAAATTTTTGAGTGAGAAATCATTGTTTGGAAATGACATGTTAGATATAAAGAGTGATGTGTTTGCCGAATTATACTTTAACAAAAAAATTAATAACTTAAAAAGATCGCTGGTTTTGAAAATTGATACCGAATGGTTAAAATCTATTAGAAGATAGATTTATGAGCAAAATTAAATTACAAGATTTTTAGAGGTCGCGATATTCTTTATGTGATGAATGCAATCGATGAAGAAAATGATATACTCACTTTAAGGAATTTTTCAACATTTTGAGATAATAATTTTAGTTTTAAGGTATGTTTTTATATTACTTCAGTATATTTATATATCAAAAAACTTAAATGTGAAAACATATTGAAAACAGCTCAAAGCATACTACGACAACACTAATCAAGCACTTTGATATTGTCTTGGCAATTAGTCTGTGAAAACACACTGTATAATAAATAATATATAACATGAATACACTAGACACTTCTCGATAGTGTGACGTCTCTCATATTAAAATAATGGCTTAACAAAAATGAATGATTAAAATGGACGCTAATTCAAAGGAATATAATAATAGTGTAATTTGCTAAAATGCATTAAACAATTCAATAGCATTGAAAAGGAGAAATAGTATGAAAATCACTTATAAAAACTGTGGAAATATTAAAAAAGCAGACATACAAATCGTAAAGGATAGATTAAATATCAAGTATGGAATGAACGGTATTGGTAAAACCACACTAGGTAAAAGTCTTGATGCCTTTGTAAATAATAATATAGATGTTATAAATAGATATGTTTCATTTGGATCTAGCGAAGAACCTAAAGTAAGTTTCGATGGGATTAGCAGTACTTTATATTTTGATAATGATTATGTGGAGCGATTCCTCTTTCGGGAAGATCTGATTAATAATACATTTGAGATAATTGTTAAAACAGAAGATTATGAGATTCAAAAAAGTATTATTAGAGCGAGCTTTGAAGATTTAATAACAGAGATTAAGTCTGAAGAATTGTACAATGTTAGTGAAGAGATTAATCAAGTGCTAAATACAGTTAAACTTGATAAAAATAAAAAAAACTTTCTAGGATCAACAAGCTTTGCTAAAGGTATAAAAAAAATTAATATTGAAACAATAATTGATGATAAGATTTCTGGATATAAAAAAATGTTAGTTAGTCCTAATAATTTTGAATGGATTGATTGGTTTAAAAAAGGAAAATTATTTGTTCAGGACAATGATTGCCCATTTTGCTTAAGTAAACTAGATTATAATTTTGATAACATGCATAACGTCGTTATAAATGCATTTGACAAAACATCTTTAAAAAATAGTGGCTCTGCAAATGCCACCTTAGCAACAATAAGAAAATATACTACAAAAGAGATTTCTGACAACATTTTATCTGAACAAAAGACTGGAACAATTGGCAATGAATCAATAGAACAGATTAAAACTCTATTAACCCAATTTGAACTTGAAAATGTGAAATTACAGCAATTGCAGAATTTGAATTTTATTAGTCTGTCGTATCTTAGTAAAGACACATTGCAAAGCTATTTTGACTCTTTTAAACTAACTGTGTCCTTATATAAAAACATATCTGAAGAAGTTTATAACAAGACTATAAATATTAATAATAAACTATCTGAATATATAAAGAAAATTGAAGTTTTAAATACTGAGTTAATAAAACTTAAAGTTAAACTTACTACAAACATTAAAAAATTACATAAATTTGTGAATGATTTTTTTGAAATTTCTGGTATTCCGTATCATATTGAAACAGTGATTAATAGTGAAGAAGATTGCAAAACAATATTAAAACCTATTGATATTGATATGATGGTTGATGACCCAAAGAATACGTTAAGTTATGGCGAGCGAAATGCAATATCATTAATTCTGTTCAGTGTTGAAGCAATCAACAAAAATGTTGATTTAATTATATTAGATGATCCTGTTTCAAGCTTTGACGGAAGTAAAAAATATGCGATAATCTATCAATTATTCTCATCGAAAGTTAGGCCAAATTTAAGAGGTAAAACTGTACTTATGCTTACGCACGATTTTGTTCCCATTATAGATTTTGTCTATAATGGATTGCCTATAAGGGGTGAAATAGAGGCATCTTACCTTTATAATAAAAATGGTGAAATCAATGAATTGGCTATCGATAGAAACGATATCATAAGTTGTGTAAAAAACGAGGAAAGATTAGCGCGTGATATTCAAAAAAATCATATTGCCAGATTGGTTCATTTAAGAAATTATTTTGATTTAATCAATAAGAATGATTCTGATGAATACTCCTTAATATCTAATTTGTTGCATTTTAGAAGTAAACCTTTAAACCTTGACGAAACAGAAATGACATCAGAGAATATTTTACATGCTGCGTCATTGATTAAAGACTTTATTGAAGAATTTGACTACAACAATTCACTTACTATCGTAGATAATGTCGAAAATATCAAAGAATTGTTTAATGGTTCACTGAGTATTGATAAGGTTATAGCAGCTAGGTTGCTTTTAGAAAAAGATCCAAGTAAGCAAACAAATAAAATTTTATGGAAATACTTATGTGAGTTTTTTCATAACCAAAATCTATTGTTGTTTGATTTGGCCACAGAGAAGTATGAATTGATTCCGGAATACATTTTAAAAGCTTGTAGTGATATTTTTGCTACTCTTTAATATTGATTACAATGAATAAAGAAAGTTATCAATTTGGGAATTTTGTGTTGAATTTTGAAAGTTTTCAGCAATTTAAATCTAAAATAGATTCTTTTAACGCGCGTGATTTCAACACATTAACTTATGAACAAGTATATAAGGAAGTTTCTGACATTTTATTTTTCGGTGGTTTCTTTCTTTCATCTTATGATCCATATTATAGATCACAGGATTTGCTTAACTATAAGGATAAGTTTTACAGAATAAGAAAAACAAATAAAATAACATCTAATATTACAGAGTATTGGAATCCACCGGTTAATTATGTGACTAGATTTGGAAGACTAAATGATTTAAGAGAATCGGTTTTGTATACATCTAGAAATTCAATATTGACGCCAGTGAATGAGCTTGAAATTAAAAAAGATGATATTATCCTTGTAACTGTCTATACTTGGAATCATAAATATACGACATTACTAAAATATATGGGTATTATGAAAAATCAATACATTGATAAGGAAAATCTCCCATCTAAGTTGACAAATTTAAAACTATCTTTTATATCTGAATGGCTAATGAAAAAAAGTGATTCAAATTATAATGTTTATAAAGTCACAAATTCAATCAGAAGATTTTATGTAAGAATACAAGATACAACCATTGATGGCTATATCTATCCTTCAACATTAAATGATAAAGCACTTAATACTGTTTTCTATTCATATGTTGCAAATAGAAATTTGATTTTAGAGAATATTTATTTTGGTCAAGTAACAAAAATATCCGATAGTTCAATTACTCTAAAAAGCAATGTTTATATAAAGGTTATTGATGGAAAACCTTTTTCAGAACAGAAATCTGAATATACCAACTACGTTTTTAATAGTGAGTTAAAGTAAGAAAATAAAATTTTCATTAATACTGATGTTATATCTGGTAATGTTAAGTGGTTGTTTAATAGAGAATAGTTATAATTTTTGATTTTATAAAACCATAGTTTTCAAATTATATCATTGATTAACTACTGCTTACGATTAAGGAACTTAATCCAAATCTAGTTTATAAAGACAGAGAAACAGTCGTCAAAAATAATACCATGAATGCAAGTATTAAAATCACGAACATAGATGTCGAAAAAAATTGAATGTGAAAACATACAAATTTATTTTTAATGAATGTTATAAGGAGAATAGATAGATAGTAATTTGATGGAGGGAGATCATAATGAATATAGATGTTTTAACGGAAGGATATAAAATCATTGATGTGGATTTCAAAGAATTTTAAATTAAAGTCATAAAACATGATAATTTAGAGTGCAAACTAATACAAAAATTAGGATCAAAATGTAGTAATAATTGTAAAAATCAAGAAAGGTAAATTTCAACTTACCAATTGATTTGTATGTTTCCATACACTAAGTTTTCTAGAATTTGCAATTAAATTTATATACATGATGTATTCTTATCACCTATTTTTGCTTGAGTAGGGAAATATAAATATGTTCCCTACCGCACTTTTTGCAAGCAATCGCTAATAGTCTAGGTTGGTGGAAAGTATCACGTTACTTGAATTAAATAGCTCTTTGTAAGTATATTCAAAACATATTTAATAAGTTTAAAAAAAGGCTTAAAATTCACTTTTATGCCTTTTATTTATATATTTAATCGATGGATTAAATTCTTATTAATATGTATTTACTTAAAGATTAATCAGTCTTTTTTAATAATTTAGAGCCTACCTTCTCTGCAATGGTATGTATGGCTAGATCAGGGAATGTTTCAAATAAACTCTTATTAAGTTTGTATTTAAGCTTAATCAGATAGATATCGTGATGAATATGTTCTGACACAATCCTAATCATTAAGTGATTTTGAGTAGTTGTTGCTTGCCATTCATCTCTAAATGGATCATAGTTGGCTACTAATACGCTTTTTAAGTCACTAACTAACATTAACCGGTTTGCTCCAGTGTCCTCAATATTATGACTATATATGAAGACATTTGGCTTATCATAGTTTGTTTTAGCAAAACTAAAAATGTGGACATCTACACTTTTTCTTTTTAAGAATTCAAATGCATCATCAAAAAGTTCAAGTGGTAAATCTGTATTCATATAAACTTCCTGTCTTGATTCATAAAGAAGTGTTCTAGCCTTACCAATGATTGCATCAAAGCCATTCATATTAAAGTAGGGTGTTTTCAAGGGTTGAACCTTAATACTGTTTAAGGTTTTTTTTAATTCTATGATGTTTTCTTGATGTTTATAATCTAACATGCTGATGAGTTCATTTGGTTCTTGTGCATAGTATAATTCTTTTTGGCCACTTTCAAGTAGTACAATACCTTCCTGATGCATTTTATCAATTACAACATAGATAGAAGATCGTGATATTCTTAAATTTTTAGAAATCTCATATACTGTTTGACCGGGGTTTTCTAGTAAATACATATAGATTTGAGATTCAGTTTCAGAAAAATACATGGATTTCAATAAATCAATACTTTTGTTCATAAGACACTCCTTCATCGTGTAACGTTGTCTATATTATACAACGTTTTATCATATTTAAATTAAAAAGTGAAACTGTTTAAATGCTTAGTAAGAATATAAAGAAAATGCTGTAATTATCATGTTATAATGGAGTACATGCACAATAAAAATAGCACTTGAATGGAGACTTATTAAATGAGTAAAGTTTTAATTTTTGACTATGATGGCACGTTTTATCGTAGTAAAGAAGAAATCAAAATTAATATAGAGTTGATAAAAAAAGCTAAAGAAAATGGACATATATTTGTAGTTGCTACCGGTAGAAGTTATAGTAGTTTTATGAAGGAAGTCGAAAAGTTTCAAATCGTTTATGACTATTTGATTCTTTGTAGTGGTGGACTGATTTTAGATCGTAATCATCATATTATTCATGCATTTAATATGGAACATGAACGAATGGATTCATTAACCTTGCTTATGAATAACTACCAAGATCTTATAATTTCAAATATGTTTATCTCAACATTTATTAATAGTAAAACATACGAACCTAACTTAGATATCTTAAAAGTGACCTATAACTTTCCAAAAATAGATACTGTTTACCAAATTAAAGAATCTATTCAAGCTGATTTTAATGATGCATTTAAAGTATATGTTATTCCAACCCATACTGAAAACTTAGTTGAGATTATTTCTAATAAAACAGATAAAGCAGTAGCTATTCAATATTTATTAAATTGGATTAATAAAAAACACGATATTATCGTGGCAGGTGATTCAGAGAATGATTTAGAAATGATTGAAACATTTAATGGATATTTAATGAGCAATTATGATAAAAATATCCAAGTGAACCATACTAAAATTGCTACATCAATTCAATATATTCTAGATTTAGAAAATATCATTTAAATATTTAACGATCCTTGTGGTCGTTTTTTTTATAAGATACATGGGTAAACCTATGAATAATTGATGCAGGTCAAGGATTTAGCACATTTTTTAGACTAAAATGAGTATGTAAAATAAAAAAAGGAGAGTTCACATGAAAAAGATAGAAATTCAATTAGAGACAGTAACATGTCCATCATGTATCAAAAAGATCGAATCTGCTTTAAACAAAAAAGAAGGTGTGTCTGATGCGAAAGTGTTATTTCACGCAAGTAAAGTTAAAGCTGAATTTAATGATGCAGTTGTTAGTCAAAAAGAAATTGTTGATACAATTGGTAATTTAGGTTATCAAGTCATTTCATCAAGCACATATTAATTTATAAAACCCCATAAATTGGGGTTTTATATCAGGGAGTATATATGATTAATCTAGTGAATAAACATAAAAATATCATTACTTTGATTTCAGGTGTTTTAATCTTAAGTGCGTTTATATTCGCATATTTTGGGTTTAAGGATATCAGTGATATTTTATTAATAATTGCTACCATTCTAGCAAGCATACCAATTTTGATTAAGGCAATTCAATCCACTGTAATGAAGCAATTCAGTATTGAATTATTAGTTATTATTGCAGTGATTGGTGCATTGTATATTAAAGAATATACTGAATCATCTGTGGTTACATTTCTATTTATGTTTGGTGCTTATTTAGAGGCTAAGACATTAAAGAAAATGAGAAATGCATTAAAGAAATTAACGAATTTATCACCTAAAACTGCTGATGTCATCAAAGACGGTCACGTTGTTACAAGATTAGTTGATGAGGTTATCGTAGATGATTTAATTGTAGGTAAAACAGGATCTATTATTCCAGTTGATGGCATAGTATCTAAAGGGTTTGCATCAGTTAATGAATCAAGTATTACAGGTGAATCTATGCCTGTAGGTAAAAAGATTGATGAAATGGTTTATAGTGGTACATTGATTGAAGATGGTTATATAGAGATTAGAGCGCTTAAAGTTGGACGTGATACGACTTTTAGTAAAATGATTGAACTCATTGAAGAGGCACAAGAAAGTAAATCAAAGACTCAAAAGTTTTTAGATAAGTTTGCTCAAATATATACGCCTGTTGTTGTCTTGTTATCAATTATTGTTTTATTATGGACAAGAGATTTACATTTATCCATTACATTTTTAGTTGTTGCATGTCCTGGTGCATTAGTTATTGGTGCTCCCGTATCAACGGTTGCAGGTATTTCAAATGGAGCATCCAGTGGTATCTTAATTAAAGGTGGCGAGGCGATGCAAAACTTTGCACACATCGATGCTTTGGTAGTGGATAAAACAGGGACCTTAACCGTTGGTAGACCTGTGGTAGTACATACAAAGAATTACGGTTTTAATGAAAATGACTGGTTATACTATGCAGCATCTGCAGAAAGTGTATCAGAACATCACCTAGGTAAAGCTATTGTTAAGTATGCAGCTCAAAAAGATATCGTTTTAAGTAAAGAACATCATAATGCTGAGATTATTAAAGGTGGGGGCATTAAAGTACTAGTTGATGATAAACTTGTAGTCATTGGTACACATGAATTATTAGTCAAACAAAATATTTTAGTAGATCCTAATGTCATTGATGATCTAAGAACTGAAGAAGAAAAAGGATATACAACTGTTCTTACTTCAATTGATTCTAAAGTAGTTGGTCTAATTGCGATTGCTGATGAAATTAAAAAAGAAGCTAAAAATGCACTAAATGGTTTGAAAGCACTGGGAATCAAAAAGGTAGTTATGTTAACAGGTGACCAAGAACGAGTTGCATTAAATGTTGGTAGAAGTGTTGATGTTGATGAAATTCATGCTGGTCTTAAACCGGAGGATAAAGTAGAACATATAAAATCCTTAATTAAAGAGGGTTATAAGGTGGCAATGATTGGAGACGGATTAAATGATGCACCAGCGCTTGCAACGGCAAATTTAGGTATTGCAATGGGAATTGCCGGTGTTGAAGTATCCACTGAAGTTGCTGATGTTGTATTAATGTCTGATAATTTACTTCAACTCATTCATGCATATAAATTAGCTAAAAAAACAAATGCTAATATGAAACAAAATACACTGATTGCTGTCCTTACAGTTGTTATACTGTTATCTGGTGTTTTATTTAAACTCGTTAATCTAGGTTCAGGTATGTTAATACACGAATTGAGCGTTTTAGTTGTTATTTTAAATGCAATGCGACTCTTAAAGTTTAAAAGTTAGATAAATAAGGTAAAATGGTACTATAGTTTAAGATTAAAGGTAGGTGTTTAAATTGAATCAACATAATACACATTGTGAACATGACGATATGAGTTCAGATAAAAATTGTTTACTTAAAGTGCCAATTTTTA
The DNA here is from genome assembly GCA_002399815.1 of Acholeplasmataceae bacterium UBA4853. Taxonomy (GTDB): domain Bacteria; phylum Bacillota_I; class Bacilli_A; order Acholeplasmatales; family Acholeplasmataceae; genus Acholeplasma. Next base: position 55,711 of record DHEJ01000010.1, read on the forward strand.
ATCATTTAGCATATGATCAGCTTGAACATATATTACCACTTTTAAAATCCAAAAAATTCAAGAAAAAAGAGATTATTTATCAAGTTAATGAAAAAGCAGATACGTTGTATATTATTAAAAAAGGGTTAGTTAGAATGTATCGGTTATCTGAAGGTTATAAAGAGCAATTACTTAGATTTTTATATCCTGGAGACTTTACAGGTGAGCTTAATATATTTACCACAAGTGTCCATGAATCCTTTGCAGAGGCGGTTGAAGATACAGATGTTTGTATGATTAAAAAGGATCAGTTTGAAGCAGTTATTGCAAAGTATCCGGCCATAGCGTTTATGTTACTAAAAGAAATGTCATTAAGATTAGAAGTTGCAGAAAAACAAATGACTTGGATTTCTGCAGAAACTGTTGAAATGCGAATTGCAAAATTCTTAGTTGGTTTGATGGATCCAAATAAAGATAGTAATATTGTTGAACTTACAATGTCTAGAAAGAATTTGGCATCTTTTCTAGGCACCAGTCCCGAGACATTAAGTAGAAGATTAGCACGATTAGAGGATTTGAAGTATATTAAACAATTATCAACCAAAGTGATTCAATTGAATGATATTGAGAAGTTATTAGAGTCTGCATAAAATAAGAAATAAATATGTCATAATGAAAATGATTCTATGATAAAAGATGTAAAAAAGTCTACAAGGCGCTTTCCATGATGTAGACTTTTTTCATTTTTATTTTCATAAATTTTCACTGATTTTAATTCTAAATATTGGTATATAATGATTAAACCAAAGAGGAAAAAATAATGATTGATATGGAGATATATAAACTTAATAGAAACATTCTATGTATAGATTTAAAGAGTTTTTATGCCTCTGTAGAATGTGCATTACGAGGGCTTGATCCATTTACAACACCCTTGGTAGTAGCAGATAGTGGTAGAGGTGGTGGGTCAATTGTTTTGGCTGTAACACCTTACTTAAAATCTAAAGGTATTCCTTCTAGATGTCGTATATTTGAAATACCAAAAGACCTTGATATCATCTTTGCTAAGCCAAGAATGCAGTCCTATCTGGAGTATTCTAGTAAAGTGATTGAGGTGTATTTAGAATTCATCTCGGATGAGGATCTTTATATCTACTCTGTTGATGAGGCGTTTTTAGATGTCACATCCTATTTAAAATTATATGATGTGAGTGCTGAAGAGCTTGCTAGAAGGATTTTAAAAAGAATTGAGGAAAAATTAAAACTCTATGCAACATGTGGTATTGGACCCAATATGCTTATGGCTAAACTTGCTTTAGATATTGAATCTAAGAAAGCTAAAGAGTTTATTGCTAAATGGACTTATGAAGATATTCCTTCTAAATTGTGGGAAGTTGAACCTTTAAGTAAAATGTGGGGGATTGGTTCCCGGATGGAAGCGAATTTAAATGCCTTAGGTTTATATAAGATTGGGGATATTGCAGCATACGATGTTAAGAAGCTAAAGAAAATATATGGTGTCTTAGGTGAGGAATTATTTTATCATACCCATGGTATTGATTTATCTATGATTAAGGATAAACAAACACTTAGAGGAAAACCTAAATCCTTTGGTGTTGGTCAAGTTTTATTTAGAAACTATAATGCTGATGAGATTCTTACGATTATTTTAGAAATGACAGATGATGTGACTAGAAGAATGCGAATAGGTAAGAAGAAGACACGTACAATTTCTTTGTCTATTGGTTATTCAAAGGAGTATCATTCAGGTTTTTCTAGACAGGTAACGCTTGAACAGCCTACACATAATGAATCGGTTATTTATAAGACGTGTTTGGAAATCTTTGACGCATTCTATGAAGGATTTCCAATTCGAACTGTCAGTATTGGATTAAGTAATCTAACGGATAATAAAACATATCAATATTCTATTTTTGAAGATGCTTTAGCACTTGATAAGGAATATCAACTTCAAGCAACATTAGATCAGATTAAGAATAAGTTTGGTAAGAATTCAGCGACAAGATTAGTATCTGAATTAGAACATTCGACTGCTAAAATGAGAAATAAACAAATTGGTGGACATAATGTATAAAGACAGAGGAATTATCAAATGGGCACCATTTGATGCATTGATTGGATTTAATCAAATGATTGCCGATATTAAGTATCGATTAGGTAAAAAAGAGAAGCCTATATTAAGTGAGGATCATTTAGATCTGATGAATCGTCACATGCAATATGCTTTAAAGCATCAAATAGAAATCATAATAAACTACTGTGAAGATGGCTACTTTTATGAAGTCTTTGGAACTATAAAACAAATTGATTCAATTAAAAATCAAATAATACTTTCAATGAATCAAATCATTTCACTTGAAAATATTGTTAATATTTGGTGTGAATCCTATGAAGATAAACTAAATATCTCAACTTAATGATTTATCAATTATTTAGGTGCTTAATTTTTAGAAAAATACACTTTTCTTCAATAAAATAAATGCTCATAACTGCTAAATAAAGCCAAATAACAAACTTTCACACATATAAGCAATGACTTTGAATAAAGTCGTTGCTTTTGTTATAATGAAATAGACAAATAATATATAGAAATATCAGTAAAGATAGATTAAAATGTATATTAGAACTCAAAAAAAATGTACTAAAACAAAATAAGAGTTAATCTGTTCCGTGTTATAATTATATTAAAGTTGACTTTAACATGAAACTTTTTTAACTCTAGAATAGCGAAAGGAATGTTTTATGAAACGTGCGATCAGATTATATGTACTTGTAACTCAGTTTATATTTACCATGGTTTTAAGTGGTATTTTGGGTGCAATAATTGGTAAATCAACTGATCCTGAAGGCACTTCAGAAACACTTTACGCGGGTATTGGTTTGGTTATAGGGTTATTTATAAGCATGATGTTAATCTTACAATTTATGAAAAATGAAAAGTTGGCAAAACACGATGATTAATTTAAAAAGAACATACATTTATGCAAGTATCTTATCACTAATTGGAATCCTTGTTTATGCGATTTGGTTTTCTGATCTTATTCTATGGTTTTTAATTGCTGTTGGGATAACCCTGATTAATTATTATTTTTTAATTAGAATAGAAAAATATCAGTCGATTAATCATTTAAATGTTTTAGGTACATTATTTTTGAGATATCTAGTCTATATTATCGTAGCATTTGTAGTGATATGGTCTCAAAAGGATAGTCCAATATTAATTGAGATTGGTATCACGCTTGCAATAGGATTTTCAGTTGTCCAAGTTAGTAGTATCCTAAATGCTTTAATTAAGAGAAATGGGGTGAAGTAGTGATAGATTACTTAAAATCTATTCCATTTTACATTTGGTCTAGTTACATTATTGTATTTGCTTTAATCATAGTATTTTTGATTGTAAGAAAACAACTAAGTCGTTTGAAATTAGGCGAAAAACCGGGATTATTTCTAACAGTATTTATTTCACTTGTCGAGTTTATTAATGGATATGTTAAAACAAATATTGGTAAGCATTGGCGTTTTGTTGCACCACTTGTACTTGGATTAGGTGCACTGATCTTTGCTTCTAATATTTCTGGTCTATTCTTACTGGATACACCAACAAAATATACAACAGTCACGCTTGCGTTTGCACTAGTCAGTGTATTTATTACACAAGCCACTGGGATTAAAAGTAGAAAGTGGAAGCATGCAAAAACTTTAGTTGGTCCAATGCCATGGTTATCACCGATTATGGTGCCACTAAATTTATTATCAGATTTAATGCCCTTGATATCCATGACAGTTCGTCTATTTGGAAATATTGCATCTGGAGCAGCATTACTTACATTGGTTTATGCATTTGGTTCTTGGACAGCAGTATTCTTAGCACCACCATTACATTTACTCTTTGATATTGGATTTGGATTAATTCAAACAATAGTATTTGTATTATTAACGATTGTATTTACATCAAACAAACTAGAAGAAAGCGATTTTGAAATCTGAGGAGGAAGAACATATGAATTTAGAACTATTTAACATTTTACAGGTAATACCAAATGAGTTTTATGCACAGGGTATGGCATATATCGGTGCTGCGATTGCTATTTTAACAGCTGGTTTCGCAGGTATTGGACAAGGATTAGTTGCAATGAAAGCAGTTGAGGCGGTTGGTCGTCAACCTGAGGCATCAGGTAAAATCACGGTGACCATGATTTTAGGTCAAGCAATTGTTGAAACATCAGGTATTTACGCATTAATTATTGCATTTATTTTAGCAAGTAAGTAAGGTATTACTTATGGATATTTTCAAAGAAATTGCTGATGTAATACAAGAAGGACTTAATTCGATATTTGAACGTTGGGATTTAGTTTTATGGCAATTAGGAGCAACAATTATATTATTGATTGCAATCCGTGTTTTTCTATGGAAACCAATTACTAAATTCTTAGATCAAAGAAGTGATGCACTTTCTAGAGAATTGCATGAAGCAAAACACGAACGTGAACGTGTGACTCAAATTCGTTTGGAAACACAAACTGAGTATGAAACAATTAAATCAGAAATTAGAGAATTAAAAGAAACATTACTCAATGAATCACATGCAGAAAAAGAACGAATTATTAGTGAAGCAAGAGCTGAGGCAAAAAGAAGAATCAGTCAAGTTGATCATGATATTGCACAAGAAGTTAAAATGCAAAATGAAAAGATTAAAGAAAATATTAAAAAAATTGCTTTTCAAATTGCTGAGAAAATTGTGGCACATGAAATTGAAGAAGACGAAGTTGATGAAGCCATCAGCGAATTAATTGATCGTAAATTATGATTGAAAATACATATGCTGAAGCATTGTTTAAACTTGCAATGAAAGAAAACAGTTTGCAAAGCATGATTGAGCAATTTGAAAATTTTAATGATATTGCAATCGATCATCCCGACTGGATTGTTTTACTGGATACATCAAGTATTAGAAATAAAAATAAAAGACAGATGCTTGAAGAGTTAGGTGTATTTGATAAGGCGTTCGTTAATTTTTTAATGATTTTGATTAGAAATCATGATATTAAATATTATCAAGACATTTATGAACAATGGATTATATTATCTAGAAGAGAACAAAAAATTGCCTTTGTGCATTTATATACTTCAAAAAAATTAAGTAGTAAACAGATTGAAAGATTAAGACAAGAAGTACAAGCGTTTATTCCAAATATGACAATTGAGTTTAGAATTCAAATTGATAGTTCTTTAATTGAAGGTATACGTATGACTTATCAAGGTCGTAGTATTGAAAGATCCTTAAAAAGAACCATTGATGATATGAAATCAAACATTTAGAAAGGACTTAAATATGGCAAAGATTGACGTAGATCAAATTAGTGCACTCATTCAAAAACAAATCGAAAACTATAAAGAAGATGTCAGACTTGAATCCGTAGGTCGTGTTTTAAGTGTGGCCGATGGTATTGCCAATGTTTATGGACTTTCTCAAGCAATATTAGGTGAATTAGTTGAATTACCTAATAATGTTAAAGGTTTAGTTTTCAATTTAGAACAATATAGTGTTGGTGTTATCTTATTTGGTAGAACTGAATTAATCAAAGAAGGTGACTACGTACGCTCAACTAAAAAGATATTTGAAGTGCCAGTTGGTGATGCTTTACTTGGACGTGTTATTGACCCATTAGGTAATCCACTGGATTTAAAAGGTACAATTGTTAGTGAAAAAATGTTACCGGTTGAACGTATGGCCAAAAGTATTATGGATCGTGATTTTATTAATGAACCTTTACATACGGGTATTAAAGTTATTGATGCGTTAGTTCCAATTGGAAAAGGTCAGCGTGAGTTGATTATTGGTGACAGACAAACGGGTAAAACAACGATTGCTATCGACACCATATTAAATCAAAGAGATAAAAATGTTATCTGTGTTTATGTGGCAATCGGACAAAAGGATTCATCGATTGCAAATCTAGTTAAATTACTACAAATTAAGGATGCACTTCATTATACTGTTGTGGTCAATGCAAGTGCTGCAAAAGAATCAACTTTACTATACCTAGCACCTTATAGTGGTGCAAGTATTGCAGAATACTTTATGGAAAAGGGTAAAGATGTATTAATTATTTACGATGATTTATCAAAACATGCTGTAGCTTATCGTGAGTTATCTTTATTAATGAAAAGACCTTCTGGTCGTGAAGCATATCCTGGCGATGTGTTCTATTTACATTCAAGATTACTTGAACGTGCTGGTAAACTAAGTAAAAAACTAGGTGGTGGTAGTATTACAGCACTACCTATTGTTGAAACTCAAGCTGGTGATATTAGTGCATATATTCCAACCAATATCATTTCAATTACTGATGGACAATTGTATTTGGAAAATAAATTATTTTATCAAGGAATAAGACCTGCAATTAGTGCTGGTTTATCGGTTTCTCGGGTTGGAGGAGCTGCACAGTGGAAGGCTATGAAACAAGTAGCTGGTACACTTAGAATTGCTTTAGCAAGTTACCGTGAATTAGAATCCTTTGTTCAATTTGGATCAGATTTAGACCAAGCATCTAAAAAACGATTGGACCGTGGTAGAAAAACAGTTGAGATCTTAAAACAAGATGTTCATGAACTCATTAGTATGGAATCTCAAATTGTTACCTTTTATGCGCTTGAAAATGGTTTTATGGATGATTTAAACTTGAAACAATTAAATAACATGATAGATGAAATTCAACAAGGTTTATCTTTAAATGCAATTGGTAGACAACTAAAAGAAGCCTTATCAAGGGATAAAGAGATTAAAGATCGTGAATTGCTAGAACAATTTATTCATCATGTAAGGAGATTTGTATAATGGCAAATCTTCAACAACTAAAATCAAGAATTGAATCTGTAGAAAAAACTGCTTCAATAACTAAGGCTATGTATCAAATCGCATCATCCAAACTCGTATCTACACAAGATAATTATAAAAAGTATCAAGTGTTTAAAAAGACTTTTGATGAGGTTATGGATACTGTCATAAGTGGTTTTGATACACACCCTTATATGGCAAAAAAGGATGCTTCAAAGCATAAACTTTACATCCTTATTTCAGCTGATCGTGGTTTAGTTGGTAGTTATCATCATAATTTATTTAAGTTCTTTTTAAATGATATTGAACATCAAGATAAATCATTTTTACATATACTTGCTATCGGTAAAAAGGCATATACGTTTGCTAAGAAACATCAAATTGAATTGATTAATGAACGCATTATTCCAAATTATGATCAAATATCTGAATTGACATATCCTAAATATATGAGTAATATTGTCGAACAATTTTTGAATAATTCAATTGGTGAAATTGTTGTTTATTCAAACCATTTTGTTAATAATATGTCTCAAAAACCGATAAGTGAAGTCTTATTACCTTTAAAACCTAAAGAAAAATCAGAAAATTTCAATAAGAATTTAATGATTTATGAAGGTGGTAGACATAAAGTATTATCCGAAATTATGTTAATTTATATGCAATCTAGAACGTATGGACTTTTACTTGATGCTAAATTAAGTGAGTTTTCATCCCGTATTATGGCGATGAAAAGTGCTACAGATAATGCATCAGAAGCATTAGATAAGTTGAAATTAAAATATAATCAAGCAAGACAACATAAAATTACAAACGATTTACTAGATATCTCAAATTCTAAATTATAGGAGGTTACCATGAAAGGAAAAATTACAGCTATTATTGGACCAGTCATCGATATTTCTTTTTATGATGATCTACCCAATATTAATGATGCCGTTGAAGTATATGTTTCTCCAGATGATGTGAGAATATTAGAAGTAGCAGCACATTTAGGAAATCATATTGTTAGAACAATTTCGCTTCAGTCTACTGAAGGTTTATCACGTGGTATGGAAGTTTTTGGACTAAGTAGTCCAGTTAGAGTGCCTGTTGGTAAAAAGGTTTTAGGTAGAATGCTTAATGTCCTTGGTGAACCCATTGATAATCAAGGTAGTATACAAACTAAATTAAAAATGCCAATTCATAAAGGGTCACCTGAGTTTCATGAATTAGGTGGAGAAACTGAAATCCTTGAAACTGGGATTAAAGTTATTGATTTAATTGCACCATATATTAAAGGTGGTAAAATCGGTTTATTTGGTGGAGCTGGTGTTGGTAAGACAGTATTAATTCAAGAATTGATACATAATGTTGCTAATGAATATGGTGGAATCTCGGTATTTGCCGGTGTTGGTGAGCGTATTCGTGAGGGTTATGAACTGTATCACGAGATGCAACAATCCGGTGTTTTAGATAAAACTGCACTTGTTTTTGGTCAAATGAATGAATCCCCAGGAGCAAGATTAAGAGTTGCTTTAACTGCATTAACCATAGCAGAGTATTTTAGAGACGCTGCTAAACAAAATATATTATTATTTGTTGATAATATCTTTAGATTTATACAAGCTGGTAGTGAAATCTCAGCACTTCTAGGAAGAATGCCTTCAGCGGTTGGATATCAACCAACTTTAGCAACTGAAATGGGTAAACTTCAAGAAAGAATTGCATCTACAAGATTTGGATCAATCACTTCGATTCAAGCTGTTTATGTACCTGCAGATGATTATACAGACCCTGCACCAGCAACATTGTTTTCACATTTAGATTCAACAACTGTATTAAGTAGAAAGTTAACTGAAGAAGGTATTTATCCAGCTATTGATCCACTCCAATCAACATCAAGAGCATTAACACCATCTGTAGTCGGACAAGAACATTATGACATAGCAAGAGAAGTTCAAAAGATTCTACAAAGATATCATGAATTATTAGATATTATTGCGATATTAGGTATGGATGAATTATCTGACGAAGATAAATTAATCGTACACCGTGCGAGAAGAATTCAAAACTTCTTATCTCAAAATATGAATGTAGCTGAGAAGTTTACAGGTCAAAAAGGATCTTTTGTACCTGTTAGTGAAACAATTAAAGGCTTTAAAGAAATTATTATGGGTAAACATGATCATTTACCTGAAGAAGCATTTTTAATGGTTGGAACGATTGAAGATGCCATTTTAAAGGCTGAAACCTTATGAAATTAACTGTTTATGTTCAAAAAGGCATCAAGTTTACAGATGATATCAATTATGCAGTCATTGTCAATGATGATGGACAGTTTGCTATTTTAGATAAACATACCGATGTTACGACAGTGATTAGAGAAGGCTATGTTAAAATCGTATACCAGGATTCTGATAAATTTATTTATTTAACTCATGGGTTAGTTACATTTAGTAAACATCAGTTAAATATTTATGCACTACACGCTGAAATCGGTGATACATTTGAAGCAGCTAAGCTTTTACATAGTGAGTTAATTAAATTGCTAGATGAACAATCAAAAAAAGAAAATGTGGATTATTCGATTCTTGAGAAGGATTTAAGAGAACATATTATGAAAGCAAAGATTGGACATATCTAAAGATGAAGATTCATCACATCATATTAAGTATTTTCAATATCTTAATCTATTTAGCTGAAATATTGTTTTTAATCTATATATTTTCGCCGATGAATCAAAACTGGGCTTTTTATATCTTGATTGTAATCACCTTACCATTTCATCTCATACTTATAGGATTAGGCATCATCACATGTATCAGGTTATTAATGAAAAAACGAGCTAAAGTCTTAAAGTTTTTACCAGTACTATCAATTATCAATACGATATTAGTGTTATTAATATTCATAGTGACGTTAATGAGTTAAAATCAAAAGGGTGAAAAACCCTTTTTTAATGGATTGATTGAGCTATTAAACATGTATAAATCACTTAATTTTGAATAATTATGTATAATAATTAAAAGAGGTGTTTTATGAAAGATGCTAAATCACTGATTCATCCTGAACTTAGAATGACGGCTAGATTCTTTAAATTTTTCATTCCATCATTTAAAGTGGGTAATCTTAAGGTTGCAAAAAGTTTATTTAATACCATTAAAGGTAAATGCTTTTCTAAATTGTATTATGAGCAACGTTATATTGATAGAACAGATGGTTCCAAGCTAAGAATTACAATTTATGCCCCTTTAATTAGAAAACCGAATACAGCTGGGCTTTTATGGATGCATGGTGGAGGTTATGGGTTAGGTATTCCTGAAATGGATGAGAAAACCTATAAAAAACTCATTGATGAAACAAATTGTGTCATTATTGCACCAGATTATACTTTATCAGTAGAAAAACCTTATCCTGCAGCCATCAATGATTGTTACTTAGCACTTTTATGGATGCATAAATATGGCGGTGAATATATGATTAATCCCAATCAATTAATGATTGGTGGTGAGTCTGCTGGTGGTGGTTTAACAGCAAGTTTAGCATTAATGGCTAGAGATAAAGGTGAGGTTAATCTAGCATTTCAAATGCCTTTATACCCCATGTTAGATGACCGGATGAATACAGAATCTGCTAAGGATAATAATAATGATCCAGTATGGAATTCAAAATCCAATTATTTAGCTTGGAAATTATATTTAGGTGAATTATTTCAAACCGATCAAGTACCTATTTATGCAGCACCTGCAAGAGCACTTAATTTAAAGAAACTACCACCTTGTTTAACCTATGTTGGTACCGTAGAACCATTTAGAGATGAAACCATTGATTATGTCAATCGTTTAAGAAATGCTGGAAATGAAGTGACTTTCAAACTTTTTGAAGGTGGATATCATGCATTTGACATTCTATCAGGTGATACTTCAATTGGTGTATCTGCATTAGAATTTTTAATATCAAATTTTAAATATGCAATTGAAAACTATTTTGCATATAATAAGGAAAACATATGAAACCATTAATTTTATACCCCAATGATGCATTTATTGGAAAAACTATTAGAGAATACTTACAACATTTTAATGTTGGTAAAGCTGTAATATATAAATATTCATCTAATCACTTAATCAAAGTCAATGATGTGTTAAAAAACTCTGAGTACCGAATTAAAAAAGATGACATGATATCTATCACATTAGAATGTGTTGAAAAAGCATACTATACAGAAGAACCGATTGATATTATATTTGAAGATGAAGATATTTTAGTTGTGAATAAACCAATTGATTTACTTGTTCATAGTGATGGAAATACATATGATACTTTAACAGACCGAGTGGGCAATCATTATCAAAAACTTGGATATTTTCACCCAGTATTACCAGCACATCGTATCGATAAAGAAACTTCTGGAATTGTTATTTTTGGTAAACATTTTATATCTATTGCGTATTTATCAACCCAGTTTGAAACCAGAGATATTGTAAAGATTTATACGTGCTTGGTTGAAAATGTATTTACTCAAAAAGAAGGATTGATTCAGTCTAAACTCTTAAGAGATCCACATTCAAATAAAATGCTCGTATCTCCACATGGTAAAATGGCAACGACTACCTACAAAGTAATTCAAAATCTATTTGATCAAGCGTTATTAGAAGTTGACATTAAAAGTGGTAGAACTCATCAAATTAGAGCTCAATTAGCTTCCATTGGACATAGTGTAGTAGGCGATCCATTATATGGAACACCTAAGGGTAGATTGATGTTACATTTTAGTAAGATATCATTTAAGGGTTTAAGAGATGATAATTGGGTCACTTTTGAATCAAAAGCACCATTTTAAAAATAAAAACTAGAACCTTTTGACATGAATCATATCATATGAAGGTTCTAGTTTTTTATTATATCGTTTAAGGTAGTCAATTCTTCTAATGAAAGATAACGCCAATATCCTTCAGGTAGATTATCTAGTTTAATGTGCATAATTCGGATTCTTTGAAGTTTTACCACATGGTAACCTAAACAATCTGCCATACGTCTAATTTGACGATTTAAACCTTGTTTTAAGATGAGTTTAAAGGCAAATTCTGAAATCTTTGTAACTTTAGTAGGTAATGTTTTTTGATTTTTATGACTAACTGGATTATAGATTAATACACCTGATTCGATTAAATTGATAAACTCTTGTGTAATTGGTTTATCTACTGTAACAATATATTCTTTTTCATGTCCATTTTCAGCTCTTAAAATTTTATTAACAATATCACCATCATTGGTCAGTAAAATCAATCCAGATGAATCTTTATCCAAACGACCAATTGGAAAGATCTTTTCATTATAGTTCATGAATGTAATCATGTTACCAGAAATAGCAGTATCCGTTGTTGATACGATACCTACTGGTTTATGAAGCGCAATATAGACTCTATTTTTTAATGGAGTAATGACTTTTCCATCGAGTTTAACAATATCATTAGGATAAACTTTTGTACCTACTAAAGCAATCTTATCATTGATCTTAATACGTTTAACTTCAATCATTTTATCTGCTTCACGTCTTGATGCAACACCGGAATCAGATATGTATTTATTTAAACGAATCGAATCATTTTCTAGGTGATCAATTTGAAAATCATCGACTTTTGAATTAGATTTAAATTGTTTAGCAAAGATCATAAGTACACTCCTTTTTAACTTCTATAATTTTACCAAAAAAGACCACAATTAACAATGATTTTAGTGTGTCTTTACATAAATGAATTATTATTCACTTATTACTCTTTACAAGTTAAGTGTTTTTGTATATCATAGAAGAAGTGTTAAAAATAAGGAGGATTTTTTATGAGTAAATTAGCAAATCCAGGGCCACTTGGATTACTCGGATTCGGGATGACAACGATCCTATTAAACTTACATAATGCTGGGATTATTTCTTTATCATTAGTAATCATTTCAATGGGTGTATTTGTTGGTGGTTTGGCGCAAGTCGTAGCAGGTGTTTTAGAATTTAAACAAGGTAATACATTTGGTGGAACTGCCTTCACAGCTTATGGATTTTTCTGGTTAAGTTTAGTGATGATTTGGTTATTACCTAAGGATTTTCCAGCTTTTCAAGCAGATAAAATTTCTATGGGTTATTACCTATTAATTTGGGGTATCTTTACAATCTTTATGACCATTGGTACTAAGACTCATAATACAATTACAAAATTAGTTTTCTTATCTTTAGCAATCTTATTTGTATTACTAGCTATTGGTGATTTTACAGGTTTAGAAATCATTACTAGAATTGCTGGTTTTGAAGGTATTATTTGTGGTGCACTTGCTGTTTATGCCGCTGGTGGCCAAATCGTAAACAATGAATTAGGAAAAAAAGTATTTCCGATGTAAAATAAGAGTCAAGAGTAATCTTGACTTTTATTTTTTTAATGGAGGTTTATATTATGGCTAGTAGTAGTGAATTTATGCAATATGTTGTAGATAGTTTAGATCCAAAGTTTCATGTAAGAATTCAAAAGATGTTTGGTGAATATATGGTTTATGTTGAAAATAAACCAACACTTTTAGTTTGTGATAATACAGTATATATCAAGATTACAGATGAAACATCTAAAGTGTTATCTCTAAATGAAAAAGGACATCCTTATGAAGGTGCAAAACTTCATTATATTCTTGATTTGGATGATAAGGATTTAGCAACAAAAGCAATAGACCTTTTACTACCAAATATTGTAGTTAAAATTAAGAAACCAAAACATCACGAAATGGTTTAAGCATCTTTAATTTTAATGAGATATTTTGTATAATAGTAGGGTGAGGTTTTTAAAGATGATAAAGAATTATTTTAATATATTATTGAAGGCTATATTAGCCGGTATTTTGATTGCACTTGCAGGTACGATTTACTTATCGTTAAAGAGCGAAAATGCGATTATTGGGGCATTTTTATTCGGATTTGGACTACTTACAATAGTTGGTTTAGATTTCAAATTATATACAGGCAGAGTAGGTTATGTCATTGATGAAAAACCTAGTTATTTAATTGAAATACTCATAATCATTATTGGTAATTCACTGGGTGGGTTACTGATTGCATCATTTGTTCATTTAGGTAATATGCAAAATATTATTTTAACTGCTCAAGATATGGTTACTCATAAGTTATCTAAAGAATTACTTCCGATATTTGGCTTATCTATTTTATGTGGTATGATGATGTATCTAGGTGTTGAAGGTTATAAACGCGTTAAAAATGATGTAGCAAGAACGGTATTAAATATCTTTGCAGTAGCAATATTTATTTTAGCCGGTTTTGAACACTCCATTGCAAACATCTTTTACTTTTTTGTAGCGAATCTTTGGACGTGGTATATGTTTGTTGCATTTCTAGTTATGTTATTAGGAAATGCAGTCGGAGCTATTATATTGAATGGCATTGAAAAATTAGCGAATACTAAGAAGGCTTAATCTTAAGTCTTTTTTATTTTTTGGTACAATTTAGTTAAGGTGGTAGAGCAGATGAAAAATGAAGTGATATTAATTACAGGTGCAAGTTCTGGTATCGGTAAAGAAACAGCAATCTTTCTTAGAAATAAAGGCTATATTGTTTATGCCGCTGCTAGAAGATTAGATAAATTAAAAGCATTAGAAGCTTATGATATTATACCCATTCAATTAGATATTACCGATGAGGTAAGTGTTTCAAATTGTGTGAATCAAGTTTACCAAAAAGAAGGACGTATTGATGTGTTATTTAATAATGCCGGTTTTGGATTATACGGTCCGATTGAAGATATTGATATGAAAGATGCAAAATATCAATTTGATGTCAATTTGTTTGGTCTAGCATATATGATCAAATGTGTTTTACCTATTATGAGAAAACAAAAAAAAGGACGTATTATCAATACATCCAGTATCGGTGGAAGAATTGTTTCTTTATTAGGTGGATGGTATCATGCATCCAAGTATGCATTAGAAGGTTTGAGTGATGCTTTAAGATTAGAATTAAAACAGTTTGGTATTCAAGTAGTTTTAATTGAACCCGGTTTAATTAAAACTGAATTCATGGGTGTAACCTATGATTTAGCGAATCAAATTAGTATGCAGTCACCATATTATAACTTACTAGATAAAGTGAAGAAAGATGCCGAAAGAGACTATTTATCTGGGAAGGTTGGTTCTAATCCAATAGTTGTATCTAAGGCTGTTTATAAGGCAATTAAATCAAAACGACCAAAAACAAGATATGTTATGGGACAATTAAGTTTTATTGCTATGATGGGTAAGAAGTTATTACCTGATAAATGGTTAGACTATATCCTATTAAATCGGTAACAATTATAAGTCCAATGCTCTTTGAATGACAAGTTTAATGATATCAAATGGAATTGGTTCTTTTAAAGGTATAAGAATGGTTCCTTTAGATAACTTTAAGTCTTTTAACTTATCTTTTAATGATTCTATAATCGTTGGTCCTGGATATAATCCAATATGCGTTTTATATCCACCAATATAAAACTTTTTCTTAGCAAGTTTAAACCCTAAAATACCGTACCCGGAATACTCTTTAATTTCTGTATTTAGCGACAGAATATAATGTCTGACTTGATTAAAGATTGGTAATGCAACAGGATCAATTGATTTAATATAAGAATCTACTGTTTCATGTGTTGACATGATTAAAACCTCTCAATCTAATAAATATGGCTTAATTATATAATATATATATGTATTAAACCTTTAAATTAGCATAAGTTTATTATAATAGAAGTATGGAAGGTGAAGATAATGAAGAAATCTATTGATCAATTAACACCGATTCAAAAGAAGGTTGCTTTAGAAAATGGAACAGAGCCACCTTTTAAAAATGAATATTGGAATCACTTTGAAAAAGGACTTTATGTAGATATTTTAGATGGTACACCACTTTTTACTTCGAATGATAAATTCGATTCTGGTTGTGGATGGCCATCATTTTCAAAACCAATTACTGAAGAAAAAGTTGTTGAAAAGAAAGATTTTTCACACTTTATGATAAGAACAGAGGTTAGAAGTAAAGATGCAAACATCCATTTGGGACATGTGTTTGATGATGGACCAAAAGATTTAGGTGGTTTAAGATACTGTATTAACTCAGCATCCATTAGATTTATTCCCTATAATGAACTTGAAGAAGCCGGTTATGGTGAATTTAAAAAACTCTTTACCAAATAGAAAAAAAACGAAAATTTAATTTTCGTTTTTATTTTACTCGGTTACGTCCATATAATTTTGTAAATCTCTTAATCTTAAACTTAACCATTCGATCGAGTTCATCAGTCTTTAATCGCCATACCCAGTTATTACCTAAAGTAGATGGAATATTCATACGTGCTTCACTACCTAAATTCAAGTAATCTTGAATAGGAATAATTGCAGTGTCTGCAATAGTTGCTAGGGTTGCTTTAATCAATGAATCTGTTTTAGATCCTTTTTGATGGTTAATATAATCTAAACAATAGTTTAAATCAGATGTAGGCAGTTTCTTAAACCATTCGTATGTCGTTTCATTATCGTGTGTACCGGTATATACAATCACATTCTTGTGATATAAGTGAGGAATATAATCAGATTCTTCTCTAGAATCAAATGCAAATTGAAGCAATTTCATACCAGGGAAACCTGTATAAGAAAGTAGTGCTCTAACCTCATCAGTGATAGCACCTAAATCTTCTGCAATAATTCTTTTCGGTCCTAATTGCCATTTGATTGCATCAAATAGTTTAGCACTTGGTCCTTTATGCCACTTACCATTTCTAGCTGTTTTATCGCCAAAAGGAATACCAAAGTAGTTAACAAAACCGATAAAGTGGTCAATTCTTAGCATATCAAACATATGTGTATTAGAACGAACTCGATCTATCCACCATGCAAAATAATCTTTTTCTAGTAAGTCCCAATTGTAAAGTGGGTTACCCCATAATTGTCCATCAGCACTAAAATTATCTGGTGGAACACCTGCAACTAATAAAGGTGTTTTATTTTCATCTAATTGGAAGTAATGAGATTTGGTCCATACATCAGATGAATCATAAGCAACATAAATTGGCATATCACCAATAAATTCGATGCCTTTTTGGTTTGCATAAGTTTTTAATTTAAACCATTGTTTATATGCTTCATATTGTAAGAAGTATTGAAATTCAACTTGATCTTGTAGCTCAATATAAGCATTTTCAATTGCAGATTTATCTCTTAATCGAAGTGATTTTGGCCATTGGTCCCAAGAGCGTCCACCTTCGGTTTCCTTAATAGCCATAAATAGCGCGTAATCAGGTAACCAGTAGGCTTCATTTGTTAAAAAAGTAATGTAATCAGGATTTGATTTATCAAATCTCTTATATGCTTTTTTAAGAACAATAAAACGTTCTAGATAGACTTTTTCAAAGTTAACCTTAGCTACTTCATCAGAAGAATCTATGATTTCACTGCGTTTAAGTAAGCCTTCAGTGACTAAAATATCTAGATCAATGAAATATGGGTTGATAGCAAACGCACTAAACGTTTGATATGGTGAATCACCATAGGACGTTGGGCCTAGTGGTAAAATTTGCCAGTATGTTTGATTTGTAGATTCTAAAAAGTCAACAAATTTATAAGCTTCTTTTCCGAATGTACCAATACCGTATTTTGAGGGTAGTGATGAAATATGTAAGAGAATCCCTGCTTTTCTCATATAGTCTCCTTTACCTCATAGACTATTGTCTCATAAGGTCTTAATGTAATGTGTTTATGTTCAATTTTTGTATCTGGGTAATTAGAAATTAGAATATAGCCAATTGGATAATTAGTTAAATCATATGTTACATTGTTTGTATCAAATGATCCAATGATTAAAAGTTTTTGTCCATTAAATGCTCTTTTATAGATAAATAATGAAGGGTGTTCAATTTCTATCATTTGATAAGTTCCATAGATTATGACATCCTTATAAGATGAAAATCTTCTTAATGATATAAGTTTTTGATAATAACTCCATATCGAGTTTTCATCAGCCATCTGATCAAATACATTGATACTTATATAATTTGGATTGACATTAAACCATGGTTTTACTTTTGAAAAACCAGCAAAATCAGTAGGACTCCATTGCATCATCGTACGTGGATGATCCCTTGATGTCATAGCCATCTTTTTAAAGATATAGTCTTTCTTGTCAGGTTCTGATTTTATCCAATTTTTATAGCCTGTAATTGTCGAGATATCATTAAATTCAGAAGGATCCTTAAATGGATAATTTGTCATTCCAATTTCTTCACCTTGATAGATAAATGGGGTACCACGTGACATATACATAATGGTTGCAAGCATTTTAGCAGAAGCACTATGATAGTTTATATTCCCATAATGAGATACTAATCTTGGTTGATCATGATTAAGCCAGTTAAGAGGTAACCAGCCAATATCCTTAAATGTCTCTTGCCAACGGTTTAATGTTTTCTTTAAACCAACGACATCAACTTTTAAGTCTTTTAAGTCCAAAATATCATGAATGTTATTATGCCAGTTATGATCAAAGTTAAAGACCATAGATAATTCATTACTACCAAATCTTGCGTATTTTATGGCTTGTTCAATTCCAGCTTGTCCTCCAACCTCACCAATAGCAAACGCATCGTAAGGTTTGAAGAGTTTTTCATACATTTGATTTAAATATACATGAGTTTTAGGTAGATTTGAAAATTTAAACCAATCTAGTACGATATCTTTTGAGAATGTAGAATCCTCAAATGGTGCACGGTCTAAATGTGATACAGCATCAATTCTAAAACCATCTATACCTAAGTCTAACCACCATTTTCCAACATCTACCATTGAATCTAATACTTTGGGATTATTCCAGTTTAGATCAGGCATTTTATCGGAAAATATTTTCATGTAATATTCATTGGTTATAGGATCGAATTTCCAAGCAGAACCACCGAAGAATGAACCCCAGTTTGTCGGTTCTTTCATTTGATTACCTATCATTTTAGGTTTTTGCCAAATATAGTAATCACGATAAGGGTTGTCAACGGATTTTCTAGATTCCATGAACCAAGCATGTTCATCTGAAGTATGATTTAATACGAAGTCAAGTATGACTTTTATACCTAATTGATGTGCTTTTTTAAGAAGTTTTTTAAAGTCGTCCATTGAACCGTATTCTTTTGCTATTGAAAAGTAGTCTCTTACATCATACCCATTATCATCCATAGGAGAATCATAAAAAGGGGTAATCCATATCAGGTTAACACCTAAAAGGTGAAGGTATTCTAATTTTTCAGTGATCCCATTTAAATCACCAATACCATCATTATTTGCATCAAAAAAACTCTTAATATATATCTGATATCCTACGGATTCCATCCACCATTTTTTCATAAAGAAAAGACCCTCGCTTCACTCTTTAATTGTATCAAATTTTAATGCTATAATAAAGATGATAGCGGTTACATATTTCTTGCATGTATCTAATAATGTTATAATGTATTGGGTGATTAAATTATATGAACAAACATGCATTGTTTCATCAAGCAAAATCGGAATATTCATACCAATTTGATGAGAAAAAACTACATATTTTATTTAAAACAGCGAAAAATGATGTGAATAGTGTTTCACTATCTTTTGGAGATCCATTTGATTGGCAATACTCAAATGGTAAAGCACATTGGGTATCTAACCTTTTTGTTATGGAAAAGAGATATCAAACTGATGACTTTGATTACTACTTCATCGAAGTAGAACCAAAAGATTATCGTTGTAAATATGCTTTTTTAATTCAAGCGGATGAAGGTATTTTCTTTTATGGTTCAAAACGCTTGGAAAAACTAGATAAACTTCCAAGTAATGATTTTTTAGAAGGAAGTTTCTATGACTTATCAAACTATTTTAACTATCCATACTTAAATAAAGAAGACCTATCAGATACACCATCTTGGGTTAGACAAACAGTATGGTATCAAATATTTTTAGATCGTTTTTATTCTAAGAGAAAAAACTCTAAATTACCTTGGGGTAAATTGCCGGTTTCTAATCATGAATTTTATGGTGGTGATATCTTAGGTGTTATTGAGAAGCTACCTTATTTAAAAGAATTAGGTATAACAGGTATTTATTTTACACCAATTTTTGAAGCGAACTCTGCACATAAATATGATACGATTGATTACTATAAGATTGATCCTCAATTTGGTACAAATGAACAATTTGGAATGTTGGTTAAAGAAGCACATAAATTAGGTATTAAGATTGTTTTAGATGCTGTATTAAATCACTGTGGATGGAATCATCCGTTCTTTCAGGATGTGGTTAAACATGGAAGAAACTCAAAATATGCTAATTGCTTTTTCTTAGATAAAGACCCGATTATCAATTTTAAGATTGATCAATTCGGTAAACCTGTTTATGAGCATAATCTAAGACCTAATTATCGTACATTTGCATATACACCACACATGCCAAAGTGGAATACGAGTGATAAAATTGCAGAAAAACATTTACTTGGATCGATTGAATACTGGATTAAAACATACGATATTGATGGATGGCGATTAGATGTTTCTAATGAAATATCTCATGATTTCTTAAGAAAAGTTAAAGAAGTTACTAAGAAAGCTAAAAAAGATACATTCATCTTCGGTGAAAACTGGGATTCATCTATCCCTTGGTTACGTGGTGACCAAATGGATGCAGTGATGAATTATGATCTTTCTATTCCAATGTGGCAATATTTCGAAGATAAAATTAATTTAGAAGAATTTAAAAATGAACTCATTAGTTATACTGCTAATACACCTAAAAACGTTATTAGAAACATGTTTAACCAATTGGATACACATGACACAGTAAGAATGTTAAGACGTTTAAAAGATAATCCGGAACGACTAAAGATTGCTTACTTAATGATGTTTGCTAGTGCTGGTGCACCAAATATTTATTATGGAAGTGAAGTTGGTTTAACAGGAGATCATGATCCTGATAACCGTCGATGCTTTAATTGGAATGAAAGTTCATGGAATATGAGTTTAAGAAATTTTATTAAAAAACTGATTGAACTTAGAAATACATATAGTGCATTTATGGAAAGTGATTATCATTTCATTGATCAAAATTCACTATCATTTGTCAAAAAGAGTGCTACGCATGAACTATTATTCTTAATCAATGATAAAAATCAAAGTATGACATTAACTATAACTGATAATCTTGTTGGTAGATATAAAGATTTACTAAATAATGAAGTCTTTAATTTAGAAAAATCATGTCAATTAGATGCATTTGACTATAAAATTTTAATTAAATATTAATTTAAGGTATTTAAATTATTGTATGGTAATGGTATACCTATCCAATATAGTATGGTAGACCATACAATTTTTGAAATACGATTTTAATATAGAAAAAAATGAAGACCTCGTTTAAAATGAGATTAGCTGATAATCCATAAGAAAGCGAGGTCTTCATGTATGATAATAACATAAAACTACTCTCTCTAATACATCTAAGAGATAACATTGAATCAATTGATATCACATATGATAGTGATACTTTAATAGCAAT
Organism: Acholeplasmataceae bacterium UBA4853; assembly: GCA_002399815.1. Taxonomy (GTDB): domain Bacteria; phylum Bacillota_I; class Bacilli_A; order Acholeplasmatales; family Acholeplasmataceae; genus Acholeplasma. The sequence continues at coordinate 77,118 of DHEJ01000010.1, forward strand.
CATCAAGTTATTTAAAAGAACGACAACTTGTGCAGTATGTAGAACGAATGCATCTAAATTTAACTGCTATAAGATTAAGAAAATTATTCATAGTATTTCTACACAAAAGCCGTGTATTATTCATTTTAAACAACGCAGGTATCAATGCATAACCTGTGGAAAGACTTATTTTGAAGATAATCCATTTGTAGAAAGTAATTCAAACATTGGACATTTGACTAAGTTATCTATATTAGAGTATTTAAAAGATTTTAATCACACATTCACTGATACTGCTAAGTTATTTAATGTATCCATTCAAAGTGTGATTGATATCTTTGATAAGTCGATTGATGCTAGGCGAAGGTTATTACCTGAGATCATCTGTATTGACGAAGTATTTACCTCTAAAATGAACCGATATAAATACGCCTGTGTCTTATTAGATTTTAAATCATCCAAATTAATTGATGTGATAGCAACCCGTCATAAAAACTACTTAATTGAATATTTTAGTAGAATTTCTTTAAAGGAAAGGACATCCGTTAAGTACTTTATCATGGATATGTGGGATTCATATCGTGATACGGTTAAATTATGTTTCCCACAAGCTAAAATAGCTGTGGACTCATTTCATATTATTAGAAATCTAAATGAAGCACTTAAAGCTGTTCGAATCAAAGTACAAAACAAATACTACCAAAATAGATCCAAGTTAGAACATCACGATATGTATTACTATATGTTAAAGAAGTTTCATTACTTCTTCGTTAAGGATTATGAGTCAATCTATGATGGTAAAATTAAGATGACTAAGTATCAATCTTACTGGCATAAATCAGAAATATTAGGGTATTTACTTTCAATTGATGATGAATTAACTACTGCTTATAGACTTAAGGAAAGATATCGTGAATTTAACCTGACAGCTGATTATGAAACGTGCAATGATGAGTTAAATGATCTAATATATGAATTTAGGAATAGTGGGCTAGAATCATTTAGATCGTTTGGTAAAACACTGGAAAGATGAAATAAAAATTCGTTGGTTAGAATTAATGGTAGAAGACTATCCAATGGTCCTATTGAATCTACCAATTCTAAGATTAAAACCATTATCAAAACATCCAATGGCATTAAGGATTTCGATAGATTTAGAAACAGAGTACTATATTCTATTAATAAAGATTTACCTATCCAAAATAAATAATAAGTATGAATTATCAGCAAAGAAAAAGGCACTTCATTCTGAGTGCCTTTTTGAGTACCATACAATAATTGAAAGCATGATTTACCATATGATTTTGGATAGCCTTATTTAGTATTTACCATACTATTTTTGAAAGAGCCTTAATTTAAAAGCCTCATATCGACTTTGATATGAGGCTTTCTTTTATAATTTAATATGGAAAATGATTGGTTCGTTAGATAAGTTCATTAAACCTTCTTCAACAACGTAAGTATTTTCACTTAATAAGTTCTGATATATACCATCTGGTAAATCAACTTTCAGTGTTCTGAGGTTTTCTAGGTTAAATATACCTAACATTTTCTCAGAATTTAATTGATATGATAGTACAGCGATATGCTTGGTTTCAACAAAGTTATATACACCTTCACTAAATATCTTAGCTTTTTTAAGTTTAGCTAATTTTTTAATGAGTGGTTCAATAGACTTTTCTTTATCCCAAGGGACTAAATCAAATTCAAACAAACTAGGTCTATGCATTACTTGATGTTCTTGACCTGCATAAAGCATAGTAGTACCTTTCAAGAAGAACTGTAATGCCGTCATTTGCAGAAGCTTTTCTGGATCATTTACTTTTTTAGCGATACGTTCTTGATCATGGTTTTCAAATGAACGAAGTTTTACGTAGTTTTTAGGATATGTAACTTCTTGTCGCCAAAGTTCATATAAGTATCGTTCTAAAGTGTTTTTACCATTTAAGTATCCATCCATAAAACTAAAGATATCATAATCATATGCGATATCAAATGCTTGATACATTTGTGAATCTGTTGAAGCATCATAACCTATATCTCTTAAATATTTAATAAATCCATACTCAACGGACTCAGTTAACCAAATGAGGTTTGGATTCACTAAGTCTAAAGATTTTCTCGCTTCTAACCAGAAATCAATCGGTAAAAGTGGTGCGACATCACATCTAAATCCATCTACATATTGTGCCCAATATTTTAAAACATCAATAAGATAGGTCCAGATTTCTCTATTATCTAAGTTTAAATCGGTTATATCACTCCAATCACCGACTCTATTTGCAAATGTACCATCTGCTTTTTTATAGAACCAATGTGGATTTTTTTGAGTAAGTATTGAATCTCTTGAAGTATGATTAAATACAATATCCATCATAATTTTCATACCACGCTTATGTGTTTCTTCAACAAGTAGTTTAAAGTCATCTAAACTGCCGTTTAACGCATCAATAGCATAGTAATCATATATAGCATAAGGAGAACCGACTTCACCTTTTCGATCTTTTTTTCCGATTGGATGAAATGGTAGTAAATAGACAACATCAGTTCCTAAAGATTGAATACGATCTAAATCTTTGATTAATCCTTTAAAATCATGAGTTGGTGTGTGTTGTCTGACAAATACTTGATAAATCATGTAATTTCTTAAATAGTTTGGTGTTTGTTTAGCCACTTTATCCTTATCCTTTCGTTGCACCTGCCATAATACCTTCGATAAGGTATCTTTGGAAAATCATATAAATCACAGCAATTGGCATACCAACAATTAATGCAGCAGCAGCAAATGCTGGGTAATTTAAATCATATTGACCATTAATGAAAGAGAAGATACCAACAGCAAGTGTCCATTGATTTTGAATTTGATCAATCGCGACCCCTGGTCCTGGAACGTTTAATAGATAACCCGGTAACATATAGTCCATCCAAGGTGCCATAAACATACTCACTGCAACAAACATTAAGATTGGAACTGCAAGCGGTAAGATAATATAAACAAATATCTTAAGTTTGGAAGCACCATCAATCATTGCCGATTCATCTAAATCTTTAGGGATTTGAGCTAGGAATCCTTTAATCAACCATAGATTACCAGGTATTGCTCCCCCGATATAAAGAATTGTTAAATAAATTGGTTGTCCGAGGAAACCGAACTTCCAGAATAATACGTACATAGCGATTAAACCCATAAATGAAGGGAATGCTTGTAGTACTAAAATAGTAAGTAAACCAGCTTTTTTACCTTTGAATGAGTATCTTGCAAATACATAAGATGCTCCAGTGATAATAACTGTACCAAAAATCATATTAATTACTGCAATGATAATGGTATTTAAGTACCAGCGACCGAATTTAGATTCTGGGGAATTGAATAGATAATCAAATCCACTCCATGATGGATTTGATGGCCAGATTTCGTTAGGAACCGTTGAAGTACCACTTGAAAATGCCATACCGAAGATATAAATTACAGGGATTAAGACGACAACAACTAATAATGTTAATTCTGCATTAATTAATGTCTTCATTAAAATGTTTTTAATCGAAAATGTTGCACGTATTGATAATTTAGACGTATTACGACGTTTAGGTTTAAACTTGAAGTGATAAAAACCGTAGATAGGAATAAGCCCTATTAAACCGGGTTCAATACCTTCATAGCCTTTTTTAGTCGCATATTCAACAACTAAACCTTGATGGACTAATAATACTAAAATCACTAAGAAGATTATAACCAATGTTCTCATAAAGTTATTAACAAAGGATACATAAGTAATCATTGACACAGGTATGACAATAATAAGTGCCAATAACATGCCTACGAAAACGAGTCCAATCTTCTTTATTACGATTTCAAATGAATAAAGATAATCAAATTCCTCTTTTGTGACACCTGGTTTTAAATTTTCTAAGTGTTTAACGTAGTAATTACCATAGAATGGAATAAAAGCAATGAGCTTAATCTTTAGTTTATGTTCATAACCTTTCTTTTTAACTACATCAAAAATTATATAGAAATTAGAAATTATTCCCCAAAGGACTATAAATACTAGAGATAAAATTAATAATTCCATATTTTAATCCTCCTGGAAAGCCTTAGTTCTAGATAAGTTCCATGCAGTAATACTACCTACAAATAGGAATATTAGAACTGAGAAGACTGAGGCCATGTTATAAATTTGATGATCTGTGGTTAAACGGTACATCCATGAAATTAGAATGTCTGTTTGTCCAGCAAATCCATTGATAGGGCTGGTTAAATCACCCGGACCCCCACCTGTAATAAAGTAGATGACTCCGAAGTTGTTAAAGTTACCAGAGAAAGTCATAATCAGGATTGGTGCCGTCGAATATAAAACTAATGGCATCGTGATTTGCATCAGTTTTTGGAATCCAGATGCACCATCAATATCTGCTGCTTCATAAAGAGATTTATCGATTGCAGTCATAATACCAGTCATTAATGCCATGAAGTATGGGAAACCAAGCCAAATATTAACAACAATTAAAACGACTCTAACAAAGTTAGGATTATAGAAGTTGATGAACCATTGAATATTACCTTCACCTAACCAGAATAATTGTGCTAAACCACTGACCTCTTGATAAGCAACACCCAATATACCCCAACTCTTAAATAGATCATATAAGCCTATTTGCATGAATAATTGATTCACAAATCCATTTTCATTAAATATGACTGAGAAGACCATTTGAGAAAGTAATGCTGGTATTGCCCATGGAAGAATTAAGATTGTTCTCCAAAGTTTTCTAAATACAACAGATTCAGCATTTAAAATAAGTGCTTGGAAGAATCCACCAAAGAAACAAGTGAATGTAGAGAATATTGCCCAAACAACAGTCCAGCCAAGTACACGCCAGAAAGCATTTCCAAAGCCTTGTCCGATACTTGAGTTTGGATCAAATACTGCAATAAAGTTTTGGAATCCAACCCAGTCGAATAACTTATCCATCGACCCAAGACCACCAATAGAAGTAAATGCAATAACAAATCCAAAGACAATTGGCATGATTGAGATGAATGCTAGAACAAATAATGCAGGAGAAAGAATAATATATTCAAATCCGTTATCCCAAACTGATTTGAAGTAAGCTTTTGTATTTAAAGGTTTTTCTTTTAAACGTTTCTTTTCTGAAACATGATATGTATCAATCATGCTCCAAATACCGAAAATAAAGAAGAATAATGATAAGATCACTGCAATTAAACCTTCAAGAAGTAGTAAAGTAGAAACGTGTCCACGAACACTGATTTGACCTTCATAATTAATCTTACTACGCATATTTGTTGCAGAAGGTTCGTTAACTTTACCTAACATAGCATCGACTAAAGATAAGTGTCTATTTAAGTTGACTTCAGTAGCTTGTCCTAAAGTAAGTACTTCCCAGTATCCTTTAACAAACATCCCAGCATAGTCATAGAAGAAGTTATCAAAATCTTTCATATACTGAGCTTTAAATTCAGGATTTAATTCCATATAAACGCGCACCATAAGTTTTACAAAATCGGCATCATCTATTGGATTAATAACATCACCTTGAACCATTGCACGTCTAAAATACTCAGAAAACTGAGTTTGCTTATATTGTTGACGAATACCATTATGGATTAATCCTGGTTCATAATATTCATATAATTTACCATTTAGTTGATAAACAGGGCCAATAATTTGTGTCTGTGGTACTGGTTCAAATGTAATTGAAGCTGTTTGTAGATTAAATGTTGTTGCAGATAATTCTAAATAACGTGTTAATGAATCCACTTCAACTTCAACGTAATATGTTTGATCCACTAAGAATAACTTACCAGTTTTTCTAAATGGTACAAGTCCGTCTTCTGATGTAATAACACTTGGGTTATCCATTCGATTAAATACATCAGTTTGAATATACTCTTTTTTAGGGTTCCCAGTTTCATCAGTAAAGTTTCTAGCATAGTAGAATTTTTGATTTAACTGATCATAAAACATATCGAAATTCTCGATAGTTATTAAACGCTTGGCATTAACTAAATCAAAATCGTCATATAATGTTTCATTTGATGTACCAAATTCAGTAAATCTTAAATAAGATGCTTGACTTAAATCACTTGCAAAGAATTCGATAAAGCGTTCTTCTGTAAATAACTTAGCTGTAGGATTTAATGAACCAGTAGGACCACCGTAGTATCCCATTGGATCTTTTTGCTCAACACCAATTGATTCTAGATAAGCTTCAAACTCTGGGTGATCATTACCAATAAGTAATTGACCATCATATGTTTGGAAAAATGCTTTTTCATACCATTGACCAAGTGAATCTCCTGAAATTTTACTTAGAGGAATTTCGTTTTCAGTTTTTGGAAAGTAAAAATATCTAGATGACAATAATTCGATTAAGACAAAAATTATGAAAAAGATAAAAAAGAATAAAGACTTTATGTATTGTTTATTTAATAATTGTCCAATTCCCCAGAAAAATCCTGAAAAAATAGTTTTTATAATACTCCATGCCTTCATGTTGCGACAACCTTTCTATGAGAACTTACAATCAAATGAGGGCGACAGTAAATACTGCCGCCTTCATTGATTAATATGATAATTTTAAAATTTAATACTATGCGCCGCCAAGACCAGCTTGAGCACGGTAAGCAGCTTCAGCTGTAACAACAGCAGTAGCAGGAGCAACACCAGTATTCCAAACAGAGATAATCATTGATTCACCTGGACCCCAGTAGTATTGAACTGCAGGGATAGTAGGCATTGGAATAGCACTTTCTAATTGTGCTGAAATTGAAGGCATATAAGGATCTGTTGAGAATCCATCAATATTTGATAATAATGATGTCTTTAAAGCAGGTAACTTATATTTCATTTCTAATTGTAATTCCATAGCAACGTCTGACATTAAGAATTCTAGGAATTTAGTAGCAGCTTCTTTATGTTGTGAATATTTATAAATTGCAGCCATTTGAGCACCAGCGAATGGAGCACCAGATACACCGCCAATAGATGGAAGTGGAGCGATACCGAAGTTTAATCCAGCAGTTCCTGAGTACTCTTCAATGTTCCATGGACCAGCAATAATATAAGGAATACGTCCAGCAACGAAGTTTGCACCAGCAGATACTGAGTTATGGTTACCAGTACCAGTTACAATTGGTTTTAATGAATCACGGAACCAAGTTAATGCAGCTTCAGCTTGAGCAAATCCAACTGCTTCAGCATTGTCTAAAGTAGGACCAAAAGGTTTGAATCCTTTAGCTGAATAGAATGATTGCATGAAGTATGAGTCAGCCCAGTGTGATGAAGTACCTAAGTAGTACCAACCCTTTTGAGCATTTGTTTGACCTGAATTATCACTTGCAAGTGCAGCATTCCATGTAGCACCAGCAGCAAGTAAATCTTCCATTGTAGTTGCAGGTGTTGCTACTAAATCTTTATTGTAGTATAGACCAATAGATTCAAGTGACATTGGAACAGCATATAGGCTTTCAACGGCATTAGCACCTGGACCAAATACGCCAGTTGTTTCGTCATACCATAATGTTGCAATATCTAGACCTAGTGGGTGAGCTCTTTCAGCAATTCTAGTTTGAACTGATGAAGGTAAAGCATACACTAAATCTTCTAAAACAGCAGCAGCTAAGTGGTCATGTGGGAATTGGAAAATATCCGCACCGTTACCAGTTAAACCGAAAGTTTTTAGTCTTTCACGTGCATCAACAGTACCCATATGTTGGTGTTCAACAACGATGTTTTCACCTTCAGGAGTTGCATTGAATGCAGCAATAACTGCTTGCATATATTCACCGTTTTGGTCATCGATCCAAACAGTGATTGTTTCTTTTTCTACATAAATTTCAGAGAAGTCATATCTTTGACCATTGTTAACTGGATCATCTGGACCTTCATCAACAGGTGGTGTACATGCGACTACAAAAGTTAGAAGTAGTAATAATACTAATGATAAATATATTTTTTTCATGTTCTATTCCTCCTTAAGCACTTGGTTTAACGACTCTGAAAATAAATGTTTCAGTAGTAACGTTACCCCAGTCATCTTCAACTTGTAGCATAATTGTGTAGTCTGCTTCAACTCTAGTATCTAAAATAGCGTTAGATCCAGCAGGTACGAAAACTTTACGAGTTAAATCACCATCACGGTTATCAGTCGCAGCATATAATGGGAAGTCAGCTAAGTTAAATGGTTGACCCCATGCTACTTCAATAATTTTACTTTCTGGTAATAATGGGAAAGTAATTACTGGTTTTTCTGTATCCATACTTACAGCAATTTGAGCAGTATTTACACCATCATCGAAGAATAAAGCATATTCTTTAGTGATGTCTAATTTAGTTGCTTCAGCTAATACGATAACAAAGTCACCAACAGCTGTATTATTTAAAGCAAAGTCAACACGATCAATAGTAAGTCCGGTAGCAGCATAAGTATCTTCACCAGTCTTTTCTTTAACACTCCACCATCCTTTAACAACAGCGATTGCTGCAGTTTCTTCAGCTTCAGTATCAACATCCTCAGCAGCTACTGGGTTTGCTACTTGAGCAGAAGTTTTAACGATGATTTGAGTAGGTTTAACTGCATGAGTACCTGACATTGCGCCAGAAGTAGAATCAACAGTTAAAGGTAATAATCTGAATGAGAATGCATTAAATGCAAAGTCATCATAATTTGCATTACCGTAGAATACGTTTTCTCCACCAGTATATCCATTACCGTTTGAGTAAACATAAGCAAATCCTGTAGAACCAACCACGTGTGGTTTTTCAACAGTTGATGCAGCTTCATATCCTAATGAATTAAGTAATTTAACATCACCAGTCTTCTTAGAATTGTCACCTTCACCAAAGTAAATTAGGAATCCAGCATCTGGAGCTAGGTTTGCTTCAGTTGGGTCTGCACTTAGCATAGCAACTTTAACTTGTGAACCAGTAGCTGTATTTCCACCTGTTGTAAAGACTTGAAGTGGAGCATTCCATTCTGCACCTGGTAAATCCCAACCACTCCAGTGGTGGATACCAAGTTTTTCTTCATATGATCCGGATGGATCAAAGTAAACCAATAACATATTATATTTAGCTGGATCTGCAACAAAGTATCTTGGATCAGATGCTGATGAGTTTGCATTTCCTTGGACAACATATACGTGTACTGTTTGTCCACCTTTAACAATTGTTTTTGGTATAAAGATATCACCTGTATATTTACCATTATTCCAATCTGGTTCACCACCACCAGGTCTTTTAACAGCAATAAATCCAAATGTATCAGTATTTTCTGGTGCAACTTCAGGTAAATCATTGAAAACGAATTTAGCACCAAATTCGTCTAATCCGTCATGAGTCGCTTTTGCTTCCCATTTACCTGCTTCACCCCAACCATGGCTACCTAAGTCAGTGTAGTCGCTATCCCATTTTTTAAAGTGGACAACAACATTACCTAGATCACCAGGAGCAGCAAATAATTGCGGCAAGGAGACTAGAACTGTAGCTAAAACTAATAAAGCTAAGACAATCTTTTTCATTTTATCCTCCTAAAAAGTATTGTTTTGAATCATCTTACGCCCATAGTATATCATAATTAATCAAACAAATGTAAACGCTTTACATATATATATAATGTGCAAACGGTTTCTTATTGCAACCGCTATCATTAAAATGTATTATTTTTTTTGTTTATGATATATTTGAAACTGGATGGAGGTATCTATATTGAAAAAACTCATATTATTAACATTGTCACTTATGTTGACAAGCATAATGATTCTTACAATCAGTTATGCACTAGAAACACCAAATACATTGGTGGTACATTATTACAGATACGATGATAACTACACTGGATATAATTTTTGGATGTGGCAAAATCAACCTGTAGCATTAGGTGGTACTAAATATGAATTTGAAACTGAATCCATTGATCAGTATGGTACTAAGTATATAATTGACTTAGATGAACTATATCCTGATGCAACGCGTTTAGGTATTATTATTAAACAAGGAGAGTGGGATGGTTATAGAGAACCAGGCGGAGACAGATTCTTTGATTTAGCTGATGTTGAGACTGTTAATGGTGTAAAACATGTATATTTTGTTCAAGGACAAATAGCTTTTGGTAAATCAGCAGCAGACTTAACAAATAATCTTCCTGATTATCGTCCAAGCATTTTGTTTGCAGCTTTTAATGCGCAAGAAAATATTGTGGTTACATTATCACATAGTGCTTTAAGTTATAAGGTATTAGAAAATGGGATTGAAGTTAAATCTGGCGAGTTAACTACAAATAAGACTCAAACAATTACAGGATTCAACGTTGATATTACAAAAAACTATACGGTTTCTGTAAAATTTGGAGATTCTGAAGCTACAAAATCAGTTTCTCTTCAAAATCTATATGATACAGATAGCTTTGAAGCAGCCTTTACATATGATGGAACGCTAGGCTCTGTCTATGAGAAGACTCATACAACATTTAGATTATGGGCACCAATCTCACAATCAGTATCCTTAAATATATACAATCAAGGTCATCCTTTATATGACAGATTAGGTGTTTCTTCAGTAGAAAACACACCTATATCCACAGTTGATATGACAAAGATTGAAAACGGTGTTTGGGAAATAGTTTTAACTGGAGATTATGCTTCTAAATACTATACATTTAATGTAACAAACAATGATGTAACTCAAGAAGTAACGGATCCTTATAGTTATTCAACAGGTGCAAATGGATTACGTAGTATGGTTGTTGATTTTGACCAAACGGATCCTGCATATTGGGAATTTGATCGTAGACCAAATACAATTAAAACATTTACTGACTATATTATTTGGGAACTTCATGTTAGAGATTTAACAACCCATTCATCATGGAATGGTACAAATGCAAACCGTGGTAAATTCTTAGGTTTAGCTGAATCAGGAACTACCTATTCATCTGGTGGTGTTACTGTAACAACTGGACTTGATCATATTGAAGAATTAGGTGTAAATGCAGTCCACTTATTACCTATATTTGATTTTGGTTATGTCGATGAGGTCGCAGTATTTAATAATCCAGATATGGTAAATGGTGTTTTTAACTGGGGTTATATGCCTTATCACTATAATACTTTAGAAGGTTCTTACTCAACAAATCCATTTGATGGAAATGTTAGAATTTATGAATTTAAAAAAGCAGTTCAAGCTTTACATGCTAAAAATATCCGTGTCATTATGGACGTTGTATATAATCATACCGGTGAATCAGAAGGCTCTAATTTCAATAAAATTATTCCGGGATATTACCATAGATTAAATGCACAAGGTGGTTTTTCTAATGGTTCAGGTACTGGTAATGAAACAGCATCAGAACGTTCAATGGTTAGAAAATTATTTGTTGATTCTACTGTGTTTTTAGCTAAAGAATATAACTTATCAGGGTTCAGATTTGACTTAATGTCACTACATGATATTGAGACAATGAATACAATAAGAACTGAAATGGATAAGATTGATCCAACAATCATTTTATACGGTGAACCATGGGCTGGTGGTGATACCTTAATTAAAGGTGAAGATGCAGCAGGTATGACCAATACAAATAATTGGGACCGTACACAAATAAGAAAATTAGACAGTGGAATTGCAGCATTTAATGACTTATTCAGAAATGCATTAAAAGGTACTCCAGATGGCGCAGCAGGTGGATTTATTCAAGGCCAAATGGATGAAAATAAAATGAATGATTTGAAAAAAGGTATGTTAGGTGCAACAGGCCAATTTACGAATTCACCACTTCAAAATATTTTATATGGTGAAGCACATGATAATTTAACATTACATGATAAATTTAGAAGTAGTGGCGTATCAAATTTAGAGGTTCAACATGCTCAAGTACAATCAAATGCGATGGTATTAACATCGATGGGGATTCCATTCTTACATGCTGGAACAGAATTTTTAAGAAGTAAACCGAAACAAGATGGTACGTATGAACATAACTCTTATGAATCACCGGATTCTGTAAATCAATTAAGATGGGATCGTAAACTCACATATAATAACGTATTTGAGTATCATAAAGCACTCATTCATATCAGAAAGACATTTAATGGATTTAGATTAGATAATCAAGCAGAAATTGCATCAAGAGTTTCATTTGTTGCAACATCTCAAGATGCAACGCTCAAAGCACTGGCATTAAAGATAACTGGAACAGCAACAGATTCAGCTTTATTAGTAATTCATGCAGGTAAAGTGAGTGGAATTACCACAGTGAATTTAAATGATGGTAAAACTTATGTACAATTAACTTCAAGAGCTGGTGCTTTAGGGTTATTTGATACCGAAAAAGGACTTGTCAGTCGAAGTGGAAGTTTCGCTGTTGCAACCACCAATACAACTGCAATCTTTGTAGAAGTTATGGAAACAGAAGCATTAACACTTAAACAGACACAATTAAACATCGATCGTAATTCGGATTTTGATCCATTATCAAATCTTAATATACCAACTGGATTAAAGGTTTATGCAAGTGATGTTGATACATCTATACCAGGCTTTAAAGTAGTAACTGTAAATGCTGTAGATTATCTAGGTAATCAAAGCATCTATTATTACACAGTCTTTGTATCAGGTGCTAGCTTTCAACTTAATTTAGGAGGCTTAAATTCATGAAAAAATTATTATTAAGTATGATGTTATTACTAGCTTTGTTTCTGGTAGCATGTACACCGGAAAATAGTTTAGAAAACAGTCAAATCACTGTTGAAGATGTAACGTTTAGTGGTAATATCTTTGAAGCGAGCCTAATCATTGAAAAAGCTCCAGAATCATTAGATTTATTAAAAGAACTTGTAACATCAGGTGTACATATGGTTTATAACGAGTATAAACTTGAGTTTGGTCAAAAGTCTTACACGTTATTATTCAAAGTATTTGTAGGTGACATTGAAGTAGGAGATATTGCTTACCGAGTCAACTCAAATATCGAAAACCCTGGATTATCCTATGTTGGAGATACTTTAGAATTAGATTAAAAATAAATGCCTTAACCAGATAATAAGTTCTGAGTTAAGGCATTTTTTATTTTAAATATATTGATCTAGTTTATTTGAATCGATTTCAAGAATAACTGTTCCAAATTTAGGAATTTCAAGACTATCTCCATAAACATATTTTAGGAATTCAACATCAAGACTACGAGTTGTATCACCCATATTATGGACAACAAGAAGTGTTTGAGTGTAATCTTCATATGTATATTGACGAATATAACCTTGTAGGAATGTATGGCCATCTTTCCATGTTTTATAGTAGTTTCCATACATTAAAGCCGGATTATTTAAACGTAAATGGGTGAAGGTTTTATAATGATTTACTAAGGAATTTGGATTCAGTAAACTATCTTTTAGACTCATATGATCATTGGAATCACCATAAGGTAATAACCATGTTGTTTCTTTTGTTTCATCTCCCCATTTAAATGGGAATCGACGGTACTGATCATAGATTACACCTTGACCAGTTAAATCTTTACCATGATCAGCAGTGCCTTCAAAATTTGAACCTTTCATGCCTAATTCCTCACCATAATAGATATGAGGAGAACCAGGAAGGGTTAACATCACCGCAGCTGCTTGTTTCAAATCATACAAACTATTAACATCACTGAATTCACCACGTGATGCAATACGGTCAATATCATGATTACTAATAAATAATGAAGGTATTGAATTGCTATTATATGGTTTATAAGCATTTAAGGCTTTTTCAATATTTGATGCGAAGTATTGCATATTTGATCTAGCACCAACTTTATTCCAGATTTCACTAGCTATATAAAAATCAAATAATGAATCCAAACCAATGTAGTATTGTCTATATGCTTCGTAGGTGTAATCAAACACTTCACCTAAGAAAAACACTTCAGGATCAAGTGATCGAGCATGTAATTGGAGTTCTCTTAATAAAGTATAGTTTTTAACTAAAGCATTAGAAGGATTAATGTTTGGATCACCTAAAAATAAGTGTTTTGCTGCATCAAATCTAAACCCTCTAATTCCTTTAGACATCCAAAATGATATGATATCTTTAATTTCAGTAACAACATCTGGGTTGTTTAAATTCAAATCTTTCATGCCACCTGAAAAGGATTCAAAAGCGGTTGTTTCTGATGTCCAAACATAGAAATCTCTAAATGGTGCTGAAACTGATGATTTAGCATCTACATACCATGAATTGGTATCTGATGTATGATTAATAACTAAATCCATAACTACTTTAATACCTTTACTTTTGGCAGTAGAGATTAAATTTTCCAAATCAGCCATGGTACCATATTCACTATTTACAGTATAGTAATCTCTTATTCGGTAACCATGATAAGATAACCAATCTTGATCAGTATCATTAAATGGAAGCATCCAAATTGCAGTGATACCCAAATCAACTAAATAGTCTAAATTTTCAGTAACACCATTAAAGTCTCCAATACCATCATCATTGGAATCAGCAAAAGAACGGATGAATATTTGATAATAAATATCATTTTTAGGATTTAGTGACTTAAAATCATACTCTTCTTGGACATTTTGTGGTGTACAAGCAAATAGTAATACAGTCATAAACAATAAAGATAATAAGGATAAAACTTTTTTCATTGAATCACCTCTGATTTGAAGTATTTATATTTATAGTTACATAAATTAAACCTTGTTTATTAATACTAAGTAAATGATTTTCTTGAGAATACCAGTAGTACTAGCATTACTGTCATACCAAGCACTAGATTAAAGACAACTGGTGCAAACCCTGGAAGAATTAAACCAAAGATTAACGATAGAATACTTGGTAATGTTGTTGATAGAATAACAAAATTAAAGCCATCTTGGAAACTCAAGAATTTTTGGAATCCGAATCTGAATAATTGAATGATTGCTGTTAAAAGTAATACAAATATAAATGTTGTACCTATTTGTACAATTTGGTTTCTAATTACAGCGTAGAAGATAATATAGTTACTAAAAGATCTTTCAATATTATCACCAAATTG
Organism: Acholeplasmataceae bacterium UBA4853; assembly: GCA_002399815.1. Classification (GTDB taxonomy): domain Bacteria; phylum Bacillota_I; class Bacilli_A; order Acholeplasmatales; family Acholeplasmataceae; genus Acholeplasma. Next base: position 92,151 of record DHEJ01000010.1, read on the forward strand.
TGTAAATAATTCCACACGTTGACTACCAGTTGAAAAGTTTAGCTCATTTAAATTAATAATATCTTCAAAGCCACTATAACCATCTGAGTACAGTGTATTTTTATTGATATCTATATATTGGATATTATCTTCATTGAAAATAACGATATTCTTACCTGTAATAGATTCAATCGAGCTATTGTAACCAAAGAAGTAAATATAATCTTTATGTGTAAAAGAAGTACCATCTAATGTAACACCTGAAATACCACCAATATGGATTGTTCCTGTTGGTAAATTATCCCATATAGGTGACTCAGAAGATAGATTTTCTTCAATAAAGTTTATCTTTGTTCCTTCATATTCATAAGCTAACCAGGTTAATGGAAAGTTAGCAATAAAGGTTAAAAGTAAAAAGTAAACAAGCATTTTTACGAGTGATTCACCACGTCTAGTTAATAATTTTGGGAATTGAAATCCCCATTTGAAGTATTTTACAATAAACATTATTTTAAGTCCGTATCTTTCATTGTTTTCGTTCTAATCGCTTCATTAACACGCATATTGTGTGGTGAAGTGTCTAAATCAACTACTTTTGTTTTAAAAATATAGTCATGAAGCGTTCTAGATACGTGTTTTTCTGATAACACGAAGAATGCTACTATTAAATAAACACCAAATGTTAAGGTTGATGCTAAATATTTAAAGAGTTCTCTTAAAATAAGTTTAAGAATAGAAGGATTTGTGTCATCCATATTCATTACTTTAATTTTTTGAATTCTTTGACCAAATGTTTGTCTACTTTTTGATAGTATTGGTAAAATTATAATCAAGAAGAAGGCTGCTGTTAAAATAGAAATTTGAACAATTGAACGATATTCAAAGTTCGGTAATCCAAGTGCAGTTAGTATGACTGCAATAATTAATCCTGACATATCGGCTGCAAATGCTCTAACGCGTTTTTCAAATCTAGGTACCATTGTTATCCCCCACGAGCTTTATATAAATATATTATAACATTTAAATTTCGTGAAACCGTTTGCAATATTTTTTTCTTTCATGTATAATAACTCTGATAGAAATCTTGCGTCTATCTAAATTCAATATAATTCCTAGGGGGAAAACATGGCAACATTGCAACTAAAAGACATCAATAAAATCTATCCTAATGGCGTTCAAGCAGTCTTCGACTTCAACTTGGACATCAAAGATAAAGAGTTTATTGTATTTGTCGGACCGAGTGGATGCGGTAAATCCACAACCCTCCGTATGATCGCGGGCCTTGAAGACATTAGTTCGGGCGAATTATACATTGATGAAGAGTACAAGAACGACACTGCTCCAAAAGACAGAGATATCGCAATGGTATTCCAAAGTTATGCATTATATCCACATATGAGTGTTTATGATAACATCGCTTTTGGTCTAAAATTACGTAAAGTTCCTAAGGCAATCATCAAAGAGAAAGTTCAAGCGGCAGCGGAAATATTAGGTTTAGTTCCATATTTGGACAGAAAACCAAAAGCTCTATCCGGTGGACAGAGACAACGTGTGGCGTTAGGACGTTCGATCGTTCGTGATGCAAAAGTATTCTTGATGGACGAACCTTTATCCAACTTAGATGCTAAACTACGTGTACAAATGCGTGGTGAACTAATCAAACTTCATAAGAAGTTAGATACAACAACTATTTATGTAACCCATGACCAAATCGAAGCTATGACAATGGCTACTCGTATTGTAGTTATGAATAAAGGTTACATTATGCAAGTTGGAGAACCAAAAGAAATTTATGACAGACCATCAAACATCTTCGTTGCCGGTTTCATTGGAACACCTCCAATGAACTTTATCAACGGTATGGTTGATAGTAAAGGTGTATTTACAGCTGGACAATATAAAATCAAATTACCACAAGATAAATTTGAAATCATTATTCAAAACGAATTTATTGATAAACCAATTATCTTAGGTATCCGTGCTGAAGATATTCATGATGATGAACTTGTTATGCAAGCACATCCAGATGGTATTTTAGATATTGTTGTAGACGTTGCAGAATTATTAGGTTCTGAAACAAACATTTACACTGATATTAATGGTTCAAATGTTATTGCTAAAGTTGATGCAAGAACAAATGTTCACATTGGTGATAAAATCAAACTTGGTTTTGACTTAAATAAATTACATTTCTTTGATCCAGAATCTGAATTAAGATTATTAGTTGATCAAAATAAGAAAGTAAAAGCTGCTAGAGTTACTAAAGAAGTTGAAGCTACTGAACCAGTTGCTGAAGTAAAAGCTGAAGCATCTGAAGCTCCTAAAAAATCTAGTAAAAAATAAGGTTATTTATGTCGAAGATAGATCAAAAGATTGTAATCAATCCTAATAAATTAAAAGTTAGAGATGAAACGTTTGTATCAAATAAATTAAAATACAAAATGACAATCGTTGAATCTAAAAAGGCATATAATCGAAAGAAATTAAGTAAAGTAAAAGAAACTGAGTAATCTTGCAAGAGGATTACTCTTTTTGTATATATAATAGATATGGAGGATTTAACTATGAACTTATTTAATATTCCTGTAATTGATGTAAATCATCAAAAAACAGACCTTTCACAATACCGTGGTAAAGTACTTTTAATTATTAATACTGCAACAAAATGTGGTTACACAAAACAATATCAAGGCTTACAAGTTTTATACGATAAATATCATGATAAAGGATTTGAAATTCTTGATTTCCCTTCAAATCAATTCATGGGTCAAGCACCAGGTAAAACAGAAGAGATAAAGGCGTTTTGTGATCTTAACTTTGGAACGACATTCCCAATTTTTGAAAAGATAAAAGTTAATGGCTTTTTTGCACATCCACTTTATAAATATTTGAAAGCGAATGTACCAAAAGAGATAAATCCAGGTCAAGTTGATACTGAAGTAACTTATAAAAAAAGTCAAAGAATTAAGTGGAATTTTACTAAATTCTTAATTAATAAAGAAGGTCAAATTATTCACAGATTCTCACCAAAATTCACTCCTGAAGAAATAGATGGCTTTATTAACGAACTTTTATCATAAAAAATGATGTTATACCATGGTATTGGGGTAGACTTAATTGACTTTTAGTGCTTTTTTTGATATCATATTTTTGTTATACAAATGTTTGTATAACGTGGAGGAAAGAAAAAGATTATGGAAGATACAAGTAGTGGACAGAGGACAGTAGAAGCAGATCCTTACGAGGGAGGTACTCTCTAATGGGGATACAAATATTGCTGATATTCGTCTTTATATTCCTGAATGGTATCTTTGCAGCAAGTGAAATAGCACTTGTTTCTGCAAGTAGAAGAGAAATTGAATCAGATGTACAATCAGGTACAAAACACAGTAAAAAAGCGAAACATGTTTTAAATTTAATGGATAATCCTACAGGATTCTTATCAACCATTCAAATAGGAATCACAATGTTTGGATTTATTAACGGGGCACTCGCTTCTTATGCATTTTCAGACTTATTATCAGGAGCTATTTCACAGCAATTTGGATTTGAAATTGCTATTGTTAGTCCTGTAGTCACAGTATTAATTACATTATTATTAACTTACTTACAAGTAGTATTAGGCGAATTAGTTCCAAAAAGAATAGCTATGAAAGCACCTAAGACAGTTGCTTATTTATTCGTGGGTTTTTTAAGTGCTATTGCATTTGTTATGAAACCATTTGTTGTTTTATTAACAGCAACAGCTAATGTTATTGTAAAAATGTTTGGTATTAACCCAAATGAAAATGATGATACTATGTCAGAAGATGAATTAAGATTAGAGTTAAATGCTTCTGAATCTAAAGGTATCATTGATAAATCTGAAAATGAAATGATTCAAAATATATTTGAATTTGATACAACGACAATTGAAGAAGTCATGACACATAGAACTGAAGTTTCAGCAATCGATGTTGAATCGACACGTTCTGAGGTTATTCGCTTTGTAACAACAGAAAAATATACTAGATTTCCAGTATATGAAGGTACAATTGACCGTATTATTGGTACATTACACGTTAAAGATTTACTAAGATATTTGGATGAAAATCCGGATTCAAAAGTTTTTGATATAAAATCTTTAATTAGAGATCCATTATTTGTACCTCAATCAAAGAAAACAAGACAATTATTTAAAGATATGCAGGCAACTAAAGTTCATATAGCAATCGTTATTGATGAATATGGTGGTACTGCAGGTATAGTTACGTTTGAAGATTTAATTGAAGAAATTGTCGGTAATATCTTTGATGAATATGATGAAGATGATATTGAAATTGAAACAATTAAAGAAGATGAGTATGAAATTGATGGATTAACTAACATCGATGATGTTGAAGATATTTTAGATGCTAAATTACCAGTTGAAGAATATGATACTTTATCTGGATTCTTATTAGGTCAATTAGGCAGATTCCCTGAAGAGGGTGAAACTGTTGTTATTGTCTATAAAGATTATCGTTTTGAGGTCTTAGAATACGTTGATAAAGTCATTGAACGTGTTAAAGTTACAAGGATTGAACCAATTAATAGTACTGAAAATGAAACAAACGAAGACTAATTCGTTTGTTTTTTTTAAATCACTTTATAAAACCGTTACCATATGATAGAATAAACATAAGAGGTATCGATTATGAATATAACATTTGTAGCTTCTGAAGTATTTCCATACTCTAAAACTGGAGGATTAGCTGATATTGCAGCTTTTTTACCAAAAGGTGTGAGTCAGTTAGGTCATAATGTTACGATTATTACACCATATTATCAGTCCATAAGTAAATATCATAATCAGATGCAATACTTAGATCGTAAAAGTATTGTTATGGGTGGTATTGAAACAGCTGTCAATTATTTTAAGTTGAAAGTAGATGGTATTGACATCATTTTTGTTCAAAATATGCACTATTTTGAAAGAGAATTTTTCTATGGCTACAATGATGATGCAGAAAGATTTACTTGTTTTTCATATGCTGTATTAGAGGTATTAGATATTATTGAACATTTTCCTGATGTTTTACATATTAATGACTGGCAAACCGGAATGATTCCTTATTTATTAGACAGTCATTTTAGACAAAAAGAAAAATATAGAAATTTAAGAACACTACTAACTATTCATAATTTAGAATATCAAGGTAACTTTGATACGTATGTTGCACGTTTCTTTAACACTGATTTTAACTTTAGTTATATTCATTTTGATCGAGTTAATTTCTTGAAAGCTGGAATAGAAAAAGCAACTATGATTAATACCGTCTCACCAAATTATCGTAATGAGATTCTAACTAAGGAATTTGGGTTTACATTAGATGGTGCATTAAGACATAGAATCAATCAATTAGTCGGTATTTTGAATGGGATTGATGAGGAAACTTTTAATCCAAATATAGACCCTCATATATCAAAATATAATTATGAAACAAATCAACATGGAAAAATATCAAATAAGAAACTGCTTTATGAACAATATAATTTAGGTAGTGATTACCATGTACCTTTGGTAGTATATATTGGACGTTATGCAACTCAAAAGGGTCTTTGGATGATTAAAGAATCTGTTGAGGATGTTTTACTTCATTCTAAAGTTAAGTTTTTCTTTTTAGGTAGTGGTGATCCACAATTTAGTCATTACTTTAAATATTTAACCGATAAATATCCAAAAGAGGTAGGAAATTATGTAGGATATAATGAATCTTTAGCACATTTACTGTATGCTGCAAGTGATATATTCTTAATGCCTTCTGAATTTGAGCCTTGTGGGTTAGGTCAAATGATTTCTATGAAATATGGGTCACTACCTATTGTAAGAGAAACTGGTGGCTTAAAAGATACCGTTAAACCATATAATAAATACACGCATGAGGGTACTGGATTTAGTTTTTCAAATAAGTCAGTATTTGAGTTTAGAGAAAAATTATATGAAGCTATTACACTTTACGAAAAAGAACCAAAAGTTTGGCAATTACTTGTTAAACAGGCAATGAAAACTGATTATTCAAATAGAAATATGGCTTTGGAATATGAAAAATTATATAAAAAAATCTTGGGGGATTAAAACGTGGAAACATTAGCATTAATTTTAGCCGGTGGTAAAGGTTCTAGATTAGATATTCTTTCAAATCGTCGCTCAAAACCCGCAATGCCTTTTGCTGGTAAGTATCGTATTATCGATTTTGCATTATCAAATTGTAGCCAATCTGGAATTTATGATATCGCAATATTAACTCAATACTTACCACTTTCTTTAAATGACCATGTCGGCTCTGGAAAGCCATGGGATTTAGATAGAAATAATTCATCTGTTACATTGCTTCAACCACATAATATGTGGTATAAAGGTACAGCTGACGCTGTCCAAAAGAATATGGAATTCATTTTAAAGAAGAATCCTAAGTATGTTTTAATTCTATCAGGTGATCATATTTATAAAATGGATTATAGAAAGATGATTGCCGTACATAAAGGTTCAAAAGCGCGACTAACTATTGCATGTCAAGAAGTACCAGAATCTGACGTATCAAGATTTGGTATTATGACAACCAATCGTGAAGATGAAATTGTTGAATTTCATGAGAAACCTGAAACATCAAAAAGTAGATTGGCAAGTATGGGTATATACTTATTTGATATTGAACTTTTAAATGAAGTACTTCAGGACTGTAAAGAAGAAGACCTCGATTTTGGTAAACATATCATCCCACACATTATTGAACATACAAAAAAGGCTGTTTATGCTTATAGATTTAATGATTATTGGCAAGATGTAGGAACTTATGACTCTTATTTAGAGACTAATCTTGATATGATTAAACCATATACTCAACTGGATTTATATGATCCAGGTTGGAAAGTCTTTACAAAATCAGAAGAAAAACCACCTGTTAAGATTTTTGAAAATGCAGTTGTTCAAAATTCACTATTATCCAATGGTTGTATTATCGAAGGTACAGTTATAAATTCCGTATTATCACCAGGTGTACGGGTTGGTAAAGGAACTGTAGTTAGGGATTCCATTATATTAAATGACACGATATTAAGTGAAAATGTGACTGTAGAACGCTGTATTATTGATAAGCATGTTGTTGTTGGACACGATAGTTATCTTGGATTTGGTGATGATTATTCACCAAATAAAGAAAAACCTGAGATTTTATCATCAGGTATCACTGTTGTTGAAAAATCAAGTGTCATACCAAGTAATGTAACTATTGGTAGAAACTGTAGAATCTTTAAGTTAGGTAAATTTATTTCAAAGAATATTCCTTCTGGGTCAACCATTAAATAAGCAGATTACCAACTAAATCATTTAAGTACATAATAAAAGGTGCTATTCGTTAAGAACAGCACCTTTTTTAATAGCTTATTTAGTTGGAATTAAATCCCATAATGCAACGAAGTCTGAAGCAGTAATTGTAACACCTGCTACTGAATCGAAATCGCCATTGTCATTTACAGCAGGGAATTCTTGGTTAGCGATTAAATAATCACCAGCTGTTTTTGCTTGTTGGAAGTATTCTTTTCCGATTGGAGAAGCACCAGCCATACCATATGATGTACCTAATTGGTTCTTAGTTTTAAGAAGTTTAGGTGTAGCAGTAGTATAAGGAGCCATTACTGAAACTTTGACATCTGCAGTTTCTGGATTGTTGTCATGGTCTTTTAACACTTTTGTTACTGAACCACCTTCAACAACAGCTTTATAACCGTAGAATACGTTATTGAAATATGCTAATACGATTTTACCATTAACTACAACGAATGAACCAAATGAGTAAGCATCCCAAGTAGGTGTAGCTATAACGCTTTGAGTTTGTTCATCCCAGTAGTAAACTGGAACGTGAGAAGTAGCAGCACTCTTTAATGAAGCGAAATGATATCCTTCTTCATAGTCTCCAGCTTCAACTGGATCTGAAGCTAAAGCTAATTCAGCTAGAGTATAGAAATCATCAGTTGTAATAGAAACACCAGCAGGAGCAGGTTCACGATCATTTACATCGCCTGTTTCAACAAATTTGTTGATAACAAGTTCAGCTTGTTCATGCCACCATAAATCACTGTTCATATTATAAATATGTTCTTCTGAAGCAGTTACTTTATCTTTTCCTAGATAAGTAGCATTTGCATCACCTTCGATATTGAATGCATTCCATTCAGCATCTACAATTTTGTCGCCTTCTTTGACAACAACTACCCAGTACACCCAAGATGATGTATCAGTTGGGGTTTGACTTGCGAAGTAGTAAGTACGTTCAGCAGGTCCACATGCAGTTAAGAATAATGCTGCAAGTAAAAATAACATAACGAAAAATCCTTTTTTCATAATTTCCTCCATTAATTTTCGATTGGTATCGTTTATTCATACATATTATAAACGGTTTAATTTTATAAGTCAAAGAAAGTTATAAACAAAATGAAAAGAATGTGAAAATTTTCCCATTGTTTACAATTATCATTATATGATACAATAGTATCGGCATTGAAAGGTATGATTAAACGTGAAATATAAAACATTAAATGAAAGACAAAAGTTCATAAGGAACTTCTCAATAATCGCGCACATCGATCATGGTAAGTCAACATTGGCTGACCGTATTTTAGAAATGACTTCATCTGTAGAAAAACGTAATATGAAGGAACAACTTCTAGACTCGATGGATCTTGAAAGAGAACGCGGAATTACAATTAAATTGAATGCAGTTCAATTAACATATGTAGCAAAAGATAAAACTGAGTACATTTTACACCTCATTGATACCCCAGGGCATGTTGATTTCACTTATGAAGTATCGCGCTCTTTAGCGGCTTGTGAAGGCGCTGTACTGGTTGTTGATGCTGCTCAAGGTATACAAGCACAAACATTAGCAAACGTTTATTTAGCTATAGATAATAATCTAGAAATTATTCCTGTATTAAATAAAATAGACCTACCATCAGCAGAACCGGAAAAGGTTCGTGCTGAAATAGAAGAGGTTATTGGTATTGATGCTTCTAAGGCAGTTAAAGCAAGTGGTAAATCAGGATTAGGTGTTGATGAAATCTTAGAAAGAATTATTGTTGATGTTAA
>DHEJ01000010.1:101339-119875 GCA_002399815.1 Acholeplasmataceae bacterium UBA4853
ATGGTGATGAAAATGAACCACTTCAAGCTTTAATCTTTGATTCTTACTTTGACTCATATCGTGGTGTAATTCCCACAATTAGAGTATTTAATGGTTCAGTTAAAAAAGGCGATATGATTCACTTTATGGCAACTAATGCATCATTCCAAGTGATTGAAGTTGGTGTATATACTCCAACTGAGAAAGTTGTAGATGTCCTTGGACCTGGTGATGTAGGTTATCTAACAGCGGCAATTAAAACTTTAGGTGATGTTCATGTGGGTGATACCATTACATTACAAAATAATAAAGCTAAGCAACCTTTACCTGGATATAGAACACTAAATCCAGTAGTATTTTGTGGATTATATCCAATTGATCCTGATCAATATCAAGATTTAAAAGACTCATTAGAAAAACTTAAATTAAATGATGCCTCACTGATTTACGAACCAGAAACATCCCAAGCTTTAGGATTTGGATTTAGAACTGGATTCTTAGGATTACTTCATATGGATATTGTCCAAGAACGTATTTCTAGAGAGTTTAACATTGAATTGATTGCTACTGCACCATCGGTTGTTTATCATGTATATTTAACAAACGGTAATATGATTTTAGTAGATAATCCATCATTTTTACCGGATTTACAAAAGGTTGATCGTATTGAAGAACCTTATGTTAAAGCAACTATCATGTGTCCTAAAGACTATGTTGGAGCAGTAATGGATATATGTCAGAAAAAGCGTGGTATTTTTGGTGATATGAAGTATATAGATCAAACACGTGTCATGATAACTTATTCAATTCCTTTAGCAGAAATAGTTTATGATTTTTTTGACAAATTAAAATCAAGCACTAAAGGATATGCGTCATTTGACTATATACTAGATGGTTATAGACCTTCTGAATTAAGAAAAATGGATATTTTATTGAATTCAGAAGTAGTAGATGCTTTATCTGTCATTGTGCATCGTGACTTTGCTTATTCAAGAGGTAAGGCAATTGTTGAAAAGTTAAAAACCTTAATTCCAAGACAAATGTTTGAAATTCCTGTACAAGCAGCATTAGGTGGTAAGATTATTGCAAGAGAAACGATTAAGGCAATGAGAAAAGACGTACTTGCTAAATGTTATGGTGGAGATATCAGTCGTAAGAAGAAATTACTTGAAAAACAAAAAGAAGGAAAGAAACGTATGAAAACCTTTGGTCGTGTTGATATACCACAAAGTGCTTTCATGGCAATCCTTTCAAATTCAGATGATTAATATTAAAGGATATCTTTAAGATATCTTTTTTTATTTTTTATCATATATTTTTCTTGACATGTATGCGCTTTCATGTTATCATAAATGTGGATCAAGAAAAGACCATTGTGAGGGAATTATGTTAGTAGCATCTAGAGTGGTGAAACTAAATCGCATTCCAAATATTGACAGTCAAAGAGACGTATTTTCATATAACATAACAAAAGGGTTATAATACACATTTATACCCTTTTTTATTGCAAAGAAAAGGAGATCATATGAAACCATCATTAAACGATTCAAGAGTAGTAAGAGGTACTATTTATTCTTCACGTATGCAAGGTGAAACACCTCAATTTAATACAGAAACTAAAGATAAACAGTTAGACGAGATCTTAGAAAGTATCACATACGAATCAGATAAAAATAACTAATTATATTAAAATACGCAGTTTGGCAACAGTTTTTCTCTCTCTTTAAGAGGTATCCATGTTGGGGATACCTCTTTATTTTTGGTATAATAGATATAAGGAAGGTTTAAGACGATATGAAAGGTTTGTATGTACATATTCCATTTTGTGAGTATATTTGTCATTATTGTGATTTCGTAAAACGTGTACCAAAAAACCAAGATATGATTGATACATATCTCATACGTTTAAGAGACGAAATTATCTCTTATGAACAGCATTATGATAAAGTAGAAACAATCTATATTGGTGGTGGTACACCATCAATGTTAACTGTTGATCAGTTAACGTATTTATTCGAATCACTATTAAGAATTAAACCCATGGAGTATACAATTGAACTCAATCCTGAAAGTTATACCCATGAAAAAGGACTATTATTCAAGAAATATGGTGTAAATCGTGTATCAATGGGTGTACAAAGTTTTAATGATGATATCTTAAAGTACTTAAATCGTGGCCATAAATCAGAGGATATCACTTGGATTATTAATGATTTAAAATCTATTGGTATCAGGGATATATCCATTGATTTAATATTTGCTATTCCTGGACAAACACTTGATCATATTCAATATGACCTTGAGCAGTTATTAAAATTAGATATTGATCATGTATCCTATTATTCTTTAATTTTAGAAGATAAAACATATTTTTATCACCAGTACTTAAAAGGTAATTTTAAGCCTATGGATGAAGATATGGAAGCAAATATGTATGAATTTACTATGAACTTTCTTAAATCTCATGGTTATGAGCAATATGAGATAAGTAATTATGCAAGAAATAATCATTACTCTTTACATAATTCCATTTATTGGACTTTAGGTGAGTATATTGGGGTTGGTATGGGAGCTCATGGGTTTATTGATAACTATCGTACATATAATGAACGAGGTATGAGTCAATATTTAGATCATTTTCTAAAAGAAAAAACACTTCAAACTGATGAAACTAAGTTACAAGATGAATTAATTTTTGGACTCAGAATGACTAAGGGTATTAGTATTTCTCAAATTGAATCTAAATATAATGTCACTTTGATGGATAAATATCCTCAGATTAGCGATAAAATAAAGTTAGGTTTGGTTCGTATCGAAGGTGATTATTTACACTTAACCAAGGAAGGTATGATGCTTGGTAATCAAGTATTTATGTTATTTGTATGAACTATTTAATTAATGATTATGCATATTATTTAACAAATGAACGTGGTTTATCTAAAAATACCTTAAGTGCTTATATAAAAGATTTAGAAGATTATAGGTCATTTTTAGAAAGGTATCATAAGATTAATAAGGTTGATTTAATTGAAGCAAAACATATTGAAGGGTATTTAAAAAGCTTAAGAAATCATGATATCAGCCCGAAGTCTCAAGCTAGAAAATTAACTTCAATTAAATCCTTTCATTCATTTTTACTTATAGAAAAAGAAGTTGATTTCAATGTTGCATTACAAATAAAAAGCCCTAAATTGGAGAAATCTTTACCATCTGTTTTATCAATTGATGAGGTCGTTTCACTTTTAAATATCATTACTAAAAACACAGATTTAGGATTAAGAAATCTTGCATTAATTGAATTAGTTTATGGTTCAGGATTAAGAGTTAGTGAATTACTGAACATTAAATTAAGTGATATTCATATGACTCAGTCCTATGTTATTGTTACAGGTAAAGGTAGTAAAGAACGCATGGTTCCTATTTCTGATATGGCTGTTATCGCAATTAGAAATTATTTAGTTAAAAGTAGAGATAACCTTTTAGCTGAAAAAACTGATTATTTGTTTGTTAATAAAGATGGCAAACCCCTATCAAGAATTGGATTTTTCAAGGTTTTAAAGAAGTTAGCTAAAGATGCTGGACTGGATGCATCTAAGATTTCACCACATACTTTAAGGCATTCTTTCGCGACACATTTACTAGAAAATGGGATTGATTTAAGAAGTTTACAAAACTTATTAGGGCATGAAGACATTTCAACGACTCAAATTTATACACATATATCACAGCAGAGATTAAGATCTGTTTATCAAAATTCTCATCCAAGAGCAAAGGAGAACAAGGAAAATGAAATTTAAAAGAATATTTTTAATTGTTATGGATTCAGTAGGTATTGGTGCATCACCAGATGCAGATAAGTATTTTAACGATGGCCATGATGACACTAAATCCAATACAATCGGTCACATTGCAGAAAAAATGGACTTAAAATTACCTAATTTAGAGAAACTTGGTTATGGTAATATTGCACCTATAAAAGGGGTAAAACCTCAAAAAGAATTAATGTCTTATGTAACAAAAATCCAAGAAGCTTCTCTAGGAAAAGATACCATGACAGGGCATTGGGAAATGATGGGTTTATATATTACTAAGCCTTTCCAAACATTCACGGACACTGGTTTTCCAAAAGAATTAATCAAAGAATTAGAAGAAAAAACAGGTAGAAAAGTGATAGGAAATATCGCCGCATCCGGTACTGAAATCTTAAAAGATTTAGGCGAAGAACATATGAAAACAGGAAGTTTAATCGTTTATACTTCAGCTGATAGCGTGCTTCAAATTGCTATGCATGAAGATATTATTCCAATTAAAGAGCAATATAGAATATCAGAAATTGCTCGTGAAATTACAATGAAACCAGAATGGAAAGTCGGAAGAGTAATAACAAGACCGTTTTCTGGAAGCAATAAAGATACCTTTAAACGTACGTCAAATAGACATGACTATGCATTAAAACCTAATGATCCTACAGTACTTAACTACTTAGATGAAGCTGGATTTGACGTGATTGCCTTAGGTAAAATAAATGATATCTTTGATGGATATGGCATAAATAGATTCTCTAAAACAGTATCAAATGATGACGGAATGCATCAAATAACTCAGATTGCTGATGAGTCATTCGAAGGTTTGTGCTTCTTAAATTTAGTTGATTTTGACGCCTTATATGGTCATCGTAGAGATCCATTAGGATATGGAAAATCTCTTGAAGTATTCGATCAACAACTACCTTTATTAATGGAAAAATTAACTGAAGAGGACTTACTAATTTTAACAGCTGATCATGGAAATGACCCTACATATTTTGGTACAGATCATACTAGAGAATATGTACCATTAATTGTTTATAGTAAGAAATTTATTGAAGGTGGCACGTTACCAATATTAAGTACATTCTCTGATATTGGATCTACAATTGCTGATAATTTTAAGACTAAGAAAACACCATATGGACATAGTTTCTTAAAATTAATGAGATAAAAAACGTTTAATAAAAATAAACAAAAGTGCGTAATATACGCACTTTTTTAATGGTCAAAATAATGTTTTAATTCATCTTTATTGGATATAAAATCAAGTGCCATCATGAGTAACAATCGTGCTTTGTGACTTGGTAAATTGCCAGAGAATAAGACACCTAATTGTTTTAAATGATGTCCACCACCTTCATAAGCATAAGTATCTAGTACACGTCCTTTTGGGCATCGAGATGTCAGTATGATAGGGATATTATTTTCAAGTGCTCTAATGATGCCAGGTAACATTAAAGGCGGAACATTACCTCGACCTAAAGCTTCTAAAACAATACCATCAATTTTACTTTCTATCAAGAAATCTATCAGTAATGAATCCGTGCCACTGGTAACTTTTACAATTTCAACTCTTTTTGTAAGTTTACTAATTGTAATATTGTGTTTAGTATATATATTCATACGATGATAGATAACGTCTCTAGAATCAACGATTCCAAGTGGTCCAAACTCGAGGGATTTGAATGTATCTAGTGCAACGGTATGAGATTTAATAACTTCAGATGCTGCATTGATTTCATCATTTAAAACAAGTAGGACTCCTCGATCTTTTGAGTCGTTGTGAGCGGCAACTAAAATAGATGAAACTACATTTGATAATCCATCATAACCGAGTTCAGATAGATTTCTCATAGAGCCAGTAAATACAATTGGAGATTTGACATTGAAGTAGCAATCTAAGAAATAAGCAGTCTCTTCAATAGTGTCTGTTCCATGAGTTACTACAACGCCCTCATAGTTTTCTGTTAATAATTTAGATTCTATAAGTTTAGCCAATTTAAACATATGATTAGGCGTGATATAAGGACTTGGTAAATAAGAATGCTCAATATAGTCAATCTCAAGGTCTGTAAATGTACTAGTAATAACTTGCATAATATTATTATTTCCAGAAGACATTACGGTCTTCATGGTATTTAGATCATTAACCATAGCTATAGTACCACCAGTAAATATAACTAAGATACGTTTTTTGTTCATAAAATCACCTCAATTAATTATATATCAATCCTAATGAATTCGTATCTATGACTTTAAACAAAATTATTTGATGATAATAAGTGTTTTTCAATAGATTACACTCTATCTAAACAAAGAAGGCTTAAATTTAACACATAACCATTCCTAACATTTCCACATAAAACCCAATAGCTGCACAGTTAGGCTCACATTAAATAGTTAACATAATATACATTATAGGAACAAATAGATAAATAAAAATATAGTTACTTCTATGATTAATGATAATATTAAAAATGATATGATTATATTTAAAGTGTGTTGTCTACTTAGAATATTGACTTAATATTAATCATAAATTTTCAATGATAATATTTAATCTTTTAAAGAGAGGTTTATTAGGCTGTGAAACTACTTATATCGATGATATACCTATCTGAAGCGCTCAAATGTATTTCATTACTTAATAGGCAATGATAGGATATGAATCATTACCCTATGTTTTATAGAGTTCTTCTACTACTTTAGGTATAACATATGTACTTTTGATTCTTTTATGGATTCTTTTTTGATAGTCAACTATCCATTTTTAACTCATTCAAGTAATAACTAATAAACATCAGGGTGTTTTCATCTAGTAGAATACACTTCTGGATTTCATGGATCGTAAAAAAAACAATGTATGCATTGGTTTATATTTGGTAAACATTATGTTGATAATATTTTAGAGATTATTTATTCTTGATTTAGAACTTCTACTCATATGTAAAATATTGATAGTATTATATGTTTACTAATACGTTACCATGTTTATATTTAGTAAACATACATTTTTTAAGTTTTTGCAATAAAAAAAGTGCCATAAGCACTTAATTTATTTTTATTTTTGATTTTGTTTCATTGAAGCTAATACTTGACGTACTTGTTTTTCAGATGGGGTTCTTCCCATTTGTCTAAACATTTCTCTAATTGATCTTTCATCAATCGGTGGATTTTTTTCTAGATACTTTTTAAACCAAGCTCTTGCGATAAAGAATCCAGCAACTGCACCTGCAATCAATGCGCCAATTCCGATGAGTAATACATAATACCATTCCATCTTGATGTCATCTCCTTCTTAATTCATTTTACTTTAATTACTTAAAAAATACAATCTAAATATTTGAAAAATAATTTACCTTTTTAATACCATATATTTTTTCATTTCTAAATTTCATATTAAAGACTGACTCTAGATTAATGACTCTATCTTTATGCATCTCTAATACAATGATACCACCAGGATTTAATTGAGGACTTAAGTGATTTAATACTTCTTCATAGACATCCATTTTGTAAGGTGGATCTACAAAAATAATATCAAATTTCAAATTCTCATTCTTAATTTTATCTATAGCTTTAAGATAATCTAATTGCCATAGAGTTGACTGCTTTTCTACTCTTAAATTTACAATATTTTCATGTATAGTTTTACACGCACTAAGTTTACTATCATTAAACATACATAATGCTGCACCTCTTGAAATTGCCTCTAGTCCATAAGCACCAGAACCTGCAAATAAATCAAGAATATTAGCATTTAAAACGAGTTCGCCTAATGAATTAAAAATTGCACCACGGACTTTATCAGATGTTTCTTTTGTATCATCTGATGGAACCATTTTTAATATCCTACTACGATGAATACCAGCGATAATACGCATAATTAAATTGTTTCTTCAATCAGTTTTGTTGTACGTTTTTTAGGACCTACAACATAGGATTGATTAATCAATTCGATTGCATCTTCCAATCCTTTATCATGATGATATAAAGTTACAATTGGTTCACCAATTTCAACAGTATCACCAATCTTTTTATGCAAGTCTAAACCGACAAATAAATCGATTTTTTCATCTTTATGCATACGACCCGCACCTAACTTCATTCCAGCAATTCCAAAGCTTAAAGCATCGATTTTTTCTAAGTAACCTTTTTGAGTCGCCCGAACGATATGTTGCTTTGTATCACCAAGTAAATTTTCTTTATGTTTAATAAAATCAACATCTCCACCTTGAGCTTCTACAAACTCATAGAACTTATAAAGTGCGGAACCATCAAGTAAAGTTTTTTTAGCTAACTCATAACCTAAGTCATATGACTCTGTAATTTGAGCTGCAAATAATAAATGTCCAGTAATAACTGAAACTACTTCGGTTAGGTCTTTTGGACCTTTACCTTCTAAAGTTTCAATAGACTCATAAACTTCAAGTGAATTACCAATCTTATGTCCTAATGGTTCTTCCATTGATGTTAGGATTGCAGTAACTTTCTTCCCAGACTTTTTACCGATTTCCACCATCAATTTAGAAAGTTTAATAGCATCCGCTTTCGTCTTCATGAATGCTCCGGATCCAACTTTTACATCTAGGACAATTGCATCTGCACCAGATGCTAATTTCTTACTCATAATAGATGATGCGATTAAAGGAATTGAATCAACGGTACCAGTTACATCTCTTAATGCATAAATCTTTTTGTCTGCTGGAGCAATATCTCCTGATTGGCCAACTATTGAACATCCAATGTCTCTAACTTGTTGTTTAAAGTCTTCCATGCCTAGCACTACATTAAAACCTGGAATAGATTCTAGCTTATCGATTGTTCCACCTGTATGCCCTAAACCACGTCCACTCATTTTAGCAAGCTTAGCACCTAAGTGTGCAACAAGTGGAGCAAGGACTAAACTGACCTTATCACCAACACCACCGGTTGAATGCTTATCTACTTTAACACCATCAATATCGTCTAAATTAATAACGTCTCCACTATCTCTCATCGCCATAGCGAGACTAGTTGATTCATCATCATTCATACCTTGAAAATAAACAGCCATCAAGAAGGCTGCCATTTGATAATCTGGAATTGAACCGGTTGTATAATTTTCTACAACAAAATTGATTTCTTTTTCTGTTAAAGCTTTTCCATATTTTTTCTTATTAATTATATCGACTATTTCCATGTCTACTCCTAACCGTTTAAAACCATAAATATTAATACGATGATACCTACTATCACTACCAACTTAAAGGATTTCTTAATTAATGAGAATACTCCCATGATAAGAATTAATCCGAGTAATCCAACAAGTAATATTTGTAGGAGTACAGGGAATGTTAAAAAGTAATCAAATACGCCTTGCCACCAACCTTGGACTGTATCACCAATTAAAGGGTCTAACCATCCAGTTGCAGATTCGAACCAAGATACAATGGTTTGCCATATTTGTTGAAGTGTTTCTTGCCAGTTATTATTTTCCATTATTATGTCACCAAACTTTCTATATTTATTTTACCAAATTATTGGGTTGTTTAAAAGTTTATGTGATGATATAATCATTTTTGGGTGAAAATTATGATTTTAGTTTTAGTAAGACATGGACAGACAGATTATAATCACAATCGTTTAGTTCAAGGTAGAATGGATAATCCATTAAATATGACCGGTAAGAACCAAGCATTCCAATTAGGGGTCATGATTAAGGATCAAGGTGAAACTTTTGATTTATTAGGGAGTTCTCCATTAACAAGAGCAAAACAAACTGCAACCATCATTGGTAATTTGATTAATAAAGAAATCAATTTTACTGACAGTCATTTTCTTGAACGTGACTTTGGTCCGTTTGAAGGACGAAGCATTGATGAAGTATTACCTCAAATCACTAGAGATGATTTCTTTTTAGAAGGTTATGAAGATAATCAAAAACTTATTAAAAGAATTGCTTCAGCAACAAAAAGACTTTATAAAAAGTATAGTGATAAAAAAGTGCTTTTAGTTGTTCATGCGCATGTCATCAAATCGTTATTGATTCTTGTTGATAAAGATAAGTACAATTTTACGAATCACTTTGTTGGTAATTCAAGTATGTTATATTTTGATGTTGAAAAAG
Organism: Acholeplasmataceae bacterium UBA4853; assembly: GCA_002399815.1. GTDB lineage: Bacteria > Bacillota_I > Bacilli_A > Acholeplasmatales > Acholeplasmataceae > Acholeplasma. The sequence continues at coordinate 111,237 of DHEJ01000010.1, forward strand.
ATTACATCAAACTCATTAAGCAAATTGATTTATAATATGTAAAAGAAAAAGTTAGTTACTAGTTAAATTTCTAGTGACTAACTTTTATTTTTTCATGATGGTAACACCACTGTTCACAATGTATTTGTTTAACTGTGCTAATTCTTCGAAATCAAAGTTAGAACGAACCAGTGGGGTATTCAGGTCAGGACCAGAAATACAAATGGTTAATTGACCTTTTTTGATACGAGACTTTCCTATATTTCTAGTTTCTTCAAGTTTTTTATACATACCACTTGAAGCACCATACCCGTGTATAAAAACTAAAATATTTTTTCCAATCATTTCAATTTCACTTCGCACCAACTTCATTGCTACCTGGTGCTCCATGTCATGGATGTTGAATTCTTTAATCATTCTTTTTCATTTTCATTGATCATACCAGAGTTTATGATTCCAGCTACCATATCACCAATTTCAACTGTTGACAAATCTTTATACACTTCATAAGGAATTGGGTCATGGATAACTACTGTAATTTTAGTTGATCTAAATGGTGCATTATGTTGAATTTGTGAATTACCATTAATACTTATTGGTAATATCGTAGCTTTAGGTTTAACAGCTAATTTAAATGCACCAGCACGGGTTTCAACAACTGAGTCAGTATCTCTATGTTTACGACCCCCTTCAGGGAAAACAACCATTGCAAATCCATTTTCTATGTTCTTGATAGTTTCTACAAGAGCTTTTGCTGTTTTGCGATTATCATCACGGTAAACCGGCATACAACCCATAGCAATCATACCCCTACGTAATATTGGAATTTTAAATAAAGATGCCTTGGGTGTAAATGCCATTGGTCTTTTAACCACTTGAATAGCAATGACCGGATCTAAGTATGATTTATGATTGGAATAGACAACTAAATTTTCTTTTAACGGGATTTTTTCTTTACCAATAACTTTAATTCTTAAGTTAAAAACAAAATGTGCAAGTGTGTATGCCATACTTCGCCATCCGTAGTTTTTAAACCGGTTCATTAAAGGTAATTTAAACCAAACAAAGACATGGAATATCATGCCTAAGACTAACATCAAATAAGCTACTAAAAGCCCTAAAACAGCCCATAAAATGATCCAATAACCGCCTAAGACGAAACTCATGCCAACACTAAATGCTAACCATGAAACTATGAATAATACTGTAAACATAAGAACCTACTTTTTATAGGTAGCAAATATCATATTTTCTACCACATTTTTTTTAACAAGTTGATATGATGACAATGGAAACTGAGTGAAATATACATTACCTTCATGAGTATTTAAAATATGCGTAATATGTAAATAATCTACATAAGGCAATGTAATAGCATAAATAGCTTTACCACCAATAATCCATAATTCATCTTTAAAAGTACTTACAAAAGATATAACATCTGTAATACATATTGCATCTGGATACATAGTATCTTTAAGATTTGCAACATAAATTTTACCATAAGGTAATGGTTTTGTTTTATAGTATGACTTTAATGATTGATATGTTGCATCTCCCATTAAAACCGTTTTACCTTCGGTTGCTTTTTTAAAGTAAGCTAAGTCTTCTTTATAATGCCAAGGTAAAAGATTGTCTTTACCAATTAACCAATTTACATCCATCGCCCAAATTGAATGAATCATACTGCTACCTCACCTTTTATTGGTGGATATGGATCATAATCAATGAGTTCAAAATCTTCAAATTTAAAATCTTCTAAACGTTTTACATTAGGATTTAGTTTTAAGACAGGCAGTCTTCTAGGTTTTCTCGATAATTGTAATGTAATTTGATCAAAATGATTTGAATAGATATGTGCATCACCTAAGGTATGAATAAACTCATGAGGTATTAAATTTGTTACTTGAGCAACCATCATTAAGAATAATGCATAGGATGCAATATTAAAGGGAACACCTAAAAAGACATCTCCACTACGTTGATAGAGTTGTAACGATAATTTATTATTTACAACATAAAATTGAATTAATGTATGACATGGTGGTAAAGTCATCTTGTCCAGTTCAGCAGGATTCCATGCAGATAATACAATACGTCTTGAATCTGGGTTATTTTTTAACTGATCAATAACATATTTAATCTGATCAACACCCAAAAAATCACGCCATTGAGAACCATAAACCGGTCCTAAATCTCCCCACTTATCAGCAAATAATTTATCTACTTTTATCTTTTCAGTAAATTCTTTAAGAGTTTCACCTTTAAATTCACTAGACTGAGTATATTTTTTATAAGGCCATTCATTCCAAATACCAACGTTGTTATCAACTAAGTACTTAATATTTGTATCTCCTTTGATAAACCAAAGTAGTTCATGAATAATCCCTTTTAAAAATGTCTTTTTGGTAGTTACAAGTGGAAATCCGTCTTTTAAATCAAATCGCATTTGATAACCAAATACAGATTTTGTTCCAGTACCTGTACGATCTGATTTTATTTCACCTTTTTCCATGATATGACGTGCTAAATCAAGATATTGCTTCATAATTTCTCCAATCTATTCTATTATTTTGCGAGTTGATACAGACTTTCTGTATAGATTATTGTTGCAGTAATTAAGTCATCAATATCAATGAATTCATCTTTTTGATGAATAAACGTTGGTTTATTTGAAAAATGCGGTCCAAAAGCAACAACATTGTCTGTTGCTCTTGCAAAAGTTCCACCACCAATTGAAATTGGTTTTGATGAATCACCTGTATGTTTTTTATAAATTCCCATTAATGTTTGAATAAGTTCAGAATTAGGATCTTTATATAATAATTTTTGATGATGTTCAACAGATAATACATAGTTTTTTGGTAGTAATTTAGAAATCACTTCAAAAACATCTTTTTTGTAATCTACACCATTTGGATAACGTAGGTTTAAAATAATTTCAAACTGATTATTGGTTGTGTTTAGCACGCCCCAATTCACAGTTAAATCACCCATTTCAGCGTCTTTATAAGCAATACCCAGCTTATTACCTAAAACATCATTAGCTAGGTATTTATCAACAAATTGAACAAGTTCGGTATTAAATCCGATTGCTTTAAGTCCATTAAATAATAAGTGTATTGCATTCACGCCATCATGTGGTAAAGAACCATGAGCAGATTTTCCTAATACAGTTAATACTAATAGATCATGTTCAATCTTAGCAGAACCTTTCAAGTTATGCTTAGCTAAGTAATCAATAAATGCTTGTTTCTTAACTAAATCAGGTTTAACGTGAGCAGTTGCACTTTCTGGTACCATATTAGATTTTAGACCACCCTCAAGTTTAATAATCTCTGAGTTATCAAAAGAACCTCTAATAATGGTAGTTGTAATACCTTTTTCAGCATAAATTAATGGGAAATCAGCATCAGGAATAAAACCAGCTTTTGGCACTTGTGGGTACTTTTTAAAGTAATGGTTCATACATCTCCAACCTGATTCTTCATCAAGTCCTAAGATCAGTTTAATTCTTGTATTAAGTTCTACACCTAACTCTTTTAAAATCTTCATTGCGTAGTATACTGCCATAGTTGGTCCTTTATCATCTTCTGACCCACGAGCATATATTTTATTATCATGAATTTCTGCAGCATATGGTGGATATGTCCATCCAGTTCCAGCAGGAACAACATCTAAGTGACCTATGGATGCAATATACTCTTTTGACGTACCAAATTCGATATGACCAGCATAACCATCGACATTTTCTGTTACAAAACCATCTCTTTTAGCTAAATCCAGCATAAAATCTAAAGCCTTTTTATTGCCTTCACCAAATGGTGCTCCAACTCTATTTGGATCAAAAGTGGTAAGCTCAGAGTTAATTCTTAATAATTCTTGTGTATCTTTTATGAATTGGTCTTTATATTTAAGAACCAATGATTTAAAATCTATTGACATATGTTTCATCTCCTTAGATGCTATTTTAACATCTTTAATAAAAAAACTCTATGAAATAGAGCTTTTTTTCTCAATGTATTCGTTATAAGCATGTTCTAGTTTTTCATGTGATTCGATATTATCTTTTAAATACTCATAAAGTTCTGATTGATATGGTTTTAACATATCTGGTACAATCTTTACATCTTGTTCTAAATAGTACAAGTATTGCATCTCAAAACCTTCTTGGTAGATACCTCTTGGATATATGATTTCTGTTTCTAATACATCACTTACTTTAATTCTAGATTTATTTGTATGCATAATATATACTTTTCTATCATTTTTACCTAAAACAAGGATGAATGAAAACTTTTTTTTATATCCTAATACACACAAACCATAAATATTAATTACAGCAATTACACTTGTAATGGATAAACTCCAAATATTTGGTGCATCAAAGGTATCAAACAAACCATCAAATAAGGATAATGCAATACCAACACCTAGAATAAATAATGAAAACCATAAAATATTTAATACTCTATTGTAAATTGCGATGAAACTTTTTGATTGTTGATCATCTTTAGGTAGTACATAATTTTTAATAATATAAACAAATGAAAAATGTAATGGGAATAAGAATAAATATGGAATAAAGAATGCAACCAAATCAAGTGTATATAATCCAGGAAAATATTGATAAATTATATAACCAGTGATTAGTGCGAAAACACCATAGTTAATTACAGTAATCCAAACCCTTTTTTGTCCCCAAAATAGATATAATAATACCATTGCTAATAAAGCAACTAACAATAATGACCAGAATATCATATTTGCCTCCCGTAAGTCGGTATTATTATATCACATTTTAGATAGAGTATTATTCTTTTAAATCAGCAATAGTTTCATCAACTTCTTTAGGTAAAAAGAACAATTGCTCAGCAATAATATTTACATTTGCTCGGTTTTTATCTGTTTCATCGACCCAATGACTCATTTCAAGTCTCCCTTTGATTGCAATCCCCATACCTTTTCTTAAATAGTCTTGTGCTTTCTTGTGGTTTGCATCAAATAGTGGAATTCTGAAGTAATCTGTTTCATAATTACCTTGATAATTTTTATATGGTCGCATCACAGACATTTTCAATTCCGTATATTTCACACCACCTTCACTTTCCTTTTGTTCAAAATTATGAACTCTTCCTATCAAATTTACAAATGTCATTTTTAGACCTCCTTTTATGACTAACTTTACCATGTCCACTCCAAATCTAAAAATGACCAAAATGACTTTAATGTTTTAATAAATTCATCTTTATATGTAAAAAGGTGATGCATACATGCATCACCTTAAACTTTTAACGTTATATTGATAAAAATTAAATCATTTTAGACTTTTTGGTAAAGCATATACCACAGATATCATATCGTCTGTAAAGACGTGATATAACGATAATACATCTTCTAATCTAAAAGCACTTAGAATCGAGACTGCTTCTTCAAGTGACATGTGACTCATATAGTATTTTCCATATAAATACAGTCTATTTTCAATATCGTCAACTGCCATTAAATAGCTGCCTAGGTAAGCTCTTTTAAGTAGTTCAAAAGCTTCTTGATTTAAATCATGAATACCTTCTTTAAAGAAATGTTCAAAAATTAAATCCTTCAGCTTGTAAGGCTCATCTGTACTTACATCCATAACAAATACCATGGTTTGATCCTCCATAGTGATTTGCATTTCAAAAGCTTCATTAATAATACCATCACTGATTAGTTTTTCAGTAAACAATGTGTTACTTCCAAACATCATTCTTGCTAGAAATAACATAGCCGTTTCAGTTCTAAATAATGTTTCTTCATCACTGTTTTTTTGTTGATATTTAAATCCAATAGATAATACAGGCATACTATGATCTACATAAATCGTTTCTACTTTTGATTTTACATGTTTAGGTTCAAATACTGGAAGTAATGCAACTTTTTTGTGTGTAACCTCTTGAACATCATAATCCATTAAAACTTTTATATACATATCGATATCAATTGGACCAAGAATGAGTAGTTGACGATTACTATGTTGATAAAAATCCTGATAAATTCGAGTTAGATGTGACCGATCTATTTTTAAAACGTCATCTTTAGTACCAGTAATTTCATGCATCATTGGATGATTCCACAACAATGAGCGATACATCTTTTGATAAATAACTGTTTCTGGTTCATCATCATACATTTGAATTTCTTCACGTATGATTTTTTGTTCAGATAAAACATTTTCATCTGTAAAGTAAGGCGTATCCATCATTTTTAGTAAGTAAAGTGTTGCATCTAAGATATGTGTACTACCATTTAATGTATAACTTGTTTGTCTATAAGTGGTTAAAGCATTAGAGGTTACACCTAATTCATAAAACTTTTTAAAGGCATCACCTTCAGGCATAGAAAACATTTTATGCTCTAAAAAGTGTGCTGCACCAGGTATAATATGAAATACTTCATCATCAATTTGATAACTTAAATTAAATGATCCTAAACTAACATCGAGTTCAACATAGGTTTGGTGCGAATTTTCATGAATTAAATGCACCTTAAGTCCATTTTTCAAGGTTAGAATGACAGGTTTTTGTTTAAATAAATTAAATTTCATAAGTATCACCACTTAATGTATACGTTGTAGAAAGTAATAATGAGGATGCTACTTTTTTAATATCATTTAAATCTACGCTATCTATTTTAGATAAAAATTCATCCAAGGATTCATCCATTTGAAAAATATCAGACATAAAGTATCTTGATGTATAGACATTTTGATGATCAAGAGAGGATAAAACTTGATTTTTTAAGAAATCTTTAGCTTTTCTTAGTTGAACATCATCCGTACCATCGAAAATGAAATTATTAACTAAATCAATGATTTGATCATATGCAAGTTGTTTTTCTTCTAAATTGACACCTGCATAGATAAATAAATGCTTTTTATCATATTCGTAATGTGCTTCAATATCATAAGCAAGCATTAATTCTTCTCTAATTTTTTTGAATAAAATACTTTCAGGGTAACCACCTAAAATAATCGATGTCAACTGTGCAGCAACATATAATTCATCACGTCTGTCATAAGGCATATGATAAGCAAAAAAGAAAATTGCTTGACCCATAGGTAATACTTCTTCATGTTTTGACAATATTTTTTTAATTGTAGGAACCTTTAATGCCTTTAGATGATCTATTGAAGCATAAGGTTTTAAGGATTCAAGTTTAGATAAAATTGTAGTATCTAAATGACCAGAAACATAAATTCTTACATGATTTTTTAAAAAGTAGTTTTCATAGTAATCATATAGTTCGGTCACACTCATTGATTTAATAGTATCTAAATCTCCTGAAATTGGATACCCGTAAGCATGATTTTTAAAGGTATAATTCATAAACTGCTCTCTAGCATATTCGAATCGACGATCTTTTCTTGTTGTAATATACTGAATAGCAAACCGTTTAACTTCTTCAAACATGTCTTCTTTAAATAGCGGACGGTCAAAGAAAAGTTCTTTAATTAAATATAATAATTCATCGGTATAACTTGGATCTTCAATATAGCTAGGATTTGGACAAACAAGTGTAAACTTTAAAATATGATATTGACCCAAAGTAAAAACCTGATTGGTAATATACGCGCCATATAATTTAGCGAACGTATCAATCAGTTTTTTCTTTGTATCAAATGTTTTTGTATATGTAGTTAAGAGGCGTGCTAATAAAAAGCGATATGCATAAGCATCCACTTCTATTTTTTCGACAAAATAAAAGGAAATGTGAACGGTTTTAAAAGCATCATTTTGGATGATGGTCATAATTTAGCGTTTAATGCAATCTCCATCATCTTTGTAAAGGCATTTTGTCTTTCAGCAGCTGTTGTTGCTTCATGTGTAACAAGTGAATCAGAAATTGTTAGTAAACAAGCAGCTTTCTTACCAGTTAATAAGGCATTAGCAAACAAAGCAAAACTTTCCATTTCAACACATAAACAACCATGCTTTTCATTAATTTCAACAAATTCATCAGCATGCATACGGTAGAATACATCAGATGAGTGAATAACACCTTCAGTCACATGAATACCTAATTTTTTCGCTGTCTTCTTAAGTGCTGCATTAACAGATTTAGTTGCAGAAAGTGTCTTTTTATTAGAAATACCAACTGTTTTAGCAAAAGTTGATTCACTCCATGCAGATTTAGCTAAGACAACATCATATAAATTTAAGTCCTTTGTATAAGAACCTGCAGAACCAATTCTAATAATTGTATCTACATCATAAAACTTAAATAATTCGTATGAGTAAATACCAATACTTGGCATACCCATTCCTGAGCCCATAACTGTGATTCTTTTACCATTATAGTTACCAGTGTAACCAAACATATTTCTAACGCCATTAATCTGAACGACATCTGTTAAATATGCCTCTGCAATATATTTAGCTCTTAGTGGATCTCCTGGCATCAGAACAACTTTTGCAATCTGACTTTTATCATTTAATTCAATATGAGGTGTTGCCATTTAATGTTTCTCCTTCAATTAATTTTACGCCACTTGATGTACCTAAGCGGTTAGCTCCCGCTTCAATCATTTTCACTGCATCTTCGCTTGATTTAATACCACCACTTGCTTTAATCAGTGCTGTATCTTTAACTGCTTTTTTAATGATTTTAACATCTTCTAAGCT
>DHEJ01000040.1:0-5908 GCA_002399815.1 Acholeplasmataceae bacterium UBA4853
AATAATCTTATTCATGATTATCAAAAGAACAGAAATCCATTCATTGATCATCCGGAATTAGTAGATAAAATATACTGATAATCAATAACCCATTTTCAAGTAAATCTTGAGAGTGGGTTTTCAGTATATAAATGTAATATTTTCAATTGATAACGTTAAAGTTGGATTTTTTTGAGCTTTTTAATCATTTTTTTGATAAATGAGTGTTAGTTCATGCATTTAGATAGGCAAGCAAAATATTATTTGATAGAATAATTAAAGATTTTCATGTTTCTTACCTTGACCAGTGATATAATTATTTTAGGGAGATCATAATGAAAAAGATACTTTTAGTATGTTTACTAATTTTTTTGAGTATATTGGGTGCTTGTAGTCCTAGTGAAGCACCTTTAAGACTGTCCCAAGTTCTAAACTTAAAAGTTCAAAAAAATGTCTTAACATTTGATCCTGTTGAAAATGCAGATTCCTATATTTTAAATATTAATTCACTTAATGTATCCATTACAGAAACAACATTTACCTTTGAAACAACTGGTCTTTATAAGGTCTTAGTTAAAGCGGTTGGTGAAGGTTATTTAGATTCATTATTTTCAGAACCGATTAATTTTGAAGTAAGATTCTTAAATTATCCAAGTGATATTTCAATCATTAATAGACAATTAAACTATACAGCAGTTGCAGGAGCAACAGCCTATAATATTGAAATCAATGGTGTGGTTTATAGCACTAAAACCTCACTATTACCAACCTTTATAGATGGTACTTATGATATAAGAATTCAATCTTTATCCGATGTTTTTGTAGACTCAGTTTATTCACCAATGGTTCAAATAACGATTAATTCAGATGACCAATTTTATAGTAGTCATAACTATACTTATAGCCTATTAAGTACCCATGATTTACTCTTATATACATATAAGTCAGAGGATATCGTTAACTTGAAATTAGAGCGATTTAATGGTAGCATTGAAGCTTATGAATTAGTTGATTTAGAACACATTTTTATTAAGGATGAAAGTGTTTATTTAAAACGTACATATTTAGAAACTTTAGATGTAAATACGACATTTAAATTTAGATTAATTTCTAATTATGGATACCATGATATAAACCTTAAGATAAATGAAGAAAATAAACCTTATGTGTATTCAGATGTCCTAGTTCAATCAAACTTCTTAGAAGACTTAATATTTAGATTTGAAACATTTAATACGAAGTTTATTTCACTTACTGGACATATGATTACAAATAAAGATTATCATTATCTAGATGGTGTACTGATCGTTGATGTAGATTACATAAAAGAAACCTTTGAATCAAACTTAGAACTTGATCAAATGCTTCTGACATACCGCTTTGAAGAAAACGAAATGGTATATATCGGATTCATCGTTATTAAACGTTAAAGGCTACTAAAATTTAGTAGCTTTTATTTTATAAGTAGCTTTAAGAAGCGTATTATTCTAAATGGTGTGAATTCATGTAGTAACCTAAAAAAGTTGTTGACAACCCATATCATAAATGATAGAATATTCACGCGTGTAAACACACCAGAGTGGAAGAATTGATTCGTACCACATACTTATAATAAAGAAGGAGGTTGTGTTATGGCAGAGAAAAAAATAGTCAAACAAGTTAAGTTGCAAATTCCTGCAGGAAAAGCTACTCCAGCGCCACCAGTTGGTCCAGCACTAGGTCAAGCTCAAGTAAATATTCCGCAATTTGTTAAACAATTTAACGACATGACAAAAGACATGGTTGGTTATGTGATTCCGGTTGTAATTTCTGTTTATGAAGACAGAACATTCAAAATCGTAACTAAGACACCACCAGCATCTGACTTACTTAAGAAAGCTGTAAATATTCAATCTGGCTCTAAAAATGCTAAGAAAGATAAAGTTGCAACAATCACAAGAAAACAGTTAGAAGAAGTAGCAAAAACAAAGATGCCTGATTTAAACGCATACACTGTTGAAGCAGCAGCTAAGATTATCGAAGGTACTGCAAGACAAATGGGCATCACAGTTTCAGAATAATTTAGAAAATTAAACGTTTCTAAATTGTGGGAGGAGATCCCCCGTTATACCACATTTAGGAGGAAAATCATGAAAAAAGGAAAAAAATACTTAGAAGCTGCAAAACTAGTTGATAAGTCAGTTAAGTACGCTGGATTAGAAGCTGCTGAACTTGCTAAGAAAACTTCAGTTGCTAAGTTCGATGCAACCGTTGAAGTCGCTTTCCGTTTAAACCTTGACCCTAGAAAAGCTGACCAAAACCTTAGAGGTGCTATTAGCTTACCTCATGGTACTGGTAAAACTGTTAGAGTTATTGTTATTGCAAAATCTGAAAAAGCTAAAGAAGCTTTAGCAGCTGGCGCAGACTTCGCAGGCGATGTTGAATTAATCGAAAAGATTAACAAAGGTTGGTTCGATTTTGATGTGATGGTAGCTACCCCTGATATGATGGCTCAATTAGGTAAATTAGGTAGAGTGTTAGGTCCTAAAGGATTAATGCCGAACCCTAAAACCGGAACCGTTACATTAGACGTTGCCAAAGCAGTTCAAGAAATTAAAGCTGGTAAGATTGAATATAGAACTGATAAAGTTGGAAATATTCATGCACCAATTGGTAAAGTATCATTTGATGCAGCTAAGTTACATGAAAACATGTTAACTTTATATGCTCAATTAGTACGTATTAAACCAGCTACAGTTAAAGGTACTTACATCAAGAATATTACAGTTTCTACAACAATGGGACCTGGTATCCATGTTGATGAATCAAATATTCGTAAGTAATCAATAAATAAAAAATTATATATGACCAAAGACAGTGGCTGTTGAACAAAATCAACTTAATTTGCTACCGAGGAAAAATAAAACTGGAAATTATTTTCTCTCTTTATATGTCTTTAGGAATTAAAGAGGGATTTTATTTTATTTAAAAGTAAAATTCAAATGTTTACACACCTTAATAAAGGAGGCACAAAATGAACAAAACAATCGCTCGTAAAGTTAATGACGTTAACGTTTTAGCTGATAAGTTTAAGATGTCAAAAACAGTTGTAGTATTTGAATACTCCGGCTTAACAGTTTCTAACTTTACTGAATTAAGAATTGATTTACATAAACAAAATATGGAAGTCAAAGTCTACAAAAACAATATTACAAGACGTGCCGCTCTTCAAGCTGGTTTCGGAGAATTATCTGAAACATTAGTTGGCCCTCTAGCTGTTGCAATCTCATATGATGATGTTGTAGCACCTGCAAAGAGTGTTGCTGATTTCGCGAAGAAGAACAAAACGGTTGTGATTAGATCAGGTGTTATCGAAGGTAAAGTTGTTGGTAATGTTGAGTTAAATCAATTAGCAAACCTACCATCAAGAGAAACTTTATTAACACAATTAGCAGCTGGATTATTAATGCCAGTCAAAGAACTTGCAGTTGGCTTAAATATGTTAACTGAAGTATCAGAATAACAAACAAAAGGAGAATAAAACAATGGCTAAATTAACAAAACAAGCTTTCGTAGAAGCTTTAAAAGAAATGTCTTTATTAGAAATCAAAGAATTAGTTGATGGCTTAAAAGAAGAATTTGGGATTGACCCATCTGCAGTATCTGCAGCAGCTCCAGTAGCAGCAGCAGTTGTTGAAGAAAAAACAGAATTTGATGTAATCTTAAAATCATTCGGTGATAAGAAAATCGAAGTTATTAAAGTTGCACGTGCAGTTACAGGTCTTGGTTTAGTTGAAGCTAAGACATTAGTAGAAACAGCAGACGCTAAGATTAAAGAAAAAGTTAAGAAAGAAGACGCTGAAAAAATTAAAGCGGACTTCGAAGCTGCTGGTGCTAAAGTTGCTATCGTTTAATTTATTTTAAACAAGAGTTTGAAAACCTGAGATCTATCTCGGGTTTTTTCACTCTATGAAATAGGTGCAAATTATGTCTCATTATTTTGTTAATGATCCAAATTTAAGAAGTGAAGAAAATACTTATTTGGTTAATATGTTTAATCAAGATTTTAAGTTTATTTCAGACAAAGGTGTATTTAGCGGAACAAAACTTGATTATGGTACAAGACTTTTATTATCGAGTTTAAAGTTGACTGGCCATGAAAAAAGTATTTTAGATGTTGGTACTGGCATTGGTGTGATTGGAATCATCTTAAAAAAAGTATATCCAAATATCTTAGTTTCTGCTGTTGATGTTAATTTAAGAGCTATTAATTTAGCAAAGAAAAACGCAGCTTTAAACACTGTTGATGTATCCATATTTGAATCAAACTTATATGAAAAGGTTCAAGGTAAATTTGATGTAGTGATTTCAAATCCACCGATTAGAGCTGGTAAAGAAGTTTTATATAAGTTGTATCAAGAGAGTTTAAATTATTTGAATAAGGATGGATATTTGATCATTGTTATTCGAAAGCAACATGGTGCTAAATCAACAATTACTTATCTTCAAACACTTTTTAAATCTGTAGAGGTTGTTACAAAAGATAAAGGGTTCTTTATCATAAAGTCGAAAATTTAGACTAAAATATTCAAATTTACTTGACGTATTTGTATATATTATGGTAAAATTATAAAATGCATAGAAATGGTCTTGTTATATATTTTAATATATATAACAGTTAAAAAGCAAGATTTTCAAAAAACGATAGGAGTGTGGATTCATGGGTTATAAAACCGTCCAATATGGAAAAAAAGCAGAACGTCGTAACTATTCAAAAATGTTACATCAGGTAGAACTACCGAATCTTATCGAGATACAAACTTTATCTTTTGATGAATTTGTAAAAACTGGCATTGACGAACTTTTAGTAGATATCTCCCCGATTGAAGGTCATAACGGGGATTTAAAACTATACTTTGAGAAGAGTTTTTTAGGAGAACCTAAATATACGATTGCGGATACTAAATTACGTGATCTAAATTACTCCAGACAACTTTCTGCAAACGTGAAGTTAGAAAACGCGATTACCGGAGAAATTAGAGAGTCAACGGTTTTAATGACTGATCTACCAATGATGACACCATCAGGTACGTTTGTTATTAACGGTGCTGAACGTGTAGTCGTATCTCAAATTGTAAGATCTTCTGGGGTGTATTATACATCTGAGTTAGATAAGAAAATCAATGCGATTAAGTATTCTGCACAAGTTATCCCAACACGTGGTGCTTGGATTGAATATGAACAAGGATCAAAAGAGATTTTATATGCAAAATTAGATAGATCTAAAAAAGTGCCGATGACAACGTTCATTCGTGCTTTAGGATTTACTTCTAAAAAAGATATTGAAGAAACATTCGGTAAATCTGGATTACTTTCAGCAACATTTGAAAAGGATGAAGCAAAATCTCCAAATGATGCAGTAATCGATTTATATTCTAAATTACGCCAAGGTGAAAAAGTTCCGGCTGATGCAGCACGTGAATTTATTCGTATGCGTTTATTTGATCGTCGTCGTTATGATTTAGCGGCTGTTGGTCGTTATAAATTTAACAAAAAATTAGATGTATTATCAAGAGTTTTAGGTACATATTTAGCTCAAGACATTATTGTTGATGGTAAAGTCATTGTTGCTAAAGATACTGAAATTACTAAGGATATAGTTGAACTATTAAGTCAACATAGAGATGCATTTAGAAAACAAGTTATTACTAAAGAAAACAACTTACAAAATGAAACTGCAGATGAAATCTTAGCAGTTACATTGCCTGATGGCGGTAAAACACTTTATGCTAAAGAAAACTTAATCAATTTAAAGACTGGTGAAGTTTTAGTTAAGAAAAATGAAGCAATTACTGAAGAAGTGATTAACTTATTAAGAAGAAATAGACATTCTATTGATGAAAAAGTTATTAAATACTTCTTACAAACAGATGTATATCAAAAAGAAGCT
>DHEJ01000040.1:6094-8272 GCA_002399815.1 Acholeplasmataceae bacterium UBA4853
ATTGGTAGTGATCAAAGAGAACAAAGAGAACATATCGCATTATCCGATATTGTAGCTTCTGTTTCATACTACTTAAATTTATATGATGGTTTAGGCTTTGTTGATGATATTGACCATTTAGGTAATAGAAGATTAAGACTGATTGGTGAATTATTAAAGAACCAATTTAGAATTGGTTTAGCAAGAGCTGAAAAGAACATTAAAGATAAGATGTCAACAACCAACTTTAATGATGCTACACCTTCAAATATTATGAACATGACACCACTTGTTGGTGCAATTAAAACATTCTTTGGTTCATCTCAATTATCACAATTCATGGACCAAATTAATCCACTTGCTGAATTAACTCAAAANNATGTCAACAACAAACTTTAATGATGCAACACCTTCAAACATTATGAATATGACACCACTTGTTGGTGCAATTAAAACATTCTTTGGTTCATCTCAATTATCACAATTCATGGACCAAATTAACCCACTTGCTGAATTAACTCAAAAAAGAAGAGTTTCAGCGTTAGGTACTGGTGGTATTGCAAGAGACCGTGCTGGGGTTGAAGTACGTGACGTACATAACTCTCACTATGGTAGATTATGTCCAATTGAAACACCAGAAGGACCATCCATTGGGTTAATCTCATCTTTAGCAACTTATGCTAAAGTTGATAACTATGGATTCATTAAGACACCTTTCTTAAAGGTTATCAAAAATGCAGCAGGTGAATCTGTGGTTACCAATGAATCTGTTTATTTAACTGCTGATCAAGAAACTGATGAAGTTATTGCATCTGCAGCAACACCTGTTAGACAAGATGGTGTATTTAAAGAATCACGTGTGATTGCCAGATTAAAAGGTGAAACAGCGATTTTTGATTCAAACTTAGTAACTTATATGGACGTTAGTCCGAAACAAATTGTATCTGTTGCAACCTCATCAATTCCATTCCTAGAACACGATGATGCTTCCCGTGCTTTAATGGGAGCAAACATGCAACGTCAAGCAGTACCTTTACTACAACCAACATCTCCAATTGTTGGTACAGGTATTGAGTACCGTACAGCTAAGGATTCTGGTGCAGTAGTTATTTCTGGTCATACAGGTTATGTAACTTATGTTGATGCTAAGAAAGTATTAATTACTACAGAACCAACTGAAGATATTAAAGTAGGTAATAAATATCTTTATAAAGTAGGTGGAGATTTCACTTACGCAATGGCTAAAGAATTAAAAGATCGTAATTTAGGTGAAACTGTTAAATACGATTTAATTCAATTCTTTAGATCTAACCAAGATACTTTAATCTTACAAAAACCAATTGTATTCCAAGGTGAATATGTTGAAAAAGGTGATGTCTTAGCAGATGGACCTTCAACAGATAAAGGTGAATTAGCATTAGGTAGAAACGTTACTGTGGCATTTATGACATGGGAAGGTTATAACTATGAGGATGCTGTCATTATGTCCGAGGATTTAGTTAAACATGACGTTTATACTTCAATTCATATCGATGAATATGAAATTGAAACAAGAGATTTAAAACAAGCTAACGGTAAAGAAGAAATCACTCGTGAAATTCCTAACGTTGGTCAAGAAGCTGTTAAGTATTTAGATGAAAAAGGTATTATTGTACCTGGATCAGAAGTTAAAGAAGGCGATATCTTAGTCGGTAAGATTACACCAAAAGGTGTCTTTGAACCAACACCATCTGAGAAGTTAATTCATGCAGTTATTGGTGATAAAGCTAAGGAATATCGTGATTCATCACTACGTGTACCTCATGGTGGCGGTGGTGTTGTTCAATCTGTTCAATACTTTAGTAAGAAAAATGGTGATCAATTACCATCTGGCGTTAACGAACAAATTAGAGTTTATGTTGTTAAGAAACGTAAGATTACTGAAGGGGATAAAATGGCTGGTCGCCATGGTAATAAAGGGGTTATCTCTAAGATTTTACCAAGAGAAGATATGCCTTATTTATCCGATGGTACCTATGTAGACATTATGCTTAACCCACTTGGTGTGCCATCTCGTATGAACATCGGTCAAATTTTAGAAATTCACTTAGGTATTTCAGCTAAGCGATTAGGTATTAAAGTAGCAACACCAGTCTTTGACGGTGTGAATGATGATGACTTAAAAGATATTATGGCAGATGCTGGTATTGCTCCAGACGG
>DHEJ01000040.1:8456-12968 GCA_002399815.1 Acholeplasmataceae bacterium UBA4853
ATGATTAAACTTTCACATATGGTTGATGATAAACTTCATGCTAGAAACGTTGGACCATATACCTTAGTTACTCAACAACCAATGGGTGGTAAAGCTCAAAATGGTGGTCAAAGATTCGGGGAAATGGAAGTTTGGGCATTATATGCTTATGGTGCTGCACATACACTACAAGAAATGTTAACTGTGAAATCAGATGATATGCTTGGTAGAAATAAAGTGTATTATGCAATTACACATGGTCAAGAAATTCCTAAGGCATCTATTCCAGAGTCATTTAGAGTATTAACAAGAGAATTACAATCACTTGGATTATATGTAGAATTAATTGATGCAAATAATGGTGAAAATGAAGCAATCAAGTCATTGGTTGATAATTCACCGAAGAGCTTTAATAAAGGAGGTTTTAGATAATGGCTAGTAAAGAAATATTATCATTGCCAGTTGAGTCTTTGAAGTTATCAGAACATGCATTAGACAAATTAAAACTATCCGGTATTGATCGCTTAGAAGATTTTAATACATTTAACTTAAAAGAACTACAAAGTTTATTAGGTGATGCATTTAAAGAAGTTTTACCAACTTTAGTATTTTATAAATTACCTAGAAGAATTACTGATTTATCATTATCTGATGAAGCAGTTGAAGTACTTGTTACTGCTGGGATTAAAGATTTAGAATTATTACTTAAGTACGATAAACATGCATTATTCCATATCTTTGATAAGGATCAATTCTTATTAAAGGAAATGAATGATTTGTTTAACCTTTATGGTGAAACACCACTTCATGAAGATGTACATCAAGAAGTTGATGAAGTTATCGTACCAGTTACAGATTTAGAAGAAAGATTCCATAAAGTTGTTGCACCTGTAAGAAAAGTGTATGGTTCAAAAACTTATACCCATTTTAAGATTAGATTAGCATCTCCTGATGAAATTAGAAACTGGAGTTATGGTGAAGTTATTAACCATGAAACGATTAACTATCGTACCTCTAAACCTGAACCAGGTGGATTATTTGACGAACGTATTTTTGGACCAACAAGAGACTATCAATGTGCTTGTGGTAAAAAACAAACCGTAAATAAGGGTCAAATCTGTCCTAAGTGTGGTATTGAAATTACTGAGTCTAAAGTTAGAAGAGAACGTATGGGGCATATTAATTTAGAAGCGCCTGTTGTTCATACTTGGTATTTAAAGAACTCACCTTCTAGACTTGCTATTTTACTTGGTATTAAAGCAAAACAATTAGAAGAAGTTGTATATCATGCTTCCTATATTGTTACTGATCCAGGTAACAATACACCTTTAGCTAAAAAACAAATTTTATCTGAACAAGATTATTCAACATTGGTTGAAGAATATGGTTCCAGATTCCAAGCATTAACTGGAGCTGAAGCTGTTAAAAAGTTATTACAAGAACTTGATTTAGATAAAGAAGTTAAACAATTACGTCGTCGTTTAAAAACAACATCTAAACAAAAACGTGATCGTATTATTAAGAGATTAGAAGTTGTAGAAGCATTTAACCAATCTGATAATAAACCAGAATGGATGGTTATGGATGTTATTCCTGTCATCCCACCGGATTTACGTCCAATGGTTCCACTAGATGGTGGTAGATTTGCAACGACAGACCTTAATGACTTATACCGTCGTATTTTAAACCGTAACAACCGTTTGAAGAAACAAAAAGAACAAATGGCTCCACGTTTAATCACTAAAAACGAAAAACGTATGTTACAAGAAGCTGTGGATGCATTATTTGATAATGCGAAACGTGGTAAAAAAGCGGCTGTTGAAAGAAATAGACATTTAAAATCATTATCTGATTTACTTCGTGGTAAACAAGGTCGTTTCCGTCAAAACTTACTTGGTAAACGTGTTGACTATTCAGGTCGTTCCGTTATTATTGTTGGTCCAGACTTAGAAATGTACCAATGTGGTATTCCACGTGAAATGGCTATTACATTATTTAAACCATTTATTTTAAGAGAATTACAATTAACTACGGGTGCTGAAAAGAAAAATGCGAATGCTAAATATGAAAAGCGCGATGAAGATACTTGGAAAGCATTAGAAAAGGTCGTACGTGAACATCCTGTATTACTAAACCGTGCTCCAACACTTCACAGACTTGGTATTCAAGCATTTGAACCGAAGTTAATTGATGGTAAGGCAATTCGTCTACACCCACTTGTTACTCCTGCATTTAATGCGGACTTTGATGGTGACCAAATGGCTGTCCACGTGCCACTATCTCCAGAAGCACAAGCAGAAGCAAGACTTTTAATGCTAGCATCTAATAACATTCTAAACCCTAAAGATGGTAAACCAGTTGTTACACCATCTCAAGATATGGTTTTAGGTAACTATTACTTAACTATTGAAGAACGTTTAGATAGAGATTTTGGTAATGAGTCAAGCAGACAAGAAAAACATGCACATGATCACCGTAATGAAGGTAAATTCTTCTCAACAATTGAAGAAGCTAAGATTGCTTATGAAAATAAGTTAATCACTTTACATACAAGAATCATTATCGAACCAAGTGCAATCAAAGATACATTTACCCAAGAACAAAAAGGTATGTATTTAGTGACTACATTAGGTAAGTTAATCTTTAACGGTATTTTACCGGATTCATTCCCATATGTGAATGAACCATCCTCATACAACTTAGAACAACAAACTCCGGATAAATACTTTATTAAAAAAGGATTAAATCCTAAGGATGTCTTAAAATCAATTCCTTCACCAGAACCATTTAAGAAGAAATTCTTATCACTAGTTATTGCTCAAGTATTTAAATTATTCCATATTTCTGAAACTTCTAAGATGTTAGATAAGTTAAAAGACTTAGGATTTAAGTACTCAACAGTTGCTGGTATTACAATTTCATTTGCTGATATTAATGTCTACTCTAAGAAGAAAGATATGATTAGTAAAGCTGAAAGTGATGTTAACCAAATCGAAGATTTATATGATGATGGCTTGTTAACAGAAACTGAAAGAAAGAAATTAGTTATTGATAAATGGACCGATGTTAGAGCTCAAATCCAATCAGGTATTATGTCTGAATTTGATAAGGATAATAACATCTTTATGATGAGTGACTCCGGTGCTCGTGGTAACGTATCTAACTTTACCCAATTAGTCGGTATGAGAGGTTTAATGAGTAACCCTAAAGGGGAAACCATTGAAGTTCCAGTTCAATCATCATTTAGAGAAGGTTTAACCGTATCTGAATTCTTCATTTCAACCCACGGTGCGAGAAAAGGTTCTACCGATACCGCACTTAAGACTGCAGAATCTGGTTATTTAACTAGACGTCTAGTCGACGTATCACAAGATGTGATTATTGTTGAGGATGACTGTGGATCTATCCATGGTGTTGTTGTTGAAGCAATCACTGATGAATCAGGTAAAGAAGTTGTTCCATTATATGATAGAATTTATGGAAGATTTGCAGCTAAGGATGTCGTTCATCCTAAGACTGGTGAAATTCTAGTTCAAAGAAATGAATTAATTACTGATGAAATTGGAGCAAGTATTATTCGTTCTGGATTAAAATCAGTAGAAATTAGAAGTATTATGACTTGTAATTCTGCACATGGTATTTGTGCTAAGGATTACGGTATTAACCTTGCAACCAATAAGCACGTTGAAGTTGGGGAAGCAATTGGTGTTGTTGCCGCACAATCTATTGGGGAACCAGGAACTCAATTAACCATGAGAACCTTCCATACCGGTGGGGTTGCAGCAGGTGCCGATATTACTCAAGGGTTACCACGTATTCAAGAATTATTTGAAGCACGTAATCCAAAAGGTAAAGCAACCATCTCTGAAGTTGCTGGTAAGGTTAAAGATATTTCTCGTCGTGGCGGTTCATCAATTGTTACAATTGTTGACCGTGCCGATAAGGAATTTAAATATACTTTAGATCCAAATATTGAATCCTTAGTTAAGAAAGGTCAAGCAGTTGTTGCTGGACAAAAATTATCTAGTGGATCCATTAATCCAAAAGAATTATTACGTGTAACAGATGTTGAAACTGCTTCTGAATATATTTTAGAAGAAGTTCAAAAAGTATACCGCGCTCAAGGGGTAGAAATTAGTGATAAACACGTTGAAACGATTATTCGTCAAATGCTTAGAAGAATCATGATTGTTCTTGAAGGTGACACAGAATTACTACCTGGTACAGAAGTATCAATTAGTGAATTCAAACGTGCAAGTAAAGAAGCAATCAAAGATCATAAGCGCTTACCAGTAGGACGTCCAATCTTACTAGGTATTACAAGAGCTTCATTACGTAGCGATTCATTCTTATCTGCTGCATCATTCCAAGAAACTACAAGAATCTTAACAGATGCTGCAATTAAAGGTAAGAAGGATGAATTACATGGTCTTAAAGAAAACGTCATTATCGGTGGATTAATCCCTGCTGGTACAGGTATCTTACAAGAAAAGTATTTCAACTATGATAAACCACGTGAGACTAAAGAAGCAA
>DHEJ01000036.1:0-102652 GCA_002399815.1 Acholeplasmataceae bacterium UBA4853
AACTGTGGTAGGAATCTCCTATATGCGTCAAGCGCTAATAAACTTATTGATAGATAAAAACAGGAACTGTGGTAGGAATCTCCTATATGCGTCAAGCGCTAAATGTATGAAACAAATCCACAGTACCTATTAAAATTATAACAAATGAAAGAAAGGAAGTTATATTCAGTATCAATCAAATGTTACATACTGAATATACAAGAAGAAAGTATGAATCACAGAATTGAAGAATTAGAATCATTTAAAGTTTTAGGAAGAAGTTTTTTGATTGAAACAAAAAATGCTTTTGTTGAGATTCCCAAAATTTGGAAACAAGTTAAAAAAGATGGAACACTAGCAAAATTAATTAGTGAACTATCGATTGATAAACCTCAAGGTGTTTTAGGAATTGCTGCAAATGGTAAATGGGGTAAATCAGAAAAAATGAAATACATAGTAGGAACTAATTCGACAAAACCAAGTTTTGAAGATTGGGAAGTATTACAATTTTCTAAAGCTACTTGGGTTGTATTTAATGTTGATAAAAAAGCTTTTGTTAGGAAAACCTATGAGTACTTTTATAGTCAGTGGCTGCCAAGTACAAGTTATCAATTAGACGATTTACCTGTTATTGAATCTTATCCAAAAGATGGTACAGTGGAAATCTGGTTTGCCATTAAAGAATAAAATAATCAATTCAATAACATGAGTGTATGATGTCTTCAATGAGTAAATGATATACCTACTTGGGAAACTCATTTACGTTATTGAGTAAATATGAGTAAAGTAAAAAAAGATGATTAGTATGAACTAAGAATAGTTCTATCAATCATCTTTTTTACAATTAAATTATTCAAAATTGAATACATCTTCAATAGCGACATTAAAAACTTTTGCAATATCGTAGGCAAGTTTTAGAGAGGGCATATATTTGTTGTTTTCCAAATGCCCAATTGTTTCCCTTCGGACACCGACTCTATTTGCTAAATCTTCTTGAGAGAGATTGTGTTCTGCTCTAAAGACTTTTATTTTATTCTTCAAGTTCATTTCTGTTCGCCTTTTTTGTTGAAAAAGTAATATAGCAAAATATATAGAGTAGAACCTGTGAGTTGGATTACAGCAAAAATACCTAATACGACTTTTGTGCTAAGAAAACTATCTAAAGTAGTTGCATCAAGGGTTAAAAATATCAGCATGTGAACAGCAACAAACATCATGCTGATTAATGCGATAACGATCATGTAAGCATAATAACTTGCTTTATGTAATAAGGCGGTAGTATATTCGTCTGCTTGTTTTCTTTTTCCGGCAAGTGTATATTTTATTAGAAACACCAATTGTACTAGTAAACATAGTGAACTTGCAGTAATCAGTGTAATAGACCAAAAACTCAAACCCTTGTTATCAAAAATCACGATGCTTGCACTGTATAGAAGAGAAAACATCGAAAGGGTAAATAATGACATAAATACTTGATTAGGTGCAATGTGGTTTTTCATTTTTAAATCCCCCTTTGTTAAAAAAACGTCACACTATGTTATAAATATATCACATTATTTAATGAAAAACAACTAAATTTATAAAAACCTGAACTGATACCAAAAACATGTACTTAGTGTAAACTAGAATATATGCAGGAGGCAACCAATGAAAGATAAAAAGAAGAAGAATAGGTTATGGAGCGGAGAGTTTAAGTTAAAGGTTGTTTTAGATATCATTGAAAACGAACTTTCATACAGTCAAGCAGCACGTAAATATGATATGTATTTATCATCAGGAAGTCTAAATGATACACTTCCAGCTAGATGGGTTTATCAGTTTCGACTCTACGGAAAAGAGCGGTTTTTTCAAACACCTAAAGATTATCGAAAGAATCCAATTCGACAGTTTCATAAGGCCTCCAAAGAGGTTGAAGAAAGTTTAGAACTTAAAGTTAAACACTTAGAGATGGAACTTGGATACACTAGAAAAACTTTCACAATATTCAGAAAAAGAGATTTTAATGCTTCACGGTGTTGGACCAAAATTAATGCCTGTTCTAAGACAAGCACTAAAAGAAGTGGGCTTGTTTTTCAAAGAGTAACATGAATCATCTGCTGAAAACTTGCATATAAGTTCAAACGAAATTGATTGTAAATAGTTGATTGATTTTATGAGATTAGTATGGCTATTGTGATGAATTTAGTAATGATCATTTTTAAATTAAATCAAGTTACCGATGTGTCTATAAAGTTTGTTTATGGACACATCTTTTTTTAGAGTATTAATAAAGTATGTTTCAAGTTAATTATTGAACTTTAAGCTTTATGTTATAATACAAAATGAAGAGGTGAAAGCATGTACACAAATAACTAATTAACCTACTAAATATCTTTTAGTGGGGAACAACTTAATTTTAAATCACTAAAAGGAGAGAACGATGCTAAGCGTTAAAGAATTAGTTATTAAAAATAATCAACAAGATTTAGTCTTGATTGATGGTTTATCTTTCACTGTAAACGAAAATGATAAGATTGCTATTATAGGAAGTGAAGGGAGTGGAAAATCCACTCTTTTAAGCACGGTTTATGGCAGTAAACTAGACTATATTGACGTAACTGGGGAAATAATAAGACCTGGTGTAATAGCCTATTTAAATCAGAATATATTAAATCTATATGAAAATGAATTAGTTGTACACTATTTAGAGACCAATATTCCTGAAGATATATATCATTATTATGATATTATTTATAAACTATTTAATCAATTTGACTTAGACTTTAATGAGTATAAACACAGAAGTTTAAATACTTTATCTGGTGGTGAAAGGGTGAAGATTGGACTTATTAAATGTTTAATGATTAGTCCTGATTTATTATTACTTGATGAACCATCTAATGATATTGATTTTGAAACTATTATGTTTCTAGAATCTTTTATGAAAGAAACAACCATACCATTACTATTTATTTCACATGATCAAAGATTATTAGAAAATGTATCAACAGGTATTATTCATCTACAACAAGTACATAAGAAGACAAAGCCTAAAACCTACTTTTTAAATGTAGATTATAAAACCTATAAAGAAAAGTATTTAAATAAGTTTGAGTCTGATTTAATGGTTGCTAGAAAACAACGTGCAGATTATGATAAGAAGATGGATAAGTTTAGACAAATCTATCAAAAAGTAGAACACCAACAAGACCAAGCTGTAAGAGATCCAGTACTGGGTAGACTCTTAAAGAAAAAAATTAAGAGTCTAAAGAGTCAAGAAAAGAGATATCAAAAAGAAAAGGATTTATTTATTGATATCCCTGAAAAAGAAGAGCCTATGTATATCTACTTTGAAAAAGAGAATAAAGTAAACTCTAAAAAAACTATTTTAGACTTAGATTTGGTTGATTTTAAACTTCCTAACGGTATCGTGATACCAAACATTAAATTAAATATAAGCGTTATAGATAAGGTAGTTATTACTGGTAAAAATGGTATAGGAAAAACAACACTCATTAAATATATTTATGATGAACTTGGTAAAAGAAGTGTCAAGGTTGGATATATTAGTCAAAACTATTTTGACATCATGGACAAAGAGGATACTGTTTTATATTATTTGCTGAATAAACAAACCAAATACAATGAATCAAAAATTAGACAAATACTTGGTACCTTAGGTCTTAAGAAAGATGAGATGCTTTTTAAATTGAAAGATATTAGTGAAGGTACTAAACTTAAGATATTATTGTTAGTGTTAGTTTCAAATGACTATGAAATACTTTTATTAGATGAACCTACAAGAAATATATCTCCGATCAATCAAGATGAGATTTATAATCTATTTTTAAGTTTTAAAGGTGCTATACTCGCAGTTACACATGACCGTACATTTATAGAAACGGTATTTGATGATATCTATGTATTATCTAAAGAGGGATTAAGAAAAACATAGTTTCAGTGTTAAATTTGAAAAGTTAAAATTGATTTTTTATAAGAGTAAATTATTTATATAAAATTAATGAATACGTTTACATGAATAATTATTCATATTATGTTATACATTCGCTTGACAGTGAATGTTATAGGGTATATCATTAAGGTATAAAATCAATTCAACATAAATAATTTAATAAGAAAAGAGGTATTATATATGCATGGATTAAATATTGATCAAATGCATGTCGGCCAGTATGCAGTACTAGAAAAAACAATTACTGATGCAGATGTGTATATCTTTGCTGGAGTGACTGGTGATATGAATCCAGTACACTTAGATGACCTATATGCAAGCTGTTCTATTTTTCAACAAAGAATAGTGCATGGAGGATTAGTTGCAAGTCTATTTTCAACAGTTTTAGGAACTACATTACCAGGTATAGGAACAATCTACTTAAAACAAGAATCTAAGTTTGTTAAACCGGTTTTTATCGGTGATACAGTTCAAATTAAAGTTGAAGTAAAAGAATTAAATTTTGAGAAAAACAGAGTAACATTACTTACAACAGCTACCAATCAAAATGGGGATAAAGTTGTTGTTGGTGAGGCTGTTGTAATGCCACCAAAAGAGGAGGGTTTACATGTATAATATTAATGAGTTATTAGGAATTAAATATCCAGTCATCCAAGGTGGTATGGCTAATATAGCGACTGCAGAACTGGCTTCAAGTGTTTCAAATGCTGGGGGACTAGGATTAATTGGTGCTGGTGGGAATGATGCTGCTTGGGTTAGAAAAGAAATCGAAAAATGTCGTCAACTAACAGATAAACCATTTGGTGTGAATATCATGTTAATGAGTCCACATGCAAAAGATATTGCACAACTTTTAATTGAAGAAAAAGTAAGGGTTGTAACAACTGGAGCTGGTAATCCTGTTCCTTATATGGCAGCATGGAAAGAAGCAGGAATGATTGTAATTCCTGTGATTCCATCTGCAAAACTAGCAATGAGAGTAGCTCAAGCTGGAGCTGATGCTGTGATTGCAGAAGGCATGGAAGCAGGAGGTCATATTGGCAGATCAACTACAATGGCAATGATTCCTCAAATTGTTGATGCTGTGAGTATTCCTGTTATTGCTGCCGGTGGTATTGCAGATAAAAGAGGTGTTGTTGCAGCATTTGCACTAGGAGCAAAAGGTGTTCAAATTGGGACCGTTTTACTTGCAACAAAAGAATGTCCGGTTCATCCTAATTTTAAACAAATGGTAGTTGATGCTTCTGATGTAGACACCATGGTTACAGGATCAGATAAAGCTCCAGTTAGAGTGCTTAAAAATCCAATGGCTGTTAAGTATGCAGATTTAGTTAAGTCTGGAGCAAGTTTTGAAGAACTAGAACACTTAACATTGGGTTCATTAAAAAAGGCTGTATTTGAAGGTGATTTAGAAAATGGTTCATTTATGGCTGGTCAAATTGCCGGTTTAGTTCATGAAATTAGAACAGTAAAAGAAGTTTTAGATGATATGTTTAAAGAAGCAGATTCATATAAAGAAAGTATTAGAATTCTATAAACAGTATTAAATGAAAATCCTATTATATATATGTATATAGTAGGATTTTTTAATGCAATGGGATCTAAATTAATGTTAAGATATGTAAAAGGTTAATAAAGTGATAAAGATGTTAAAATTGTAGTATTACAAGAAAATAACGTGATATGTTGTCTAGTTATCAAATTATATTTCGTATTGATGAAACGAGTGAGTGGAAATCATTATTAGGTAATGATAGAAAATTACTGAATTGATTTAAAGATGATATAGTGGATGTTACTTTATTAACTAATGATGAGACAGTAAAGTTTTATGTCAATAATGAAGCATCAGATCTTTTAATTGATTTAATCGTTATTAAATAGTTTTTGTTGACTTAATATTGAAGCTGGACAACAAACAATCGGATATGCAGTGATCGTATTATATCCATGTGACTCAACCAAATTAAATTTTCTTGCAAGAACCATAAAATTATCTTTATTCCCCGGTGTTTAAGGAGAATATCAAGAAATTACAACAATTTAAGTAAATTCAATTATTAACAAAATTAAGGAGGGACACTGATATGAAAACTAATCAAGAAAAATTTGAGGCTAAAATAGTAAAAATGTGTCAAGAAGATAATGTAAATAATATTTTAGAATATATTGCTAATGTTAAACCAAATCAAAATCTTCATTGGCAACCAGATGGCGATTTTTTAGATGCTATTGCCAGTTTAGATATCACGTCTGAAAAAAAGATGGAAGTGATTGATAAAATCATCGAATTATACGATGATCGCGTTAAAGAATATTTTTCATGGATAGTTTCTAAAACTTTAGAGCTAGGCAATGATGTTGAAATACCACTTTTATTAAAATACAGTAATCCTAATGATTTTGTTGATTTAGAACCAATCATTGCTTTTTTATGGAAACAAAATCGGTTAGATTTAATTGATGCATTCATTCAAGAATTTCCAGCTGATATTAGAAACAGTATTTTTACTATGAAATATGTGAATGTTGGAAATGAAGAAATAATTTCCTATGTTCTAAGTAAATGGGTTAAACCTAAACCAATAGAAGAAGATATTGAGGTAATTGAAATTCATCTAGTGGGAGAAAATATGAGTGCATATGAGATGAAGATAGAAGATCTTGAATCGGTGAAGGTTAATGGTTTATTTATTGAAGATTTCATTAAGTCAAATGATAAGTATATCGAAAATATGAAGGTAGTATCAACAGTTAAATTTGTTGATAAGGAATGGGACTATGATGACGAAGATGAAGGTTTGGTTCCGTATCTTAGTAATATAGTCTATTTTCAGGTGTATTTTAAGCATAAAGAGATGAAGCACTATGGTATACCATGGTTTTCAGATCAAGATGATTACACAGATTATCTTCAACGATACATAGAAAAAGATGGAAAATATATTTGGACTTATGACAAAAAACATATAAGTAATGTATATTTTGAATCTTATGGATTTGAAGAAAAGATTAAATTTGATAATGATTTACCAAATGAACATAAAATAACAATAGAGGATTTAGTGGACATCAAAAGTATTTTCTTGAAAGTCAGTCAAGGTGGTTTTTTTAGCGATGTCTCAAGTTTTATTGATGATTTAAAAAGATTACCCAACTTAGATGAAATAAGTATTTGTTTAGTCGGTTATGGAACTAAAGAAAATCCAACCATTTACGATGTATCAAGATTAAAAGAATTGAATAATGTATCTAAAATTAACCTGAGTTCAGAGTATGATGCAGTGCAACTATTGGGTATTGATACATTAGTAAAAGAATGGCATATATACAAAAAAGACAATGAAGATAAGAATTATCCGGGAATCATTAATCTAGACATGTCGCTATTAAACAAAAAACTAAGATATT
This sequence comes from Acholeplasmataceae bacterium UBA4853, assembly GCA_002399815.1. Taxonomy (GTDB): domain Bacteria; phylum Bacillota_I; class Bacilli_A; order Acholeplasmatales; family Acholeplasmataceae; genus Acholeplasma. The sequence goes on from DHEJ01000036.1 coordinate 7,343, forward strand.
TTGGTGGAAAATCAAAATCAATCAATAAATAACTAATTAAATGGGACCTTATGTTGGTGACTAGATACTCAGTAATCTAATGTTTTACCATAAACAATAATCATATATTATATTTATAATTATGAAGATATGGATATTTAATCTTCATAAAACTAAAGTTATATGTTATAATATGCATGAGGGGTGAAATGTTTATGTCAATAAGTTATAAAGGATTATTCGAGGTTTTGAATAAGAAAAACATTTCCATATCAGAAATGTCCAAGGATTTAAAAATATCCTCAGCAACACAAGCTAAATTTAGAAAAGGTGAATATGTTTCGCTTCAAATATTGGAATCTATTTGTAAATATTTAACAGTTAATATTAATGATGTTGTATCGTTTATAACAATAGATAATCCATCTGCCTTATATGAGAGATTAAAAGAAGAAATGTCTCACAAGATTAAGGGAGGCATTTACCACGAAACTCAAATATTATTGACATATAATTCCAATCATATTGAAGGAAGTCAACTTTCATCTGATCAAACTAGATATATATTTGAAACAAATACCATCGGATTAGCTAAAGGAAATTCGATTAATGTTGATGATATTATAGAGACTCAAAATCATTTTAGATGTATTGATTATATGATCAAATCTGCTTTGGAACCATTATCTGAAGCATTAATTAAGGATTTACATAAAATACTAAAAACAGGAACAAGTGATGCTAAACTTGATTGGTTTAATGTAGGTGATTATAAACTAAGACCAAATACAGTAGGTGGTTTAGAGACAACGAAACCCATCAATGTTCAAAACGAATTAGTTTCTTTGATTGGTAAATACGAAATCAAACAAGCATATACATTTGAAGATATTATCGAATTTCATTACCAATTTGAATGTATACACCCATTTCAAGATGGTAATGGTAGAGTTGGAAGATTGATTGCATTTAAAGAATGTTTACGTCATGGGTTTGTTCCATTCACAATTGATGAAAATATTAAAATCTTTTATTATAGAGGTTTAAAAGAGTGGAGAAACGAAAAAGAATATCTATTGGATACTTGTTTATCTGGTCAAGACACATATAAAAGATTGCTTGATATATTTAATATTAGTTATGAATGATAAGTTAAATATGTCTACTTTGGGGGTTCGGTTTACATAATATTATGAGTATGAGACTTTAATGAAACAGATTAGGGATGTTAAAATAATTGAAATCTTTAGAAAGTAAAGTGATATGATGTTTAGTTATAAAGTTATATTTCATATCGATGAAATGAGTAAATGGAAACTATTATTAGGTAATGTTAGAAATTTACTAAATGGATTTAAAGATGATTCAGTTGATGTCATTGTTCTAGCAAACGCTGAAGCAGTACAATTTTATGTATATAAAGAAGAAATGAATCCTTTAATTGATTTAATGAAGCGGTTATTTAGTGATGGTGTGAACTTTGTTGCATGTAATAATTCATTAAATGCTCATATCATTCATAAAGAAAGTTTGTTTGAGCATGTGAATATTGTACCATCTGGAGTTGTTGAACTGGTTAAAAGACAAAGTATAGGATATGCATATATTAAGCCTTAATATAGTTATTATGTGTTTAGTAAATAAAGAAGGAAGTATTTAAAATGAAAAATTTAGCGACAAGATCAAGTGGTGTAGGTGCATTATATGTAATTATGCTAATCATCGGTTTAATAATGTTAATATTTGGATTTGGTTTCATATATATGGGGATTATGGGTTTTGTTATAACTTTGGTTAGTTTATTCATTGTTATTGATTATTTTAGAACACCTAAAACACCTATTATGTTAAATGATGATCATGTGATTGTATTAGAAAATAGTATTAAGATAAAACCTGAAGAATTAATAGATATTTCATATCGAAGATCATCAGCTAGAGGGATTCAATATAAATGGGGTACAGTAATAATTACTGCCAAACAAGGAATTTTCAAATATAGATATTTAGAAAACTGTGAAGAAGTTAGTAAAGAATTAACTAAAATTATGTATCAAAAGAGGTAAGATTACTTAGAATACATATTTGGTTCTTAGAGGAAATTGATTAGCATTATCAAAGTAGACTGTATTAATAGGATTCCTTTAAAGTAGACACAATAAATATTTTGTTTATTAAGAGTGTTTATGGAGAAGGAATTTTTTTATAGGAAAAAACAATGATAAAACAAAGAGATTAAACTACTTGTAATCAAAAATACATATTAACCTCTTGTTTTCGTATTTTTAAGCACATTCACATGCAAGTATTAAGCAATCATAAACTGTTGAATTAAGGATATTCACAAATTTTTATTAAAAATCACATAGATATATTAAGTTAACAGTATAATGATAAGTAAAGTACAAAAAGTTTAAAGAAAGAGAAAAAATATGAAAAAAGTGGTTTTGTTTTTATCAATGTTAATACTTATTACAGGGCTAGTTGCTTGTGACAGTGTAACACCTACACCACAAGATCAAAGCTATACAGTCACCTTTGATGTACAAGGTGGTTCAGCAGTTAAAAGTTTAGAAGTAACAGAAGGAACTCAAATAACATTATCAAACTATACAACAGCAAAAAATGAGTTTAATTTTGAAGGTTGGTCATTAACTCTTAATGGTACTGTCCTTACTGGAACGTATACGGTTAATTCAAATACTACTTTATACGCAAAATTTGTTTCAGAGGAAAGGACTTATCAAATATCATTTTATGATAATGATGGTTCGTTCTTGATTTCGAAAGTTGTTAGTGAAGATTCAATACCATCACACACGTATATAGTAATCGATAATGATGAGTGGGATTATTCATTTGAAGGATGGAAAACATCACTTGAATCTAGTACGGTATTAGATGTATTGCCAGCTGCAAACGCTAATGCTTCATATTATGCCTCAGTGACAGCTGTTAAAAAACAATATACAATTACTTATATTACAAATGGTGGTAGTACGGTTGGTTCAACTACAGTTGATTATGGCACTGAAGTTCAAGAACCTTCAAGTCCTACTAAAGAAGGATTCACGTTTGTAGCATGGACTTCAGATATTGAATTACAAAATGCAAAGACTTGGCCAATTGTGGTTACAGAAAACATATCACTTTATGCATCATGGAATGAAACAATTGAAATTGGTACTTATCTAGAAATCCTATTAAGTACATATGCTTATGATGTTATGGATTATATTCCTGAAAAGTTGCAAGCAGGTGGTGTCTTGGTTGACCAATCACAAACAACAGTAGATTATTCAAGTTTTGTTAATCTATCAAGTATTTCAAGCGGTTATGGCGAACAATGGCAAATGGTTTTAGATAACCTTAGTCAAACTCAATCGTTTACCGAAGTTTTAAATGTTGTAGATTCGTTATCTATTACGGCAGTGACTCTATTTAATAATTACCTAGATTCTAACCCAGAGGACGTTAATAGTTTTACCTTTACTTCAGGTATCTATAATGTCACCATCAATTATGAAGATGATATTATTTACTTAGTTATTGACTTTACAGCTGAATTTCCGGTTTTCAATAGCCAAACTGCGCAAATCATGTTAAGTTATAATGTATTGAACCAAGAAAAAGAAGGTAGAATCCAAATCGGTGATGCAAATGCACTTAAGTATGTGATTACTGAAGATTCCTATACTTTTGCTATTAAATATTTAGGTATTCGTAGTGCTTATTTTAATATTTATGAGCATATTGATGGTTCAATTAAAGGTACTATATATGAATTCTTAGGATTAGATAATAGTGTTTCAACCTCAAGTGCTGCTCAATTTGAAATTACAGATAATTATGTATCAGTTGTTGGTAACAAAGCAAGCGGTATTATTGGATTTACAAGTATTATCAATGAATTATATAATCCATCCACCGGTAAATTACTTGGTTATGAAATCAAAGAAAATATAAAATCAATTACGTATAATACATTATGGTTCAATTTAAGTGATCAAACTGGTATTACTTCAATAATGAAAGTTGATGAGGCAAATGGCAGCAACCTAGATTCCATTTATGTAAACGGTAGTGCATCGTTATTCACATCAAAGAATGTCGGTGGTATCAATATCAAGAGTCTATCTAGACGTTATGATATTGAGTTTAGAAAACAATATGTTTATTATATGGATGGAACTACACTTACAAGCGTTGAAGTAGAAGTTCCTATGCTCTTTGTACAAGCAGAACAATACAATTCATTAGTTACTGATGTTAGAGCAAACAATAGTAATTTATCTTCATTCAATATTACAGTAAGTGCTACGACTTTAGCTAAGATTGAAGTCGATTATGAAACCACGATTAATGTCTTTGTTATAGCTAAGGATAATACTAAAAATGAAGACGTTATTGAGTATATTGGATCAAAAATTGCTCATTAAAGTTTTACAATAGTAAGTAGATTTATAAAAAACAGTATCAATACAACATTAGATATTGTTTTTTATTATTGAGATACATTACAATCTGTATAATGATGCAAATTGAGGATACTTTGAGATATACTTAGGTTGATAGTCTTAGTATTGGCAGGGGTAAATTAAAACTTGAAAAAGGAACGACTGAAATGATCAATGAAGAACTAAGAACATATATAGAACTAAATATAGTGCCTAAATATCAATTACTAGATAAAGCACATAGTGGAAATCATGTACAAGATGTCATAGATAAATCATTAGAAATAGCAAAAGATTATGATGTGGATTTAAATATGGTTTATACCATTGCTGCATTTCATGATTTAGGGTTAATTGTTGAACGTGAAAGACATCACATCATAGGTGGTGAAATGCTTTTTAATGATTTATACATTAATAGTATTTTTAGTATGGATGAACTCATAATAATGAAAGAAGCTGTAGAAGATCACAGAGCGAGTTTAAAGAACCCACCAAGATCTATTTATGGCAAGATAGTAGCAGAAGCTGATAGATCAGATACAATGGATACAATTATTGAAAGAACCATTTTATTTCGTTCTAAAAACTTTGAATCATTTGAAAGTATATATCCTCATGTTTATGCACATATCGTAGAAAAATATGGTGAAGGTGGTTATTTACAAGTATATTTAGAAACAAAGTATAGTAAAAAAATGCTTTCAGATATTAGAGAACTTTTAAAAAATCCTGAAGCATTTAAAGAATATGTAAGAAATATATATGAGAGATTAAGCAAATAGAAATATTTAGATTAATATGAAATAATTTTGATTGATTAAAATAAAAGTAATTATCAGAAAGAAATACTTTTTATAAAAGTTGATATAAATGTTACTTTAATTATATATAGGGTATATAAAAAATTTTTTATATTATTATTTGTAAAATGCTGTCAGGAAAATATTTATAGTACAATGCAATATATATAAAGATTAATCTAGGTACATTAAGGGGAAAAAATGAAGAGAAATCAAATATTTACAAAAAAGGATATTGAATATTTCAAAAATAATCTAGATGTAATTATAGGTATATTTGGACTTTCGTGCATTATTCTGGCAGTGCTTAATTTTGGCACTATATATTGGATTTTTGGTATTCCATTATTAATAATCGCTGCGAGTATTAAAAGTTTTAAATTATATAAGTTATATTTAAGAAATAAAAAGATAGAAATAACAAAACTAAAATACAATTTTGATCGAATAGATGAAATGACACCATATGAGTTTGAAAAATTTATAGCTGATGGACTTAAATCAATAGGATATAAGACAGAGGTAACTAAAGGTTCAGGAGATTTTGGTGTTGATGTAATTGCAAAATATAAAAGTGAAAATGTTGCTATACAAGTTAAACATTACAAGGGTAAAGTCGGTTATGATGCAGTTAAGGAAGTTGTATCTGGCGGTAAATTTAACCGGTGTAATCAATATTGGGTTGTAACTTCAAATGAACATGGATTTACAAGACAAGCTAAAATAGGTGCAAGGCAGTTAGATGTAAAATTACTTAATATTAATGATTATGCATTATTGTTGAATTTAGAAAAATAAACTTAACATATGGAGATATAGTATGGTTAATCGAATTAACATCATATGCTTAGGGGTTAAAGATATCAATAAGTCTTTAGACTTCTTTAAAGAATTGGGATTTCAAACATCAGCAAAACATAATGCAGCAATAGTCTTTTTTAATAACAAAGGTACGAAATTAGAATTATATCCGGTTGATCTTCTAGCTAAAGACATTAATAAAGATAATCCACCATTTGTTAATCAATCTGGATTTTCAGGTATTACAATCGCATGTAATATGAAGTCTAAACAAGAAGTTGATGAGTTAATGACATTGGTAAGAAAAATAGGTGGTAGTATCGTAAAAAGACCTCAAGATTTAGAATGGGGTGGTTATGGTGGATACTTTAGAGATTTAGATGGTTATTACTGGGAAGTAGCATATGGGTCTTTATGGGAATTTGATGAAAACGAAATGTTGATTATTGATTAACTATCAAGAAGAATTGATTTTACGAGTAATTGCAGTTTTGGTATAACGCTTGATTTAAACCATGGATTATGAACATGCCAAGAAATGTTTCTTGGTGATGGATGGACCAGTGGTATATATTTAGGTAAATAACTTTCAAAAGACCTTACTGTTTCAGTTAAGGTCTTTTTTTGATGATCACTTAAATAGAAATTTGTTGCATAAGTACCAACAAGAATAATTAATTTTAAATTAGGTAATTGTTTAATGATTTCTTTATGCCATTTAGGAGCAAAACTTTTTCTTGGAGGAAGATCTCCTGATTTACCCTTACCGGGATAATAAAAATCCATCGGGATCATAGCAAATAAATTAGGATTATAAAAGGTTTCTTTATCAACGCCTAACCAACTACGAAGGCGATCTCCACTTTGATCATTCCAAGTGAGACCACTTAGTTGAGCTTTAATACCTGGTGCTTGACCTACTATCATGATTTTGGACTTTGAATTACCAGAGAATAAAGGTTCCCAACCTTGGTTTCTATAAGTTATGTTATCAGGATCTTTCATGATTGCTTGTTTGATATCATTTAGATTGTTATAGGACATTTTATAATCAACTCCTTAGCTCTTATTATAATCTCATTATTATAAAATATAAGATTATATAGAGTTTACACTAATAAATTGAAATAAATGATAAAATGATGTTGATATAGTAACTTTTACATAAGGGGATAGAGTAACTATGAATAAATTTAATAAGTTTATGACAGGATATGATAAAGGGTTTGAAGTGAATCTAAAAGACCTTTTTACTAATAGTGTTAAACCAATTGTTACAGTTGATGAAACTGGTAAAGTGAATAAAAAGACTAAGTTATGGCTTAGAGTTTTTCTATTATTACTAAGTCTATGTTTTGTATACATTTTCATAGTGTATTTAAATGATGTAGCTCTTGCATTTCCATGGCTTGCTTTAATTGCATCTGCAATAGTTCCTATTACAGTGGCCACCTTCATCTATGAAATACCAGGTAAAGAGAGTGTTAGTATCATGAATATTATTCTAGTTTTCTTAATTGGAACAGCTGGAGCATTCTTTGCACTTGTACAAATGTTTGTAAGTTATGGTTATGAAGAAATTAATATTATCATTATTGCACCAATCATAGAAGAGATTGCAAAAGCAATTGTTGTAATTTCAACCATTCAATTATTAAAGATCAAGTCTGTAAAGAGTGCTATTTTGATTGGTTGGGTAGTAGGCGCAGGTTTTCAAATTGCAGAATCTTTAGGATATGCAACATATTATGGTTATGAAGGTATATTCACTCAAATAGAGTTTGTTGATGAAACAACATATTACTTTGTTGGTTTTATCGATTACTCAACATTGATTCTTAGAAGCATATTCTCATTTGGGTCACATGCCTTATATGCTGCTTTAGGTGGTGCTGCATATATGTTATCTGCTGCTAAAATAAATAATAGAAAACATTTTAATTATTTAAGATTTATTATTTGGTTTATGATTCCAATATTATTACATGCCTTAAATAATCTATTTTCTGTTTTTGTAACAAATGCTTTTGCATTATATTCAGTATTAATAAGTTTGGAGATTGTGACTGTTTTTATTTTCTACTATTTACTCAACGTAATTACTCTAGATGAAAAGTACTATGTGGATGAAACATTGCTGATACAAAGTGAATTACCAAATGAACCGACTAATGAAACACCAGTACAATAGATTTAAAGTCTATAATCATATATATGTAATCAAAAGATAATTTCTATCATAATAAAGATATGAGTCTAGAATTCTAGGCTTTTTCTTTTGCAACTACCTGTTGCTTGTTAATCATTAATTTTCGATATATACTAGAAAATGTAAGGAGGAAAGTTATGCTTAATATTGAAGTAGTTAGTAAGAAAATAACCCTACAAAGAAAATTAAAGGGTATGACACAAAATGAACTTGCAGATAAGCTCTTTGTTACAAGACAAGCTGTAAGTAAGTGGGAAATGGGAAACTCTTTACCAAGCTTGGAAGTACTCATATTACTCACAAAACTTTTTGATGTTACTATTGATTATTTATTGGATGGATCAGATATTAAAGAAAATGATTATCAACAGATGTTTATGCAATATCCAAGAGAATCAGTTATCTATCAATTCTTAAATTCAAAAGATAAGAATCAAAATATCAAAAATATTTTTTACCTCCTTTCAATAAATGAACGGAAACAAATTATAGATCAGTTGATTAGTCGACAAATCAACTTAGATATCAATTTATTGTGGCCGCACTTAAGTTTGGAAGAAAGAAAGTATTTACTTGCTAATCTATTATCAAAGAAACTTGATATTAGATTAGATGGTTTATTTGACTTGATGTCAAATGAAGAAAAAGTTATGATGAACAAACATAAAGTGTTTGTTAAAAAGATTAATAAATAAGGAGAAGAAAACATATGAAATATACACAATTACTGCCATTTATGGATGAACAAGAATTAATGGATGTTGCAACAGAGATCATTAGTGGAAACATTAAAAATATTCGTATTGAAAAGTTATATCCATTTTTAAAAAGTGAAGATTTAAATAACTTAGTAGATAAACTCATAGAAGCAAAAGAAGTTAGTTCACTTCATAGTGTATTACCATTCATCAGTAAAGAAAAAGTATTCGTCATTTACCGTGCCGCAGAACAAGGACAGTTAGAAGGCTTTGATCAATCTAGTTGCTTACCATTCTTAGATTCAAGTATGGTTAAAGAGATCTTTAGAGATTTAATTAAAAAAGCAAACGATGAAACAGATGATGAATCATAATATAGAAATAAAGAAGGACGCTCTGAATTGGGCGTCCTTCTTTTATGAGAGATTTTCTGTTAAATAGTTTATGATGATATCTAATGTTAAATCTTGTTGTTCCTTGATTGTTATAGAATTGATACCATCACCTTGTTGCACGCCGTACCAACCAAAACCTGCATGATTGCCACCTGCTATATTCGTATGAACATAAGTGTTATAGTTGGATAGGCTTTGATTAAAGTTTGTTTGATTAAGTACTAAATCGTGTTCTGCAGTTATTAATAAAACATCACTATCATTGATTTTATTAGATGCGTAACTTGCAAGCAGTATTAAGTGATCGATTTGATTTGAAGAACCTGCAATCATACTACCAACAGTACCGCCTAATGAGTGACCAATAATGATATTTGGTAAATCATTAGAAATATACTTAGAGGGTCCAAAAGGATTTAGTATGGCTAAATGGAACAATGCTTTAGTTAAGTATACTTGATAACCATAACATGCCAATTGATAGGCTAAGTAGAAGTAACTTTCAGTATATACTTTACCACCAGGAATGATGATGATATTAGCAATAGGGTTTGATACAGAAAGCTTATATGTATCAAAGTCTTCGGTTAAAATAATATCAGTTCGGTCAAGTGTTTCTATTGTTTCATACATCTCATCAAGTGGTTTTGAAGCATCTAATGTATAAAATGTTAGTCCGATAACCATTAGTAAAACGATAGAGATTAAACTAATTAAGATCCATTTTAAAATTTTTAGTGTTCTTTTCATAAGTTAATGTACTTCCCTTTATTGATATAGATTGATTGTATCATGTTCATATCTAAATGATTAGTTTATTATATTTTTATGTATTTATCATAAATATTATAGACACAAAAGATACTTACATGTTAAACTATACCAAATATTCTAATCATTTAGCGTAAATAGGTTGAAATGGGGATTTATATGATAACGTATAAGACTTGCAGCAATGAAAATACCGATTTAATATTTGAAGCTTTTATGTCTGGGTTTTCTGATTATATGATCAAGTTTGAATTTACTAAAGAAAGATTTATGCAACACTTTTTTATGGTTGAAGGTAACGAACTTAAATACTCAGTATTAGCTTTAGATGATTCAAAGCCAATTGGTTTAGTATTAGGTGGTATAAGTACTTATGAGGGTAAGAAAACATTAAGATGTGGTGCGTTATGTGTGGATCCAAAGTACCGTAATCAAGGGGTTGCTGGTATGTTATTTAAAGCACATTATCAAATAGGTGTTGATAATGATTGTGAAGACTTATTTTTAGAAGTGATTCAAGGAAATAATAAAGCGATTAATTTTTATGAGAAAAATGGCTATGAAATTCGTTATGATATTCATTATTATAGTCATGCGAATCCATTAGAGATTGATAGTAATTTAGAATTTTTAGAAAATGTTAAAAGAATAAGTTATGATGCAGTGAAATCACTTTATGATGAAACAAAAAATATACATATATGTTACCAAAATACCAGTAACTATATGAGTAAAATTAGTAGTTTAAATCATTTTGGGTTCTATGTAGATGATAAATTAATTGGTGGTATAACTATAAGTAACCAAGGTAAGATATTCTTTTTATATGTCAATGAACATAATAGAAATAAAGGTATTGCACGTGCACTTATAAAAAAAGTAGTTATGGAATTAGAATGTAAAAGATTAGTGATTAATTATGCCTCAAGTATTGATCCATCCTTATTTTTAGATAAGTTAGGGTTTAAAAAGGATTTGATATCTCAACATGAAATGTATAAGGCAATTAAGGGTTAAGCTATGGAAAACTTTAAACCAGAGGCACTTAAAGAAGCACTTAAACAAATTACATCGCTTTTACATAAACTAGAAGCTATTGATATAACGAAACAAAAAGCACCTCAAATGACTTTGATTCTTAGAAGGATTGAAGCAATGAAGATAGCAAGAACATTGATAGAAGATAAATTAAAGATGGTAGATTTAATAAACCAGTAGTTTTAAAACTACTGGTTTTTCATCTTTTTACAGCAAAAAAATCGTTAATGTTTCTATTTATAGTGTTTTCATATACAATGGATGTATGAAGAGATAAGAAGAGAGAATATATGAAGAAAATTGACCTAACCCCTTTTGACATGCAAAGAAAGCCGGTTAAAGAAAAGTGGTATTTAACACCAATTAAATGGGCATTATCATTTCCAGATACTTTAATTAGAGGATTAAAAGTTAATAAAGTAGATATGGAAGGTCTTAAACCTCCTTATTTATTACTAGCAACACATCACGGATTTATCGATTTTAAAGTTCAAACAAGAGCAATATTCCCACATCCTGCAACCTATGTGGTTGCAGTCGATGGATTTATTGGTAGAGAAGGTTTGTTAAGAAATGTCGGAGGAATTGGTAAAAGAAAGTTTACCCCTCAAGATAAACTATTATTTAAACATATTAAATATAGTTTAGATACATTAAAACTCATTACGACTATATATGCAGAAAGTGCATATTCAGTGATTGGTACAACAGCAATTCTTCCAGATAGTTTAGCTAAAATTGTTAAACTTTTAAATCATCCTGTGGTTGTTTTAAATATGCATGGAAACTTTTTAACTCAGCCTAATTATTCAATGCCAAAACCAAGAAAGATTAAGTTAAAGGCGGATTTAACTCAAATCATTAAAAAAGATGATATTAGTGGTTTATCTGTGGATGAGATTAGATCTAGAATTGAAAAAGCATTTGAATATGATGAATGGAAGTATCAATTTGATAATAAAATAGCAATAAAAGATCCAAATAGAGCAGAACATTTAAACCGTGTTTTATATCAATGTCAAAACTGTTTAGCAGAACATCAAATGGAAACTAAGGGTAATAAGATTTGGTGTAAGGGATGTGGTAAGACACATGAATTAGATATTTATGGTAGATTACATGATGTTGATGGTAATACATTGTATGAACATGTCCCAGACTGGTTTGAAGCACAAAGAGCATTCGTTAGAAGAGAACTATTAGAAAATAAATATTTATTTGAAGATGATGTTTATATTGATTCATTAAGAAACTCTAAGGGATTTGTTAGATTACCAGATGGACATTTAAAACATGATAGACAGGGTATTCATTTAACTGGAACTGATTTTGATGGACCACTTGATGTATTTAGAGAATCTATATCCTTATATACAGTACATATTGAGTTTAATTTTAAACGTAGTGATGGGAAAAGAGGGGATGCAATTGTGATATCAACAAGTGATGATTCATATTATTGTTATCCAAATCATAAAAAGGATGTTATTACTAAGATTAGATTTGCAGTTGAAGAAGCACATAAGTTGGAAATGTTGGAGTTTAAGGCTAAGTGAAGGTTTATATAGTTTAGTTTTAACGAGTAGGGGTACAATTCATTACAAAAATCATGCAATTGAATACAACCATAAAATAATAACAAAGCATTCATTTATAATAAAGACATATAAAAATTAATTAAAAATGATTAAATTATTTAATCAAATAAAGGAGATTATATGTTGGAATTTATTAAAGTGTATTTGATTGCTGTTGTTATTTTTTTTGTCATTGATATGTTATGGCTAGGTTTAATTGCTAATAAGCTATATCAAACAGAATTAGGACATCTCTTAAGCCCTAATGTGAAGTGGGTACCTGCAATTATCTTTTATTTAATCTTTATTGCAGGGTTAGCAGTATTTGTTATTATGCCAGGGGTTGAAAAGGGATCGTTGATCAATGTGATTTTACTTGGTGCATTCTTTGGACTTGTTACTTATGCAACTTATGATTTAACCAATTATGCAACCTTAAAAGACTTCCCATTAAATATTGTAATTATTGATTTAATTTGGGGCGTATTTATTGGAACTGTTACATCAACATTAACTTATTTATTGTATACGGGGGTATTTAAATAATGACAGAAGAAATTAAATTAGGTAAAGAACGTTTATATAATGCATTTATGATTGGTGCTAAGGCAGTCATTAATGAAAAGAATCAATTAAATGAAATTAATGTGTTTCCAGTTAAAGATGGTGATACAGGTAGTAACTTAAGCTCAATGATGACTTCTATTATTCAAAAATCAAAAATAGGGTCTAATTTAAAAGAAACCTTAGATTCAATTTCTAATGCAGCACTTCTAGGTTCAAGAGGTAATTCAGGATTAATCTTTTCTCAATTCTTCTATGGATTTACTAAAGAGTTTAATGAAGAGTACATGGATCAGAATCGATTGATTATGCAGATGAAACAAGGATTCTTATCTGCATATGAATCGATTGAAGTTCCAGTTGAAGGCACAATCATTACTTTAATGAGAAAGTGGTTTGAATTCTTAAAAAGAGAAAAAGATAACCACAATACATTATATGAACATTTAATTACATCAAACAATTTACTACAAGAACAATTGTTTGTTACGATGAGTGAGCTTGAAGTATTAAAAACATACAATGTGGTTGATGCAGGTGCTAAAGGATTTAGTTTATTTATTGATGGATTTGTAAAAGGAATCGTTGATGAGAACTTAAAACTTGAGATTACTGAAAATGATTATGAAACATTTGAACTAGCTCATGATCATATCGATGAAGTGATAACAAATCGTTTTTGTACAGAAATACTTGTTGAATCAACAATGCATAAAGAAGATATTATTAGTGAGATTCATAACTTAGGAGATTCAATTGTAGTAGGTGAATCGACTAAATATAGAAGAATACACCTACATACCAATACGCCTGAATTAGTTATTGAAAAACTAAAAAAGGTTGGAAAGGTTGTTGAAACTAAAGTTGATGATATGAAGAAACAATCCGATGTGGTAAATCACCGTAAACATGATATTTGTGTGGTAACTGATTCGATTGCTGATTTACCAAAATCATATATTGAAGATAATCAAGTTCAAATATTTCCGGTAAGTATCTTACTTGATGATGTTATCTATTATGATAAGTTAACAATTAAGAATGAACAACTCTTTAATATGATCAAAGAAAGTAAAGAATATCCTAAATCAGCAGCTCCAAGTTTGATTAGTATTCAAAACTTATTCTCATATTTAAGAACTTATTATAAAAAGATTATTGTAGTCACTGTATCATCTAAAATGAGTGCTACCTATAATGTATTTAAAAAAGTTATTGATACGTATAAAGATGACAGAATTGCTTTAATCGATTCTAAGCAAAATAGTGTTTCAGAAGGTTTAGTTGTTAAGGCAGTTGTTGAAATGATTAATCAAAACATGAGTTTTGAAGAAATTGTTAAAAAGACTGAAGAGATCAAAGATAAAACAAAGATTTTAGTTCATGTGGATACTTTAGATAATATGGTTAGAAGTGGCAGAATTAAAAAGAGCTTAGGCAAACTTGCTAAAGTATTACATTTAAAACCAGTTGTCTCTATTGATGAAACTGGTGAGGGTGTTGTCTTATCTAAATCAATTGGATTAAAGAATAACCTTAATAAAATTATTAAAATGGTTAAAAAAGCTCATGAAAAATATGAGATTAAAAATTATGCAATTGTTCATGTGAATAACATGAAGTTAGCAGAATACTTAAAGATTAAAATTATTGAGATTACTGGTTTTATGCCTGATTATATCACGGACATTTCAACCGTCATCGCAATGAATTCAGGGATGGGTAGTGTAGCTATTGGTTACACAAGAAAGGATTAGAAGATGTTATATTTATATGTTTACTTAGTATTATTTGTGTATTTTGTTATTTGGTTTTTAATTGCTCAAGCTAAGAAGAATAATGGTTTAGTAGATATTGCTTGGGGATTAAGTTTTGTAGTTACAGCATGGGCTGCTTTATTCTTTAGTCAAACATTTACAGTTACTCAAATTGTTGTTAATATTTTAGTTACGATTTGGGGGTTACGTTTATCAACATATCTTGGTATTAGAAACTGGAATAAGAAAGAAGATTTCAGATATGTATCAATGAAAAATAGATGGAAGACTAAGATAGCATTAAAATCATTCTTGTATGTATTTGTTCTACAATCGTTATTAAGTTATTTAATTGCAACACCGATTTTATTAACACATCTATTTCCAAATACAGTATTTGATCTATTCAATATCATTGTATTAAGTATTGGTGTCGTATTCTTTATGATTGGCTTTATATTTGAAGTTTTAGCAGATAGCAGTTTAAGTAAGTTTAAAAAAGATCCTGCAAACAAAGGAAAGATCTTAGATAAAAATGTTTGGAAGTATAGCCGTCACCCAAATTACTTTGGTGAGGCAACACTTTGGTGGGGTATTGGAATTACATCATTAGCTACATTTAATCTTATTGGGCTACTTGGTTTAGTAGGGCCACTTCTAATTACTTTATTATTACTCTTTGTCAGTGGTGTGCCACTTCTAGAAAAACATTATAAGGATAATGCGTTATATCAAGCTTATGCTAAAAAAACATCGATATTTATTCCATTACCAGTAAAGAAAACTAAGTAGATTTATGCGTAGCAATAGAATTACTTCATTACTAAATAGGATAAAGGATGTTCCTAAAAGAAAAGTGATCTACTGGATGCAAACATCGATTAGATATCAGTATAACCATGGACTAGAGCATGCCATTAGACTTGCTAATCTTAAGAAAAGTGAACTACTTGTTGTATTTTACTTAGACTTTAGTTTTCCAAATGCAAACCTTAGAAGCTTTAAGTTTATGCTTGAAGGATTATATGAAACATTATTAACACTTAACCAAAATCAGATAGCAGTTAAAGTTATCTTAGGTAAGGCAGAAGATTTAATCCATAAAGAACTTATAGATGCATCTGATTTGGTTATGGACTTTGCATACTTAAGATATCAAAGACTTCAAAGAACAAAGATTAAAGAAGCATGTATCAATCAAGGTATAGATATAAATATTAGTATGGTTGAATCTGATCTCTTAGTACCTGTAGAAAGTATCTATCCTAAAAAAGCATATAATGCAAGAATCATTAGAGGACATGTACTTAGACAGATGAATGAGTTTAGAGACTTAAATCAAATGTCTAAACTAGAGGTGAGATCATTAAAGTTATTTGAATCAGAGTTTGACTTTAAAAATATGAATCAATCACTGAAGACCTACTTGACTGATCAAAGTGTTTTACCAAGTGTATCTTATATTGGTGGATACAGTGAAGCTATTAAGATGCTTCAAGTATTTCTAGATGATAAATTTATCAGTTATGGGGAAAATGATCCTTCTAAAAGGGTTCAATCCTACTTAAGTGCATATCTTCATTTTGGATTTATATCAGTACTTGATATCTTAGATAGATTAGACTTATATATGTTAGAACATCAATTAAGTTTTGGAGTCTATGATAAATTTATTGAACAGCTACTTGTTAGAAGAAGTTTAGCATTTAACTTTGTATATTATGAATTAAACTATGATGTATTTGAGTATATGACTGAAAAGTGGGCATATGATACATTAAATAATCATCAAGTAGATGAAAGATATGAGTTATATAGTTTAAATGAAATAGAGTATGGTAAAACCAAGGATATTTACTTTAATGCATCTATGGATGAGATGCGGTTGACTGGATATATGCCTAATTACTTAAGAATGTATTGGGCAAAAAAGATTATGGAATGGCAACCATCTATGAAAATAGCTTATGAATCCATCAAGTATTTAAATGATAAATATTTCATTGATGGTAGAGACCCTAATTCTTATGCAAGTATTGCCTGGTGCTTTGGTAAACATGATAGAGCATGGCAAGAAAGAAAGATCTTTGGAAAAGTCAGATATATGAGTCAAACAGGCTTATTAAGTAAGTTTGATATGGCAAGTTACATTGATTATGTAGAAAAAATTAAAAAAGCGCTAATCACCTGATTAGCGCCTAAACTAAGTCTTATTTGAGGGGTAAAAAGATTTCTAGATTATAAAAGCTAAGTCCATCCTTATAGGTGATAAAGCGGTTAGAAAAGCCTTCATAGGATTGGATGATTTCATTGATGATAGATAAACCAAAGCCATGATTGATTCGGTCTTCCTTAGAAGTTTTTAACTGGATGCTTGATGATTCATTCACCGTATTTACAAATGAAATCTTAACGTAGTTTTCAACCACATCGGATTTAATATCAATCATTCGTCTTGAGGTGTTAGGAACTTTCAGAAGTGCTTCATAAGAATTTTCTAAGATGTTATAAAAGAGTTTTAAGATCTTGATATCGGTCATATTTGATAAGGTGATATAGGTTGTTGAACTAAAGCTTGCAGAGATCTTTTCAAATCGTTTTGCATAATCATTTAAGAGCGCATCAAGAATTAAATTGTTTGAGTACTTTTTATAAGTGATGTTTAATTGATCTAAATCACTGTTTGTATCTGTAACAATCTTTTTAACAGCATCATATTCTTTGTTTAATAGAAGTGTTGAAATACCTTTTAGGATTTTATCATAGTCGTGTTTGAACTTTAAGAATTCATTGGTTTGTTCCTCATAATTCTTATAATGCTCAATTTGAAAGCTTAGCTGTTTTCTTAAGGTTTCACTATGAACTTTATAGGCACTAAAGTAACTTGAGTTTGCAGTAAATAAGCGTAATAGAAAATAGATGATATCAACACTAAAGGCAATGAGTAGTAAGATGTTGTTATACCATAAGAATGGTAGTGATACATTAGATACACTGATCCAAATCATATTAGTGATTAAAATGATTTGGATAAAGATGATTAATAACAGATTTCTTTTAAGTAAGAAAAAGTCATGTAGCTTATTCTTTAATAAGAAGTAATCGAGTAAGTACATTGTTAAAGTTGAAAACAAGTAAGCATTACCTTGAGATAGATGATAATAACTAGATTCATGAATCCATGTGATTGTAAACTGAGTGGATGCACCATTAGCAAATAGTGCAGAAACAAAGATGAAGGATATATAAACCTTTAAGATTGCATTTAAGGATAAGAATAGAATGTTAAAGATATTGGTTCTAAAGATTAGAAGTAATGATATTGGATATGTAATAAAGGATAGTAATGCAATATAACCAATATTTAAATCAAAAAATGTCACTGAGAAAAGCTGTACATAAATGGATAAAAGAAATAAGATGACACCCAGATAGTATAAGTGACGTAGTTCAAAATGATGTTTATAAATCTTTATATATGAAATAGCAAATACAGTAGAGAGTAAAAAAGCATAGATGATATATAGTGTTGACATAGTAACCCCTTTAGGATTGTATTAAACCGTTTAAATAATTCATATATTCGGTTTTAACCTTTAAATATAAGTCTCTGGATACGGGTAATATTTGTCCAGTCTTTAAAACAATTTCAGATTTTGTAATCTTTTGAATGTACTGAAGATTGACTAAATAGGAGCGGTGGACTAAAATAAACGATTTACTTACTAATTCAGATGTCAGATCGCTTAATTTGTAATAAAATTCAATTATACGTTTATCGCTTAAATGAGTCAGTATTTGTCGTTTGAAACTTTCAAAGTAACATATTTGATTAAAAGCTACGATAATTTCATCTTGCTGCTGCTTAATTTTAAATAAATCTTTAGATTGTTCTGACTCGATTTGCTTTAAGGTTGAGTGAAGAACTGTTTCAAATTTATTATCATGAATGTTTTTTAATAAGTAATGCGTGGCATGGGCATCAAATGCGGTATAGACAAACGATTCTGTTGAAGTTAAGAAAATGATTTTAGCATAAGGATTAAACTTTCTAATTTCTAATGCCGTTTCAATACCGTTTAATTTACCCATCATTATGTCTAAGTAGATGAGTTGAAATTTGTTTGGATGATCATTTAAGTAAAAGAGTAAAGATTCGCCACTTGCAAACCTAATGGTTTCAAGTAACAAATTATACTTTTTAGCATAAGATTTAATTTTTTCTTCATAAAAATCTAAGAATGAAACTTCGTTATCACAAAGTGCTATGGAAATCATAAAATCAAAGTCTTCTTTCTTTTAAATGATCAGGCTAAATAGGTTAGTTCCTCTATATAAATTATACAATGAAACAAAGAATTTTAAAAATAGAAATGAAAAGTTACCAGGAGGTACATATGAGCTTATATCAAATCAGTGTCGAGGATATTAATAATAATATCGTAGAATTAAGTGCATATAAAAGTAAAGTATTATTGATTGTTAATACAGCTACCAAATGTTTTTTTACGCCACAATACATAGGCCTACAAAAACTATATGATGCATATCAAAAAGAAGGTTTTGAGATTCTAGATTTCCCTAGTAATCAGTTTGCTGACGCACCAGGATCACTAGAAGAAATAGATGAATTTTGTGTCAATAAGTTTGAAACAAAATTCAAGCGATTCACAAAGATTAATGTCAATGGTCCAGATGAATCGATTTTATATACCTATTTAAAACGTCATGAAAAAGGGATATTTAATCAAAAAATTAAATGGAACTTTACAAAGTTTTTAGTGGATCAAGAAGGTCGCGTGATTAAACGTTATGCACCGATGGTTAAACCTGAAAAGATTGCCAAAGATATTGAAAAACTATTAAAGAATAAAAGATAATTAAAGGAGAAATATTATGTTTTTAGCACTGAAAGAATTAAAATATTCTAAATCTAAATTTGCACTTATTATCTCAGTAATTGTCTTAGTAAGTTATTTAGTATATTTTCTAACATCACTTGCATATGGACTAGCATCCTCATATACAAATGCTGTAGAAAAATGGCAAGCAGATGAAATTGTTTTAACAGTTGATTCTAATGATAGTATTATGATGTCATTTATGACACAAGCAGATTTTGATGATACCGTAGTTAATGGAACTAAAACTAAGTTAGGATTATTTCCTGCAGTTATTAGTAATCCACTAGCAGATAATGTATTAGATAGTCGTTTAAATGTATACTTTTTTGGAATTGATAACGATAGTTTTATTAAACCAGAAGAGTTAAGTGACTTAACACTTTCTGGTAATCAAGTCATTGTTGATGAAGAACTTAAAAAAGAAGGTTATGAACTTGGTGATACATTCAATGTTTCAGGTAGCGATTTAGTCTTAGAAATTATTGGTTTTTCAACCAAATCAACCTATCAAACAGCACCAGTTATTTATATGAGTTTAGAAACATGGCAAGTATACCGTTTTAACACCAATACACCACCAAACTTATTTAGTGGTATTATTATTCGTGGAAATGCAGAAACAATTAATGATGATTTATTAAGCTATAGTATTGAAACATATATTAATACCTTACCTGGTTATACAGCGCAAGTATTAACTTTCTCAGTAATGATTATTTTCTTAATCATTATTGTAGCATTTGTATTAGGTATCTTCATTTATGTTCTAACGATTCAAAAAACATCGATGTTTGGTGTAATGAAGGCACAAGGTATATCTAATGGTTATATTGGGGGATCTGTTGTTGTACAAACCTTTATATTGGTTGCTATAGGGATTTTTATTGGGTTAGTACTTACAATTATTACCGGTATTTTCTTAGCAGATATTGTACCGTTTGCAATTAACTTATTATTCTATATAGTGATCACATTTGCATTCTTCTTATTTGCATTATTTGGTGCACTATTCTCAGTTAATGCAGTCTTAAAGATTGACCCATTAAAGGCAATCGGAGGTTAATATGAAAGCAGTTATTGAAATGAAAAATGTCACTAAAGACTTCTTACAAGGAGATAATGTGATTAAAGCTTTAAAAGAAACTAATTTTGTTGCCTATGAAGGTGAACTGATTGCTATTGTTGGACCATCTGGTTCTGGTAAATCAACATTCTTAACAATTTTAGGTGGACTTCAAAAACCAACAACGGGTAAAGTATTACTCAATGGACAACCATTTAGTGAACTTACAACCAATGAAAAATCTAAATTAAGATTAGATAATATGGGATTCATTTTACAAGCATCAAATTTAATACCATTTTTAACTGTAAGTGAACAAATGGTTTTATATAATAAAATTACTAAATCCAAAGTGAATAAAGCTTGGATGAGTGAATTATTTGAAAAATTAGGTGTTGAAAAATTAAAGCATAAGTACCCTAATGAATTATCTGGTGGTGAACGTCAAAGATCTGCAATCGTTAAAGCTTTATATCATAACCCAAATGTTATTTTTGCTGATGAACCAACAGCTAGTTTAGATACAACTAGAGCATATGAAGTTGTTAAACTTTTAGCAAGAGAAACAAAAGCACAGAAAAAAGCGACCATTATGGTGACGCATGATGAACGTATGTTAGAGTTTTGTGATAAGGTTTACGTGATTGTTGATGGTGTATTATCTCTTAGAAATTAAAAATAAAGATGTTAGCAAGGATTACTTTGCTAACATCTTTTTTTAGACTGTAAATATAAATGATGTATCTTCATCATCGTCGTCTTGACGATGATTTCTTTTACCTTTTTCAAAGCCGTTTTTTGTATGTTCATTCTTATAGTTATATCGGTATTCATTAAGATTAGAATTAGGATTTCTTGAAACAGTAATCTTTATTTCACCTTGTTCTTCATCCTCATCGTCTTTTATTTCATAAACACCATTTAAACTACCTGAATTTGCATCTTTTTTTAGTTTTAATTTAAAATGAAGATCACTTATTTTATTTTCAAGTTCTATTTCAAGTTCGATATCTTCGTCATTATTTATTTCAATCTTCATTATTAAAATATCTTGAAGTTCACCTGATTGGTATGTTTCATATTTAAAATATTGACCATAATCATCTAATTCATTAGACATCTTTATATAATCTAGTGATTTTCTTGATATATCGGTATATACGACATAATTAACTTCAGTATCATCGATTTCATTTGATTTTTTGATATCAATATAGTAATTTTGTTGATTAATGATCATTAATCCAGAAGATGTTAATGTATCTCCTATTGTTTCATTGGTGTAATGGTAATGGTATGTAAGTGTTTCTCCTAGTAAATCTTTAATCTCATAAAGGATGTAATGATCATATCCTGGCATAATTAAAGATTCATCTTGATTAATAACAACTACATCATTGGTACCACTTGCAAATAGTTCAACCATATTGACATAACGATTCATTAAATTGATGTGATTTGAGAATAATGAAGGTACTTGGTAAGCAAAAGGACTAGCTAAATCAAGTGCATTATCATAATTATATTCTTCTGATAAAACAGAAGTAGAAACTACACCTAAAGTATTTATCTTATCAGCAGATAGCTCTGCTCTATTCACATCAGGTGGGATCACTTGATTAGGATTAAACAACATAGAAACTCCAATATAGGAGGATGTAAGTATAAGTGCTACTAAAATATAGGAAGCAAACTTTAGAGAAAACTGTTTAACATTAAAAATCTTTTTATGAACGACTTCATCTTTTGGTTCAATAACAATTTTGTCTAATTGAATCATATGTTTATTGTTTGGAATAACATAATGAGATTTTATTAATTTCTTTAAATCTTTATCACTCATATTTTTTTGCCTCCTTCCGTAGCTTCTTAATACCTTTGTTGTATAACCATAAAACGGTACCAAGTGGTTTATTTATAATTTTTGAAATATTGATAAATGTTTCTTCACTAACGATATGAAGTAAGACAATTTGTCTTACTTCATCATCTAGTGTAGACATAATCTCATCAATGAAGCTATCTTTATCAGATCGGGGAGTGTCTGCGGGGAACAGATCTTCATTGTCTAAGATGTCTAAATTTGAAGCCTGCTTATTATTTCTGTAATAGTCTATTGCTAGGTTATGAGCAATTGATGAAATCCATCTTAAGAAATTTTTATTCCTTTTATAGGTATGGATTTTAGCGATTGCTTTCATGTAGGTATCTTGCATAAGATCTTCAGTCACTGTTTGACTTCTAACAATGGATTTTATTACAGCGAAAACAGTTTTATGAGATGCCTCATAAATTAGATTAAACGCATGCTCGTTTTTTTCAATTAGTAAGTCGATATAATCATCGTAATTAAAAGCCATGTAATAAATACTCCTTATACGATGATTATATCACTTTAACGAACGGTTTTTAAGTACAGTTATTAGTCGTTTTGATGTCTTTTTCCACGACCGATGTGTTCATTACGATTTTCATCGTCTTCATCGTCATCATCATCTTGATGTGGATTGTTTGGAGTCATATCTTTATTTAAAACTTGTTCATATTGATAAGTCACTTCACCAGTAACTTCATCTACAACAACTTTAACAAGAATTCTACCTAATAGATTTTGATCTGTCATATGTTCTTTATAGAAGATGACATAATCATATTCTGGATCTACTGAGGATTTAATGATAAACATCTTAGATTCACCAGTAACTTTGTCTTTATATTGAATCATGTATTTATATGCATCATCTTCAACTTCAATTTTAATCATTGTACGATTAACTAATCCGTTAGCATGTTCTGATATAAAGAACTTTTCTTCTGAGTTTCCATCGTTAATTTCTTTTTCATATCTAACGGTTACAAATGTTTGATCATCTTTTTTTGTAGTAAAGACGTATGAAATTTCATTTTCTGTAGCATTTGTTTCAATTTCTTTTCTACCAAAGACTTCATATGTTGTATCACCAATAATCATGACGCCATTAAAACTTGTTTCAATTTCAACTTCATCAGATTCAGTAACTTCATCGGATGCATCAATAACATCAGATTCATCAACTTCATCAGATTCATCAACTTCATCAGATTCAGTAACATCGTCTACATCATCAGTGTCTTCTGTTTCTACTATTTCAGTATAATGTAGCACATAGATTACTGTTTCTCCTATGGCATTTTTCACTTCATAAGTAATCTTGAATTGATAAAGTGGTGTACCAAATTCATCTAGTAAATCAGATGGTTCTGGATTAGATACCATAATTGGATCAGATAGGAATGTTTCAAATAGATTTGTATAATGGTTTAAATTTTCCAAATCATTTGTAGGTGCAATAGGTGTAGTATCTTCAATAGGTAATAAGTCATCTTCATTTGTGCTTTCAGTAAATAAAGCACTTTGGGAAATTGAGTCTTCATTAATCATATTGAGTTGTGAACCGGTTAATACAGAAAAGTTATAAATGTCTTCTTGAGCTAGACTTGCTGGAATAGTCGTATCACAAGCAACAAGTATAGTTGAGACTAAGATTGCTAGAAAACCAATCATAAACTTAAACGAATTTTTCATTGTAAAATCCTCCTTTTACATAAGGTATACGCTAAATAGGCTGATTTTATTGGTACTTTTTTAAAATATTTTTTTTATTATTATTAGAAACTGCTTAATGAAGCCAAGAAATGAATAAGAAAATATGAGTGAATAAAAATGTTGTATAAAGATAGGCATAAATAAAATTAACCGGTTATAAAAAACGGTAAAAATTTCTTAAAAAAAGTAGTAAAAGTACGATTTTAGTTAACCGATTAACTTTTTTTCATTAAAACGCTTTCAATATTGAAATCTATCGTGTATAATGAAATCGAAATCAAACAAAGTAAGGTGAAATCTATGCATAATATAAAAAAATTATCAATCATATTTTTACTCAGTCTATCCTTGTTTTTACTCATAGCTTGTGGACCAACTTCAAGTCAAGGGGAATTAATTATTATAGGAAATTACAAAACAAGTTATTTTATTGATCAAACATTTGATGATACAGATATGGTGGTCACATATAAAAAAGATGACCAAGAAACAGTAGTAACTGATTATGAAGTAGAAGGTTTTGATTCGAGTATTGTTGGATCAAATACAGTAACTATTACTTATTTAGATGCAAAAGCAACAATTGTCTTAAATATCTTAAGTGGGGTCCAAACATCCACTGACTTAATTATTTATGATATGCCTGACATTTTACAATCATCTGATAGATATGATATTTTAGTTGAGGACTCTCCGCTTTTTGTTTATGAAACATTAGTCAATCATGCAAGAAGTTTTACATGGGTAACACCAACAACTTATACATCTGTAGCAAGTTTTGACTTTTTAGGTAAAGTACATGTAGTTATTCAAATTAAGGATGACTATGTTGTTAATACTGCATCAGTTCACCCACTTGTTTATGATATTGATGTAACTATTACAAATAAGACCATTGAGTTTTATTTAGAATATCCAGCAAACTATACCATTCAAATAAATGATCCGGTGCCACAAAATAATGCCAGTGGTTCAGTGATTCAAGAAGCAATTCATCTATTTGCTAATCCAATAGAAACAGATCCAATAACAGCAGAGATGGCAGCACTTGATGATGACATTATATATATTGGACCAGGTGTATGGAAAACAGATACGATTCCACTTGAATCAGGTAAAACGGTTTATATCGCAGGTGGCGCTTTAGTTTATGGCCAATTTAATGCATATGGTTTATCCGATATAACCATTCGTGGTCGAGGGTTTATATCTGGATCAATTTATCCTAGAAATGAAGCATCTCAAAGAGCAATTCCAATTGAACTTCAACAATGTGAAAATGTTTATATAGAAGGTATAGCATTCTTAGATCCTGCTGGTTGGACGATACATGCACAACAAACAACAAATCTAATCATTGATAATATAAAGATTATTACCGGCAGACCTAATGGCGATGGTGTTTCAATTCAATCATCTCATGATGTTGTTGTTAGAAATTCATTTGTTAGAACTTGGGATGATTCATTGGTTGTTAAAAATACAAATAATTTACCAACATCAAATATTTTATTTACAAATAATATTATTTGGACTGATTTAGCTCAGTCAATGGAAGTAGGTTATGAAGCGTATGGTCCTTCAATGGAAAATATCGTCTTTGAAGATATCACAGTACTTCATAATTATCATAAAGCCGTGATGAGTATCCATAATGCTGACCAGGCGGATATAAAAGATGTCCATTTTAGAAATATAACCATTGAAGATGCATATCAAGTTGGAGATATTTGGACAGAAACATATGATAATTTCTTTATTGACTTAACAATTGGCTTTAATGCCGATTGGTCAAAATCAGAATTTGTTAGAGGAACAATTTCTGATGTATATTTTGAAAACATCAAAGTATTAAATGAAAAGAAAATCAATAATGATGCTTACGACTTAAGAATTAGAATGAATGGTTTTGATCAAAATAAAAATATTTCTAATATTAATTTTAAAGATGTTGAATTCCATGGTTTACCGATAACATCAGCTGATGTTGTCAATGCCAATAATTTTGTATCAAATATCAACGTGATATCTGCAAATACACCGACAGGTGCACCAGTTTATCACTACTATGAACTTGATCTTGGAGATTATTATGTTGTTGATAAAGTAGTTATTCCAGCCAGAAATCAAAGTGCAATTGAAATACCAGAATTTGCAGTATCAAGAGCAGAACCACCTTATGCAGGTTCTAAAATTGAAGGTGAATTTACTGTGAGATCAACTTATGGTATATCCACACTTGATTGGGGAGCACAAGCAACCACTAATTATGATTTAGAAGGTCATAGCGTAGAAAACATCTTAGAAGATAATGAAGCTACATGGACTGCAAATGTTTGGCAAGAAGGTGCAACAAAAGCTAATTATATTGCATTATCTATTTTATTTGATAAGGCTTATAAAGTAGGATCAATCCGTTTGTTTGGTGAAGAAGAATCAATGTACTTTTTCATGCAAAATGTATCTGTTTATGCAGCAACGACAACGAATCAAACAACTGGACTTCCGATTTTTTCTAAGAAGTTAAATGGTGAAGATTATGAATTTTCACCTTCTAAAAATAATTATGTAGATATCCGTTTAGCACCAGGAGATTATATTGCTATTCAATTAAGATTTATGTATCAAGAAGGGGTAATCTATGCACAAAGTCCATTCTTAAGATATATCGAATTCTATCCTGCATCCCTAACCTATGGTAAGACACCTTATGCGAGTCAATATGAAGATGTTTATAATCCTGAAAAACTAACAGATGGTGATGTAAGTACTTATTTTGAATCTAAAAAAGGATTATGGCCAGGATGGATGATTGTTGATATGGGTAGTATCTATCAAGTCAGAATCATTAATCTTCATTTGCCACCTTTATCAAGTTGGCCAAATAGAACTCAAACAATAGAGATTAGATATTCACAAGTAGGAGAAAGTCAGTTATCTTCAGTCAATTGGGTGACCTTATTTGAAGGACCAAGAGATTATCTATTTGATAGTAGTCAAGGTAATATGGTTTCTATTACATTACCAACTGGAATAAATATGCGTTCAATCATATTCATTGTTACAGAAAACTCAGCCCCAGGGGGATATGGTGCTCAGTTTTCAGAAATTAGTGTTTACGAATAATTTTTAATATATGTATAAATAACAGATAGTTGTTTAAAAAAAGAAAGCAACATGCAAACTATCTTGCATGAATATCATAAGGAGAAAATATGAGAAAATCAATAATTACTACATTTAGTTTAGTAATGATTGCATTGTTTACATTAATATTAGTTAGTTGTGTTGGCGTTGTTGAACCAACTAAATATGAAGTCACATTTAATGCAGATAATGGCACGGATCTTGTGGTTGTGACAGTTGAGGAAGGTAGTAAAGTATCTAGACCAACTGATCCAACTAAAGCAGGGTTTCTATTTGATGAATGGTTTTTAGGGAATAGTGCGTATGATTTTAATTTGGCTGTAACAGCTGATTTGACATTAATTGCACATTATGATCCGATTGTTGAACCTATTGACTATAAAGTAGAATTTGATACTGTTGGCGGTAGTCCAATTAATGATCAAATGGTTGAATCAGGAAATATGGCAGTATTACCTGATGCACCAGTTAAGGCTGACTTTAGTTTTGAAGGTTGGATGCTTGATAATACTTTATATAATTTTTCAACACCAGTAACAGCAGATATTAAGCTTTCTGCCAAATATAATTATATTGGTATACCAGATGCACCAGTTTATTCTGGTCGCATATTCAATGGTGATTTTGATCAAATGTTAAATAACTTTACAAGTTTAACATTAGAATCAACTATTGTATCAAATGCCACCATTGCATTAGACCAACCATTCATATCGGTTGGATATTCTGGTGAAATTGGTAGTGATCCAGATGGTGCACTTTGGAAACAAGCTGGTAGTGCAAATACTGCTAGTGCAGCATTCCAATATTTAGTATTAAGATTAAGAGGATTTAGTGGGGCATCAGTTAATGATTTATCTATTGGTTTTAGACTGGATGATAATCATGAAGTGTTAGTTGTTCCTTTAACAGAAACATTAGATCCAGATCAAGAAACAAATATCCGTGAACTTGATGGTACTTGGCACAATTATGTCATCTCAATTACAGATACATTAGATGGAAAAGTGTATGCTGCTAAAACTGGATATTCTGATGTTGATGCTGGTGGCGTATTAGTTGGATTCCATCTAATGAATACATCAAGCGTTGGTAGTGGTATATTAGAAATTAAAGATGCATTCTTCTCTAAGGTGCCAAATCCAGTTTATCCAATTGAAGGTAGTGACTACAACCAAAATAAAGATTACTGGTCAGGTAGTATTGGTAAGCAGGTGTCATCTTATGTAACTATTGATTCAAATGGTTACTATGGAGACTATTTGGATGAAGGTGCGCTTGAAAATAATACACACGTGGTATTAAGATTACGTCAAGAATCAACTGGTGTGCTTGATTATACAAAAATTAAAATTGCTCCAGTATTTGATGATGGACAAGCAGGAACTGCTGTTGCATTTAGTGATATTTTAGATTTACCGATGCTTGGATCATCATGGTTAAATGTAACAATACCATTTAGTGAAATATATGATGGTGAAGGTGTTGTTGCAGGATATAAATTGATTAATGAAGATAGTGTTAAAATAGCTATTTCACAATCATTTTTAACTTATTTAGGTGAATATCAAGCAGTAGATTATCCATTATTGGATTTAGAAAATAGTTTAATATTTGAAAACTTTAATCGCCTAACATTAGGTACAACACCAGTATGGTCTGGAGATAATGAAGTCGCATTAGCTAATGGTTTTTCATATTTAATCTCTTATGCTGGTCTTCAAGTATCTACGATTAATGAAGGTGTGCTTACACTTGATTCAACAGGTGGTGACTATGTGGATTATGTTGTGCATTCTACAAGTAAAGCAAACGTTAATGAATACCGATATTTAGTATTCAAATATAAATTAAACGGTACTGGTACATTAGATAATTTAAGAATTAAACAAAAAACATCAGGTGATTCTGATTTATCTGAAACTGTTTATGCAAATCAGTTCATCGCTGGTTTAGGCTTACCTTCAATCCCAGAAGATATGGAAAGTTATCCATATCAAGATGGTGAATGGACGTATTTAATTGTTGACTTAACATTAACACCAGGACTAACAACAGACTTTGGTGGATTCTCATTATACTATACAGGTGCCTCTATTTCATTTGATGCTATATTCTTTGCTAATGGTATATCTAATATCGATAGTTCATCAGAATTTTTATGGGCAAACTTTGAAGGACTTACATTAGGTAGTGCTGAAGGTATGGTAAGTAGTAATCAGTGGTGGGCACAAGTTTATGGATCAGCAACAACAATTGTTTTAGATGGTGAAACAAATCAAGCTCTACAAGTAGATGGTACGGGTTATGCACAATATCATACAGGTACTAAAGGTATGGGTAGATATTTATCATTTGACTTAAAAGTTGCAACACCTGGTACAGACGTATCCTTTAGAGTTGGACCAACTGGTACGCCTAAATGGGCAAAAGATGGACAATTAATCTTAGACAATGGCACACCTATGGTCGTAAATACTGATGGATTATGGCATCACTATGTGATTGACTGGGTAGCAAGTGGATTTGAATTAACAGATACAGTAGGATTCCATGCATCTGATGGTGAGATTTACTTACTTGATAACTTAGCATGGTTTAATGAGTTACCTTATTTTGATGAAGAACTTGTTTGGGGTACATGGGAATGGGCAACTGTTGGTGATGCCAATGGTCAAGCAGGTGAAAATCAATGGTGGATGAATAACTATGGATCAGCAACTTCAATTGTTGAAATTGAAGGTAATAAATGGATGAAGTTTGATGCAACGCTTGGTTATGTTCAAATACATACAGGTGTAAAGGGCACTCCAAGATATATCGCTTTTGATTTAAAAATGGAAGTTATGGGTGGACTTGGTATTAATATTGCTGGTACACATAAATGGAATCAAGAATTAATTGGGATAGATGGATTACCAATCACATTACCACTTGCTGGTGAAACCAAACATATGATAATCGATGTATTATTGTCAGGACTTCAAATCGCAGATGAATTTGGTATTGGTGCAAATGAAGGTGCGATATTCTATATTGATAATGTATCATTTCAAAATCTTGAAGATGATCATGTAAAACATATCGTATTTAATGAAGATTTTGATGTATTACCAACCAATGATCAAATTAAATATTGGTGGGGCGAATGGGCTTTAGTTCAAAATGGAACAATTGAATTAAGTACAACCGAATATGCAGCAACTAGATTTGGATCACCTATGATTAAAGGGGCTAATTATTTAACTTTTGATGTAAAACTTCAAGAAGGTAATAATGCAGATACATTTAGAATTGAATTAG
The DNA here is from genome assembly GCA_002399815.1 of Acholeplasmataceae bacterium UBA4853. Taxonomy (GTDB): domain Bacteria; phylum Bacillota_I; class Bacilli_A; order Acholeplasmatales; family Acholeplasmataceae; genus Acholeplasma. Next base: position 38,395 of record DHEJ01000036.1, read on the forward strand.
GTAATGGAAATATCGTTAATTTAACAACACTCATCACAGATGGACATGCAAGTGCATTAACAACAGAATATCAAACAATTACACTAGATTTAAGTGATTATGTTTCAGATACAAATGCACTTGAAGTTATTGGTTTTCATATTAATTCAGGTGGTGTAGTGATAGATAATTTAAGTTTAAGTGTGAATGATTATGTGTATCAAATGCATGTATTCATGGATGAAGTTATAGCATAATTTAAAATAAAACGGATTATAGGATGCTCCTTTAAATGTAGTTTGTTTAAAGGAGCGTCACTATGTTTTATGAAATAAAGAAGTAGTAGGAGATAATTTATGAAAAAAATCTTTTTAATGATCATTTTAAGTATCAGTGTGGGTATATTAATGGCCTGTGGTACAAGTAAAATTGAGGTTGTTATTGGTATGTGGCCAGAATCTGCAAATACAGATGATATTGCTATGTTTAATGTTTGGAAAGAACGTTTTGAAAGTGATAATCCTGAGTATGAGATTATTGGTGAGGCTTTTACTTATTCAGTAGAGGCATTTTATGCGAGAGCAAACTCTAAAACTTTACCAACGGTATTTCAAACATGGTTTACAGAACCACAGATGATTGTTTCAGGTGGTCATGCAAAAGATATCACGCAAATGGTAAGTGATCTGGGTTGGATGGATAAAATGGATCCGACTTTAAAAGACTACTTAACATTTGATGATAAACTATATGGCATTCCAAGAGATGGCTATGGATTAGGTATTATTATTAATCTATCTGTTTTTGAAGATGCTGGACTTGCAAGTGACTTAGACAGTGATGGCATCGTTGATATTGTAGATCCAAGTAATCCAAGTATTAAATATTATCCGCAAACAATGGATGAATTATTAGAATATTCAGTAACGATTAAACAAAACACATTAAAGGATGGATTAATCATTTTAAATGTGGATAAAAATGGTGGTTGGCAATATTCAAATTTTGCATGGGCTTTTGGTGCACATCTACAAGTTGTTGGAGAGGATCAAAAAGTACACTCAAATCTTAACTCAAATGAAGCAATTTCAGCGATGGAATATTTAAAGAGTTTCTACTTTGCTAACGAAGGTGAAAGTGTTGTACCTATCGGAAATATGAATTATTCTGAATGGGCAACAAGATTAGGCAATGGCCAAATTGGGATGGCAATTGCTGGTAATGATGTCATTTCAAGTGTAATTACACAAGGTGGAATGAATAAAAATGATATTGCATTTATTCCAATTCCAAGTGGTCCGGGTGGACAATTCACCTTATTTGGTGGTACGCCTTATATGTTTAGTGCATATGACTCAGATGAAGCTGTTTTGGGTGCTATTAAGTTTTTAGAATATATCGGAAGATCACCTTTAACAAGTGATGTCTCAAAAGATGCAATGCGTGAAGGTATGCAAACAGCAACCAGAAAAAATATGCTGATTTTACCTGAGGTTAAACCTTGGATTAATGCAGATTATACTGAGTTTGTCAAAGCACTTAATGATCAATACGTCAATGTCACAGCGATGCATAATTTTAATGATTTTTATACATTATTACCACAAACAAGACGTCAAGAAGAAGCTTATTATACCCAGTATATGTATGAATTATTAGACCAAGTTGTTATTAATTTGAAGAATTTATCATTTGATGTACCTTCCTCAATGAACTCAAAGAATCAATTGTTTGAAGCATACTTAAGAGAACAAATGGATTAACATGAAATTAAAGACAAAAGAGATTAAGAAAAGTAGCAAATTTAATCAATCAAAAGAACAAATAATCTCGTGGGCAATTGCACTACCTTCGATTCTTTTGTTTATCTTCTTTTTATGGGGACCTTTAATCCAAAATATTGTATTCTCATTTTTTAAGACATCGAATTTTGAAATGGTCAGTTTTACTGGATTTGATAACTATATAAAGATTTTTAATGATCCTAGATTTATGGGTGCATTATCAAATACTGTTTTATATGTAATATATTCTTTACTCATCGGATTTATCATTCCTATTATTCTAGCACTCATTATAAGTGAAGTTGTTAAATCCAAGAGTTTCTTTAAAATTGGATTTTATATACCAAATATTGTACCGGCAATTGCAGTTATTCTAATGTGGAAGATTATGCTTGACGCTAATGATTATGGATTTTTTAATATCATATTACAAAAACTAGGATTAGAAACATCAAACTGGATTTCAGAGGATAGTTTATCCATTCCATTAATTATATTAACTTTAACTTGGAAGTCAGCTGGTGCTACGATGCTTATTTATCTTGCAACGATTCAGTCCATTGATAATGCATTATATGAAGCAGCTAGAATTAAGGGTTTATCGGTATTTAAAAGATTAAGATATATCACATTACCGGCATTATTACCGAATGTTAAATTGTTATTGATTATTCAAATCATTTCAGTTTTCCAAATATTTTATGAACCGATGATTTTTATGGGTCAAACAAATGATCATGCCAATACTTTAGGTTTACTCATTTATAAATTAATATATACAACTCAAGATACCGGCCAAGCTGCTGCACTTGGTGTTATAACAATGATTTTCTTATTAGGGTTTACTTATGTGTATTTATATTTTGATAAAAAGACCAATAAACAACAAAGAAAACATAAAAAATATTTAAGCTATGATGAACTTTTAGAAAAAATAAAACATAAAGAGCAAAAAGTTAGTTTTAAATTAAGTAAATTTATTATTAACGGGTTCAAATTAGGTATTAAAGGTATTCAATATATCTATCATTTATTAAGAATAGATTTTGTAGTTAGGAAATTAAAAGATGCCTTTAATTATATTAGTACATATAGTTCAAAATTAAGTTTACTTATTTTTAAATCTAAAACCGAAGGTATTTTGACTTATTCTGATTATAAAAAACCAAGTCGTAGAATTGGATATTATATTGTTTATATCTTGTTACTTGGGGGACTATTTTTTGTCATGTTACCTTTTATCTGGTTGTTTTTTACATCGTTTAAAGAGGCAAATGAGATTTTACAATTACCTCATGAATATCAATTCTTTCCAAATCAATTTGACTTTAATAAGTATTTAATGGTGATTGATAAAACACAAATAATGACCAATGTGGTTAACTCACTCATTATTGCCTTAGGTGCAGCATTATGTGCGGTTATTTTTAATGGGTTACTTGCATATGTTGTTTCGGTATTAAAGCCAAAAGGTAGTCAGTATTTATTCTATATTATACTGGCATCAATGTTAATCCCACCAGCAGTTGCACTTGTACCATTGTATACAAATATTATAGGTATATATGAGTTTATAGCAACTATTACAGGTATGTCTTTAAGAAGTGTCCAATCAACGGTATTAACTCTGATTCCATTTTGGTTTATAGCAGGAGCTTCACCGTTTAACTTCTTACTTTTTAAAGCACATTTTGACAACCTACCTAAAGATTTGTTTGAGGTTGCAAACTTAGAAGGTGCATCAAAACTTCAGATATTTTATAAAATTATAGTGCCTTTATCGGTTCCAACAATGATGGTCGTAGCAATTTTTAGTGTAACAGCTGCTTGGAATGACTTTTTATTGCCATACGTTATTATTAATAATCAAGAATATTGGACTGTTATGGTTAAGTTATTTAAGGTAAATGCGGAGATGTTTGTTTATGGTATTACCATTGATGAGTTTTTAAGCTTATTATTATTTACGATGATACCACCTGTGATATTATTCTTTATTTTCCAAAAAAAGATTACATCAAATGTTGCAACTACAGGAATAAAATGATTGGAGAATTATGCTAAATATATCCTTAAGAAATATAAATAAATCCTATCAAAAAGGTAAACTTGTCATTAAAGATATGAATCTTGAAATTTTTGATGATGAGTTTCTAGTTTTAGTTGGTCCTTCAGGGTGTGGTAAGACAACTACACTTCGAATGATTGCTGGATTAGAAGAAATAACAAGCGGTAGTTTATATATGAATGATAAATTACAAAATGATTTAGATCCTTCAACCAGGGATTTAAGTTTTGTCTTTCAAAATTATGCATTATTACCTAATTTAACAGTTTATGAGAATATTGAATTTGGTTTACTGAATCTAAAATTAAGTAAGTTAAGAAAAAAAGAACTGATTGAAAATATAGCAAAAAAACTAGGTATCTATCAGAAATTAGAGTTTTATACAAATCAATTATCGGGTGGAGAGCGACAAAGAGTCGCACTAGCAAGAGCATTAGTTGATGAAAAAAAGCTCGTATTATTTGATGAACCATTATCTAATTTGGATGCTGTACTAAGAAGTGGTATGAGAAAAGAACTTATTTTATTTAAGAAACTTTTCAATGTAACAGCAATATATGTGACACACGATCAAGTTGAGGCGATGAGTATGGCTTCAAGAATCGTATTACTCATGGATGGTAGAATCATCCAGATTGGAACGCCTTATCAATTATACAATGACCCAGTTCACTTAGTATCAGCAACATTTATAGGTACTCCAGAGGCTAATGTGTTTTATGGTTTTTATGATGGATTTGACTTAAGTACGGATAAGTTTAAATTAAATATAAATGAAGAAAGTAAAGAATTATTAAAGTCACATATAGCTTCAAACATATATTTTGTAGTTAGACCACAAGACATCCATGTATATCATGAGAAAAATGAATTATTACTTACTGCAAAGTTTATTTTTGAAGAAAACTTTGGTGATAGTAAACTACTTTATTTAGATTATTTAGGACAAACAATCAAAGTATTAGTCGATAAAGATTTTATCGTAAATGAATCATTATATATTGATTTAAATACACATGTTTATCTATTTAGCCAGGACCAAAAAAGAATATATAAAAATATAATTCATGAAATAGAATTGATAGATGTTGTTTTAGAAGAAAAAGTCTACCGTGCATTAAATGATTATGGTTATACAATAGTTAATCAATTATCACATAAAAATGGATATGTTTTAAAAAGAAGTAATGAAGGGTATGTATTATCGTTTTTAGATAAAGATATGTTACTGAAACATCAAAAAGATATATTTAATTATTTAAGTTATATCAAGTCATAGGAGAAATCAATCATGGTAAAAGTAGCTCAAAGATATTTAGAAGTAGATCCTTGGAAGTTAGTTGAAAAAGATTATCACGAATCAAGACATTTAGTTTCTGAATCGTTATTTTCGCTATCAAATGAGTATATGGGTGTTAGAGGATTTTTTGAAGAAGGTAGTTTATCGAAATCTTTAATTGGTACATACTTTAATGGTATTTATGAAGTACCAAAAAATATTAATAAATCTCATTATAAAGGCATTACAGAAAAACAACATTATATGGTAAATTCTGGTAATATCTTTTATTTTAAATTAATTATAGGAAATGAGCTGTTTGTTTTTGATAAAGATAACATTTCAAATTTTGAAAGAATGCTTGATTTTAAAACAGGTGAAAGTATTCGTAGTTATCAAATAAAAGACTGGGTCCGTATCAGTTTTAAAAGAATGCTTGATTTAACTCAAACGGAACTATCATATCAAGTAGTAACGATAGAACCTATAACTTATTTTGGTGAAGTCAAAGTTATTTTTGGACTTGATTTTAATACGTTACACTGGAATCAAATGGGTAGATGGAAAATTAGTCATAAAGAAAACCAGATGATACTTGCAAGAACTACCACAAATCAACAAGTGTTTAATACATTTGATTTAGAATCAAATATTGCATTTAATAAAGTTTATGAGTATAAAAACAAACTAAGTAGTGTTTCAACAAGCTTTAACTTAAATCATAAGGTGATATTTGAAAAGAGAATAGTTTCATTAATTCATAAAGAAGGTCATGGTAAATTAGCAGAATTTAAACAAAAAGCAGAAACATTATTAAAAGAAGCTTCATATCAAAAGAGTTTAGAATCAAATAAAGTTTTTTATGAAGATTTTTGGTTAAAAAATGATATTACAATTGAAGGCGATCCATTAAACCAACAAGGTATTCGTTTTTGTCTATTTCAACTATTAAATACATATCATGGCGTTTCTCAGACCAATAACATAGGTGCAAAAGGATTAACAGGAGAGGCATATTCAGGACATGCTTTTTGGGATTCAGAAACATATTGTCTACCATTTTATCTATTTACAAATCTAAGTGCTGCAAAAAATTTATTGATGTTTAGATATAATACATTACCACATGCAAGATTACGTGCTAAAGAACTAGATTGTATCGGTGCTTGTTATCCGATTGCAACATTAAACGGAAATGAAGCAGCTGATCTTTGGCAACATGCATCACTACAATTTCAACCAACAACAGCAGTAAGCTATGCAATTTGGCATTATGTTAAAAATACTAAAGATGAAGATTTCTTAATTCACTATGGTTTTGAAATGTTAGTTGAAATTGCAAGATTTTTATCATCACGTGGACAATATAGTCAAGATGGTAAGAAGTTTGGTTATTATGGTGTGATGGGTCCTGATGAATTTCAAATGATGGTAAATCATAATGCATATACCAATCTTTTAGGACAAAAATCAATGGCTTACTTTATTGAAGTTTTAGAAACATATAAAGATCACCCGTATATTAAAGAAGTGATAAAAAAGACGAATCTAAAAGATGAAGAAATTGATTTAATGAAAGATCAAATAGAAAAGATGTTCATTCCTTATGATAGCAAAACAAAGATATATGAACAACATCTTGGATTTCATGATTTACCACACATTGATATGCATCAAATTGCAGTAACCGATTTTCCTTTATATAGTCATTGGAGTTACGATAGAATTTACAGAAATGATTTGATTAAACAACCGGATGTTTTAATGTTTATGTTTTTATATAATCAATCCTTTGATTTAGAAACTAAAAAGGCAAACTATGATTATTATGAACCAAAAACAATACATGAATCCTCCCTTTCACCATCCATTCACTCGATATTTGCAAGTGAAATCGGATATGAGAAGCAAGCACTTGATTTCTTTGGGTTTGCAAGTAGATTAGATATTGATGATTATAATAGAAATACCAATGAAGGACTACATATGACCTCTATTGCTGCAGCATGGGTAAACATTGTTTATGGTTTTGGAGGATTAAGAAGTGATGGTAAGTACTTAAAATTAGCGCCAGTACTCCCTAAATTATGGAAATCTTATCGTTTTAATATTAATTATTTTGGATCTTTGATTAGCGTACGTGTTGAAAAGGAAACGCTTAGCCTAACACTGGATAAAGACTTAAATGAACCGGTATTGATTTATGATACTGTGTATTTACTAAAAAAAGGCGAGATTAGGATTAAACATCATGTGGGAGATTAAGTCATTAGGATATCATGAAGAACAAATCATTGGTAACGGCAATAAGTTTCTAATTGGTTCAATGAATTTAGGAGTCAGAGGCACACTAGATGAACATGAAAAAGATGATTTAGTTGCCGTTAATCTACCGCTTTTATATGATCAAGTCGGAGATTCTTGGAGAGAACCTATTAATGCCTTTAATCCATTATATACAGTCTTAAAAGTTGATGATGAAATCATCAGTTTGAAGCATAAAAAACCAATCTATCATGAGCAAAACTTAAATATGTTAGATGCAACAATGTATAGAAAAACTATTTTTAAAATTGGTTCTAATGAAATCACTATAGAGTCTACACGTTTTGTATCCAGTAATCATGATCGTTTAATTGTTGGTAACTATAAAGTATCATTTAAAGAGCAAGCAGACTTTAAGATTTATACAGGCATTGATTATGATGTATGGGATATTAATGGACCGCACTTAATAGATATAAAAACAAATCATGATCTTAATAGACTTGAAGTAAGTGGAATAAGTTATGAAAAGAGTAATTTAATTAAAGTTGTAAAGAAAGTCATACCAAACTTTAAAGTTAAAGTACAACATACACTTCATATGGACGGTAAAATTCTTTATGAAATACTGCCTTTAAAAACGAATAGTTTGAGTTACGCATTTGATTTTTTTGCACATATTAGTATAGATGATAAAAATGATTTAAGTAAAGAAGTATTTGATCATGCAGTCGCTTTAGGATTTGATAAATTATTAGAAGATCACCTAACGTGTTTTCATAAAAAATGGGAAGATTCTGATGTGAAAATCGAAGGTGATGATGAGGCTTTAATTGCTTTAAGATATTCAATCTATCACTTAATTATTTTAAGTCCAGATAAGCAAAAAGGACAATCTGTACCTGCAAGAGGTATATCTGGTCAAACTTATAAAGGTGCGATATTCTGGGATACAGAAATTTTTATGTTACCTTTTTATTTAAACACGAATTTAAAAGCCGCCAAAAATATCATATTATACCGCATTAAAGGGCTTAATGGTGCTAAATTAAAAGCTAGTTATTATGGTTATAAAGGTGCATTTTTTGCATGGGAATCCCAAGAAGATGGACATGATGCATGTACAGACTATAATGTGACAGATGTATTTACTAATCGACTGATACGGACATATTTTAAAGATAAACAAGTACATATTTCAGCTGATATAATCTACGCATTGAAAAGCTATATTTTAAGAACTAAAGATGATTCTATTCTTTATGAAGGTGGTTTAGAATTATTAATAGAAGTTGCTAGATTTTATCTAGATTATGGTAGTTATAAAGTCTTAAAAGACCGATTCGAAATATTAGATGTGATGGGTCCAGATGAGTATCATGAACGTGTGCATAATAATGCTTTTACCAATAGAATGGTTCAAATGGTTTTTGATTACTTATTCGAGATTAAAGACTTCTTTACTAAAATAAAATCAGATTACTTTAATAAATTAGTACATACATTAGGATTTGATGCAGAGTTAGAATTAATTCATCACATGCGTCAAAAAATATATATACCTAAACCAAATAAAGATTTAATTATTGAGCAGTTTGATGGATATTTTTTACTTAAAGATATAGATATTAAAACCAGATTAAATGAGAAAATACATCCAAATGAATACTTAGGTGGACAAGGCTTATTAGGTGATACACAAAATATCAAACAAGCAGACATTTTAACGATGCTTTATCTATTTAGAGCTGATTATAGTAAAGATATCATCAAAGCAAACTTCAATTATTATGAACCTAGAACTGAACATGGTTCATCACTTTCAGCAAGCATGTATGCACTTGGTGCGTGTATGATGGAAAATGAAGCATACGCATATCCACTTTTTATGAAGTCAGCAAGTGTGGATTTAACAGGTGATTCTAAACAATATGCAGGTGGTATATATATAGGTGGAACACATCCAGCTGCATCCGGTGGTGCATATTTAACGGCCATATATGGTTTTTCCGGATTAAATATAGATGATGAGATTCATTTAAAACCAGCATTACCAAAATCGATTCAAAAGATGACTTATAGGATTAAACATTTAGGAAAAACTTATGAGATTATGGTTACAAAAAACGATTATACAATAAAGGAAATACTATGAATAATAAGATAAAAGCAGTTATTTTTGATTTAGATGGTGTGATTGTCAGTACAGATGATCTACATTATCAAGCATGGAACTATATGGCGATGAAACATCAAATTTACTTTGATAAAACAATTAATCATCGTCTACGTGGTGTGTCTAGAATGGAATCATTAGAAATCATTTTAGAAAGATCAAATAAAATCTTTAGTGAAGAAGAAAAAAACGATTTAGCAAAAGAAAAAAACGAATACTATATCCAATTGTTAAAAACATTATCACCTAAAGATATCTTACCAAACGTTGATTTGGTGATTAAAAGATTAAAAGATAAAGGTATTAAGGTAGCAATTGGATCATCATCAAAAAATGCATTAAATATATTAAAACAAATAAAAAGGGATCAAAGTTTTGATGCCGTTGCTGATGGCAATGATATTACACACTCAAAACCCGATCCAGAAGTTTTTTTAGTGGCTGCAAAAAAACTTAATGTAGAGCCAGAGGCATGTATGGTAATTGAAGATGCTCAAGCAGGAATTGTTGCAGCTAAAAATGCATCAATGGTTGCTGTTGCAATATCTGATGCAAAATTATCTGGTTTATCAGATTATAAAATAGATGACTTAATTGAACTACTACAGTTAGTTTAGCAAATTCATTGTATAATGTTTGTAATGATATTTAATTAGGTGAGTATAATGAATGAGTATAAAAAACCAAATATTGCATTAATTGCAAAACTTGCAGGTGTATCAACTGCAACGGTTTCCTATGTCATTAATAATAAGGCAAAGGTTTCAGAAAAAACTAAGGAAAGAATTAATGCAATCATGAATGATTTGGATTATATTCCTAGTTTAAATGCAAGATCATTATCAAACGGTAAAACAAAATTGATTGGACTCACATTACCTTTAATAGCACCTTCTGATACAACGGGTAGTTTACTGGAAACAAATCCTTTTTTTGCTGAATATTTAGGTGAAATTCATAAGGTTGTTTCATCCTATGACTATGATATTTTATTATCAGGTATACAAGTTAAAGGAAAATATAAAAACTGGATTAAATCAAGAGGGTTAGACGGTATTATATTACTTGGTACTTATCCACCTGATATTTATGAAGAAGTTAAAGAATTAAATATACCTGCAGTTTTAACAGACGTTTATGAATTTTATACTAAAGATTTTCACTCAATTAATACCGATGATGCAAAAGCCTCCTATTTAGCAACAAAGCATGTCATTGATTTAGGACATAAAAAGATTGCTTTTGTAGGTGGGTCTATAAAAAAATCGCCAGTTCATAATAATCGTTACTTAGGATTTGGTAATGCGATGTTAGATGCTGGGTTGATCATTAATAATGATTGTGTCTTTGAAACATTAACCACTTTTGAAGGTGGCGTAAAATTTGCAAACAAGATGATTCATGAAAAATTATCATTTACCGCACTGGTTGTTGATGCTGATATTGTTGCATTAGGCATTATGAAAACTTTTTTAGATGCAGGCATTAAAGTACCTGATAAGGTATCAATTGTTGGATTTGATGATATTCAAGCATCCTCTTTTACATCACCAGGATTAACTACCATTAGACAGTTCATATCAAAAAAAGGTGAGATAGCAGCAAATCTCATCATGAAAGATATTCTTGCAAATACAAGAACCACTCAAACAGTTACAATTGAAAGTAAGTTGATTATTAGAGGGTCAACCAAAAAAATAGGATAAAAGCGAATAAAGACCAAACATATAACGGATATATAATCTATGTTTGGTCTTTTTATTGTTTGATTCTTATATAGATTTATGCTAAGATTAGCATAATAAATACATAGAAAAAATGATGAATAGAAATGGAATAAGCACATGTCAAATACATTAGTTCCTAAAGATTATGTCTCTAAATTAAATTTATATGAGACTCAAACAGCAATTGGCTATATCAAAAATGTCTTCCAACATAATTTGGCGACCAAATTGAATTTAAAAAGAGTTTCTGCACCGCTTTTTGTGTTATCAAAAACTGGGATTAATGATGGGTTAAACGGTGAAAATCCGGTAAGCTTTTTAGTACCATCATTAAATAAACATGCTGAAATTGTTCATTCACTTGCTAAGTGGAAAAGAATGGCATTATTTAATTATGATTTTTATGTTGGTAATGGATTATATACCGATATGAATGCTGTTAGAAAAGAAGAAACATTAGATAATCTACATTCGATTTATGTTGACCAGTGGGACTGGGAAAAAGTGATTACTAAAGATGATCGAAATATTAAGTTTTTAAAGTTGGTTGTTAAAAATATAGTAAAAGCAATCCATAAAACATCACTTCTAGTGCATCATAAATATCCAAGTATTACATATGTTGCACCAAATAAAGTATTTTTTATAGATAGTCAGAAATTAGAAGATATGTATCCTAATTTATGCGAAAAAGAACGTGAATATGAAATTACTAAGCTACATCAAGTGGTTTTTATCATGCGCATTGGTCATGTTTTAAAAAGTGGAAAACCCCATGATTTAAGAGCTCCGGATTATGATGATTGGAATCTAAATGGTGATTTATTATATTATCATCAAACATTAGATTTAGCTGTTGAGATTTCTAGTATGGGTATTCGAGTGGATCAAGAGAGTTTATTAAATCAATTAACGATTAAAAATAAACTAGATGATTTATCATATCAGTACCATCAAATGATTATTGAAAATAAATTACCGCTCACAATTGGTGGTGGGATTGGACAATCAAGACTTTGTTTAATTTTGTTAGAAAAGGCACATATTGGTGAAGTTCAATCATCCATTTGGGATGAGGAAACTTATCTATTGTGTAAGGATAAAATATTACTGATTTAAATTGCTGCGAATAAAAAAATTTAAGGGTATAACATATGATAAAAGCGGTTATTTTTGATATGGATGGTACGATTTTAGCATCTAATGATTTGGTTACTAAAATCTATGAAACATTGACTAAAATCCATAAGCCACAAGTACATTTAAATAGTATAAGTAAAGAAGATTTACTTGCAAAAGGATATCCTGAAATCATCAAAATACTTTACCCTGGTCATCATGACTTTTATATTCATGAGATATATAAAATTCATGAAAAGATTTCAAAACCATATCTATCTTTATATCCAGATACTTTAGAGTTGTTAGTGTATTTAAAACAATTACATATTCAAATATTTTTAGTAACTTCTGAATTAAGATCAATTACCATGAATCAATTAAAATATTTAAATATATTAGATTATTTTGATGAAATCATAGCGTTTGATGATGTTTTAGAACCCAAACCAAGTCCTTTAGGGATTCATACACTTTTAAATAAATATCATTTAAATAAAGATTTAGTAGTGTTTATAGGGGATTCTATAAGTGACGGTATGGCTGCAAATAAAGCAGGTATAAAATCTATTTACATGAATCATCATTTAGATGAGAGTAAAGTTAAATACTTTGATCAAGAAATGCATATGTTAAAGGAATTTATGGATTATATAGATGCACTAAATCCTGTCTTTAAACTAGAATTACAAGATAAATCTAGTTTAAATATCATTCAGTTTACTGATCTGCATTTAATGCATGATGAAAAAGATGATAAGACATTTAAACTATTAAGTCATATGATAAAAAAAGAATCACCTGATTTAATTTTATTTACAGGTGATCAGACGATGTCAAAAGATAGTGTCATACTATATAGTAAACTACATATATTCATGGAGCAATTTGAAATACCATGGAGTTTTTTATTTGGTAATCATGATACAGATTATGGTGTATCATATGAGGCATTATTAAACACTGTTAAAAAACATAAGTATTTAAAGTTTAAAAGAGGTTATAAAAAGTTAGGATATTCAAATTTCTTTTTTGAAGTTAAATTTGGTAAAAACCAGGTAGGACTAATTTTTATGTTAGATTCCCATATCGATGAAACCTATATCATAAGTGATAAAGAACAGTGGGGTTATGGTAGAATCCTAGATAGCCAAAGCGAGTGGATTAAAGATGTTTTTAGGCAATATGAGGTAACAAATAGACATGTATCAAGTATCATATTTCAACATATCCCACCTTTTGAGGTAAGAAGTATAAAAAAAGAAGATACAAAAAACTATATTGGTGTTTTTGATGAAAGTCCATCAACACCTCCAGTACAGACCAATTTTTTTAATATATTAAATGCATTAGATATTAAAGGGGTGTTTTATGGTCATGATCATTATAATGACTTTTCATTTACTATGAATAATATTTTTATGGCTTATGGCAGAGTAAGTGGTTATTATGAGTATTTAGATGTATCTAATCAAAAAGGTGCAAGATTAATTAAGTTTCATAGTAAAAAATCAATTGATTCAAAGATTTTATTATATGACAAAAACGAGGTGTCTTAAATGGACCCAATCATAATCATCGGTGGTGGACCATCAGGGATGATGGCAGCAATATCTGTAAAATCAAAATATAAAAATCTGGATGTTATCTTACTAGAACGCAGTAAGGTTTTAGGTACTAAGATGAAATTAACCGGAGGCGGTAGATGTAATGTTACTGCAAAAATGAGTGTTGATGAAGTGATTAGTTATATTCCTAAAAACGGGAAATTTTTATTTAGTAGTTTAACCAACTATGGACCACTAGATATTATTAAGTTTTTTGAATCAAATCATACGCCATTAAAAGAAGAAGATCATAGTCGAATGTTTCCTTTAAGTAATAAAGCAGTAGATATTGTTGATGCTTTAGCACTTAAAATATATCAATTAGGTGTAAAGGTTTATTTAAATAGTTATGTAGTTGATATTGACCCAATAAATAAGGAAGTTATTTTAGAAGATAAGCAATATAAGTATCAACATTTAATCATAGCAACCGGTGGTATAACATTACCTCAAACAGGCTCAGATGGTACAGGTCATAGATTAGCACAAAAGGCAGGACATTCGATTACAAAATTATTACCAGCTGAAGTGCCTTTAGTATCAAATGATCAGTTTATTCATGAAAAGACACTTCAAGGATTATCATTTAAAGATGTTACTGTTAATGTATTTGATGGTACTAAACTTAAACACTCAATTACACATGACTTATTAATAACGCATTTTGGGTTATCAGGACCAGCAGCTTTAAGAGCAAGTTTTTATATCCTAAACTTACTTGAAAAAGAAAATAAACCAGTAAATATTACCATTGATTTTATACCTAAAGTAAATTTACACGATTTAGTACATTCTAAGGATCTTGAAGAACTTCTTAAGGTGCATCAAATACCTAAACGATTAGTTGATTTTTTAAAAGAACAAAACCCAGATTACTTAAAACTGTTAAAATCATTTCCAATGACAATTTATACGACTAGAGGTTTCCCTGCAGCATTTGTTACAAATGGTGGGGTTGTAGTAAAAGAAGTTGATCCTAAGACTATGCGTTCTAAGATAAATGCATATATATCATTTTGTGGAGAGGTTTTAGATATTAATGCATATACTGGTGGATTTAATATCACATCAGCATTTTCAACAGGTTATACAGCAGGAGAAAATATTAATTTAGAATGAAAAGATATGATAATTTGATAAAAATCTAGCAATATTCATAGGTTTGATATCAAAAATATAATGATATAGGGTAAAATCTTTTTGTTCTTTATAAAAAAGATTATAATAAGGGCGTATATGATATATATACAAAGAGAGGAACGTAAATATGAAAAAAATTTATATTGTACTTGTCTTATTATTTGGATTAATACTCGTGGGTTGTACACCAACAAGTAGCGAACTACCACCTTTAAATGAATCAGATGCACTGGATTTAACAATGGAAGAAAAATATGAAATGATGCAACAAATCAATTTCGATGATGTTGAGGAAAGTGGATTTAGATTAGATCAATTTATGAAATTAGACTTTGCATATGAATCAGAATCAGACTTTACATCAGAGATGTATAGTATGAATCAAACATCAAATGGTCTACTGAATGTCGATTATGATGCAAGTTTTTATGCAAATTTAGGCGCTTCAGCTAACGATACAGTACTTTATGCAGGTATTAATAAAGCAATTATTAATGCTACAATGGAATCAAATTTATCTCAAACTGGAAGTGGAGAAGATCCACTTGATCAAAGTTCTAAAGATAATTACGCACTAAATATTACAGATTCATTCTTATTATTAATGGATAAAATAGCATACTTAAAAACAAATGGTAGTCTTTTAATAGAAAACTATGTTGATGATGAATTGATGTTAGAAACTAAAGTTGATGAATCATTTACAAACATTAAAGAAAAAAGTATGATGCCTGTGTTTACTGATGAAGCATATTTAGAAATAAAAAATCAAATTGCTGAAATGAAATCAAGTGTAGAATTACTTCCAGAAGATATGCCAACTGATGCAGAATTAGATGAATTGATGGAAGAACTTGATGCGATGGTTACTGTTTATCAAACAGGAGATGTTTACACTTTAAGAATTTTAGTAAATAAAGTGATGATTGATACCTTAATTGATCAAACATTTGAAATGATAATGTTACAAATTGAAGCAGCAACAGCTGATCAAATCAATAGTATGACTACATTAAAGGCACTTATAAAAAATGCTTTAAAATCATTTGAATTTGATTTTAGAATTGAAGTTAAAGGACCTGAAGATGGTGTTAAAAACTTAAGTAAGATCTCATTAAGTGTCAATGGTGAATTTACTGGATTTACATTTGATATGGCTGAATTTGATGAACAAGCAATGCCACTTAGAATCGATTTTGGTGTTACTGTTGAGAAATTTGGATTTATACTAGATTTTAATGGTGCTGAACCAGAGTTTCCTACGGAAGCTGAATTAGCAGCATATGAAGCAGTTGAAACACCAAGTATCGTTGAACTTTTAGAACCAGAAATACCAATGATCGCATAATATATATATAAATAAAAATGGAGGTTTACTACAAATTGATTGTGTAAAAACAACCTCTATTTTTATTTTTTAGACTTAAACACATTTATCTTATTGATAACGAAAGTGAAATTGAAAATTACAAAGATAATAAATAATTATTATTTTTCATGTATTTATTATAGGTATGAAGTATAATGGTGTCTATTAATAAATCAATTGAAACAATCACTATATGTTTGGGAGGACATGGTTTGATGTCTTCTCCTGTGTATAGTGATTTTTTTATAGACTATAAGTGAATAGGGGATAATAAATGAAATGGATTAGAGGTTTTTTTGATTTTAAGCATAGAACATATGTTGGTTGGGTCGATTTATTTTTAGAATTAGAAAAGACAATTTCAATTATTGATAGGATACCTCTAAAGTAAATTTGTTTTTGATTCATAAGATTTCCCCCAAATCTATAATTCAAAAATATTAAGAAAACACCAAGACATGCGCATGCCTTGGTGTTTATTTTATCCTAAAATAATCCATAAATAGATTGATATGATTTCTAAATAATGCTTCATACCTAGTTAAAAATCCATCAGGCTCTTCAGTTAAGAACTTTTCGTAGAAATGGTATACGAAGAATGAATGATACATTTTAGCGGCAAGCATTGGATCAGTTTCCATCATTTGACCTTTACGCATCAATGTTTGGAAGTAGTAACTAAAACCTGTTCTAGGTTTTTGAATGAACTCAACATGTAATAATTCTTTTAATCTAGGTATTTCAAATTCCAGTGGAATTAAGAGTTTAGTTAATTTATTGATTTTTGGTCGTTCGAAAAATCTATTGGTTTCAATAGATAAATTTAGGAAGAACTCTCTAGGTGCTAAATCCATTCTCTTATATAGAGGATAGACATATGTGGATAGCTCAGTCATAAGTTCATGAGCTATTTCAAGTAATATATCTTCTTTGGATTTATAGTGATTATAAATAGAAGATGCCCTGATACCTACACTTTTAGCAAGATCCCTCATACCTAAGTTATGGTATCCGTTTAAAGCGAATAATTCTATGGCATTTTCGTAAATCTTTTGTTTGGTTGTCATAGTCCCCTCCCACGAACGTTGTTATACCTTTATTGTAACCACTGTTAGGTTTATTGTCAATTAATATAAACCGGCAAAACACTGTTATAAACATTTTGTATATAGAATTTGAAAAACCGTGATATCATAATAACAATTTTATAAGAGAGGTAAAAGAATGAAGAAAATAACTACACTCATAGTTACTGTCTTTTTATTGTTATTTGTTGTAGCCTGTACACCAAATAACTCAGATGGAAAGGTTACAGTAACTTTTGATACGAAGGGTGGTTCACCTATTGAACCAATTAAAGTGGATAAGAATGGTTTGATTGAAGCACCAGCTGATCCAGATAAAGAGGGATTTGTATTTAGATACTGGTACACAACAAATGAAGATGTCGCATTTTCATTTGATACACCAATTACAGCGAATATTACATTGAATGCATCTTGGGATGATGAAGCAAATCCAACAGATATAGCTACAATTACTGCCATGATCAATGAAGATATTGATGCGGTAGAAGAACAGATATACAAAACATATTATGACTTGAGTTTACTAAGTAAGGGGCCAATTAATAACTCAGTGATTTCTTGGACTTCAACAAACAAATATGTTTCAAATACAGGTATTATCTTACCGTTATTAGACGGTGAGTCAGAAGATACAACGATGATTACAGGTAAGTTCGTTTTAAATGGTGTAACAATTAACCATGAGTTTGATGTAGACTTATATCAAAATAAAGATGTTGAACTAGAAGATAGACGTACAGTGCCATTTAGAAATCTAACTGAAGAATACGATGTTGTAGATGGTGAAATTGAACTTCTATATGAAAAAGGTGGTAGTGTGCCTTATGTTCGTGTTGAAGATTTTATGAAGTTACTAAGTGGATTTATTGATCCGGCACTTGACATTACATATGAGACAAATGATACTTCACTTTATATTCAATATGATTATTATGATGAAGATGAAAGTGTCACATATGATTTAAATGTCACAATTGATACTGTAACAAATACCTTAGTGGCTCCAGATCCTGGTTTTTATTGGGGCTATGTATATTCAACAGCAACAAACTTCGGTCGTCATATCACTTATGATAGAGAAAATCCAAATGCACATTACACTGAAGGTCAAGATGTAGTTTATGACTTAAGTAAATATAATATGGATATTGTCTTATTTGAAGGGGATGTTGTTTTACCATATTACATGGCAAACCAGCTCTTTGCAGGATCTAGTTATTATAATGTGTACTACAACTACGATGGCTTATTTGGCGTGTACTCACTTCCAAGTGAAGGCGAAGATGCATATGAAACAATTAGAACATCAACTAAAAATAGTACTACATTATCGACCGATCTAACCATCCATACATTTAACTTCCTAGCATTTTCTATGGATTATTTCTATGGTCTAAAAGAGTTACGTGAAGTTGAAACTTATTATG
This sequence comes from Acholeplasmataceae bacterium UBA4853, assembly GCA_002399815.1. Taxonomy (GTDB): domain Bacteria; phylum Bacillota_I; class Bacilli_A; order Acholeplasmatales; family Acholeplasmataceae; genus Acholeplasma. The sequence continues at coordinate 57,423 of DHEJ01000036.1, forward strand.
ATCTATTATTTGAAAAACGAGATTCATTCTTAACAAGAAATGCATTAAGACTTGATTTATCTATTCACGAGTTCTTAACATTTGTTGTCGACGAACCACATACTTCATATGGTTATCCGGGATATTTTAACCGTTCAACTTATACCGGTCCTTCTGTTACAAGTTTAAATGACTTTGGTGATCGATTTAAGAAGTGGTATTTAGATGGAATGGAAGCAACCGATGCTCAAATTGGTAAGAAATGGGGCGAGGCTACGAGTGGATGGAATGCATCAGGTAGAGATAGAAAACTTTACTGGTTCTTAGATGAAGCTAAAACATCTGCTGTATTATCTTTAGATGGTTTTTCTACTGCAGATATTATCGAAGATACAGCTTATAATAACCAGACTGTGTTAGATATCTTAAAAGTAGAAAGTCATATTTTCCCTGCAATAAACGGTGGGAATAAGTATTTCTACTATAACCAATCAAATCACGATAATAATGTTGTAGAAATACTGATTAAAGGGTTAACAAGAAATGATTTACAAACTTATAATGCATCACTTGTTGGTTTAGGGTTTACAGCATCTGCAAATAACCAGACTTTCACTAAAGAAGTAGATGGCTTAAAATACTATGCTTCTACATCATATGACGATGTATATAAGTCATTGATTGTAGGTTTATCCGTTTTTGATATGACAAAATCAGTTGTTCCTGAGTTTGTTAATAGTTCAGATACACTGATTAAATCAGACAGTGCAGTATTTATGGAATTTTATATGGATATAATCTTGAGGCAAACATCTAATCTAGAAAACATGATTTTAGATATCACTTGGAACACGGGTGGTAACGTGGGTGCATTGTATAGAGTCATAGGCTTTATCACACAAAATAGTTTTGCAGTATCAAGCATTAGTGCAGATACTAAGTCTAACTCAACTTCATATGTAAAAATTGAAGGTGTTCCTACATATGATCACTTAAACTGGGCACTACTTACAACACCAACATCGTTTTCAGCGGCAAACAGTTTAACAACAATTTTTAAAGAAAATAATCTAGGTCCAATAATTGGGTTAACATCCGGTGGTGGAACATCAAGTATTACACCAATTCTATTGCCAAACGGTACAGCGTTTACAACCTCATCAAATAACATGAGTGCGTATAGAACTGGTACCGGTACAGAAGCAGATCCTTTTGTTTATCATCCAAATGAATTTGGTATAGAACCAACACATCCAATTCCAATTGGAAACATCTATAATGAAACTGTATTATTAGATATATTAACTTCACATTTTGGTGAATAAAAAAACAGGGCTTACCTTTAGATAGGTATGCCCTGATTCTTTATATATTATATGGTTAACTGAATTATTAATCCTGTAAGCGCGAATAATAAGGACGTGGTCCACAACATGATATAAGTCATTCTATCAATTATATTTCTATCTTGAATGTACTCTGGGTAAGTCATCTTCATACGCTTACCAACAATACCTTTAAAGAATTGTTGAACACCGTATATAAATAAGTCAAATACACCTTCATTTGCTACAAATACCATCCAGCCAAATGTAAAGAGTATAGCGGCTGAAACATAAAAGTAATCAAAGAAATACTTCCAGTCTGGTGAATATAAATAAATTAAACCAAATACAATAGAACCAATCACTATATCTATTAATAATAGTTTTAAAATCTTTCTTTTGTCTCTCATAGGTAAAACTCCTTAAAAATTGTAAGTGGAAACAGTCAAAGTATATCATAAAAGGGCGATTTTTACGGTTAAAATAAAACTTTTTGCTATGAATACGTTTACATTAAAACATTTGTCGTTTTTTTGAAATATTATTGTTGACTAAATAAATCAATTATAGTAAACTCTTTCCATACCTTAATTTGGGTAGAGAGGAAAAAAGAGAATGAAAAAAATATTATTTACACTTTTAGTGTTACTAAGCGCATTAGTTTTAATCGCATGTACTCCAAATGATACAAAAGATAGTAATACATATCGTACTTACACAAGCGGAACAGCTAAATTGAATCCATATTCAGAAAGTTTAGCAACTGCTAGTGAATTATTTGATTATGTTACAGATTCACTATATACAGGAGACTACGATTGGGCTAAAGCAATTGAAGAAGGAACTGCTACAGAAGTAGGTGACTTTACAAATGCTGCATCATTACCATATGCACGTGTTCCAAGAATGGCAGCTGGGGAACCAGTAGACGTTAGTGGAGACGGTACTGTTTGGGAAATCACACTTAGAACTGACCTGAAGTTCCAAGATGGTACTCCAATCAACGCAAATACATTTGATTATTCATGGAGACAATTATTAGATCCTGATCAATTAAACGTAAGAGCAAGTAACCTTTATGATGCATCTAACTTACCGTTAGTAAACGCAGAGGCTTACACAAAACAAAAGAGTGCTAAAGCAGATGCTAACGGATTTGTAGAATATATGGTTGGTGGTGTTCTATATAACACAGAATTTGCATTTTCACATTCAGTTGGAGCATATGATCTATACCATATTTCACAAACTGATAAATATGCAACATTAGTTGGGCCTGAAGGCGCTAAAGCTTATGTTGAATATTGGGGAGCTTCATACGGATGGGTTATTGAAACAGTTCTAGGGGATGCAGAAGTATTCTACGTAGACGCTGATGATAAACTAATCGCTCCTACAGAAGGTTGGACTTTAAATGGTCAACCAGTTTCAACAGAAGGTGAAGGCACTTACGCAACTAGTGCTCCAGCTTATGCTAACGAAGCAGGCGATATCCTAGCTAGTGATAAATTTGATGATAAAGGCGTACCTTTAAATTCAACTACTATCGCACTTCCAGCTGTTGCTTGGTCAACTGTTGGTTTCAAAGTTACAGGAACTCACAAATTCCAAATCACATTAACAGAACCTAAAGACGCTTGGTACGTTAAAGGTCAATTAATGAGTGGTATTACAGGTGTTGTTCATGAAGCTAAATATGAAGCTGGTAAATCAGCTGATAAACGTACTACTACTTACGGTACAATTGACAACCCATTAGTATCTTATGGTGCTTATAACTTAATCGAATGGCAAGATGGCGTATTATACTTATTTGAAAAGAATGATGATCATTACGCGGCTGACGAATATAGAATTGAAAGAATTAGATACGATGTTATCGCTGATCAAAGTATTGCAGTAAACGAATTTAAAGCAGGGCGTTTAGATATCGTTGGAGCAAGCGGTCCATACTTCAAAGAATTCAAAGACTCACCACAATTAAAATTAACTCCAGCAACAACGTTCTTTAGATTCGCATTTAACATTGCTGAAAGACCTGATGGATCAACTAATCCAATTTTAACTTATCCAGAATTTAGACAAGCATTCTACTACGCAATTGACCGTGAAGAATTTGCATCTGAAGTTAGAGCTCCGGCTTATGCTAACCAAGGATTCGTCGGACCTGTCTACATTGCAACTGAATATGGTTCCGTTTCATACCGTGGATCAGACGCAGGTAAAGCAGTATTTGCTCCATTATCACCAGAAACAACTGGATTTAACCCAACTAAAGCTAAACAACTATTTGATGCAGCTTATGCTAAATCAGTAGCTGATGGCAATATCGCAGATGGCGACAAAGTAACTGTAGAATATACATATTACAAAGTTGAAACTAACGACACTGTTGCTGACTGGGTAAAACAAACAGTTGAAGCTATCTTTGGTGATAAGTTCGAACTTAAATTAAATGGTGTATCTAATGATGCATTGGACGCGGCATGGGATAACTTTGACTTCGACATGACATTTGGTGGATGGCAAGGTCTAAACTTCGATCCAGTTTCCTTAATGGGTCAAGTTTATAACTCAATTAGTGGTGCAGCTAACATGTTAGAACATGGTTTCGATACTGGTAATATCGAGTTAGAAATCGAACTTCCAAACACTAAAGCAGCATTACAAAGATGGGTTGCTGACTTTAATGAAGAAACAGCATCTGCAGCACAATTAGCAGCATATCAAAGATGGACAGCAGCTTTAGAAAACTTTGGTGATACAAATACATATTCTGCGACATTTGATAATGTATATAAAGCAGCAGCATCTACATTCTATAACGTAAGTGATGTAAACTATGCAGGTCGTAACGATGACTTTGATAGAATCACTGCAGCTATAGAAGCGGCTTTATTAGAAGAAATGATCGCGATTCCATTATTTACATCAGTTTCAGCTACAGTTTATAGTTCAAGAGTCAAATTTGAAGCTACCGAATACCATGCATGGATGGGTTGGGGTGGTCTAAAATACATGTACCTTGACTAAAAAAGTATTGTATTTTAACTAAACACATAGTATAATAAGTAAAACTTATTTCGACAGTAAGACCCTGATGATATAAAGCATTAGGGTTCTTATGTCGTATGAATGGAGAAATTATGAGAAATTATATCTTAAAAAGGGTTTTCCTCATTTTCATAACAGCGGCAATTATCATTTTTTTAGTATTCGTATTTATTAAAATGTTGCCGAACTATCACGCAGCTGTTCTAGGAGTTGACCCAGAACTACGAAAACTACTTGAGGAATTAGAGGGATATAATAAGCCGATCTTAGAACAATTTGTGATATGGATAAGAAATATTATTCAGTCTGGTAGTTTAGGAAGATCATTAACTAGAAGTAGAGACGTTACCGCTATTTTAGCTGATAGAATTCCTGTATCACTTAGATTAAATATCGTTCCTTATTTATTATCAATTCCAATTGGTATAGGATTAGGGATTTGGGCCGCACTTAAAAAGAATAAACTAACCGATCATTTAATTTCAATTGGTGTTGTTATTTTTATTTCCGTACCAACCTTTGTTGTAGCAACATTACTACAATATACAGTTGTCTACCAACTAGAGTGGTTAGACACACCTTTTGTTGCATCTAATATTGACTTCGCAGAGAATATCTTTAGAGGTCTAGCATCTTATGTAATGCCTGTTCTCGTTATGACTATTGGTTCTGTAGCTGGTTTAACAAGATTAACTAGAGCGGAATTAACGGAAGTATTAACATCAGAATTTATGTTATTAAGTAGAACAAAAGGATTAAACAAAAAGCAAGCAACAGTAAGACATGCGCTAAGAAATGCATTAGTTCCAATTGCACCATCTTTACTTGGTGGATTTGTATCTATCCTTTCTGGATCACTAATTATTGAAAGAATCTTTAGAGTTGAAGGCGTCGGTGGTATTTACATTGAAGCATTCAACAACAGAGATTATCCGTTAATCATGGGTTATCTAATGTTTTATACTGTAATCGGTTTATTTGCAGGTTTAATCGTTGATATTTCATACGGTATTATTGACCCAAGAATTAGAGTAGGAGCTGGAAAACGATGAACAATATAAATGTAGATAAAAGTAAATTTGTATTTATTCAAGATACAGGCGTTATCTATGATGAACAACTTAAGTCAAAAGCTGTAGGTTATTATCAAGATGCTTGGAACCGCTTTAAGAAGAATAAAGCTTCTTTAATCGCGTTTATTATCTTAATCGTTATTATGCTGATGTCAATGGTTGGTCCTCACATCAGAAACTATGATCTTGTAAGTAATCAAGAAAGTAGAAAATGGACTGACAGATTAAAAGAAATGCCGCCAAGAATCTCTGGTTTAGAGTGGCTTGGTTTTAATGGTCACAAAACCTTAGAAGGGTTCCCTCAACGTTTTGATATTTTACTTAATGATGAGAATGCTGAAGGTATTATTATTGGTAACTTTAGTAAACCAAATGCAATAGGTATGGTTAAAGTTAAAGTTGACTATTACAAGTATATAGATTACATGAACTCTTATGATAGTTATTTATCATTATCTATTAAAGAATATGAAACTGCTAAAGCATATGAAGCAGCAAATCCTGGTGAAGTTATTATTCATGAGGATGGTGAACTAATAAACGGTACATACCAAGTCAGAGTTCATTTCTTTAAATTCTTAGAAGTGGTTTATGGAAACACAAATCAAGACTTTTGGTTTGGATCTACAGTTGCAGGTAATGACTTATTTACATTAATGTGGGAAGGTTTAAGTGTTTCTTTATTAATCGCATTTATGGTTGCTGCTATTAATATTATTGTAGGTATTATTGTAGGTTCTATATCTGGTTATTATGGTGGTACATTAGACTTAGTTATTGAACGTATTTCTGAAATTTTATCAGGATTACCGTTTATGGCTATCTTAACACTATTATTATTAAGATATGGTAATACAACTTGGATTGTTATCATAGCATTCACATTAACCGGATGGCTAGGTATATCCGCACTAACCCGTGCACAATTTTATAGATATAAAAACCGTGAATATGTACTTGCAGCTAGAACACTAGGTGCTAGTGATATTCGTATTATGGCAAAACATATTTTCCCGAGTACTGTAGGTACTTTAATTACATCTTTAGTATTATATATTCCAGGTGTAATTACATCAGAATCAACATTTGCATACCTTGGTATTATTAACTATAGTAATGCTCAAAGTTTTGGTGCATTATTATCAGATGGTCAAGCACGTATGATGTCAGCATTCCATTTAGTTATCTTCCCATCATTAGTTATTTCATTTATGATCTTAGCATTTAACTTATTTGGTAATGGTTTACGTGACGCATTTAACCCATCCTTGAGAGGAGTTGAAGAATAATGTCAGACAAAATTTTATCCGTTCAAGATTTAACTGTCTCATTTAGAACTCAACAAGGTACACTAAAAGCCGTTCGTGGAATTAACTTCGATTTACATCGTGGTGAAACACTTGCGATTGTTGGTGAAAGTGGTTCTGGTAAGAGTGTTACATCTAGAGCAATTATTGGTATATTAGCTGGAAATTCCATCCATGAAAAAGGATCTATTTACTACTATGACAGTGGCATTAAGAAATTAAAGCAAACCAAAGGTAGTGAAGAAGATCAACAAAATGAAGATGAAACTGATATTATCGACTTAATGAAAATCTCAGAAGATGATTTCCATTTATTAAGAGGGACTAAAATCTCAATGATCTTCCAAGATCCAATGAGTAGTTTAAACCCAATTATGCGTGTGGGTAATCAAATTTCAGAAGCCCTTTATTTAAAAATGGGTATGACAAAAGAACAAGCAAAAGCAAGAGCTATTGAACTTATGGAAGAAGTGGGTATTACAAATGCTGCACAACGTTATTCTAACTATCCATTCCAATTTTCAGGTGGAATGAGACAAAGAATCGTTATCGCGATTGCACTTGCAAATAATGCTGAAATCTTAATTTGTGACGAGCCAACTACAGCTTTAGACGTTACAATTCAAGCTCAAATATTAGAATTAATTAATCGTATCAAAAAAGAACGTAGCCTTTCAGTTATCTTTATTACACACGATTTAGGTGTTGTTGCGAATATGGCTGACCGTGTTGCAGTAATGTATGCTGGTAAAATTGTTGAAACTGGTAATGTGGAAGAAATCTTCTATGATCCAAAACACCCATATACTTGGGCACTTCTATCAGCAATGCCTGATTTAGATTCAAAAGATAAACTATTTGCTATTCCTGGAACACCACCAGATATGCATTTCCCACCTGTTGGTGATGCTTTTGCCCCAAGAAATAAATTTGCTATGCAAATAGATTTTGAGCAAGAACCACCTCTATTTAAGGTCAGTGAAACGCATTATGCTTCAACTTGGTTGTTACATCCAGATGCACCTAAAGTGGATTTACCTGAATCTTTAAAGAGAAGAATTGACAAGAATAAGGCAGGTATAACACGATGAATAGAGAAAAAGTCTTAGAAGTTAAAGGGCTAGAACAACACTTTAAAGTGGGTTCAGGACTTAATAAAATGGTCGTTAAGGCTGTTGACGGGATTAGTTTTGATATCTATAAAGGTGAAGTATTTGGTCTTGTAGGTGAATCAGGCTGTGGTAAAACTACGACTGGTCGTACAATCGTTAAATTATATGATGCTACGAATGGTGAAATCTTATTTAAAGGTCAACGTATTGGTGGTGGTGTAGGTACTTATGTTAAGCGCATTAAAGAAGCTAAAGCAGAAGCTAAGGCAGAAATCGATGCATTAAAGAGCGATACTACTATGGATAATAAAGATAAAATAGCACAAATTAAAAAAGATTTAAGTTTATTAGTTAAAGCTCAAAAACAAGAAATTAAAAGAATGAAAAAGGACAATGCTTTCAAAGGTGAATTAATAAACACCATGAAGAAAGTACAAATGATTTTTCAAGATCCAATTTCATCCTTAAATCCACGTATGACAGTTAAAGAAATTATCGCTGAGGGTTTACGTATTGGTGGTTTAAGGGATTCTAAAGTTATTGATGAAAAAGTATTTGAAATTTTAAAAGTTGTTGGTCTTGTTCCAGAACACGCATTCCGTTATCCACATGAGTTCTCAGGTGGACAACGTCAACGTATTGGTATTGCCAGAGCGTTAATTGTTGAACCTGAATTATTAATTGCAGACGAACCAATTAGTGCACTTGACGTATCTATTCAAGCTCAAGTCATTAACTTACTAAAGGATCTACAAAGTACTTTAAACTTAACTATTTTATTCATTGCTCACGACTTATCAGTTGTTAAATACTTTAGTGATCGTATCGCGGTTATGCACTTTGGTAAAATTGTTGAATTAGCTTCATCAGAAGATTTATTCAATAATCCATTGCATCCATATACTAAATCACTTTTATCAGCAATTCCATTCCCGAACCCAATTTATGAAAAGACACGTAAGAGATTCTCTTATGATGCATCAGTTCATAACTACAGTGAAACAAATCAACCATTGCTAGTCGATGTTGGTGGTAATCACTTTGTATACGGTTCACCAGATGAAATTGCAAACTATAAAAAAGAAGTTGTAGAACCATCTAAAGCTAAAACTAGCTCAATACCTGTTGATGTAGTAGCTAAAGCTGAAACTAAAGAAAAAGTAGTTGCTAAAAAAACAGCTACTAAGAAACCGGCAGCAGCAAAAGCACCAGCTAAAAAAGCTGATGCAACAACAAAAAAAGCACCCGCTAAAAAGCCAGTTGCTAAAAAAGTAACTAAATAAAACTTTTTAAAAAGGTCCTATAACTAATATGGAGGTACACCACACCTAAAACAGATGTGGAGGTATTTCCATTTTTGTTTGCTGTAACGTTATACTTATTATTATTTTTAGTTTTTAAGTGGTGTATCTTTATTAATAGAATACATAATTTTATTGCGTAATCTTCTGAAGTTTCTAATACCATTAGAAGCTTTAATAATTGTCTTTATTTTAGAGTTTGTAGATTCAATCGGTCCATTAGATGTACGCCTACCTTTAGAGATAATAAATGAGTTTTTAATCACCACTTTCCAGTTTTTAAGCATTCGACCGAAATCTCTAAACTCTTTAATGGGGTTGGACCTAAACTCATCAATCAACTCATCTAATGCTTCATCACACGTATCATAATAGGCAGTTAAATTAAAGTAGCGATACTTTTCTTTCAACTTGAAACTCATCGCTAATGTATCATCAATATCTAGTAAGTAACGAAGGATGGTTTGCTTATCCCAGTAGGTGTTAAGCTTTGCTATAAAGACGGGTTTAAAATCTCTTAGTCGATCTAAATCAACTTTAAAGAAGTAATGAAACTTCTTTAACATTTAGTAATACATGTCGTTGTTAATTAATTTACTACGCTCTAATTTAAACCGGTTCATAGTATCAATCCGAACTCTATCCATTGCTCGGTTTAGGTTTGCTATTACGTGGAATGAATCCACAGCGATTAAAGCTTTAGGAAATGCTTTTTCTAATACATCTTTATAACTTTCCCACCTATCGATGATGACGACGTTTACGCGGTCTTTTTCATCGATAGGTATGTGTAAGAAGTACTGATTTAAATAGTTCTTATGTCTAGTTGGTATGACGTCTATAATCTGTTTAGAGTCAAAATCATACAACACACAGGCATAAGGTGATTTTCTCTTTTTACTAATGAATACTTCATCCATACAGAGTATTCTTCCAAGTTTTAGACGTCGTGCATCGACTGCTTGATCAAATAATCTTATCACCGATTGACTGGATAGATAGTACTGTGTTGCGATATCATTAAAAGTTCTTTGGGGTGTTTTTAAATCCTGTAATATTGCGTGTTTTGTCAGTCTGGAAATATTTTTATGTTTATCGCCAAATGGATTAATTTCTGACTGGTATTTACCACATGTGGGGCATTTATATCGCCTAGATTGGTACTGGATATTATAGGCTTCAAAACTTGTAATGCCGTAGTGGATTTGTTTTAATCTATAACTATGGAACTTCATTTGATCCTGACATATTAAACATTGAAGTTGTTCTTTTTTAAATTTAATATCAATAACCAATTTATGATCTATTCTATAAGTTTCTAAATGTTCAATTCGATTTTTTATTGAATCTAGAAATAATAGTTGTATAATATTACTATGCATGGAGCCTCCTTATAATGTATGTTACAGCCAACTATAATTATAAGACAGCTCCTTTTATTTTTTAATATAAAATACCCCTATAAAAAATATGGAGGTAGACCTCCATATATGTTATTGGGTATCTTGAACCTCCAAATATGTTATATACCTTTTAAAAAGAGAGTTTCCTTAGGGAACTCTCTTTTATCTTTAACTAGTTATTTATGTAATAAATCAATTAAATGTTTAGATGCAAAATCATAATATGGAGTTGGTGGATTTGTTGTACTGTGAACAAAGTAAGCAACATGATCATCCAAAAAGTGGTAAACATTAATTAAAACAATGTTTTGTTTGTGGTTTCTAGCAAATAATACCATGTTTGTAGATTTAGCAAGTTCTTGTGTAAACTTCTTATCTGATTTAAACTGGTAAATAATTCTTTGACTATATTTTGCATTTTTGTATAGATGCATTTCTAATTTGTTAATCGATTTTTCAATGATTTCATTTTCAAAACTTAGTGAATTATCAGCAATAGCAACCACAATATAAAGCGTTTTAAATGCACGTTTGTTATTTGGTCCATTATCTATCTTATAGTAAATGCTGTAACCACCATAAGACTTATATAACTGGTATTTTTCTTTTTTTAACATCTCAAACCATGCTTGAGATAATATGATCTGGTTTGTTTCTACTGCAGGTGCTAGATTTTCAAATAATGCACTATGTCTATATAAGAAATTATAGTAATCAAACTTAGATTTTAAGACTAAACTTAAGATTAAACCAATAAGTAATACGACAAATAAAATCGGCATTAACACATTAAATTCAATTGGTAAAAATAGTAAAAACACTAAGAGTGCAAAGGTGATAACGACCTCAATTAAGATCCAAATTAAAAACTTTTTTTGTAATTTATTATATGTATTCATATCATCATTTCCTCTAGTGATATTCTATCATATTAACGTCCTAAATCGTAAATATAGAGGTAAGTTTCATGGGTTTTTACCACAATTAGTTTAAATTATGTATTTTATACATCATATTATAAATAGAAATGTAGTAGCAATATTAGAATCTTTAAAATAACTTAAATATAAAACCTATGTTTAGATATCTAAGGCATTTAATGTTATAATAATTTAGGTAAATATTAATTTGTAGAAGGAGAATATAATGTCAACATTAACAATCAATGATTTACACGTATGCATTGAAGACAAAGAAATCTTGAAAGGTGTTAACTTAACTGTAAAAACAGGTGAAGTACACGCAATCATGGGTCCAAACGGTACTGGTAAATCCACATTAGCTTCAGCATTAATGGGCCACCCAAAATATGAGGTAACAAAAGGTCGTGCAATGTTAGACGATGATAACTTACTTGAACTTGAAGTTGATGAACGTGCACGTGCAGGTCTTTTTTTAGCTATGCAATACCCTCAAGAAGTCAGTGGTGTAACAAACTCGGATTTTATGCGTTCAGCATTAAAAGCTGTAACGGGTAAGGATGTACCATTAATTAAATTTATTATGGACTATGAACAAAATGCTAATGAACTTAAGATGCGTGAGGATCTTCCACACAGATACTTAAACGAAGGTTTTTCAGGTGGTGAAAGAAAACGTAATGAAATACTCCAACTTAAAACATTAAAGCCTAAAATCGCTATTTTAGATGAAATTGACTCAGGTTTAGATATTGACGCATTACGTATTGTTGGTGAAAATGTTAATCAAATGATTTCACCAGATTTTGGTTGTATATTAATTACCCATTATCAAAGAATTTTAGATTATATTAAACCAACCCATGTACATATTATGATTGATGGTAAGATAGTTTTAACAGGTGGTAGTGACTTAATAGAAAAGATTGATCAATCAGGTTATGAATGGGTTAAAGAAGAACTTGGTATTGATTTTGAAGTTGGTAAAGAATAATTATGAGTATTATCAATTTAACAAATGTAGCCAACCAAGCACTACCAAGTGGTGTTACATTTAGTGACAATACATTAAAATTATTAAAAAAATCAGTTTTTAAAGACACTTTAACAATCAAACTTAACCATAGAGAACTAACGACTTTAAATATCGTTGTTGAACCAAGTGTCGAAGCTAAACTTATTTTAGAACTTAATGACACTGATTCAAGTGATGTAACTTATGATATAGACATGAAACTTATGGAAAATTCACAAGTAAAGTTTCTACTTATTTCAGAAGTTCAATCAAACAATGCTAAGTTAAATTTTAAATCATCAAGTTTAGCAGACTCTAATATGGAGTTTATTGGTGGTTTTGTTAACAATGTGATGGATGCTAAACTATTTTTAGATCTTGATGGTAAAGGTGCTAATTTAAGGGTAAGAACAATTACAGTATCTAGTACAGATCATAGTCAAAAACTAGATATTCATATGACACATTATGCACCATTTAGTTCAGCAGAAATGACCAACGTAGGTATAGCTGGTCAAAATGGTATTATTAAAATCAATGGTGTTGGACAAATTGAACAAGGTATGAATGGTTCATCAGCATTCCAAACACTTAAAGGTATTATTACAAATGATAAAGCCCAAATCGATGTGAACCCAATATTAATTATTGATGAACATGATGTGAAGGCTGGACATGCCGCTACAGTTGGTAAAATGGAAGATGAAGTTATCTTTTATTTAAGAAGTAGAGGTATTACATTAGAAGATGCGCAAAGATTAATTATTAATGGTTATCTACAACCAATTATTGATGAAATTGATGATGAACTCATCAAAGAAAATGTAGCAAAAATCGTAAACGAAAGAATATAGATAAATGATTGATGTAAAGAAGATAAGAGCACAATTTCCAGTTTATTCAAAATATCCGGATACAAGGTTTTTTGACTCTGCAGCAAGTGCTTTTAAACACCAATCAGTAATAGACGCTATGATGGATTATTTATCCTTTAATGGAACCAATGTTCACCGTGGTGTATATCAACTTGCAGCAGAATCAACTGAAAAGTATGAACATGCAAGAATAGATGTTGCAAACTTTATAAATGCCAATACAGATGAAGTTATTTTCACAAAATCAACTACACACGCCATGAATATGCTTGCACATAGTTTAGAAGATCAGATAAGTTTTAATGATGAAATCATTATATCTGAATTAGAGCATCACTCAAATTTATTACCTTGGGAAAGATTAGCTAAAACTAAAGGTGCACATTTAAAATTTATTCCTTTAGAAAATGGAAAAATCACTTTAAAGCATTTTAAAAAGGTATTATCACCTAAGACAAAACTGGTGATTACACATACCGTGTCAAATGTATTAGGATATCAAACACCACTTATAGATATGATTAAATTAAGTCATATGGTAAATGCGGTAGTTATTGTTGATGCTGCCCAAAGCATTAGTCATCAAAAACTTGATGTTAAGGCATTAGATGTCGATTATGTAGCATTTAGTGGTCATAAAATGTATGGTCCTAATGGGATTGGTGTTTTATATGGTAAAAAGATGTTATTAGATCATTTATCACCATCTGAATTTGGGGGAGAAATGGTTGATAAAGTACTTTTATCTGGTCCAACATATAAAGAAGCGCCTTATAAATTTGAAGCAGGTACACCAGCAATTGCTGAGGCAATTGGATTAAGTGGAGCAATTTCATTTTTAAATGAAGTAGGGTTAGAAAATATTTATAAACATGAAAAGAAATTAAGAAAATATGTCTATGAAGCATTAAAGGATGAAATGGGTATCACTATCTTTAATAAAGATAATAATACAACCTTATTTACCTTTAATATTGATGGCGTTCACCCGCATGATACTGCAAGTTTCTTAGATCAAAAAGAAGTCTGTGTCAGAGCTGGACATCATTGTAACCAATTAACGATGAAGTACTTAAACCAAGATTCAACGGTTAGAGTATCGTTTGGACCTTATAATACGTTAGATGATTGTAATGTATTAATTGAAAGCATTAAAGAAACCAGAGATTTTTTTGTTTCATTGAAAGGACTTTAAAATGGATATAAAGACACTTTACCGAGAAGTTATTATGGATCATTATAAACATCCATTAAATAAAGGATTAGTTAATCATCCATCTTATATGACCATTCATTTGAATAACCCATCTTGTGGGGACGATATGGTTGTCCAATTATTGATTGAAGATGGGTTAATTAAAGATATTAAGCAGCAAGGGACTGGATGTTCGATTTGTTGTTCATCAGCAAGTATTGCCTCAGAAACACTTAAAGGAAAAAGTGTAGTTGATGCACTTGAAATTATTAATGAATTTTATGAACTGATTAAAGGTAGTACATTTAATGAAAATATTTTAACAGGTGATATCTTAGCATATCAAGGTGTGCACCAATTTCCAGCAAGAATCAAATGTGCAACACTTGCATGGAAAGCATATGAAAAAGGATTAATGCCTTTGAAAGGAGATCAATAATGGATGATACAAAAAAGAAGATAGATGATATTGTTGGTGATTATCAATTTGGATTTATCACAGACTCAAAACCAATATTAGATACCGGTAAAGGTATTAATGAAGATATTGTAAAACAAATTTCAGATATTAAAAATGAACCTGAATGGATGAAGGCATATAGATTAAGATCGTATAAGAATTTTATTAAGATTCCTAATCCAGATTGGGGTCCTGATTTAAGTTTTATTAATTTTGATGAATTTACTTATTTTATTAGATCTACAGAACGTGCCATGAATACATGGGATGAAGTTCCTGAAACAATCAAAAATACATTTGAAAAATTAGGTATTCCTCAAGCAGAAAGAAATTATTTGGCGGGTGTATCTACTCAGTTTGAATCTGAGGTTGTATATCATAATACACAAAAAGAATTAGAAGCATTAGGTGTTATTTATGTAGATACAGATACAGCTTTAAGAGAGTATCCTGATTTAGTTAAAGAATACTTTGGTACAGTTATTCCAATGAATGATAATAAGTATGCTGCACTCAATAGTGCAGTATGGAGTGGTGGCTCATTTATTTATGTACCTAAAGGTGTTAGAGTGACCAAACCGTTACAATCATATTTTAGAATCAATTCAGACCAAATGGGGCAGTTTGAGCGTACTTTAATCATTGTTGATGAAGGTGCATATGTTAACTATGTTGAAGGCTGTACAGCTCCAATTTATCAAAAAGATTCATTGCATGTTGCTATTGTTGAAATCGTTGTTAAAAAAGATGCAACATGCCGTTATACAACAATTCAAAATTGGAGTAATAACGTTATTAACTTAGTAACTAAAAGAGCACATGTCTATGAAAACGGACATATGGAATGGATTGATGGGAACATTGGTTCAAATGTAAATATGAAGTATCCATCGTGTATTCTACTTGGTGAACATGCTAAAGGTACGACAATTTCGATTGCATTCGCCGGAAAAGGTCAATGGCAGGATGCAGGCGCTAGAATGATTCATGTTGCCCCAAATACGACCTCATCGATTGTTTCTAAATCCATTTCACGTGGTGGTGGGAAAGTAAATTATCGTGGTAAAGTATCATTTGGTAAAAATGCGCATGGTAGTAAGTCGAATATTGAATGTGATACGATCATTTTAGACGGTGAATCCACATCGGATACAATTCCAGTGAATGTGATTAAAAATTCTGATGTATTTTTACAACATGAAGCAACTGTTTCAAAAATTTCTGAAGAACAACTATTTTATTTAATGAGTAGAGGTTTAACTAAAGAAGAAGCAACAGAAATGATTGTTATGGGGTTCATCGAACCTTTTGCAAAAGAGTTACCAATGGAATATGCCGTTGAGTTAAATCAATTGATTAAGTTAGAGATGGAAGGGTCCATCGGATAATAAATAAAGAACAGAATTAATGCATCAACATGCATATAATTCTGTTCTTTTTCTTTTTAAAATATATTATTTATGGTTTTTTCTTTATTTAAGTGGTCAATTAATGATTTTCTTTGACTTTGTAGATAGTCTTTACGAACATTGATAAAGTTTTTTATAACAAGTGATTCATGGTCTTTGAAATAGTCTAATGAAGCAGTAAGTGTTTTAATATAGCCTTCTATTTTGAAATGTATCATTTCAAATAATGCGGTATATGCTTCATTTTTCATATAGGTATTTTCAAAGGAATAATCTAATCCGTAATCCTCAATAAGTTGAAGTGGATAATGTATTTTACCACTAAGTTTTAATGCATTATCATGTTTTAAAATGTATGTTAATATATCAATTTTAGCAATGTTACTTATGATATTTATATGTCTAGCGGCAAGATTATCTGTGATTAAAAATAAAAATCCATAAGTTGATTGATTGTTTGAATATAATAATAAATCATCAAATCTTTTAATCTTAGGTTGTTTAATGTATTCGATTTTAAATTTAGCATATTCGATTAACCATTGTAGAAAAAGATAAGGATGATCAAAGTTGGTTTTTCTTAAATGACTAAATAATTTATCTTTTTCTGTATAACCGTTTAGATAGGATAAAACACGTTTGATATAACTATTAAGTAACTCCATATCATCCGTATTAAAAACATAGTTTAAGTGTTCTGAGATTGTTTCATATAAAAATCTAATTTTCTTATCTTTAACGACTTTAAAATCCTCTATTTGAATCATAATTGGAAACCTGCTTAACTTTTCTTTTTATGTCCATTATAACATTATATAATGATTAAAAACGAAAGGAAATCATGATGATTTATTATATTAAAAATGAAGTGGGTGGTGCATTTATTTACCCCTTTAAAAGATATGCAGGTGCAAGTACCTTAAGTACGGTTAAAAGTTTATGTTTGAAACATTTATTTACACTAGAAGGGTATTTAAAAAGTGCTAAAAAAATTTTAAACATTCAATATAAAATTCCTATAATTATAAGTAGAAGTACTGCTTTATTTAGCATTAAAGGTTATAAAGATTATGAAAATATTTGGATTAATTATCATGCCATTAAAGAAATATATTATCAGAAAGAGATGATAGTTTTTATCTTTGATACGCATCATTTATTAGAGGTTAAGCTATCATCAAAAAGTTATCAAAGAATAGTCATAACTATATTTGAGATACTAAAGTATAAAGATAGTTTAGAATGAATGCACTTTCATTAAATATCATGATGGAAAGTGCTATGCCTTCATGGTATAATATGATGTGTAAAAAGCGATTATAAAAAGGAGATTACAATGGCTAAAAAGACTTTAAGAGACATCGATTTAAAAAATAAAAAAGTGCTTGTTCGTGTGGACTTCAATGTTCCTTTAAACAAAGACGGTTCAATTTCGGATGATACAAGAATCGTTGCTGCCCTACCTACGGTTGAATACGTAATTAAACATGGTGGTAAGGCAATCTTATTTTCTCACTTAGGTAGAATTAAGACTGCTGATGATAAAGCAACAAATTCAATGCGTCCTGTTGCACAAAGACTTGCAGAACTTTTAGATAAAGAAGTGATGTTTGTTGATGAAACAAGAGGAGAAAGACTGGAAGCAGCAATTGATTCATTAAGTGCTGGTGATGTCTTAATGTTTGAAAATACAAGATTTGAAGATTTAGATGGTAATAAAGAATCTAAAAATAATCCTGAATTAGGTAAATACTGGGCATCATTAGGAGAAGTATTTGTTAATGATGCGTTTGGTACTGCACATAGAGCACATGCATCTAACGTGGGTATCTCACAAAATATTAAAGAAACAGTTGCAGGATTATTACTTGAAAAAGAAATTAACTTTATTGGTGGTGCGTTAGAAAATCCTAAACGTCCATTTGTTGCAATTCTTGGTGGAGCGAAAGTTTCTGATAAGATTGAAGTGATTCAAAACTTATTAAAAGTAGCTGATAAAGTCTTAATCGGTGGTGGTATGGCATTTACTTTCTTAAAAGCACAAGGCTTTGAAGTAGGTAAATCACTTGTTGAACTTGATAAAGTTGATCTTGCTAAAGATTTATTAAAACAAGCAAATGGTAAGATTGAATTAGGATTTGATGTTGTAACTGGTAAAGCATTTGATGCAAATACAGAAACTCATGTGAGAAATTTCAATGAAATTCCTGCAGATGAAATGGGACTTGATATTGGACCTAAGACAGTAAAAGCATTTACTGAAGTTATTAGAAGTGCAAAAACAGTCGTATGGAATGGACCTCAAGGTGTATTTGAAATGGATGCATTTGCTAATGGTACTAAACAAGTTGCTTTAGCTTTAGCAGATCTTTATCCAAATGCGATTACAATTGTTGGTGGTGGGGATTCAGCTGCTGCTGTAGCTAAATTTGATTTAGAATCTAAATTTGCACATATTTCAACTGGTGGCGGTGCTTCACTAGAATATCTAGAAGGTAAAGTATTACCAGGTATTTCTGCCGTTTCGGAAAAATAATCATGGATATCGGCAAGAAAATTAGGGCACTCAGACTTGGAAATAATCTGACTCAAGAAGAACTTGCTAACAGACTAGAATTAACTAAAGGCTATATTTCACAATTAGAAAATAATTTGACCTCACCGTCGATTCATACATTATTTGCTTTACTTGAGGTACTAGGCGTAGAAACATATGAGTTCTTTTCTAAACCAGAAGATGAAGATGCAAAAATTGTATTTACTAAAGAAGATTTTTATGAAAAAGAAAATGAAGATTTAGGTTCCATGATTTCATGGATTGTGCCAAATGCACAAAAATATGAAATGGAACCAATCATCATTGAAATCAAACCAGGTGGGCAATCAACCATTGATGACTCACATCCAGGTGAAGAGTTTGGTTATGTATTAGAAGGTCAAGTTACACTTGTATTAAATAAAAAAAGATTTATAATAAAAAAGGGTGAAACCTTTTACTATATGGCTAACAAAGAGCACTATTTGATAAACACCGGTAATAGTATGGCTCGGGTCCTATGGATATCAACACCACCGATGTTTTAAAAAGGAGAAAAAAATGGAAAAAGAAATTATCATTGGCTCAACTGCAGGTCTACACGCAACCCTTGCTGCAAAAGTTGTTCAAACAGCATCAAAATATGCAGTAGATATCAAACTTTATTATAAAGATAAAACTGTTGACTTAAAATCTATTTTAGGATTAATGAGTCTTGCTGTACCTAAGGGAGAAAACGTTAAGATTGTAGCATCTGGCCCTCATGCCGAAGAAGCAATCAAAGACATTTCATCTATTTTAGGGTAATCTTTTAATTATGTCAAAAAGAATACCTGTTATCGCAGCTAACTGGAAAATGTACAAAACTAAAGATGAGGCTTTAGCGTTTGTTTTTGCTGTGAATGAAAGTGTCCCACCTAAAAACAAAGTGGAATCAATTATTTGTGCACCAGCGATTTTATTAAACCTACTTGTAAAAAGAGAAGGTGATCGTTTAAGAATTGGTGGACAAAACATGCACTATAAAGATGAGGGTGCTTTTACTGGTGAAAATTCACCTGCTCAAGTTAAAACATCTGGTGCTGATTATATTTTAATTGGACACTCTGAACGTAGATCATACTTTAATGAAACTGATGAAACAGTTAACTTAAAGATGCATGCAGCATTTAAATATGAATTAACACCGATTTTATGTGTTGGTGAACAGCTAACAGATAGAGAATCAAATATGACTAAACAAGTGCTTGATATGCAACTTGCAAAAGCATTTGAAAAAATTGATGAACAAAAAGCTGTTAAAACCATTGTTGCTTATGAACCTGTATGGGCAATTGGTACTGGTAAAACAGCAACCCCTGAAATGGCAAATGATACAATCAAAGAAATCCGTAAGACATTAGCAAAAATTTATAGTCAAAAAGCGGCTGATTCGATTCGTATTTTATATGGTGGTTCAGTTAAACCAGATAATATTGATGTATTATTAAAAGAATCTGACATCGATGGTGCATTAATTGGTGGTGCAGCGCTTGATCCAAATAATTTCTTAGTATTTACAGAAGCAGCAAAAAATAAAGCATAAAATTATAAAGTATAAAACGCATACCAAAAGTATGCGTTCTTTTTTAATATGTTTGTAGGTATAAAAAAAAGACTCCAAAATGAAACTGGAATCTTTAATTGGTTTATTATCTGTTGTAGAATTCGACAATCAGTTGTTCATTTACATCAAATAAGAATTCATTTCTCTCTGGCAATCTTGAGAATGTTCCTACGCCATTTGCATCTAAAGCTACATAATCTACGTGAGCAAATTGTGCTTCTAATGCATCCTTAACCACAACAAGACTCTTACTCTTTTCTCTAAGAGCGATTGTTTGGCCTGGAGTTAGACGGTATGATGGAATATCAACTTTTTGTCCGTCAACTAAGATGTGTCCATGGTTTACTAATTGTCTTGCTTGAGCACGAGTTCTTGCAAAACCTAGTCTGTAGACGATGTTATCTAATCTTGACTCTAAGAGTTTTAAGAAGTTAACACCTGATTTACCAGCTAACTTAGAAGCTTCAAAGAATGTTTTCTTGAATTGTTTTTCGGATACTCCGTAAACAAAACGTACTTTTTGCTTTTCTTGTAACTGTACACCATAGTCAGATAACTTGCTACGGCGTTGACCGTGTTGTCCTGGAGCGAATGGTCTTTTCTTTAATTCTTTTCCTGATTCAGAAATAGAGAAATTTAAACGTCTAGAAACTTTCCAAGTTGGACCTGTATAACGTGACATATTGAATTTACCTCCTTTTTATTTTTGGGTAAACACAACCATAGCGATTTTATATAATCCACATAATACTTTTCACTTTCAAGCAGAAGAAAGTTACTTGGTTCATCCTTACGATGAAGGGATATTTATAATACCATTTTGGCCTGCTTTTGACCGCTTATTTATTTTATATTAAACCCGCATTAAAGTCAATGTATTTTTCAAGTAATTGACCGAATTGTTGTAGAAAATGTACTAAATCTTGATCGAAGCGGTTTGTAACCGGTGCATCGATGTCAAATATAGCCCAAACTTTACCTGCGTGCATGATTGGAACAACAACCTCAGATTGACTAAGTGGGTCACACATAATATGGTTTTCTATTTTATTAACATCTTCAACGACTATGATTTCTTTTTTCAAGTAGCCTGTACCTACAACGCCTTTACCTGGAGGTATGATGTTACATGCAACTTTTCCTTGAAATGGTCCTAAAGTTAAATCTTTTTGTGTATATAAATAGAATCCAACCCAGTTTAAATGATCAATATTTTGCTTAATGAATGCTGATGCATTACTAAGTAATGATAAGTTGTTGGGTTCATCCTTAAATAATTCGTTTGCACTTTGCAATAATATGCCATAATTCATAAAAATCACCTCTGTTTAGTATACCATAAATGGTATAATGATTCATGGTGATAATTATGAAAGAAATAATTTTAGTAAGATTTGGTGACTTAGTCTTAAAGGGTAAAAATAAACCTGCATTTATTAACCAAATCAAAAGAATACTGAAAAATAAATTAAAGGATTTAAATGTAAAATTCGAGTATCAACATGATCGAATCTTTTTACATTTAGAATCCGATAATAAGGATTTAGTCTTAAAACAACTCAGTTATGTAACAGGTGTTCATTCGTATTCATTTGTTTATAAAACAGATAAAGATTTAACTAAGATTGCAGAGCTTGCAATTGATGTGATTCAAAAAGAGATTGAACGACCAACAACATTTAAAATAGATACAAAGCGTGCAGATAAGAATTTCCCAATGACTTCATTAGAAATCTCTCAAAAGTTAGCGAGTATGATTTTACCTTCTGTGAGTGGATTAATCGTTGATGTGCATCATCCAAATCAAGTATTAAATGTTGAAATCAGACATGATTCAGCATATTTATATGTTGGTAAAATACCAGGATTAGGTGGTTTTCCAATAGGTTTAGGTGGTAAAGGATTAGTCATGTTAAGTGGCGGTATTGATTCTCCTGTTTCGGCATATTTGATGATGAAACAAGGTATAGAAGTAGAGCTATTCCATTTTGAGTCCACACCCTTAACACCACTTGAGTCCGTTCAAAAAGTCATTGATATTGCTAAAAAGTTATCATTATTTATGCCTTCAAATAAAATTAAATTACATTTAGTTCCTTTTACCAAACTTCATGAAGAAATCTTAAAGTTTGTTGATGATTCCTATATTATTACGATTATGAGAAGAATGTTCTATCGTTTAGGTGAGACCTATGCAAATCTACATGGACTTCAAACATTAATCAATGGCGAATCAGTTGGACAAGTGGCATCACAAACATTAGATTCGATTCGTGTGGTTGAAAATGTAACAAATATTCCAATTCTTAGACCAGTGATAACTTATGATAAAATAGATATTATAAAAATTGCACAAAAAATTGAAACTTTTGATATTTCAATTCGTGCATTTAATGATTGTTGTTCAATTTATGTACCGTTACATCCGGTAACAAAACCAACACTCATTAAATCAGTTGAAGAAGAATCTAAATTTAATTATGAAGCATTATTAAATGAGATTATTCCTAATATTAGAACCTTAGTGATTCATCCAAATACCAAACTAGAAATAGCTGAACATGGATTTGAGGTTAAGGATGCTTTAGAAAATTATTATGGGAGCAGAAAATAGATGATTGAGTCAAAAGATAATTCTAGATTTAGAAACTGGATGAAATTAAAACTCAAAAAATATAGAGATGAACAAGATCTATTTTTAGTCTATGGTCCTAAACTTGTAAATTTAGCAATTGATCGTGGGTATGCTGTTGAAGTACTTACATCAAATCCTAATGTTCAAGGTACATTACTTAGTCAAAAATTAATGGATGAATTATCATTAACCGAAACAACCTTTGATTTGGTTGCTGTTTGTAAGAAGATGAGTAGAAAAATTTCAACAAAAAACATTTTAGTTTTAGAAGATATTCAAAATCCAGATAATGTTGGGGCATTAATTAGAAGTGCTGTTGCATTTGGATTTAATCATGTTGTTTTATCTTTAAAAAGTGCCGATTTATATAATGAAAAAACAATTAGAGCATCTGGTGGTGCACTCTTTGATTGTTTTGTTGAAAGATTAGATATTATTGAGTTTATTAAAGAAAAAAAGTTAGAAAATTTCCAAGTGTTTGGTGCAGATGCGCATCAAACAAGTAAAAAACCACAAAACGATCAACCTCTTATTTTAGTTTTAGGTAATGAAGGTCGTGGATTATCTGATGAGGTAAAAAACCACGTTGATGGATTAATCCAAATTAAGACCAATGATGTTGAAAGTTTAAATGTTGTTGTTGCTGGAAGTATTTTAATGTATGAATGGAAGAATGTCTTATGAAACCAATCATTTCCTCTTTTCTAGATTATGATCATAACAGTTTAGAAACTCAAATCGAACTTGCCAATAAGTTAGATTTTTCTCATGTCATTATTAGAAAAGTCGCTGGGGAAAAGATTAATCAACTCAGTGAACAGGCTTTTGAAAATCTATCTCATGAAACAAGAACTAGAAAAGTGATTGCAGTAGACCCATTATTAGATTCAATTCCGATTAGAGATCAATCAAGACTAGAATCTTATAACCAGGCACTGGATTTGGCAGCATATCGTGCAAAAGAATTAAAAGCACAATACATAATTTACACACTACCAAAGTTCGATGATCTCATTCAAGATAAAGATAATATTTTAGAAATTGTTAGACAACAAGTAGCCATTATTAAAAAAAGAAAAATAGATGTTTTAATTAAACCATTTGATCAACATAAATCGCAAACCTATAGATATATTTTAGATGAACTAAAAGATCCAAAAGTACGTCTTATTTTTGATCCGGTTTACCTTTATAAAATTAAAGAAGCGATGGTGACTTCTCTTAGAATATTAAAAGATTATATTAGTCTTTTAATCATCAATGATGTCGATTCTAAATATGCACCAAGACTGATTGGTCGAGGTGGCTTTATTAATCTGAAGGACTTAATTAAACGCTTTATTAAACAACCTTTTAATGGCTATGTTGTATTAGACTCAGGGTTAGTTGAATTAATACCGAAAGCGTCTAAATATCAATGGTATGAACGTTTATTTGATGCCAATAAACGGCATGAACATAAGATTATGAATGATTTTATCCATTTGAATAAAAATCAGGATACTTATACCATTATAAAAGTTCAGATAGCTGTTTTAAATTTAATGTTTTTAAACAAAAAAGTTACACTAGAATAATTCTTAGGAAGGTAGTAATTATGATTAATATCAGTCATTTAGATGAAGCACTTGTTATAGGTGTTAAAGATGTGTGTAAGAAACTTGATATAGGGATATCAAAATCAGGTTTAGAACTTGTTATTGAGCATTCAAACGATTTAGTTGTTCTTAAGAATGGCCATCAATTAGTTATTAAGATTACAAAAAAAAGTGATGTATTTTTAGGTTTAAGAATTTATAAAGAACATATCAATGAGTTATCATTTGAAGTTGTTATGCCTAAAAAAGTTAAGCATTTAACATTTATGCTTGATGCATCTAGAAATGCAGTAGCAAAAGTTTCTACTGTAAAATCTTTATTACTGCATCTAGCAATATTTGGTTATGATGCATTACAACTTTATACTGAAGATACTTTTGAAATGGATGATGAACCATATTTTGGATATTTACGAGGTGCATATCAAAAAACTGAGATAGCTGAAATTGAAAAATATGCAGAATCTCTTGGTTTAGAACTTATTCCTTGTATCCAAACATTAGCACACTTAAATGCAATTACACGTTATAGAGAGTATGGACATTTATTTGATACGCTTGATATTTTATTAGTGAATGAAGAAAAAACATATGAGTTCATCGAAAAAATGATTAAGACTTCTAGTGAAAACTTTAAGTCTAGATTTATTAACATTGGTATGGATGAAGCATATATGCTTGGACGCGGTAAATATCTAGATAAACACGGATATGAAAAGCGTTTTGATATCATGGTGAAGCATTTAAATCGTGTTTTACAAATTTGTGAGAAATATGGATTAAAACCAATGATGTGGAGTGATATGTTCTTTGCTGCAGGTTGGGGAGACTATTATGCTAAAAACAACAAAGTACCTAAAGAACTTTTAGATAAAGTACCTGCTAATGTGAGTTTAGTGTATTGGGATTATTATCATACCGATAAAGCACATTATATTCAAATGATCGAAAAACATCAAATGTTTAATAACCCTATCATTTTTGCTGGTGGTAGTTGGAAGTGGATTGGTTTTACACCGGATAATCGTTTCAGTTTACTTGCTAATAAAGCATCTATGGCTGCATGTATTGAAAAGCAAATTGAAAAAGTGATTATCACGTCTTGGGGTGATAATGGAGCAGAAGCTTCAGTATTCTCAGTCTTACCATCAATGTTTTATAATGGTATGGCAAAATATGGTCATCTAGAAATCGATGAAGCATTTAAAAATGTATTTAAATTAGTGACTAAAGTTGAATTTGATGATTTTATGTTAGTTGATTCAGCAAATCAACTAACTAAGAAACCACATGATAAATCAACAGCTAATAAACATTTACTATATAATGATATCTTACTTGGATTATTGGACACATCTGTTGAACCAAATTATCCACAGATCTATACAAAGCACTATAATAAGATGAAGAAACGTGTGAATGATTACGGTGATTATAAATATATTTTTGAAACACAATTAGCATTACTAGATGTTATTAGGAAAAAGGTTTTAATCGGAGTTAATTTAAGAAAAGCTTATCAAGAAAAGAATTATGATGACTTGATGTTAAGTGTTCAAGACATGAAAAAAGTATTAAAAACAATTCAAGTATTTCAAAACACTTTTTCTAATCAATGGCATAAAGATAATAAAGCTTTTGGTTATGAAATTCAGGATTTACGTATCGGTGGTATTAAGAGCCGAATCGAAACTGCAATTTTAAAAGTATCAGATTACTTAGAAGATAAGACAGATGTTATTGAAGAACTAGAAGTAACTTTACTAGATTATTATGGTAATAGAGAAAAACATGAAAAATCTAATACAATTGCTGAATTTAGATATAAACCGGTCGTTTCAGTTGGCGTGAATGTATAAATAAAAAAGCGTGTCAATTTAGACACGCTTCATTCATCTGTTTCATCAGTTGATTCATCAACTTCGAATAATGGAAATGCTAGGGGTAATTTTGGATATAGTTTAGATGTAAACATGATGCCGTTGATGTGATCGTATTCATGTTGGAAAACAATTGCTGGGTAGCCCTCTAAAGTTAATTCTAGTGGTTTAGCACTTTCTGTTTCTAAATCTAAATAATAACCTTTTACCTTAATTGCATAGTATCTTGGTGTAAGTCCTGTTGTTTCTCGGTCAACCGATAAACAACCTTCACCACCTGGAAGATATGTTTCTTCTTTAGATTTTGATATAATTTCAGGATTAATCATAATATATGAATGTAAATTATTATCAAAATCGGTTACGTGCATAGCAAACATCCTTTTTAAGATATTGACTTGAACTGCTGCAAGACCAACAGATGGACGTAATTTATATTGAGTTACTTTTTCTTCATCTTGACTATTTATGACATATTCTAACAAGTCTTTTCCAAGTTTTATATCTGCTTTTGAAAGCGGTAGTAAAACGGGACTTGATACAGTTGTTAGACTTTTATGTCCTTCGCGAATGATATGGCGCATTAAAATCATTTGGTAATCACCTCTAATAAATATTATAACATAGGAGCAAACCTTGAGACTTGATAAATTTTTATCTAATTTAAAATATGGTAGTAGAAAATCAGTTAAAGAACTGATTAAAAGTGGATTCGTGACATTAAATGGTAAGGTGGTAAAAACATCTGACTTAGAAATTCGCGAAAATTATGATAAAATAGCGGTTAAAGGAAAACCGGTATTTTATAAGGATGTCATTATATTAGCTGTCCATAAACCGGTTGACTATATTTCTTCTCATAATGAAGGCGATAAGCAAACTGTTTTTGATTTAATTGGTGAACCTTATAACAGATTTGATTTAAAGATTGCAGGTAGACTGGATTTAGATAGTCATGGGTTAATGATTTTAACCAATGATGGTGCATTGATAAATAAAATCACTAAACCACAATCCCATCTAGATAAAACCTATGAAGTAATCTTAGATAAGGTGTTTAATGAAAGTGATGGTTTACTGTTAAAAGAAGGGGTTCTACTTCAAGATGAGGATGGATCAGTATTTACAGGGTTAGCAAAACAAATAGAATTTGATGGTACTTGGGCTAAGATTGTTATTGATCAAGGAAGATTTCATCAAGTTAAGAAAATGTTTAGAAAAGTGGGGTATCAAGTTTTATCACTTAAAAGAACTAAGATTGGGTTACTCGATTTAAAATTAGAAAGTGGAAAATATCAAGAAATTAGTATAGAAGATATTTTTGGAGCGTCATATGCAAATTGAAAGAATGGCTTATATTGTTGATTTTACAGGAAAAGAAGTACCTAAAAAATTAGAACGAATGGATGTTAATGTCGCTTATGTATCTAAAAAAGCGAATTATGCAATCGTTTATTTTGATAAGAATAAGGGAGAAAAACTACTTTTAAGCCAATTACAAGGCATAAAAGGGTTTATCGGAGTGCATGCATCACTGTTTTTTAATGAACAAGCAAATATTGATTGATGTCAAGAAAAAAGACTTGACAGTTACAAAATATATGATAAAATAATACAGGATTAAATTTAAAGGAGACATAAAAATGGCAGTTAAACTTCGTTTACAACGTTTTGGTAATCACAAACGCCCATTCTACAGAATTGTGGCAGCTGATTCTAAAGCACCAAGAGATGGTAAGTTCTTGGAAATAGTTGGTACTTATGAACCAATTAAAGGAACTGTTTTAGTAAATAGCGAAAAAGTACAATCATGGATTGCTACTGGTGCGCAACCAACTGATACAGTTAAAAGTTTATTCAAAAAATTCAACGTATTAAACAAATAATACGGTAGGGGGTTAAAAACATATGGCAGTCGATTTTGCAAAATTAATTAAACAAATAGTTGTGCCATTAGTGGTTTCCCCAGATGATGTTTCTGTCAAGGTTTTATCTGAGGATGAGGCATTAATTCATATTCAATTATTAGTTAATGAAACTGATTTAGGTAGAGTCATTGGTAAAGGCGGAAAAATTGCAACTGCAATTCGTACAATTGTGTATGCTGGAGCATCAAAAGTAGGCAAACGTGTGCACTTAGATATTGATGCATACTAAGACTGATGTTATTTTATTGTATAGGTAAGATTGTCAATACACATGGCATAAAAGGTGAAGTTAAAGTTCGACCTGAAACAGATTTTAACCGTTTTAAAATAGGAAAGACAGTTTATGTTGATTCTAAGACTTTAACGATTAAAACCGTTCGGAAACAAAATGACTTATTCATTATTAGTTTTAACGAACATTCATCCTTAACATCAGTGGAACACTTAAAACATCAAGATATATATACCAATGAAGAACCCAATGAATTAAGTGATGATGAATTTCATTTACCTAAGCTTATTGGTCTGAATGTGTTTACAGAAAATCATTATGTATTTGGCACTGTAGAGGACATCGTTGATGTACCTCAAGGTCATTTATTACGGGTTAAAACACTAGATGAACGTAGCATTATGATTCCATTTGTTAAAGAATTTATCAAAAGCGTATCAGAAGAAGGTATTATGATTGCTTTAATTGAGGGATTATTATGACAATTGATATCATTACAATATTTCCAAATTTCTTTGATCAATTCTTATCAACATCTAAAATCAAACATGCGATTATGGATGGACAAGTAGTGATTAATATCCATGATTTAAGAGATTATACCGTGTTAAAAGGCGGAAAAATTGATGACACACCTTATGGTGGTGGTGCAGGTATGTTAATGATATATCCTCCCTTTGAAACATTAATTAAGAAGCTTAAAACAGATGAAACATATACGATTTTATTATCACCACAAGGCACAGTATATAACCAAGTACTAGCAACCAAGTGGAGTAAAGAAATTAAGCATATGATATTAATTTGTGGGCACTATGAAGGTATTGACGAACGGATATTGACACTAGTTGATGAAGAAGTTAGTATTGGAGATTATGTTTTAACCGGTGGTGAAATAGCCGCTATGGTCATTACAGATAGCTTAACAAGATTGATTCCTGGTGTGATTAATGAAGCTTCATACAGTGAAGATTCACATCAACAAGGATTATTAAAATATCCACAGTACACAAAACCTGAAATCTATAATGGTTTAGCTGTACCAGAGGTATTAAAGTCAGGTCATCATGAAAAAATTAGAGTTTGGAGACTCACAGAAAGTCTTAAGAAAACATTAATTAAACGACCTGATATGATTGATAAAAAGGTATTAAACAAAGAGGAAGCCAAGATTTTGGCAAATCTTAAAAAAGAGATTGAAACCAAATAAGGTTTCATGTATAATTAAAAAAGCACGCTGGTCCGCTAGGTTATTACCTAAGAACAGACGTAAAATAAGGAGAATCATAATGGCAAAATTAAAAGGGCAAGCCCTAATTGCTGAAATTACTTCTAAGTACATTCAAGAACGTCCAAGCTTTAAAGCAGGTGATACTGTTAAAGTTTACGTTAAGATTAAAGAAGGTAACAAAGAAAGAATTCAGTTATTCGAAGGTCTAGTTATTAAACGCCAAGGCGGTGGGATTTCAGAAACTTTCACAGTTCGTAAGGTTTCTAATGGAATCGGAGTGGAAAGAACTTTCCCAATTCATACACCAGCTATTGATCGTTTAGAAGTTGCTCGTATTGGTGTTGTTCGCCGTGCGAAATTAAACTACATCCGTACTTTAAGTAAAAAAGCATCTAGAATTAAAGAACAAAAACAAGCGTAAATTAAACCGGTATATTACCGGTTTTCTTTTTATGAAAATATTTCATATTTTTTCATTCCATATTGTAAGCACTTCCATATTATGATATAATTACTTTTAATAAGAGGTGATTGATTATGAGTAATGCCACTATTTATGATGTTGCAGGTGCTGCTGGCGTTTCTTTAGCAACTGTTTCAAGAGTTTTAAACTCACCAGAAAAAGTAAAAGAAGAAACTAGAGTACGTGTACTTAAAGTCATTAAAGAGTTAGGATATCGACCAAACGTTATTGCACGTGGTCTTGCAAGTAGAAAAACAACAACTGTTGGGGTTGTTATTTCAGATATTACAAGAGCAAGTGTGGCTCAAATGTTAGGCGGAATTGCTGATATTGCTGCTAAATATAATTATTCAATTAAGTTATTTACCATCCATGATGATGCCGATGTTTTAGATACACTTCAAAATATTGTTGCTGAACAAGTTGATGGTATCTTATATTTGAATGATGAATTAACAGATCGTGATGTAGAATTAATAAAACGTATGTTTAATGATAACAATATTCCTTACGTGTTTGCTAATGTTGTTACTTCTGACCCAATTGTGCCTACGGTTTCAATTGATTATGTTAAAGCTGGTTATGAAATTACAAACCGTTTAATTGAAAAAGGATGTAAGGATATTTATTTATTAAGTACTGCAAGACGTTATAGCGTGAATGATAAAAAAGAAGAAGGCTATACAAAAGCAATGCTTGATGCAAAATTAGAACCAAGAATTTTTAGAACAAGTGGCGATACATCTATTAATCGTCCACACTTCGAGACTTTCTTTGCTGATATCCATGTTGATGGTGCGATTGCAGTGCGTGATAGTATTGCAGTTTCATTTTTAAATACCGCAATTAATAATGGTAAGCATGTACCGAATAATTTAAAGATCGCAGGATTCCAAAATACAAAATATGCAGCATTATCAAGACCGGGTTTAACCTCTATTGATATTCCTGTGTATGATATTGGTGCTGTATCTATGAGATTATTAACTAAGTTAATGCAATCTAAGGGTGTTGAAAATACAAGAATTGTTTTACCTCACCATATTATTGAAAGAGAATCAATTTAATCAATCAATGAAGTTTGAATATAAGTAGGTTAAATCAACTAATATAAGAGATCTAGTGGTAGGTGAAAACTAGAAGTACTGATTTAAGTCGAAATACAACAAACGAGATTAAGTGTAGTAAATGAGTGCGTATAGTAACTATACGAACTAAGGTGGTACCGCGAAATTTATTCGTCCTTAGGTTGGTTTTTCAACCTAAGGATTTTTTTATTAAAAAGTTTTAAAATTATAACAAATGAAAGAAAGGAAGCTATATTCAGTATCAATCAAATGTTACATACTGAATATACAAGAATTTATATGAATTTATTTGATGAATTAGTATGGCGTGGCATGATTAAGGATGTTTCTAATTTAGATGAAGCTAAAGTGTTAATTAATGAGAAAAAGACGAGATTTTATGTTGGATATGACCCAACAGGAGAGTCATTAACTGTTGGACATTTAGTTCAAATAGTTAGAATGAAATACCTTCAAAAACATGGTCATCAACCGGTTGTCTTAATCGGTGGTGCAACCGGTTTGATCGGGGATCCTAAAGAAACTAGTGAAAGAAAGTTGTTAACACTGGAACAATCTTTAGAAAATGCTAAAAAAATAGAGGTTCAAATTAAGAAACTTATTGGTGGAAATACAATTTTTGTTAATAACTATGATTGGATTTCTAAAATAGATATGATTACTTTTTTAAGAGATTATGGAAAGTATTTTAATGTAAGCTACATGCTTGCAAAAGACACTGTTCAAAAAAGACTTGATATTGGTATATCGTATACAGAGTTTTCATATATGATTCTACAGTCGATAGACTGGCTAACCTTATATAAAGAACAAGATGTTAAAATCCAATTTGGCGGTTCTGATCAATGGGGTAATATTACTGCTGGATTAGAGTTGATTAGAAAGGTTGTTGGTGAAAATGATGCAGTTGGATTATCATCACCATTGTTGTTAAAATCAGATGGGACAAAGTTTGGTAAATCAGAAACTGGTGCTTTATGGTTGGATGCGAATTTAACTTCACCTTATGAACTCTATCAATACTTCTTTAATGCATCCGATAATGACGTTTTAAATTATTTAAAACTCTTAACAACATTAGAACATGATGAAATTATGGAGTTGATGCATGAGTCTAGTCAAAAACTAGAATTAAGAATTGCTCAGAAAAAACTAGCAGAAGAAGTTGTTACATTTGTTCATGGAAAAAAAGCTTTAAGTACAGCCTTAGATGTAACAGATGCATTATTTAGAGGAGATTTTTCTAATTTAGACTTAGATGCTTATGAAACACTTGAAAAAGTACTTGATAAGGTTTCTATTAAAGATGAGGATACATTAGTTGATGTATTAGTACATAGTCATTTAGCATCCAGTAACCGTGAAGCAAGAGAGTTTATTTTATCAGGTGCTGTAAGTGTTAATGGTGAAAAAATTAGCGATATCTTATATACTATGAATCATACAACAAAAGCATTTGGAAAATATGCTTTAGTTAGAAGAGGAAAGAAAAAATACGCTTTAGGTGTATTTTAATCAGACTATGCAGGTTATATTATATAATCCCTTATCCAATAAAGGTAAAAACGTTAAAATAGCAGATAGGCTAGCAAAACAAGGACAGAAAAAAGGTTTACTCGTAACTACAAAAAATTTATTAGAGATTAAGGATGTTAAAGCATTTTTATCTTTATATAAAAAAGAGGATTCAATCATTATTATTGGTGGTGATGGGACATTAAATCGAATTGTCAATCAAATCAATGGTTATGAAGTTTTACCTGAAACATTTATATATAAAGCAGGAACAGGTAATGATTTTATTAGAACTGTACCAATTAAAAATAAGTTAGCAAATATTAAACCATTTATTAAAGATCTACCAACATTATATGTGAATGGTAAAGTTGAAAAATTTATTAATGGTGCTGGTGTAGGTCTTGATGGTATTGTTTGTTATAAAGTGAATAAATCAAAGGCTGCTAAAAACAAATCAAATTATTTTAGAAATGCAATCACATCGTTTTTCCAGTATAAACCTGTTAAAGGTACAATTACTGTAGATGGAAAAACGTGGGTTGAAAATAAGTTATGGTTTGCTACTGTGATGTTTTCATCTTATTTTGGGGGTGGGATGAAGCTTGCACCTAAAAAGAATCGTAGTGAACATAATTTGGAATTAGTCATTGTTAAAGATATTCCAAAATGGCTCCTAGTCTTAGTGTTTCCAACCATTTACTTTGGATGGCACCCATTATTTAAAAAGTATGTAAAGTTTTACCGAGGTAATGATATTACCGTTGAATTTGAACATCCATCCTATCTTCAAAGAGATGGTGAGGATGAATATCCAGTTTCAAAATATAGAGTAACAATGGATAAATAAAATAAAAGATTTTGACCAATACTTTAAAAGTAGGTGTCAAAATCTTTTTTTATCATTATTTTTTTCTTTGAAGACCAAGTCTAGCCATGACTTTAGACATTTTACGTTTAGCATAAAGACTTGCTTTATCTCTACCCTTATCTAAGATATCATCTAAGGTATTACTTTTTAGAAGTGCTTGGTAGTTTGATTGTATCTGTCCAATATGATCTGATACGATTTGAGCTAAATCATTTTTGAAGGTTGCATAAGTACTATCGATATAACGGTTTTCAATATCTTTTATAGGTTCATCTGTAATTGCAGAGTAGATGGTTAAAAGATTTGAAATGCCTGGTTTATGTTTTTCATCAAATTTGATTTGGGTATCACTATCTGTGACTGCAGACTTAATTTTATTTTTTATTTGATTTAAATCATCACTTAATAAAATATATGATTTTTCTGATAAAGCATCCGATTTACTCATCTTTTTGGTTGGGTCTTGCAGGTTTTTTATTTTGGCACCAACTTTTGTAACATAACCTTCTGGTACGATGAATGTCTCACCATACTGAGTGTTGAAACGTTCTGCAAGTAGTCTAGTTAATTCCAGATGTTGAATTTGATCTTCTCCAACCGGCACTAAGTTAGCATCATAAAGTAAGATGTCAGCTGCCATTAAGGCTGGATATGTTAAAAGTGATGTACGAACGCCATCTACTTGATTACGTTTTTTTTCTTTAAACTGAATCATACGTTCCATTTCACCAATATAAGCAGTTGATTCCATAATGTAACCTAAAAGTGCATGTTCAACAACTTCTGATTGAACAAATAAATTGACCTTTTCAGGGTCTAGTCCACAAGCAATATAAAACATTGCTATTTCTCTAACACGTTTTTTTAGAATCGTTTTATCTTGTGGGGTTGTGATCGCATGTAAATCAGCAATAAAGATAAAAAGTTCAGTGTCTTTTAACTCATTTTGTAGTTTAACAAATTGTTTGATTGCACCAATATAATTTCCTAATGTTAATTCACCGGTTGGCTTAATGCCTGATACGAGTCTTTGCATAATATGCTCCTTTTTTAAAATAAAATCGTCCTTAAAAGTATAAAACTTCTAAGGACGATTATGTATAATCGCGGTACCACCTTAGTTCACGACATTATCGTGCACTTTAGATTTATTTATAACTCCAAGGTCCATTCGCTAAGTTTTTGGATTCTGTTTTTCACCTTACTTCACAGATCTCTAATGTATCCTCATACTTAGGTACTTGTTCTTATCAACGTTATATTTATTTTATATGAAAATATGGATTAGTCAAGATATTTATGCGTTAAGTGCAGCTTCTAATTGATCAAGTAATGATTCCATACGTGCAACAACTGCATGGAAAGTATTCTTATCAGTTAAATCGGCACCAGCAATTTTAGCTTCATCAACAGGGAACATTGATCCACCTGTTTTTAACATTGCAATATAGTTATCAAATGCATGTGGTGCATTTGATTTTACATTATCATAGATTTTTAAGGAAGCACTAAAGGATGTTGCATATTGGTAGACGTAAAATGGTGTATGGAATAAGTGAGGGATATATGCCCAAACATATTGTTTACCAGGTTCTTTAGTAATATCTAAACCATAATAGTGTTTGTATAAGTCAACCATGATCTTAGATAGACTTTGTTCGTTAATTGGTTTTCCTTCAGCGACTAATTTATTTGCTTCATATTCGTATGTAGCAAATAATGTTTGACGGTAGAATGTAGAACAAATGTTATCAATTGCCATAGTTAATAATTCGATCTTTTCAGCTTTAGTTGATACTTTCTTTAGTAAATGATCAAGTAGAGCATGTTCATTGAAAGTAGAAGCAATTTCAGCTACGAAGATTGTATAATCACTAATTGGTAGTGGTTGTGCTTTATCTGAGAATAGTGTATGTGCAGAGTGTCCTGCTTCATGAGCAAGCGTAAATACGGAATCTAAGGTATCATTGTGGTTAAGTAAGATAAATGGATGATGTCCATAAAAACCACTTGAATATGCCCCTGTACGTTTACCATCGGTAGGATATGCATCGACGAATCCATCTTTGATTGCATCAATTTGATTATCAACAAATTCTTTAGGGAATCCTTTTAATGATTCGATAAATAATTGTTTAGCTTCAGCATATGGATATTTCTTATCTGATTTCGCAAGAGGTAAGAAACGGTCATATGTATAATAAGTCTTCATATTTAATGCCTTTTTTCTTAAGGCAATATATCTTTTTAATGTGTGCGTATTTTCATAAGCAACATCTTTTAAATTATGGAATACTGACACTGGAATGTTGTTGTTAAATAAAGCAGAATCTAGACTGGATTCATAATTTCTATTTTTAACAACTGTATTTAGTTGTTGTAAGACTAAATTATAAGTTGCTGCAAATGCACTTTTATTATCAGCATACTTTTTGTATAAAGTTTTAAAGATTTTCTTTCTGTCTGCTGGTGTTTTAGATGATTCGATTAATGCTCTAAATTGAGCTTGTGTAACAAGTACACTGCTACCATCAGATAGTTTTACTTTTTCATCGGTTCTATCAATAACGGATAGTGATTGGTATAAGGATGTAGGAATTGATCTAATTGCAGAGAAGTTAGATAATAATGCTTCGCTTTTAGCATCTAATATATGCATTTGTCCACGGAATAATTTTTTATATGGAAATGCATAAGGTTTTAATACCTCATCTTTATTGACAAATGACATAACCTTTTCTTCACCAAGTTCAATAATCTCTGGTGAAATAAAAGATGTTGCTTGAGATAAATCATTTAAGACTAAACCGACTTGTTGTTGTTTACTCATCTTATCATTATCTTTTAGATTTAGGTCAGAACCTAAATGCGCGAAAGCATATACTTTATAAAGTAGTTTTGTAAGTTCTTCATCAAATAAATGATATGCCTTAAATGTTTCAAAATCTCCTAATTTTGATTTAAAATCAGCAAACTTTGGAATCATTGACTTAATTAATTGATAATCCTTTTCCCATGATGCCTCATCGGCATAAAAAACACTTAAATCCCATTTTGACATAATAATTACCTTCCTAACTGTAAATTGTTACTATTATAACAACTTTATGGATGTTTTCAAACAAAATATTTGTTTTATATCTACTTTACTACATGAATACGTTTTCATTTTTGTACACAAACCAAAAATAGTCCTTTGGTATTGTAAATCATTTGACAAACCGATATAATAACTATAGACACTCCCTATGGGATTGTTATGGCTAAAATAAGGAGAATGATATGATCACTATTTATACCACTCCAAGTTGTTCCTCATGTCGTAAGGCGAAAAAATGGTTAGATGAACATAAAGTGCCTTATGAAGAAAAGAATCTTTTTAATCATCGTATTAATGATGGTGATATAGAGATGATGCTTAGCCATGCTGAAAATGGGTTTGATGATATTATTTCAACGCGTTCTAAGATTTTTAAGGAACAAGAACTTGAAGTTGAAGATATGTCAGTTTCAGAGTTAAAATCATTTATTATCAGTCATCCATCTGTTTTAAAAAGACCAATTATTGTTGATTCTAAACGTATGCAAGTTGGTTATAATGATGAAGAAATTAGAGTATTTATCCCTAAACGTTTAAGAGAAATGATTATGCGTGAAAATTCTGAAGAAGATTTTACACACTACCAAGAAACATTAAACAGATATTTTGCTACAATGGATGTTAATAGAGAAGAAGACGAAGATTAAATTTAAATAAACTCACTTAGGTGAGTTTTTTTTATGAAAAAAGCACTTTCTAAGAAACTAACTCTAAGAAGTGCTTTGTTGTTTAATTTATTTTTGAATGACGCAGTTTAGTGCACGTTCACTCTTACGTAATGTTTGTTGGAAAGTGATATTGAAACGATGTAAGAATTTGTTCCACACCATTAATCCAGTTTCGAAGTGATCTGCTTCAAATTCTACTTCATAATCAGTTAATCCACAATATTCGCAATAATCTAGGAATAAGGTACCACCTTCATAGGGCGTTGAAGCACGGTAATTATCTAGTGATGTTTGATAGTATACAGTGTAATCAATTTGTTCAAAGAAATCTCTTGTTCTAAAACCATTCTTTTTCATATCTAGAACTTGTGCTTCAGATAAGATGACATGATACTCAAATGCACCATGTTCATTTTGAGATTTTAATGTTAACTTATAGATATCTTTCTTTTGGCGGATTCTTAAAACATAAGCTTGTCTATTTAAATCTAAATCATTTGTATCAAAATAGAAGTTAGTTTGTTTAAAAATATTACCATCTAAAGAAAAGGCTTCTAATAAAGTCTCATATTTTTCCTTTGAAATTCTTGTTTTAAATTC
The DNA here is from genome assembly GCA_002399815.1 of Acholeplasmataceae bacterium UBA4853. Lineage (GTDB taxonomy): Bacteria > Bacillota_I > Bacilli_A > Acholeplasmatales > Acholeplasmataceae > Acholeplasma. The sequence continues at coordinate 95,802 of DHEJ01000036.1, forward strand.
AATCTCTACGTTCATATGCATGGCTTTTACCTCGATAGTATGATTATATCATAGAAGTAAGAAAATTAAACCTTTGAGTTATGGTCGAATTGTAGGTGAAGTAAACGTTTACAAGCAATTGAGTACTTACATTATGTAAGGTTTGTGTTAAAATAGAAGTGAACAAAAACCAATAAATCTAGGAGGAAATTAAATATGGCTATTAAAGTAGCAATTAATGGATTTGGTCGTATCGGAAGACTTGCATTTCGTTTAATGTTCGGTAATCCTGCTTTTAACATCGTAGCGATTAACGATTTAACAGATGCAGAAACATTAGCATACTTATTAAAGTATGACACAGCACAAGGAAACTTCAAAGGTCATGAAGTATCAGCATCAGGTGATAAATTAGTTGTTGATGGAAAATCAATTACTATTTATGCTCAAAAAGACCCGGCTGCATTACCTTGGGGTGAATTAAAAGTTGACGTTGTATTAGAATCAACTGGTTTATTTACTTCAGCAGAAAAAGCTGGTTTACATATTCAAGCAGGTGCTAAGAAAGTTGTTATTTCTGCACCAGCAACAGGTGAAGGCGTTAAGACAGTTGTTTATAACGTAAACGACAATATCTTAGATGGATCTGAAACAATCGTTTCTGGTGCATCATGTACTACAAACGCTCTTGCTCCTTTAGCAAAAGTTTTAGATGACAATTTCGGAATTGTTAAAGGTTTCATGACTACAGTTCATGCGTACACTAATGACCAATCATTAATGGACCAACCTCATAAAAAAGGTTTCATGTCTCGTAGAGGACGTGCTGCTGCTGCATCAATTATCCCTTCATCAACAGGAGCTGCTGCTGCAATTAGTTTAGTTATCCCTTCATTAAAAGGAAAATTAGACGGAACTGCATTACGTGTTCCAACAATCACTGGTTCAATCGTTGACTTAACTGTTGAACTTAAAAAAGAAGTTACATTAGAACTAATCGATGAAGCTTTCAAGAAAGCTGCGAACGAAACATTACAATATCAACCAGATCCAATCGTATCTGCTGACGTAATCGGTTCACACTACGGTTCTATTTATGATGCAAATACAACTCAAATCTTAAAATCAGACGCTAAGTTTGTTAAAGTTATGGCTTGGTATGACAATGAAATGTCATATACTGCTCAACTTGTAAGAACTATGTTAAAAATTGCTTCATTAACTAAATAATTAAGTTAAGCATAATCTAAACCCTGCATGTTTCATGCAGGGTTTTCTTTCTTTATCACTTATAAAAACACTTTCATAATTTTTGACTTGTAAATCAATTGGCATTGGCTTATAATTAACAAGGTAATAATTCCATCCAAATAGAAATTACATTTATAATGTGATAAACTATATAAGAAATAAAATCATCTCCTCTGGAAGAAAGTGTTTTACATATGAAAAAATTAATTCACGAAGTGATCGAACTTGACAAGCAAGCTCAGGCAGAAATTTCTTTACTAAAGAAAGAAAAAGAAGAGCTCTTTTTAGCGTTTAAAGCGATGAAAAAAGAATTGACTGATAAGTATAAAAAAGATATTGATATGCAAACTGCGCAACTAGAAAAAGATGCGGATCAATTATTTTTAGAACGTTTAAAAGCATATGAAGAAAAAACAGCTTTAAAAGAAAAGAATATTCAAGTGCAGTATGAGAAAAATAAAGACATTTGGTTAAAGGAACTGATGGACTTTATTTTAGGTGAATTATCTTGATGTATGTAGGAAATGCTTTAATCACTAAGATTAAGACAATTCATGCTAAAGATCTTAAACCTGAAGATTATAAAGAACTTTTAAAGAAACGTAATATTTCAGATGTAACTGCTTATTTAAAGAAGCATCCAGCATATACTGAAGTATTAGAAAGTATTCCTGAATATGCAGTCAATCGTAGTCGGTTAGAAGGATTAATTCGTCGTCAAAAATTTAATCATTTAATGCGAGTCATTAAGTTTTTGACAATGAAAGATAAGTCCTTTTACTTACTTTCACTCCTACATCAAGAACATGAAGTTTTATTAGCAATGATCAGAAGTTTTATTTCACATGAAGTTTATGATGTCATCGCAGATTTACCACTTTATTTTGATCAATATTCAAAAATTAATTTTGAAGCAATATCTAAAACAAATAATTTAAAAGAATTAGTTGAAGCACTAAAAGATACCAAATATCAAAAGATGTTAAAACCTTTCGAAAAATTAAGCAATGATGATTTAAAGTATTATGAGTTTGAAAGTTTATTTGAAGCAGATTATTATAAATATGCATTTGATCAAATCAAGACACATTATAAAGGCAATTTAAGAAGTGAACTAGAGCATGTTTTTAAATCCAGAATTGAAATGGAAAACATGATCAAAGTTTATCGTTTAAAGAAGTTTTATAAGGTCAGTGATGATGAGATTAAAATGATGCTGGTTCCATCAAATAGAATCAGCGAGCAAAAACTAGATTTAATTATTAAGATAAAAGATCCTAATGATATCTTTAAAAAGATTATTGAATTAGGTCAACAACAATATATTGGTGATAAAGATCAGATTTATCTGGAATACTTTGGCGATCATCTTCGCTATCATATTGCAAATAAATTGATGTACTATGCATCTCACCCAGCAAAAGTCTTTATTGGGTATATGATTTTATCAGAGTTAGAAGTAACCAATTTGATTCACTTAATTGAAGGAATTAGATACCAAGTCCCAGAATCTGAAATACGTACCATGATGGTATTCTAAGAGGTCTATATGATAGCAAAAATGCGTTTAGTTAACTTAACAGCTGAAAAAGAAAAGACAGATGAGATTCTGGCAAAACTGATCGATTTTTACGGTTTTCATCCAGTAGATAGTACTAAAGTACTGTCGACTGTTCATGGTTCTACCGGATATGAAGGTGGCAATCCAACCGATGAATTAATCGCTCAAATCAATGAAATTGAAGAAGAATTAGTACTTTCTTTAATCCCTGTTAAAACCAGAGTTTTAAGAGATTCAATTGATGAGATGCATCAATATATTATTGATTCTCATCAAGCATTTAGTTTGGAGTTTAACAGTATTAAAAAGCTTGAAGAAAATAACTTAAAGATTTTAGAAGCGTTAAAACAAATCGAGAATTTAGAAAGTCTAGAGTTATCATTTGATGATTTATTTAATACGAAGTTCTTAAGTTTAAGATTTGGTAAGTTACCTCAAGATAGTGTTGAAAGATTAAATTATTATCGTCATAAACCATTTATCTTCATTCCTTTTTCTGAAGATAAGGAAACTAAAGAATTATGGTGTTTATATGTAACATCTAATGAATTCAAACGGGAAATTGATAACTTATTTACTTCAATGTACTTTGAAAGAATTAGAATTCCTGATTTTGTACATGGTACACCTGAAAGTGCTAGAGAAGCACTAGAAACAACGATTAGAAATAATGAAAAAGAGATTGATGATTTAAGAAAAGAATTAAGAGATTTAGCACTTGTTTATCAAGAACGTCTAGGTATTATTAAAGGTGAACTTGAATTCTTACATAAGATGTATGAAGCTAAAAAACATGTGGTTGGTTTAGGGGATAGAATTTCTATTTCAGGATTCATTGAAAAAGATAATGTTGAAGCATTTAAAGCGTTATTTAATGACATTGAATCTGTTCAAGTGGATGATAGTGATGCTGAATCAGATAAACGTTTTATACCACCTACCAAGTTTAAGAATAACTGGTTTACAAAACCGTTCCAAGTCTATGTAGAGATGTATGGTGTTCCAACCTATGGCGATGTTGATCCAACGACCTTTATGGCGATTAGTTATACCTTATTATTCGGTATTATGTTTGGAGATTTTGGACAAGGGTTATTATTATCACTGATTGGATTTTTATTAGGTAAGTTTAAAGGATGGAGCTTAGGTCCGATTGTTACTAGAATCGGTTTAAGTGGTGCATTCTTTGGATTGATTTATGGTGAATTCTTTGGTAATGCACATGTACTTAGTCCACTTTATGATTGGTTAAAAGGATTTGGCATTACATTTCTACCATTCCATCCGATGGATAATCATAATACGATGACACTGTTATTAGGTGCGGTTGCATTAGGGTCATTATTCATCTTAGTTTCGATCATTACGAATACGTATTTCAACTTTAGGAAGAAAAATTATGCAGAAGCGATTTGTTCTCCTAATGGTGTATCCGGATTATTATTCTATGGATATATCTTACTAGGCATTGGTGGTCAAATGTTATTTGGATGGACTGATATGTTTAGTATCATACCAATCATCTTATTAATTATTATTCCGGTGTTACTGATTTTCTTAAAAGAACCAATTGAAAGAAAATTACATCACCACAAGATGTTTCCAGATGGTATTGGTGGATTCTTCATGGAAGGGTTCTTCGAACTATTTGAAGTTATGCTAAGTTACTTAACCAATACATTATCATTCTTAAGAGTTGGTGGATTCGTATTATCACATGCTGGATTGATGATGGTTGTAAATGTGCTTTCCCAAAACGGTGAAATCTGGTGGGCAATGGCACTTGGTAATTTATTTGTTATGGGGCTTGAAGGTTTAATCGTAGGTATTCAAGTATTAAGATTAGAGTTTTATGAAATGTTTTCACGTTACTATGATGGTGACGGAATATTATTTAATCCAATTGTCTAGGAGGAAAAAGATATGGAATGGATTTTATTAGGTGTTATATTTTTAGGAATTATCTTTATTTTATTACCGCTTGTTAAGGTATTTAAAGGCAGCGTTTCTGCATTAAGTGCTAAGCGTAGATTAGTTTTACATATCGCATTATTTACAACATTTTTCTTTGCATTAGCAGTTGCTAGTCCATTGATCTTTGCAGCTGAATTTGGTGACCCAGGTGTTGCCGAATCAGGATTATTTTATCAAGCAGCAGCATTTGGTTATTTAGGTGCTGCAATTTCAACAGGTTGTTCAGCACTTGGTGCAGGGATTGCCGTTGCAGCAGCAGCACCAGCAGCGATTGGTGCAATTTCAGAGAATCCTAAAAACTTAGGTAAATCATTGATTTTCGTTGCACTTGGTGAAGGGGTAGCTATTTATGGTTTATTGATTTCAATTTTAATTCTAAATAATATTCCAACAATTAGTTAATTAGGTGATGATATGAAGTTTTATCTTCTAAGTGACAATGTAGATACTTTAGTCGGTATGAGATTAGTTGGCATTGAAGGTACTGTCTTACATAATAAAGAAGAACTTTTAGAAAAGTTAAATGGACTTATGCAAGATGAGGAAATTGCTGTTGTTTTAATGACGACTAAAATCGTAGAATTGGCACCTAAGGTTATTTCCGAGTTAAAACTAAGAAACATTAGTCCTTTATTAGTAGAAATTCCTGACAGGCATGGGAATTCTAATATCGGTGAATCCATTGATAACTATGTATCAAAAGCTATCGGTGTGAAATTATAGAGGTGAATTATGAACTTTACTAATAGAGATGATTTAGGCATTTATTTTAAAAAGGCTATCGAAAGAGAGTCTAGTTTAGAAATAACTGAACTAAAAAATGAAATCAATAGTATGACAAAAGATGCAAAAGAACTTTTTGAAAAAGAATTAGAAGAAGAAAAGATTGATATATTAGCATCAAGAGCAAGAGATATTTATAAACAACATCAAGAAGAATTATCCGTTAAACAAAGAAATCTAGATCTTTTAGTGATGAAAAAAAGAATGGAACTGATTGATGAATTGTTTAATAATTTAGCATTAGAAATTCAAAAGTTTAGAGATACACCTGTGTATGCTAAATGGTTTAATAAAAAACTAGGCACATACCAAGTTAAAGACTTTGATGCAATTGAAGTCAATGAAAAGGACTTATCTTTAGTACCTAAAACATTAAAAGCTATCATTAATCCTAAGATTAAAGCAGGCTTTATATTACACAGTAAACATTTAAGTGCAATTGTAACTGAAACGATTTCTTCAAATCTAGAAGATGCTCGTAAGCATTTCTATAGTACAGCCAAATGGTTTAGTGAGTAAGAAGGGATTATATGGAAAATAGAATTTATTCAATTAATGGACCAGTTGTTAAAGTAAAAGATACTGAAAGCTTTTCTATGCTTGAAAAAGTATATGTTGGACCAAACCGTTTAATGGGTGAGGTTATTTCAATATCTAAAGAAATTACCGTCATTCAAGTTTATGAAACAACCTCAGGCTTAAAAATGGGTGATTTAGTTTATCCAACTAAAAACTTGGTGAGTGTTGATTTAGGACCTGGTTTGATGTCTCATATTTTTGACGGGATTGCTAGACCTTTAACAAAGATTAGAAAAGAATCCGGTGATTTTATTCATCCGGGTTCTGATGTTTCATCCCTTGATTTAGAAAAAAAGTGGGATGTCACAGTGAAGGTTAAAGAAGGGGATCATGTCGTAGGTGGTAATATATTTGCAACGATTCCTGAAACCCAATCCATAGAACACCGTTTAATGATTCCTCCTCATACTGAAGGAGTTGTTAAAAGTGTTAAGCCAAGTGGTCTTTATCATGTTAATGATGTTGTTGTAGTCTTAGAAACTAAAAATGCCGATGTTGAGTTAACATTAACTCAAAAATGGCCAATTAAAAAAGAACGTCCAGTTTTAGAAAGATTACCTTTAACAATTCCTTTATTAACAGGTCAACGTGTTATTGATACATTATTCCCAATCGCAAAAGGTGGTACAGCAGCGATTCCTGGTGGTTTTGGTACCGGGAAAACGATGATGCAACATCAGTTTGCTAAATGGTGTGACGCTGATATTATTGTTTATATTGGTTG
>DHEJ01000036.1:102867-111916 GCA_002399815.1 Acholeplasmataceae bacterium UBA4853
ACATCAAATATGCCAGTTGCAGCACGTGAAGCAAGTATTTATACTGGGTTAACGATTGCTGAGTACTATAGAGATATGGGTTATCATGTAGCAATCATGGCCGATTCCACTTCAAGATGGGCAGAAGCATTAAGAGAAATATCTGGTAGATTAGAAGAAATGCCAGCTGAAGAAGGATTTCCTGCATATTTACCATCAAGAATTTCACAGTTCTATGAACGTGCTGGATATATGATTAATTTAAATCATTCAACAGGTTCTGTTTCAATTATTGGAGCAGTATCACCACAAGGTTCAGACTTTAGTGAACCAGTAACTCAAAATACAAAACGATTTGTTCGTTGTTTCTGGGCACTTGATAAAGCACTTGCTTATCAAAGACACTTTGCAGCAGTCAACTGGAATTTAAGTTATTCAGAATATATTAATGATCTAACATCATTTTATGATAATTCAGTGGATCCAAAGTTCTTAAAGTATCGTCGTCAAATCGCAAGTTTATTAACTGAAGAAACACAATTAATGGAAATTGTTAAATTAATTGGTAGTGATGTATTACCAGATGATCAAAAATTAATCATTGAAATTGGACGTGTCATTCGTTTAGGATTCCTACAACAAAATGCATTCCATAAAGTTGATACTTATGTACCACTTGAAAAACAATTAAAAATGATGGAAACAATTATCCATTTATATGAACAATCCTTAAAGTTCATTCAAAAAGGTAAGGCGATTTCACTCATATTAAAGACCCATATTTATGAAGAAGTTATTCAATTAAAATATACTATTGGTAATGATGAATTTGAAAAGTTTGAAATATTAAAAGATAAGATCACACATACAATTGATCAGATCTTCTAAGGAAAGGTGGCACTATTATGAGTTTAGAATATATTGGATTGAATAAAATCAATGGACCACTTATCTTTTTAGAAGGGGTCAAGAATGTTGGATTTGAAGAAGTTGTTGAAATTCGTTTAGAAAATAATGAGATTAGACACGGAAGAGTTATTGAAATTAATGGTGATATTGTCGCAATTCAAGTATTTGAAGGTACTGAAGAGATGACATTAAAAAATGTAGGGACTAAATTTATTGGTAAACCATTAACGATTAGTTTATCTACAGAAGTATTAGGTAGAACCTTTGATGGTACAGGTAAACCGATTGATAATTTAGGACCAGTATTTTCAAAAGTTAATTTAGATATTAACGGATTACCGTTAAATCCAGTAGCAAGAAGTTATCCTAGAAACTTTATTCAAACAGGAATTTCATCTATTGATACCTTAACAACATTAATTAGAGGTCAAAAATTACCGATTTTTACATCAACTGGATTAACGCATAATGAACTTGCTGTTCAAATCGTTAAAAACGCTAAAATTGCTGAAAAAGAACATGAAAAGTTTTGTATCGTGTTTGCTGCTATGGGTGTTAAACACGATGTAGCACAATACTTTAAAGCAGAATTTGAACAAGCACATGTTATGGACCGTGTTGTGATGTTTATTAATGTAGCAAGCGATCCTATTATTGAAAGAATTTTAACACCAAGAGCAGCACTAACAACTGCTGAATATTTAGCATTTGAAGAAGGCTATCATGTACTAGTTGTTTTAACTGATATGACTGCTTATTGTGAAGCATTAAGAGAGTTTTCATCATCTAAAGGTGAAATTCCAGGTAGAAAAGGTTATCCAGGTTACCTATATTCAGACCTTTCTTCTTTATATGAAAGAGCAGGGATGGTTGAAGGTAAACATGGTTCTGTCACTCAAATTCCAATTCTTACGATGCCTAATGATGATATGACACATCCAGTACCGGATTTAACAGGATATATTACAGAAGGTCAAATCGTTTTAGATAAGAATTTAAAACAAAGAGGGATTTTCCCTCCAATTTCAATTCTACCTTCATTATCTCGTTTAATGAAAGACGGGATTGGAGAAAAATATACAAGAATTGATCATCCAATTTTATCTAACCAACTATTTGCAAGCTATGCAAAAGTTCAAGAAGTTAAGGCACTTGCAGCAGTTATTGGGGAAGATGAATTAAGCCAAGTAGATAAATCATTTATTTTATTTGGTAAACTCTTTGAACAACATTTCCTAAATCAAGGAGATGAAAATAGACGTTTAGGTGAATCACTGGATTTAGGTTGGGACTTATTGAGTTTACTACCTAAATTTGAGTTAAACCGTTTAAGTGATAAAGAGATTGAAACATATATTCATAAGGATAAGGCACTTGCTAGATTCAATTTAACTAAAGAAAGTTTAATAGATAAGATTCTAGGAAAAATGTAGGTATAAAATATGGTGGTTGCTACTAAAGGTAATTTAATCCAACTTAAAAAATCATTAATTCTTGCTAAGAATGGTGAAGTTTTAATGGACCGTAAGAAAAACATTTTAATTCGTGAAATGCTTCTTTTACTATCTGAAGTTTCAACCATAAGAGAAGAGATTACCTCAACTTATCAGAAAGCATATCAAGCACTTCAAGATGCTAATATTACATTAGGGATTGTTGGTGAGATTGCTAAAGCAATTCCTATTGATGATAATATCTTAGTATCATATCGTTCTGTGATGGGTGTTGATTTACCAACAATTACTTATGAAAAACCTCAAATTAGATTAAGTTATGGTCTTAGATCAACCAATTCAAAGTTTGACTATGCCTATAGAATGTTTCAAGATGCAAGAGACTTAACGATTAAATTGTCACAATTAGATGCCTCTGCATATCGTTTAGCCAATGCAATTCGTAAGAGTCAAAAAAGATATAATGCACTACAAAATGTTGTTATTCCTGATATTCAAACCAATATAAAATCGATAACTGAAGTTTTAGAAGAACAAGAACGTGAAGAATTTATCCGTTTAAAGGTGATTAAGAAAACGAAGTTTTAAGGTGGCTTATGAATTCAGACACACACAAAAAATTCATTAAAAACATTAAAAATATAATCTACTACGGTGTGGTTATATTTTTAGTTTTTATCATCTCTATTTCTTTGTTTATACCTAATGGTTTAGTTAGAATTGTTGGATTTGGTTGGTACCGAGTAGTTTCTGCTTCAATGGAACCTTTAATTATGACCGGAGACTATATTATTGTTACTAGAAAAGATGATGCATCAGGTTTAAAAGATGGCGATATTATTGTTTTTGAAACATATTTTTATAATCCAGCTAAAGGTGGTTATGGAAAAGATATTGTAACCCACCACTTTTATAAAATTGATGAGAATGGATATATTATTACATATCCACATTCACAATATGGATTACCTGAGGATGAAAGATATTATGATCCTTGGCGTAAGGGTCCAAATGAACCATATTATGTAACAGAAGATGATTTGATTGGTGTTCATAAATTAACACTACCACTAGCTGGTACGATAAACTTTTTAACCTCCCCTTATGGGATTTTAGTTATTGTAATTAATGTGGGGTTAATTATTGGATTATATATGATATTAAAAAAAGATAGAGTCATACCAAAGGATAATGAGGATCAAAGTGATGATGTGGGAAGATCTGATCAAAACTGAATCATTAAAACCATACTATCGAGTGTTGATGGATTTTTTAGAGAAAAGATCATTAGCGTGTACTATTTATCCTAAAAAAGAACACTGGATGCAATGCTTTTTATTGACTAAGGTTAGTGATGTGAAGGTTGTTATTATTGGTCAAGACCCCTATCACGGTGAAAATCAAGCACATGGATTAGCTTTTTCTGTGTTAACAAAAAAGCTACCACCAAGTTTAAAAAACATTTATAAAGAATTAGTTAGTGATTTAAGTATTAAAATGCCAGTATCAGGAGATTTAACACCTTGGGCAAAGCAAGGGGTTTTACTTCTTAATACATTATTGACAGTTGAAGCACAAAAACCTTTATCACATAAAGGTATAGGATGGGAGAATTTTAGTTTAGAGGTCATTAAACTATTAAATAGCTTAGATCAACCCATTGTTTTCTTTTTATGGGGTAGTGAAGCAAGAAGATTAAAAGCTTATTTGAATAATTCTAAGCACCTGATACTAGAAAGTGTGCATCCATCGCCATTATCGGCATATAACGGATTTTTTGGGAGTAAACCTTTTTCAAAAGCGAACACCTTTTTAGAAAAACATCATGTAAAAAGTATTGATTGGCAACTATAATCATGTATAATGAAGCATAACAAATGAAGATATGCGTCAAGTGTCTATTCTACTGGATTATGAATAGAACGAACATAAAATTATTTATGGCGGTATATCTTTAGTGATCCCTTGGATTTTTTAAGTGGATCTCACATTTAGGAGGTCTTTTTTAATGGTAAAGAAAGAATTAAGAAAATTAACGCTAGCAGCAACCCTAACAGCACTATCAATAGTGATAGATATTTTAAGTAAAACAATTATTCCATCTGGCGTTTCATTTGGATTTCCATTTTACGCAATTCCTTTAGTCATAGGTTCAATTGTTTTAGGACCTATTTATGGGGTAACGATGGGCTTTTTATCAGATCTTGTTGGATTTATGAGTTTTCCTCAAGGTACATATGATATATTATTTGCATTACAAGCGATGGCTTGGGGTGTTATTCCATGGTTGATTGCACGACGTAAAAGTAGTGCACCAAGAGTAGTTATTGCAGTATTAGTGACACATATTGTTGCTAGTTTATGTTCAACTACAGCAGATTTTTTTGGAGCGTTTGCTTATAATGGCGGTAATATTAATCAATCCTTTATATATATGTGGCGTTTCCTACCTTTAAGACTTATGATGATGCCTGTTAATATCATTTTAATCTCAGTAATTACCTATATTTCAAATCAGAGATTAGAACCAATTTATGAAGAATTCTTTGGAAAAAAGCAATTAAATAATCAATCTTAATAAGATGTAAATTTCATCAATAAGATTAACCATAAAGTACATATCGTAATTTTTTAATTATGAATGTACTTTTTTTTATTCATTAAAAAAAGTAGATACAAAATACTTTATATCTACTTTTTGGTTTATATAACTATGAAGTTTTTATGAATTTATGATGCTTCTTTTTCATCAAAGAAAGGTGCGACCATAGCTGCTAAGAATCCACCTACAAGTGGTCCTACGATGAATATCCATAATTCATTTAATGCTTTACCACCTTCAAATAAGGCTGGGAAAATTGATCTTGCAGGATTGATTGATGCATTTGTAAATGGTCCTGAAAAATAGATTAATGCTGCAAGTGTTAAACCGATGATTAAACCTGCAAGTTGACTGTTTTCTTTTTTAGTAGTAACTCTAAGAATTACAAATACGAAGAAGAAAGTGGCTACAAGTTCAACAAGTAAAGCAAGCATTAGAACTAAAAATTCTTCTCTACCACCAAAATCATGTAAAATCTTTGTAGCAGCGAGATTACCCATATCACCAATGAATGGGACAAGTAGTAATACAGCAACCAATGATCCTAAAAGCTGTGCAGTGACATAGAACATAAAATCCTTCCATGAAATTCTTTTTGATAGTGCCATCCCAAGTGATACAGCTGGATTAAAGTGTCCTCCAGAGACACCACCTACGGCATAAATCATAGCCATTAAGATTAAACCAAATGCAAGTGCTATTGAAGTTAGACTTAAATTTAATACACCTGCTGCTGATCCGACTAAAACTAATGCGAAAGTTCCTAAGAATTCCGCTGTATATGCTTTAATTTTCATTTTTTATATCTCCTTAAGTAATATTATAACTTTTTTTTAAACACATACAAATGATATGATTTTAATCATGTTATAATCTAAGTGGTGAAGATATGGTAAACATTATAGGTGCTGGCCTTGCAGGTAGCGAAGCTGCTTGGTATCTAGCAAACAAAGGTATAAAAGTCAAATTATATGAAATGAGACCGGTGAAGATGACACCCGCTCACGTTTCAAGTGGATTTGCTGAGTTGGTTTGTTCCAATTCTTTTCGCTCTAATGATCCGCTCAATGCAGTGGGACTTTTAAAAGAAGAAATGCAAATGATTGGTAGTTTGATTATTGAATCAGGTTTAATCAATCAGGTACCAGCTGGATCAAGTTTAGCTGTAGACCGTGTTTTATTTTCAGAATATGTGACCCAAAAGATTAAGTCTCATAAAAATATTGAAGTCATTCATGAAGAAGTAACTAAATTAGATGAAGATACATTTACCATTATTGCAGCAGGACCACTTGCAAGTGATCAATTATCTTTATTTATTAAAGATATTTTTAATCAAGAAAGTCTTAACTTCTTTGATGCTGTAGCACCAATTATTGCAGCAGACTCAATTGATTTAAATATTGCATACCTAAAATCAAGATATGATAAAGGTGAAGCTGCATACTTAAATTGTCCTATGACTAAAGAAGAATATGAAGCATTTTATCATGAACTAATGAATGCTGATACCGTCATTCCAAAGGACTTTGAAAACAATGTTTTTGAAGGGTGTATGCCAGTTGAAGATATGGGTAAACGAGGAATTGATACATTATTATACGGTCCACTTAAACCAGTTGGTTTAAGAAAACCTAATGGTGAAAGACCTTATGCTGTTGTACAACTTAGACAAGATGACTTAAATAAGACCATGTATAATATGGTTGGATTTCAAACCCATTTAAAATGGGGGGAACAAAAACGGATTATTCAAATGATTCCAGGGTTGCAAAATGCTGAGATTTTAAGATATGGTGTGATTCATAAGAATACATATTTAGAATCCCCAAAGCATTTAAATAATGGTTATCAAGTGAAATCACATCCAAAATGGTTTTTTGCAGGTCAAATATCTGGTGTTGAAGGTTATGTAGAATCTGCTGCATCTGGTTTATCAGCAGCTATTAATTTATATCACTATATGAAACATAACGAGATTAAACCATTACCAAAAGATACAATGATTGGAGCAATGGCTAGATATATTTCTAGTTATCATGAAACATTTGTTCCTATGAATGCAAATTTTGGTTTAGTGGATGAAGTGATTGCTAAAAAGTTTGAACGTAAACAAATGTATCATGATCGTGCAATTTCGGCATTAAAAGCATATTTAGAGGATTTATATGGAAATTCTTAAATCATATGAAGATTATTTAGCAATCGAAAAAAATTATAGTGTGCATACCGTTAAAAGTTATTTAAATGACATTAAAGGGTTTGAAGCGTTTTTAATTAAAGAAAAATTAGCTAAAGATCTACTAGATGCAAGAAGAGAACGGTTAGCAAGAAATTATTTATCATCTTTAGATAATTCTAATTTTGATAAGAAAAGTATCGCAAGAAAGATTTCAGCATTAAAAAACTTTTATACATATCTAATGGATAAACATTTAATTGATGTGAACATCTTTTTTAACTTAAAAACACCTAAAATTCCTAAAACATTACCACATATTATAGATGATGAAGCGATTAATTATTTATTTGAATCCATTGATCAAAAGACACCTTTAGGATTTCGTAATTATTTAATCTTAGATTTATTATATAGTTGTGGATTAAGAGCAAGTGAACTTATAAATTTAAAAATTAATGATATATATTTATCTAGTGGTCAAATATTGGTTCATGGAAAAGGATCAAAAGACCGCTATGTGATTTTACATGAGAAGCTCATTCAAGAGATTAAGCATTATCTTTCCTTTGTTAGAGTGACATTGATTGCTAAAGGTGATCATACTTTAGAGAATCGATTATTAATTAATTATAAGGGTGGGGCTCTAACTGAGCGTGGGTTAAGAGTCATTTTAAATCAAATGATTAAACAAAGTGGTGAAACATTTAAAATTCATCCACATATGCTTAGACATGCGTTTGCCACCACGATGATTAATCATGGTGCTGATTTAAGAGTCGTTCAAGAACTACTCGGTCATAGTCATTTAAAATCAACTCAAATATATACGCATGTTTCATCTGAGGTACTTAAGGAAAAGTATCAACATACACATCCAAGGATGATTAAAAATGAACAAGATAAGTGACATCATTATAGAGGTAGAAACTAAAGATCTAGAAGTTACAAAGACTAGAACTACCGTTCGAGCAATTATTTTAAGAAATAAAGAAGTCTTAATGGTATATGCTTCTAAATTTATGGATTATACGTTTCCTGGTGGGGGATTAAAATTAGATGAAACCCACTTGGAAGGATTAAAAAGAGAACTTAAAGAAGAATTAGGTGCAAATGAAATCAAATCTTATAAACCATTTGGTTATATGGAAGAAAAAAGATTTGGTTTTTCAAATAACCATTCAGTTTATCTTCAAACATCTTACTATTACATTGTTGAAATTGATGGATTAGGCAAACAAAGTTTAGTAGGAAGAGAAATTGATCATGGGGTTGAACCAAGATTTGTTGAAATTGATGAGGCAATAAGAGTCAATATGAAAGCAAATTCAGAGTATCACCATCATAAAGGAATGAAAACAGTTTTACCTAGAGAGATAAAAGTTTTACAGACATTAAAAAAATATTTGGAGGATGAAAGTTTTGAGAAAGTTTGAAATTATTAGAGCATATCAAGATCAAAATATCAATTTACCTAAGCGTGCAAGTGCACATAGTGCTGGCTATGATATTGAATCTGCAGTAAGTTTAGAAATACTACCCGGTGAAATTGTTAAAATACCTACCGGATTAAAAGTTTTAATGCCAGAAAATGAAGCATTATTTATATATCCAAGATCATCTTTAGGTATCAAAAAAGGTTTAATTACTTCAAATGCAGTTGGTGTTGTTGATAGTGACTACTATAATAATGATGATAATGAAGGTCATTTAATGATTCCTTTATATAACTTTGGTAAAGAAAAAGTTCAAGTACTAAAAGGTGAAAGAATTGCTCAAGGAATTTTTCAAGCTTTTTTTAAGACAGATGATGATAATGAAACAAAAGAACGAAAAGGCGGATTTGGGAGTACAGGAAAGTGATGAAAAAATTAAGTTTATTAGTGATTGCAGCACTGAGTTTATTTCTAGTTTCATGTGGACAAG
>DHEJ01000036.1:112081-121581 GCA_002399815.1 Acholeplasmataceae bacterium UBA4853
TTTACGGAAGAAACAACTTCACGTACAACCTTTATACCTTCTCAAAAACTTACACGTAATGGGTTTGTTTTTGGTGGTTGGTATTTAGATTCTGAGTTTTTATATCCAATGGCATTTAATGCAGGCGTGACAAGTGATGTTACACTTTATGCAAAATGGATTGAAAATGATACAGAAATTGATGATGCATGGTTAACCGAGTGGTTGGTTTCAAATAGTGAGTTTTTAAATACACTCATTGATGTTGAACAAGTAGGTTATACTGCAGCAGATATTATTGAAATGATTGCAAATCATCAAGAAGCAATGATTAATCTAGCAAATCAAAGTGTTGTTAAAATTGATATTGTTTCAGGTACTTATGAAGGTTCTGGTGGATCGGGTGTAATTTACCAACAAATTGGAAATACTTATTATGTATTAACAAACCATCATGTGACTGAGGGTTCATCAAGTGCATCCTTTGAAATCACTGTATTTAATCAAGGTAATGCTAAAACATATACAGCTATTACAAAAGTTCATGAATTAGTGACTAAAGATTTAGCAATATTAAAGTTTACAACAACTGATGTTTTAAAAGTAATACCTTTAGCAGAATCCAGTGCGATTGTTAAAGGACAAACTGTATTTGCAATCGGTTCTCCTGTTTGGTTTGAAGATATTGTGACACAAGGGGTTGTGTCTTATGAAAAACTAAACGATGAAGATGGAGAAGGATTTAATGCATTTGTGATTATGCATACATCACCAATTAACCCAGGTAACTCAGGTGGTGCATTAGTAAACATTTATGGGCAGTTAATTGGTATTAATGCATACTCATATCCGATGTATGATGAAGAAACAGACCTACAATTGTATAATTTTGCAATTCATATTGATGAAGTTAAGGCATATATCTTAAATAAAAACTAAAATCGTGTGATTGGTATTGCAAAAACATGTCGCTTATGGTATATTTAAAAGGCTGTTAAATACGCATGTAACATGCTTCTATAGTCAGGTGCTACTAAAGTAGTGGCTATACTTATGAGTGTTACAGAGGAAAAAAAACTAAAAATCGAAAGGAAGTAAAAATAATGGCAGTAGTTTCAATGAAACAATTACTAGAATCTGGCGTTCACTTCGGACACCAAACTAGAAGATGGAATCCTAAAATGGCTCCATACATCTTCACAGCTCGTAAAGATATTCATATCATCGATCTTAAAAAGACTGCAGAAGAAATCGAAAAATCCTATTCAGCACTATTTGATATAGTTGCTGCAGGTGGTAATGTACTATTTGTGGGTACTAAAAAACAAGCACAAGAAGCAGTTAAAGAAGAAGCAATTCGTTCAGGTCAATTCTATGTTGATCACAGATGGTTAGGTGGAACTTTAACAAACTTCAAAACTATTAGAAAACGCATTAAATTATTACATGATTTATATGCTGCTGAAACTAATGGTGACTGGGTAAAATTACCTAAAAAAGAAGTTGCAGGTTTAATCAAACAAAGAACTAAACTTGAAAGATTCTTAGGCGGAATCAAAGAAATGCAAAGATTACCACAAGCACTTTATGTTGTTGATCCTAGAACAGAAGAAATCGCTGTATTAGAAGCACGTAAATTAGGTATTCCGGTATTTGGTATTGTAGATACTAACTGTGATCCAGAATTAGTTGACTATATCATTCCTGCAAACGATGATGCAATTCGTGCAGTTAAATTAATTACTTGGGTAATGGGTAATGCTGTTATTGAAGCTAATGGTGGTGTGGTTGAAAAGTTCGATGATGAAGAAAATGCACCATTTGAACACGACAAGGAAGATGCTGTTAAAAAAGCGCCTCGTCAACCAAAACCAGAATTTAAAAAAGATAGACCAGCTTATAACAAAGATGAAAAACCAGCTTATGTCAAAAAGGACAGACCTGCTCATTCACATGAAGCAAAAGCTAAAGAAGCAGTAGCACCTAAAACAGAAGAAAATTAAGAATGATCCACTTTGAAACTTGCAATCTTAAATAAAATGAGCAAAAACAAAGGGAATTGCAAATGACGAAGACTTAGTAAAGCCAAGAATTTATAAGCTTTAATCAAGTAATCTATTTAAAGGGGATGAATATTTCATCCCTTTATTTTTATTAAAATTAAAATTATAGTATAATAAACTAGAAGAACAAAAGGAGAATTACACATATGGTTATTACAGCCGCAATGGTCAAAGAATTAAGAGATAAAACTGGTGCAGGGATGTTAGACTGCAAAAAAGCATTAGAAGAAAACAATGGTGATATTGAATTAGCAATCGATTATTTAAGAGAAAAAGGGATTGCAAAAGCAGCTAAAAAAGCTGATAGAATTGCTGCAGAAGGTTTAACTTATGTTGCAGTAAATGGTAATGATGCTGTATTATTTGAATTAAACTCAGAAACAGATTTTGTTGCTAAAAACGAAAAGTTTTTAGACTTAATTCAAACAGTTGGTCAAATGCTATCAAATAGTGGTGTTGATTCTACTGAAAAAGCTTTAGCATTAACAGATGCTTCAGGTGTTTCTCTTGAAAAAATGTTATTAAATGCAACAGCTACAATTGGAGAAAAGATTTCTTTAAGAAGAGTAGTTAAAGTGACTAAGAAAGATTCAGAAGGTTTTGGTTCTTATATGCACATGGGTGGTAAAATATCTGTGTTAACAGTATTAGAAAAACCAGATTTTGAAGTAGCAAAAGATCTTGCTATGCATATTACAGTATTTAACCCAAGATTCTTAACAAGACAAAATGTTGATCAAGCAACAATTGATCATGAAACAAAAATTATTGAACAAATGATGGCAAATGATGAGTCATTAAAAGGTAAACCAGAAAAAGTTTTAGCTGGTATTTTACAAGGTAAATTAAGCAAATTATTACAAGAATTTGTTTTAGTTGACCAAGCATTTGTTAAAGATCCATCAATTAAAGTAAGTCAATACTTAAAGTCACATAACAATAATATTTTATCTTATGTAAGACTTGAAGTTGGAGAAGGTATCGAGAAAAAGGAATCAGATTTTGCTGCTGAAGTAATGGCACAAGTTAAAAAATAAATCATAGCCTAAAGGAGAAGTATATATGTACCGACGCGTTATATTGAAACTCTCTGGAGAAGCTTTAAAAGGTAAAGGGGTTTATGGAATAGACCCTAAGACTGTTAAAGAAATCGCTCTAGAAATAAAAAACTTAAGGGAATTAAACATTGAGGTTGCAGTCGTTGTTGGTGCGGGGAACCTTTGGCGTGGTAAGACTGGTGAAGAATTAGGTATGGACCGTGCACAAGCAGACTATATGGGGATGCTTGGTACGATGATGAATGGATTGGCACTTCAAGATGCCTTAGAGGGTGTTGGTGTACCAACAAGAGTTATGACAGCTTTACCAACTGCAGCAGTTGCTGAGCCTTATATTAGAAGAAGGGCATTACGCCACTTTGAAAAAGGGCGTGTTGTAGTGCTTGCTGGTGGTACTGGTAGTCCGTATTTTTCAACTGATACAACTGCTGCATTACGTGCAGCTGAACTTGATTGTGATGTCATCTTAATGGCTAAAAATGGCGTTGATGGTGTATATGATAAAGATCCTAAGAAATTTAGTGATGCAGTATTATTAACTAAAGTGTCACATCAAGAAGTTTTAGAGAAAAACTTACAAATTATGGATTCAACAGCAGCATCTTTATGTAAAGAAAATCATATTGAGATACTTGTTTTCGATATGAATGTTCGCGGAAATATATTAAGAGCAGCTAAACAAGAATCCATCGGAACAATCGTAAGAAATGGAGTTTAATTTATGAATAATGAACAAGCAGATATGCTTTTAATGGAAATCGAAGAAAAGATGGAAAAATCAGTTCATGCACTTGAACGTGATTATGGTTCAATCCGTACTGGACGTGCCAATCCAAATTTACTTGAACGCATTTTTGTTAATTATTATGGTGTAGAAACACCACTTAAGCAAATTGCAAGTATTTCATCACCTGAAGCACAACAATTATATATTAAACCGTTTGATAAATCGGCTTTAAAAGATATTGAACATGCTATTAATACATCAACACTTGGATTACCTCCAAGAAATGATGGTACAGGTATTCGCTTAGTTTTACCACCTTTAACTGAAGAAAGACGTAAACAATTAGTTAAGGATGTAGAAAGATTAAGTGAAGGCGGTAAGATTGCTGTTAGAAATATTCGTCGTGATGGCAATGAGCAATTAAAGCGTCTTGAATTAACTGAGGACGATGAAAAAGGATATTTAGAAGATATTCAAGCTTTAACGGATAAATATGTTAAAATAGTAGATGAGCACACAAAGAGTAAATCCGAGGAGCTCTTAACAATTTAAGAAAATATTTAAATTATATTTGGCGAAAGGAGGATTATGAAATGAAAGCATTTGATAAACTTTCACAAATCGTGAAATTGATTTTACAGTTTTTCTTTGGATGGCTAATTTCTGGTGTTTACCGTATAGTAAAAGGTGTACAAACTAACAATATTGTTACAATCATTGTTGGTATAGTAGCGCTTATTTCTGGTATCGGTAACGTCATATTTTGGGTTGTTGACTTTATAACAATCTTATTAAGCAACAAGATTACAGTTCTAGCATAGTATTTGTAAAGAAACCATCAGACAATTCTGATGGTTTTTATTATATAATAGTAGCATAGGAGGTTTAAATATATGGAATTTGTAAAATGGATGGATGATCTACCATTGATCGGTAAAGTTCTTTTTTGTCTTCCGGGACTTGACCTTACTTGGGCAATCTACCGTATTATTAAAGGTGCTACAGGAAAAAATGATGGACTTTTAATCGCAGGGATCTTATGGATTATTTTTAGTTCCTTTAGTTGGGTTATTGATTTAATTACCACACTCATTCAAGGAAAACCAATACTAACCGATAACATCTAAGAAAAATATTTAACGTTGGCATACGCCAACGTTGTTTTTTTGATGTGGTATAATATGTAGGAAATGGAGGCTTAATGTATGAAAGTTGAAGGATTTAAATATCATGGAACAAATCAAGCATATTATGCTTATTATAAAGATGGTGCATGGCGTCATGGTGAATTAAAGGACTCAATTTTTTTTGATATATCTTCAATGGCGGTAGCTTTACAATATGGACAAAGTGTTTTTGAAGGGTTAAAAGCTTATCGTGCTAAAGATGGTAGAACCTTATTATTTAGACCAGATGCAAATGCTAAAAGATTAGAATCATCATGTCAAAGACTATTAATTCCACCAGTACCAAAAGAATTATTTTTAAGTGCAATTAGACAGGTGGTAGAAGTAAATAGAGATTTAATTCCGAGTTACGAATCAAGAGGCTCATTATATATTAGACCGTTTGTTATTGGAACAGAAACTGTTATGGGTGTGAGATCTGCCACTGAATTTTTATTTGGTGTGGTGGCAACTCCAGTTGGATCTTATTTTACAGATGGATTTAAACCAATTAGATTAACTACAACACCATATGACCGTGCTGCACCTAATGGGTTGGGAAATATTAAAGCTGGTGCTAACTATGCAGCAAGTTTATATCCAAAATATTTAGCAAAACAAGCTGGATTTGATGATTGTTTATACTTGGATCCTAAAACACATACTAAGCTAGATGAAACTGGTGCAACTAATGTAATTGGAATTACATTTGATAATCAGTTTGTTACACCACAATCACATTCAGTATTACCAAGTATTACCAATAATTCTTTACAAGTAATTGCTAAAGAAATGTTGGGTATGGAAGTCATTAAAAAAGAGATTTTATTAGAAGATGTTAAAGATTATATGGAATTTGGAGCATGTGGCACTGCTGCAGTAATCACACCAATTTCGACAATTCACCATGAAGGTCGTTACTTTAACTTTAAATCCTATGATGTTTTACATAAATTACATGATTTATTGCTTGCAATTCAGTATGGAGACGTAAAAGAACAATTTGGTTGGGTCGTTTCTGTTTAAATTTGTTATAATTAAAAAAGAAAAGGCAGATATAAATCCAATGAAAAAAATAAGTAATTTACCTAATCATATAGCAATCATTTTAGATGGCAATGGGCGTTGGGCAAAAAAGCGCGGACTTCCAAGATCACTTGGACATTACCAAGGTGGCATGAATTTAGTGACCATCGCTAATTACGCTGATACATATGGGATTAAACAGTTAAGTGTTTATGCTTTTTCAACTGAAAACTGGAATAGACCAGAAGATGAAGTCAATTATTTAATGACTAAACCAATCGAAATGATTGAAAAGAATTTAGAAAAGTTTGAAAAATCTAGAATTAAGATTGTTTTTAAAGGTCGAAGAGATCGAATATCTAAATTACTTCTAGATACGATTGAAAAACTTGAATTACTAACAAAAGATCATGTTGGTATGACTTTAAATATTTGTTTTGATTATGGTAGTTACGATGAATTATTAACTGCATTTGGAAAGGTAAAAACTTTTACTAAAGAAGCATTATCAGAAGCATTAATGATTAAAGAACCGGTTGATTTATTAATTAGAACTGGTGGAGAACAAAGATTATCGAATTTTATGTTGTGGCAAATATCTTATGCTGAGCTTTATTTTACTAAAACGTATTGGCCAGCATTTAATAAAAGGGCATTTGATAAAGCATTGATCGATTATTCAAAACGTAAGAGACGTTTTGGAGGGTTATAACATGAAGAAAAGAATTATTACTGGACTTATATTATTTATTACATTGGCACCAATTGTAGTTATTAATGAACCCTCTTGGGTATTTGGTCTCTTCCAATTAGTGATGATTGCATTTGTAATTGTTGCATCCATTGAAATGCTTAATATGTATGAAAAAGAAAAACCAATTAAAATTGGTGTAAAAATTGTAATTATTATTTTAGCTTTATTAACATATATGAATGTTGGTGGTCTAGTTCAACCGATTAATCCGAGTACCTTACCAGGATTAAATTTGATAACCTTTACGCTTAATCCAGTTGTTATTATATCGTTTGTAACGATTCTATTGCTTTCAATCTTAGTCTTTGTTGATGATTTTTCAGGTGCTGATGTTGGTAAGGCATTAACCATTATTAACTATGTTGGTCTTGGTGCAGCATCAATTACCTTACTGCGTTTCTTAGGGGTTAGATTTATCGTTTATGTGGCATTAATTTCAGTTTTTACCGATGTGTTTGCATATCTATTTGGTATGAAGTTTGGTAAACATAAAATGGCACCTAGAATTTCTCCTAAAAAATCATGGGAAGGTGCAATTGCAGGTACAATCTTTGGTACCCTTATTGGATCAGTATTCGCTATTTTTTATGGATATATCTTTACACCAAATGGATTTTTGGGTTCAATCTTAAACCCATCTGCTTATATGACAATATTCGATAACTTTACTTCGTTAGATAAACAACCTTTATTAATTCAAGCCTTAATCATTATCCCTATCACATTAGTAGGATCTATTGCAGCTCAAGTGGGAGATTTGGTCGCATCTAAGTTCAAACGTACATATAATATAAAAGATTTTGGAACAATTTTCCCTGGTCACGGTGGAGTCTTAGACCGTTTTGATTCTATATTATTTATTGGACTGATTTTCTTAAGTATATTTATTATTATTACAGAGCTATATCCTTTAATATAGAATAGGAGTATTATCAATTATGGAAACTTTATTATTATTGTGGAATATTTTATTATTCCTAATTGTTTTAACATTAATTATTTCAATACATGAATTAGGACACTTTTTACTTGCTAAAAGAGCTGGAATTTTAATCCATGAATTTTCAATCGGTATGGGACCAGCAATTATTTCACGTAAAAAAGGTGTAACAAACTATTCACTTAGAGTTATTCCTTTGGGTGGTTATGTTGCAATGAGTGGCGAAAATGGCGATAATGCACTCATTAGTGTTGGATCAACGGTTGGAATTAACTTAAATGAGATTGGATTAGTTAAAGAAATCATATTGGATCAAAGTATTTCCAAACCTTTATTAATTGGTGAAGTGGTTTCTTTTGATTTATTTGGTAAAGACTTAGCTGATTTATTTATTGAGATTAAAACTGAAGATCAAGTGATTCATAAGTATCAAGTTACAAGAGATGCAAAATATTTATATGCAAAGAAAAAACAAATTCAAATTACACCAGAAGAATCATCATTTAGTTCAAAAACAATTCTAGAAAGATTTTTAGTATTATTCTTTGGACCATTAATGAACTTTATTTTAGCGCTTGTCATCTTATTTATTGTAGCAATTGCACAAGGTAAGCCACTGGATAATAATGTAGTCAATGAAACATCAAACCCAAGCTTAAAAAGTGGTGATGTGATTACACGTATCAACAATATCGAAGTCAGTACAATTGATGAAATTAGAAATGCTTTAGAAACAGTTTATGGCAACTTTGTTGAAACTGAAATCATTCGTGACGGTGAAACAATGGTTGTTGATGTTTATTTAACGATAGTTCTTCAAAATTTAGGTATTGTTAATTCAACGGACCCCTTATATCAAGATGGTTTATATGTGGCTGGTTTAGGTGGTAAAGCAAAAGCTGCTGGTTTAAATATAGGAGATAAGATTTTATCTGTTGATAATGGTAATGGTCCTCAAGATGTTTCTAATTGGGGTCAACTCATTACGATTGCTAGAAACTATCAAGCACCAACAATTACTTTAGTGGTATTAAGTGAAGGTGTAGAAAAGTCTATAACCTATGAAGTATTATCAAGTGATGTTTTAGAAGCAATTGGTAGCGAAAAAGTAGCATTACGTATGGGCTTTACTTTAGGATATGAATTTGATTTTCTATATACATTAACATATCCTATTACTCAATTTGGTAGTTCAGTTACTGAAATGCTTGCAACCATTGGATTATTATTTAATCCAAGTAGCGGCGTTGGTGTAGCAGATCTCGCTGGACCGGTTGGAATCTTTAGTTTAGTTTCTAATGCAGCAGCAGGCGGTTTTATTAGTTTATTAGTATTTGTTGCCTTTTTATCAGTAAATATTGGATTGATGAATTTATTACCAATCCCAGCACTTGATGGTGGTCGATTAATATTCTTAGGATATGAAGCAATTACGAAGAAAAAAATACCGGCAAAATTTGAATTGTGGGTAAATAATGCATTTTTCTTCCTCCTACTTGGGCTATTTGTTTTTGTAACATGGAATGACATTTTAAGATTATTTGCATAGGGAAGACTAAAGTCTTCCTTTTTTTATAGATAAATGACACTAATTTTATATATTTTTGAACTTAATATATATTAAACGATTTATTTTCACATAATCGTCATTTTGGTTGTTGACTTTAAAATAGAGTGTGATAGAATAATAAAGGTCGCTAACTTAGAAGAAGCAATTCACCGCTTATCTACGATAAATTAACTCATAACAAAAAGTAAAAAAAATTGTTGACAAGGTTATTTTATAA
>DHEJ01000033.1 GCA_002399815.1 Acholeplasmataceae bacterium UBA4853
TATTAATATGTTTGATTGCTTTACTGACTTCTTTTCGGTTATATCCTAATGCTTCAAGTGCTAATGCAACATCTTTTGATGCATCACTTAGCATAGTTAAATCATCTTCATCACTAACTAGTTTACCCTTTAAGTCTAAAATGATTTGTTGAGCAGATTTCATACCGATACCAGGGAACTTAGTTAAATATTTTGCATCCCCTTGTTCAATTGCCATAATGATTTTATTTGAATCATCAAATGCAACAATGGATAAAGCACTTTTAGGCCCAATGCCTGAAACACTAATTAACTTTAAAAATAACTCTAGTGTTGCATCATCCTTAAACCCATATAATGCTAAAATATCTTCTCTTACATGAAGATAGGTAGACAACATCACTGTCTCTCCAATATGATATTGGTATGGGGTGGGACTAATAATTAAATAACCAATCCCTTGATTATCTACAATAATATGTTGTGGACTGATTTTTTGAACAATTCCTTTAATATATCCGTACATAGCCATCTCCTATAATATCTATTCAAATTATTATAACATTTTTTAGACTCTTTATTATGATATAATAAATTAGGTAGGTGAAATAATATTGTTTGAATTCATAAAATTGGCTCACATAAAACTTGATGATCTTGCAAAAAAAGACAAAAGATATGAGGCTGTTACTCAGCCACTTCAAACATTACTCTCTTTGATTAACGGAGAGTTTTTAACCTTTAAAAATGTTCACCAAAACGTTTTAAAAGAAACCAATGAGTCACATCAACTCATTTCTAAACGTAATGAAGAAATTATTAAAACGTTATATCTTGAAATTGAACACTCTAAAGAACTCATTAGGCAAAATATCGTAAATCTACAAGAAAATAATGAAAAAAATCATGATGAAATCAATTTAGAAACTAAACATATTCTTGAATCCATTCAAAAAGAAATCAAAGAATTAGATACAATTTTAAATGAGAAAAAACATCAAGCAAGTGCTGTTAAAGCAAAATCAATTGCTTATATCGATAAGCTTATTTTAGATATTAGAAAACAAAGTACTGAATCCATTAATCAGATTAAATCAAGTTATGAAACAGACCTTGCTAGAATTAATAAATTATATCAAGATAATGAAGCAGAGATTTTAAAACAAATTCAGATTTATGATCAAGAAGTCGAGTCTAAAAGAAACGTTATTTTAACAACTAAGAATGCATACCGTGAACAAAGTGATGCCAAATACTTATCTGTTAAAAATGATTATCATCAAGCCTCTGCTACTTTTAATAAATCGATTGACTCACTTAAAAAAGAAAAAGAACATAAGTTAAATAGTGCAAAAGCTGATTATCAAAATGCAATAGTTCCAATTAATGAAGATTTAAAAGAATATGAACAAGCATTTCTTACTAAAAAACAACTCATTGAATCTGAATATCAATCTAAACTACAAAATCAAAAGGATTTGATTATTGAGATTACTGATGACTATAATCAAAAAAAGAATCACAAAATTAAAGAAACTTCTGAATCCATTACTTTAATGAATTCCAAACTATCAGCCTTTAGAGAAAATGTTGCAAAAGATCGTCAAGAAATGCTGCAAGTTTATAAAGAAAACGTCTTACTTGCTACCACAGAGGATGAAAAAAAGAATTTAAACAAAGAAAAGAATAAAGCACTTAGAGCTCAAGATAATGAACTCAACAAACAAATCAATCGTACGCTTAAAGATACACATGCAAAGACTAAAGAACAATATATTTACTTAAGTGAATTAGAAGCTCAATTCTTAGCTAAAAAAACAGCTTGGCGTATTGACGGTAAGATTTTAGTTGTTAACTATAAATTATCTAATTTAAATAATGATTTAAACCATCAATATCATTTAAAAGTTATTGATACAAAACTTAAAACATTAAAACAAATCTATGACTATAACGTTGATATCATTGAACAAACTTATCTTGAAGGTATTGCACCTCAAGAATACATATTAAGCATCGCAAATGCGATATCCGAACGTGATGTCAATTTACTATCTAATGATACCAATTACCATTTAAATCACTACCAACTTCAAGAAGATACATTAGATTATGATCTTCAAATTGCTCATTTTAACCAAAATGAAAAACTTGATATTGAAAAGCTTTCATTAGAACACGAAATGAACTTACTTGATATTAAACTACAATTATTAATTGATAAAGAAAACGTCATTCGTGAACAACAATTAAAGAACCAAAATCATAAAAAGGAGTTAGTACTTCTAACTTATGATTTAACTGTGAGTCAAGAAGACTTAACCTACTTATTATCAAAAGCTCATTTAAGTAATCAAATGGATTATCAATTAAAACGTCAACAATCCACTAAAGATTATTATGATAAAGATTTAGCCTTTGATATTGAACATTTAAAATTAGAAAAAAGCTTTTTAGATGAACAAATTCACTTCAATGAAAGAGTTGAACGTGTCAACTCTGAAATCGAAATGTTATCTAAGGATTTAAATGTCATTCACTCAAGAATTCATTATTTATTTAATCAAATCTATGTCATCTATAATATTCATCACCGTTTCATGTTAGAAATGATTAATTTATACCAATTACCAGCACATCCTGAGGATGTTAAATATTTTATTACGCTTTACCTAGAAGTATTTAAATATTTAAGACAAATTCAAGAATATGCTAAAGATGAGTTCCAAACAGATATGAAGTTATATCATGAAACTAAGATTAATGATTTAACCAATGCAAGATTAAAAACCAGTACCGATCAACTTCAATTAGAACTCAAAGACAAACTTAAAAATCTAGATGATGAAATGCTTTATATCGATAAGCATATTACTAAACTTGAAGATCAAATATTTGTCTTAAGTACAAATGTTGACCGTATTCAATCAGATATAAATACACTTGAACAAAATAAAGATGAGGATTCTAAAAAACTATCTAGACAACAACAGTCTGATAAAGAAATACTACTTCGTCAAATCAATGCCCTTGAATCTGAAATCAATATTTTAGATAAATCTGTTGGTAAATCTCAAAATGAACTGGATAAAATAGCACATCAAAAAGAAATGCTTCATGCACAGTTTGATAAGAATAAGAAAAATCTACAAACTAAACTACAGTCTCATGCAAGTAATTATTTAGATCACTTATCTTTCTATCAAATAGTCATGAAAAAACTAACTAAGTTATTCTTAAATTATGAGTCTAAAGTTACACCGTTGACTCAAAAACTCAATCAACCAATTTATATTACAGATAATGTCATGAAGGAATATCAAAAAAGTTACTCAAAAATTGAAGACTTCTTTGAAAAACAATCACATATCCATTATCAATCACTCTTAAAAGGTAGTATGAAATTATTTGATTCTATGGTTAAAGAACAAAAT
>DHEJ01000012.1:0-313 GCA_002399815.1 Acholeplasmataceae bacterium UBA4853
AGCTAGAACGGATCAAAGTATTACAGAAGATAATAAACTGGTTGGTAAATTAAAACCGGTTGCTTTAATTATGATTGAAGATACGATTAGACCAGATGCACCAGATACGATTGGTTATTTCAAGGATAATGGTGTGAATGTTGTTGTTATTTCTGGAGATAATCCATTAACAGTATCAAGAATTGCTCAAAGAGCGGGTATTAGAAATGCTGAAAGTTTCATTTCTTTAGAAGAGATGTCTGATAAAGAAGTGGTTAGAGTTGCTAATAAATATACCGTGTTTGGCCGTGTTTCTCCACATCAAAAGAAATTA
>DHEJ01000012.1:337-669 GCA_002399815.1 Acholeplasmataceae bacterium UBA4853
ATTTCTTTAGAAGAGATGTCTGATAAAGAAGTGGTTAGAGTTGCTAATAAATATACCGTGTTTGGCCGTGTTTCTCCACATCAAAAGAAATTATTAATTGAATCCATGAAGAATAATGGTCATGTGGTTGCAATGACAGGTGACGGGGTTAACGATATTTTAGCATTAAGAGAAGCAGATACTTCTATTGCAATGGCATCAGGTTCTGAGGCTGCACGTAATGTATCACACTTAGTCTTAATGGATTCTAACTTTGCAAGTATGCCTAAGGTTGTATCTGAAGGTAGACGTGTGATTAATAACATTGAAAAGGTTTCAAAACTTTATTTAAC
>DHEJ01000012.1:1001-2988 GCA_002399815.1 Acholeplasmataceae bacterium UBA4853
ATTTATGCACTTGCTTATCCACTAGGCTTAGATGTCTTACCACTAGCAAGTGGTGAACGTTCTGGTATTTCTACACTGATTGCTTTAACAGCAACCTCAGTTGGATTTATGGTGTTATATAGTGTTTCTAAACCACTGAATGTGAAACGCGCTGTACTATTTTTTGGTACCTTAGGGTTTGCAATTCTTGCTGTATTCTTATTACCTGAAATACTTGAGATTAAACCAATTATTGCGATTCAAAATGTTACGGTCAATGAACCATTAACATTATCTCAAAACTTATTACTTGTCGTATTAATTTATACAAGTTATCCAATAATGTACTTCTTCACCAATATCTTTAAATGGTTAAAGGTGATTGCTAAGAATGCAGTACATGTCATTTCTGATATGAAATAAAAAGGATTTATATAATGATTATCTACGGAAAAAATGTAATAAAAGAAGCTATTTTAAATCAAAGACCCATCTATAAACTTTATGTAGATGAAAAATTAAACGATAATAAATTTATTGCATTTTTAGATAACAGAAAAGTTAGTTATATAAAAACTAATAAAGGTGAATTAAACAAGCTTTCTGATAATGGAATTCATAATGGTGTAGTAGCGGATGCTTTAGCATATCCTTATTATGATTTAGAAGAGGTTTTAGACTTAAACAAACAACAAAGATTTTTAATGCTTGATGAAATCCAAGACCCACATAATTTAGGTGCGATTCTAAGAAGTGCAGAAGCAACTTTAATTGATGGCATCATTACAAGTAAAAACCATCAAGTACCACTAACAGGTGTAGTTGCAAAATCATCTAGTGGAGCAACAGAGTATGTGAAGATGATTCAAGTATCGAACCTTTACCAAACACTCTTAAAACTGCAAAATTTGAACTATTTAACAGTAGGTACAGCAGGTGAGGCAACAAGTAACTATAAAGACATACCTAAAGATCGTTCTTTAGTTATTGTCATGGGTAATGAAGGTGAAGGGTTAAGACCTTTAATTAAAAAAGGATGCGAAATGTTAGTTTCAATTCCGATGTTAGGTAAAATTAATAGTTTAAATGTCAGTGTAGCAACCGCTTTATTACTTTATGAAACATTAACTGTTTAAAGAGGGACATGATGATCAATGATTATGAGTTAATCTATAACTATAGAAATACTAGAAGTGAGATTTTCTTACAACAAATCATTGATAAGTATCGCCCACTCATTTGGAAAAATATCTATAAATTTTATATAGAACCTAAAGATCAAGACGATTTTTATCAAGAGTCATTGCTTACTTTGATGGATTGTTTAAATCGTTTTGATGAATCTAAACAAAAAACATTTACAAAATATTTTGAACTCATCTTATTTAGAAGATTTATCTATTTAAAAGATAAAACACCTAAATATTATTTATATGAAAGACCAGAATTATTTGAAGATACCTATACACCTGATTTTGACCGATTAGAAGAAGGCGTATTTCTTACAGCACTTGAAAAAGATGTCTGTCAACTCTACTTTTATGATCATCAAACCGTTGAATCGATTGGTCAGTTATTGAAAAAGAATGAAAAAAGTATTAAAAATACCATTTACCGAATAAAATCGAAAATAAGGTAGTATTTGTGATATAATATTTTAGCATTGACTTAGGTGGTTTAAATGGTGTACAATAAAAATACAGTCATTAAAGCCACTAAAAAAAGGGTGGTTTTTTAATGAGAGAAAAAATTATATTAGTTTGTAGCGAATGTATGAATAGAAACTATACTACAACTAAAAACAAACAAACGTCAAAAGAACGTTTAGAATTAAATAGATATTGTCCACATTGTAATAAACATACACTTCATAAAGAAAGTAAATAGGAGTTGATTTCATGGCAATCAAACAAAAAGAGCAACAACCAAAGAATAAATTAATGGAAATCTTAACAACTGAGTATAAAGGCGAATCCTTATTACTTGGTGTTTTAGCTACAATTACTGC
>DHEJ01000027.1:0-47996 GCA_002399815.1 Acholeplasmataceae bacterium UBA4853
ATTCTATGGTTAAAGAACAAAATTATACAAAAGCTCATTTAACAAAAAATCAGGATTTTATCACTGCTAAATATGATAAACAAAAAACTTTAATCACACAACAGAAACAAGACTTAAAATCTAAACAAACAGACTACCAAGTGACTTTAAGTAAGGAAGAAATGGTTGTTCTTGAAAATATTAAGCTAGGCATTCATAGAGATAAACACCGCTTAATGACCGGTTTAAAAGACTCGATTGCTATGACTGAAAAACAAATCATGACCACTGAACAAAGATTAAACAATGAAATGACTTTAATTGATGCCAACCTCAACTCAGTAATCTCTCAAATGGAAGCAGATTTTATGAAATCTAAAACCAAACTTGAAGATTCATATAAGAAAAATGCATTAAAATCCCTTGAACAAATTACACTTAAACAAAAAGCATTAAAACAACTTGAAGAAACTACTCAAATTAAGAATAAACTGATTCAGACTAAGTTTGCTCAAAATGAGAATAAACTGTCAGAAATGCTTAAAGATAAACAAAACAACTTCCAACAAAATAAGGATAAGAAAACATCAATCCATCAAAAGAAGATTGAAGAATTTAATATCGAAATTAAAAACTTTGATGAAAAGACTCAAAGTGGATTAATGAGCAATCAGAAAAAATATCAATTAGCAGCTGAAAAGATTCAAAGTTTCGAACAAAGTTTATACCAAAAAGAACTAAAAGATTCCAAAAAGAGTTATGCGTATAAACAAAGAACTTTAAAATTATAGATTTCATTTAAAAAGATGGTTATCCGACCATCTTTTCTTTATGCATAAAAAAATACCAACAATTTGATTGTCGGTATTTATATAAATTTTATTCTAAATATTCAAATTCGTAAGAGAAAATTCTAACAACATCACCATTAACAACACCGGCATCTTTTAATGCTTCATCAATACCTAATGTTCTTAATTGTCTTGAAAAACGTTTGACTGCAGATTCATTATTAAAATCAATTCGGTTAAATAGTTGGAATAATTTATCACCACTTAACTCAATAACTCCATCTGAACCTTTAGTAATAACAAAGTTAGATTCTTTCTTTTCATTATATTCATAAATTCTAGTTGCTTCTTTTGGTTTAAGTTTAGGAATTTCTTTTAAGATACGTACAATTTCTTGTTTAAGTGGCTCTAAACCTTCTTTTTTAAGTGCCGAGATTTCAAATACTTTAATGCCATTTAATTGCTTCTTAAATGCCTGTAATTTCTCTTTTGCACCTTCTGCATCCATTTTATTGGCTACAACAATTTGGGTACGATCTTTAAGTGATTCATCATATAATACAAGCTCATTATTGATCTTTAAATAGTCTTCATAAGGATGATTACTTTCCATAGATACAATATGCAGTAAAACACGGCATCTTTCAACATGCTTTAGAAACTGGATACCAAGTCCAACGCCTAAATGAGCAAATTCGATTAACCCTGGTAAGTCGGCAACAACAAATTCATCATCATTTAATCTAACCATACCAAGTTGTGGATATAATGTTGTAAAGTCATAAGCAGCAATTTTTGCTTTTGCATTTGAGATTACTGAGATCAAAGTTGATTTACCAACAGATGGATACCCAAGAAGACCAACATCTGCTAAAACTTGTAGTTCTACCTTAGCTAAAAACTTTTCTCCCATATCACCTTGTTCAGCAAAATCAGGTGCTTGGTTACGGTTAGATGCAAATGCGATATTACCTCTACCACCTTTACCACCCTTAGCAACCAATAGTTTTTCACCATGATATAAGATTTCACCAATTAAATTGTTTTTATCATCATAGACGATTGTACCTAGTGGAACTCTAACATATGTATGTTCTGCATTTGCTCCATGCATCCCTTTAATATCACCATTAGTACCATGTGCAGCACGAATATGACGGTTATATTTTAAGTCAATTAAAGTGTTTTTACCTTCATCGCCAACAAAATAAACATCGCCTCCATGACCACCATTACCACCTGATGGACCACCGAATTCAACGTGTGCTTCTCTTCTAAATGCTACTTTACCATTACCACCGCGTCCACCAGTAACTTCTACAGTTACCTCATCAACAAACATGTTCATATTTAAATCACCTCTTGATAAGATTTTTTTCAAGAAAAAAGGGTAATATATAAATTACCCTTTTAATTAAGCTTCGTAAACTGATACTTGAGTACGGTCTTTACCCTTACGTTCGTATTTTACAGTCCCAGATACTTTAGCAAATAAAGTATCGTCTCCGCCGCGTCCAACATTATTGCCTGGATGAATTTTAGTTCCTCTTTGACGATAAATGATGGCACCAGCTGAAGCATATTGTCCGTCAGATAATTTTTGTCCTAAACGTTGTGAATTAGAATCGCGTCCGTTTCTTGTGGACCCAACTCCCTTTTTAGATGCGAATAACTGAAGATTAAGTTTTAACATGTTATCCCTCCTTCTGATTTTTAATGTAGGTTTTATATTGAGCTTCAAGCTCATTTAATGTGTGTTCTAAATTTTTAAGAATACCTTCGATGATACCATTTGTTTCATAAACATTTAGTTCGAAGAATCCTTCTTCAACTTTAGCAAAGAAATTATCTTTGTATCCTAAAGTTTCAATTGCATTCGCACTAACGATTAATGCGGTTGATACAGATGCACAAACAATGTCTGTGCCATATTCACCAAAGAGTGCATGACCTTTAACAATCAGATCTTTGATATATCCGTTTTCTTTTTTAAAAGTAAAGGATATCATTAGCCAACAATAGATTTAACAACTAACTTAGTGTATGGTTGTCTGTGTCCTTGTTTTCTTCTAAGATTCTTACGTCTCTTATACTTGAAAACAATGATTTTCTTTTGTTTACCTTGTTTAACTACCTCAGCAACAACTTTAGCACCTTCCACGAATGGATGTCCTAATTTAGTGTCAGTTGCTAAAACTTCAGTAAACTCATATGTTTCTCCAGCCTCTACTTCTAGTTTTTCAACGTAGATTTCTTGACCTTCAGTAACTTTGATTTGTTTACCGCCTGTAACGATAATTGCAAACATGTTTGTTTCCTCCTTATATTGATATTTGAAGACTCACTATTAAGGTAGTCAACTAAGACATTTTTGACCTTTTCTATGTGGTACAACGCGAGTGTTATTTTATATGATTTTAGCTATTTTGTCAAGTAAATATTTTGATTTAAACTAATTAACGAAAAAATACTATCTTTCACCTTGATCATAGGCTTTACCGATTGCTTTTGGTGCACTAGAATTCTTAGAAGTTATTGCTAATACCACTAAAGTTACGATGTAAGGAATCATTTGATATATTTGAATCGGTAAGTCAATTGTAGGGAATAAGGTTGGCGCTGTAGCACCAAATGCAGATAAGAATCCAAACAATACTGCTGCACCTAAAATACTAAATGGTTTCCAGTTACCAAAAATGACAACTGCAATCGCTAAGAATCCATAACCATTCATATTACCTGTAAATGAGTTTGATGTTGTTACGGTAAAAACAAGTCCACCAATCCCTGCAAAAAATCCTGATAAACCAACAGCTAAATATCTAAGTTTATAGACATTAATTCCTAATGAATCTGCTGCTTGAGGATTCTCACCAATCGCTCTAATTCTCATACCTGTTTTTGTCTTATACATAAAGATATATATAACATAAACTAAAACTAACCCAATAAACGTAGAAATAAATGCGTTTTTGAAGAAAATATCACCTAATATAGGCATATCTGATAGAAAAGGAATACTATCCATACGATAATCTCTATTAAAATAAATGATCGATCCACCTGTTAACATTGTAGTTGCTGCAAATGTATAAATTGCTGGTGAAAGTAAGTTTAGTGCCGTTGCAGATACAGTTTGATCTGCTTTCATTTTAATGGATGCAAATGCATGAATCATTGAAAAGATTGCCCCTGTAAAACCACTTGCAATCATTGCAATCACATAGATAACTTGGGTATCTAAGTTCTCATTTTTTTCAAGTGAGGTTAAAACAATCATACCAATAAATGCACCAACAACCATAATTCCATCAAGTGCAATATTTGTTACACCACTACGTTCTGTAATCATTCCACCTAAAGCAACAATTAAAAGCGGAATTATAAACCAAAAAGACGCTTGTAGTAAATTAATCATTTGACTTATTTACCTCCTTTTTAGCCTTTAAATCACTTAATTTTTGTTTAATCTTGATCAGGTACTTCTTACCAAAGATTTGAATCCCTGCAGAAATACCAATTGTATAAACAATAATAGCAATAATTATTTCAGAAATCTGAGAAACATAACCACCTGCTTGAGGTAAACTCATGTAGGTTGCTCCTCTTCTAATAATACTTAAGAATAACGATGATAATACAGCACCAATCGGTTCATTTACAGCAAGTAAAGCAACCGATATACCATCAAATCCTTGAGATAATAAAATCGATTCTGAAGGTAATCTATTATATACAATAATATTAACTGAATTGATGTAATTAGATAAGAATAGCATTGAACCAGCAAGACCTGCAAGTCCCCCTGATATAAGCATTGTAATAATGGTATTCTTTTTTGAATCCATACCAGCATATAAGCTAGCATCCTTATTTAATCCACTTGCTTGTAGTTCAAAACCTAATCGTGTATTATAAACTAAAATTTGAATAAATACGACCATTGCAATAGCAATTAAGAACCCGATATTCACGTGAGAATTGCCAAATAAGGCCTCAAAACGTGGTAACCAAGCACTTTGATTAACCGGTAAGCTTTGACCACTATTTGGGTCATAAATGCCTTGCATAAAGACTTGTGATGCAACCAAATACATCCCTATGTAATTCATCATAATTGAAGATACAACTTCATTCGTATTTCTAAATGCTTTAAGTAATCCTGGAATCATTCCCCATAATGCACCGGCAATGGTTCCAAATATAATAGCAACCATCCAATGCCATGGTGCTGGTATATCCCATTTAATACCAATAAGTACTGCAACAAATGCACCAACAACCATTTGACCAGAACCACCAATATTAAATAGTCCAGATCTAAATGCAATCACCATCGCTAAACCAACAATTAAAAGCGGCGTTGCATTAAACAAAATATCGCCAAAATTTTGGGTGAAATTACCAATCATAAAGACCCCAAATAATAAGTAAAACATACCACTAAATGCTTTACCAGGATTAATGATTAACATAATGATTAATCCGACAAATAACCCTAAACCAATTGAAATTAAGGCTGGTTTTAACTTATTCCAAATATTACTTAGCATGGGTTAAACCCTCCTTAATACCGGCCATATAAAGTCCTAATTCTTCTGCGGTCGCTTTATCTTTTTCAAACTCTCCAACAAATTTACCTTCATATATAACGAGTATACGATCACTTAAATCAAGAATTTCATCTAATTCTAATGATACGAGTAATACTGCTTGTCCATTATTTCTTTCATTAATCAACTGTTGGTGAACATAAATTGTTGCACCAATATCTAAACCTCTAGTCGGTTGTACTGCCACCATGAGATTATGAGGTTTATCAACTTCTCTAGCAATAATAGCCTTTTGCTGATTTCCACCAGACATACTTCTTGCACTTGAAAATTTTCCATCAGCTGAACGAATATCAAATTTTTCAATCAATACATCTGAATAATCATAAATTGCCTTTTTATCTAAGAATCCATGTTTTTGAAATGGTTCTTTATAATAGTTTTGAAGTACTAAGTTATATGCTAAATTAAAATCTAGAACTAAACCATGCTTTTGTCTGTTCTCAGGAATATGAGACATACCATCTGCACTACGTTTTCTAATTTCAGATTTTGTAATATCTTTATCATTTAGTAAAATTTTTCCTGATGTTGCAGTTCTTAAACCAGTAATCATTTCAACTAGCTGAGTTTGTCCATTACCATCAATACCTGCAATACCTAGGATTTCTCCTGATTTAACTTCAAAGTTTACATGATTGACTAATGCTTTTTCATTTTTAACTTGATAAACCAAATCTTCAACAACCAATACACTTTTACCGGTTTTTTGTTTTGGTATATCATATTCAAAGTTGATTTGACGCCCCACCATCATTTCAGCCATTTCCTTGGTGGTTGTTTTATCGACATCAACTGTTTTAATTAAAACGCCACGTTTTAATATACTACAACGATCAGCAACCATCTTAATCTCATTTAATTTATGAGTTATTAAAACAATGGTTTTCCCACTTTGAGCAAAATTCTTTAAAATCTTCATTAACTCATCAATTTCTTGTGGTGCTAAAACTGCAGTTGGTTCATCAAAAATTAAAATCTCAGCATTTCGATAAAGCATTTTAACAATTTCTACTCTTTGTTGAGCAGCAACTGTTAAATTTTTAATTTTTTCATCTAAATCTAAATGTAGATGATAAGTTTCGCAGATTTCTTCTACTTTTTTTCTCGCCTCAATTAAACTTAAAAATCCGTACTTAGTATCTTCTTTACCAAGTATAATGTTTTCCAATACTGTAAAAGTCTCAACCAATTTAAAATGTTGATGGACCATTCCAATACCCAAACGATTTGCATCATTCGGATTTTTAATCATAACTAATTCATCATTAATATAAATATTTCCACTATCTGCCTGATAAAGTCCAAAAAGAATCGACATTAATGTTGATTTTCCTGCACCATTTTCTCCAAGCAATGCATGGATTTCACTTTTCTTAATATCTAGCGAAATATCATTGTTAGCTATCAAACTACCGAAAGTCTTAGTAATATGCTCTAAACGTATCATATATGCCTCCATATCAATACTTTACAAAACAAGGGGTCATAATTAACCCCTTGTTCGTAATGTATGAGCTTAAATTATTATTATGAAGCAGTTCCTGGAATTGCAGTTTCAAAAGCAGGGTCTAATGTATATCCTAAAGCAGATACGAAAGTATATAATTGAGCAACAGTATCAGGCACATCAACTGTACCAGCAACTACTTGATTGAAAATAGTTTCGTATTGAGCAACTGTAAATGTAGACCATCTCCATGATGCTGCATCTGTTGGTAAACCAACTGCACCATCAACTGAACTTAAACGAATTGTTTTACCGCCATCCCATTCATCACTATAGAAAGCGTCAAGTGCTTGATAAGCAGCTTCACCAACTTTTTTAAGTGCTGAAGAAATAACACGTGCATTAAAACCAGCTTGGTTTGAGTCAACACCAACTACATATTTACCAGCAACGTCATCAGCAGCATCCCAAACAGATGCACCAGCACCACCAGCAGCCACGTGAATAACTTGTGCTCCAGATGAATACCAAGTACTTGCCATTGTTTTAATTGCAGGTGTAGGTCTAAATCCATTTACATATGTGTAATATGCAGGATCAAATGCATAATCGTTTAATCCCATTTCATCAGCAGCCTTATAAGCACCAGCAATAAATCCGATACCAAAAGTAATAACTGATGGGAATGGTAAACCACCCATGAATCCTAATTCTGTAAAACCATCTTTAACAGCTGCATAACCAGCATAGAATGCTGATTCAGTTTCAGTAAATAATACTGCTAAAGTATTAGCCGCTACTGTTTCAGGAGCAGCATCTAAGATAACAAACTTCACATCAGGATATTTAGCTTGAGCAGTCGCAATAGGACCAGCAAATAAGAATCCTGGAGTGATAACTATTTCTGCACCACCGGCAACAGCAATATCAATTTGGTTATTGTATTGCTCATCGGTTTGTTCATTAGGACGGTAATATTTATGCGAAATATTGTGTTCTTCAGCATATTCAACGATACCTTCCCATGTACCTTGGTTAAATGATTGATCGTCTACATCACCAATATCGGTAATCATAGCAATCTTATAGGTTTCTTGTGGTCCACATGCTACAAGGACAAAAGCAACCAAGAAAACAGATACTACAGATAGAATCTTTTTCATGTATTTGAATCTCCTCCTAGTATATCCATTACAAACATACTATAAATAATTTACCACACTTTTACATAGTTTACAACTTATAAAACATCATTTCAGGTTTTTTCTTTATATATAAAGGTTAATTATTTTGAACCATCTAATGCATCAATTTTCGGTTGTTTCGGTTTAAATAGATTCACGATCGCTTTTGGAAATATAAAGAGCCCATCAGCAATGACCATCGGTAAATGTTGTGCTGCTTCAACAAGCGCTCCAAATCGAATCTTTTCTTTTGTTAAATCCTCTGAATCATCAAATAAGTATTTTCTCGTTACAATACCAATTCTTAAGGTTAAAAGTGCATTTGAAACACCCTCTAAAACAGATGACATGATTGGTTTAATTAAAGGTATTTCACCTAACATACTCATTGTTGATTGTGGAAGAATATCATTGATATTTAAATTTTCAAGTCCCTCAGCAACAAGTGCAGTAGCAAATACATTCACAACAAGTTTCGCTAAATTTCGGTAACTCGGTCTAAATCCGCAAATCACTACTAAATCTTTAATCATTTTAACATTGACTAATATAACTGTAATAAAATCTAATCGACCATTCTGAGAAATCGCAGTTGAAACCATAACCGTTTTTGCATGTTCTCTAATGGTTTTATTCATCTTCTTCTTAATATGATGGTTATACGTATTATTGATTGCTTCCTTAAGTAGTACTGGATTCTTATAGCTCTCAATTATTTTATCTCTTAAAGCATCTGGTAAATCTTTTTGTTCAATCAGTCTTTTCGCAACTTTTCTAAATACTCGATAGTTTCTTCTTGGATTTTTTTCCAGGGTTGTTCCAATTGAAAATGACGGTGAGAACAAAATAATAAGTATTGGTCTAACGATTAAAAAATATGCTAACAGTATAGCCAGTCCATAAAAAACATATGGTGCATATTCATGAATTGCACTTAATTGATTTCCAATTTGTAATGCCGATGATGTAATCATCATTAAAACTAAAATCATTGCTCCAATTCCAGCTAAGTACCATAATTTATTGGTCGGATCTTTTTTCATATGTTTATACCTCTTTATGTTGATTATATCAAATATTAAAGCTTCTTTGACGTTTATATGAATAAAATTCGTTTTTACCAACAATGACATGATCAATTAACTTCACTGAAAGTAATTCTCCAGCTTCATGTATTTTTTTTGTTAATTGATCATCTGCTAAACTCGGTCTTGAATCACCTGTAGGATGATTATGAACAATAATTATCCCGTAAGCTCCAATCATAACCGCTGATTTAAACAAGTCCTTAATTGATAAAGGGATAGACGTAGTTGTCCCAATATAAACAGTTTCTTTTTTAATCATATGACCTTTAATATCT
Organism: Acholeplasmataceae bacterium UBA4853; assembly: GCA_002399815.1. Classification (GTDB taxonomy): domain Bacteria; phylum Bacillota_I; class Bacilli_A; order Acholeplasmatales; family Acholeplasmataceae; genus Acholeplasma. The sequence goes on from DHEJ01000027.1 coordinate 9,381, forward strand.
AAACAAAGTACAACCAAATGTTCTTGTTCTAAAAATTCCATATCCTCTCTTAACATCAAATACACATCCTCGGTATTAGAAAGATTTACCTGTTTTGGTATATTCATGTGTCTCACCCTTCTACCTAATTCTACTGATGCAATAATTGTTGTTGCTTTTGCATAAGAAATACCTTTTATTGATAGTAAGTCTTCTATTGTTAGATTCTTGATTGAAGCAATATTCTTCATTAATGAGATAACTTGCTTTGATAATGCCAGCACATGATTGTCCTTAGTACCAGTCCTTAATAATATTGCAATGATTTCCTCATCCTTTAAAGTCTTTGGACCGTGTAACATCAATTTTTCTCTTGGTTTTAAATCTTCCATATAAAAAGCCCTCCTATCCCATAATAGATAGAAAGGCTAGATAAAAACTTTTATGACATACAACTATATTCTAAATATCTTAATTAGTTCTGTCCAAGTGGTCTTTCTTGCGAATACAAACATCACAATGATCAACATCACTCCAGAAAAAAGAGTCATTAATCCTGTCCATAAAACGTCTTTTTCCATGAAGTTACTAACAAAAGGTAAAATCCCTACAATGAAGTCAAAGACGACTAATAAGAATAAACTACGTACATATAAGTAGTACTTCTTGACTTCTGTTGCTACTACAATTGGTAAAATTAAGGTTGTTGAGGTTAACATAAAGGTAATAACATAAGTTAAAGCCCAACCCTTATAAACCGTAAATAAATCGATTATGATGAGTATCACACTTATGAAAAATATTTGTCTTAAAACTTTAGTTGGATACTCATGTTTTGAAATAATCACTTGATTTAATATAAGCCACGGATAACTCAGTGCACCAACAACAATTAAACTCCAAAGTTCTTGATATGTATCATAAGTCATTGCATTAATAAGTAATACTATTAATGAAGCAGCGATTGTAATGACAGCTAATATTTTGGCTGCCATTTTTCTTTTTTGCTTAACAACTTTAACTTCTGGATATCCTTCTAAGTTGAGTGTATCAGTAAATGATTTTTCGATTAACTTTTTACCACAGATTGTACAGGTTTGATGACCCTCTTCATGATATGTACCACAATCTTTACAATACATCATTATAGGACCTCCCAATTTGTTGATTCAATTCGTGATTCAATACCATGTTCATTTAAGATTTCAAAGAAGGACTTTTCAAATCCACGTTCGATAATCTTAGATATAAAGGATAAAGTTAATGTATCATTAAACGAAACAACCGATGCTGCTTTAGGTGTATCATTTGATGGGGCAATAATAAACTGATAATGAGAAATATAAGGAATCATTTGACTTGGTAATTCAACTCTACCTAAATTAGAAATATCATAAGAATTGAGTGATTCACCAATCATACCATAGACACTTCTCATAGCAAGTATTTTTATCGGAAGTGGTGTCATTCTTAATAAAGGACTTTGTTCATACTTTACATTTTGAATAATACGGTTTAACATCTCATCTAAATGTAATTCTTGTTTCATTGTTTGTTTCACTTGATTAATGATTTGATCAAATGGTGCTTCGTCTAAGTTTAAATCATAATTGATACGAACAAAACTTGCGAAGTTTCTTAAAGTAATGGATGGATAATACTGTCTCATATTTACTGGAACAAAGACACGAAGTAAATGTTTGTAATGCGCATTTTTACCACTTCTTTTAACCGCTAATATAATGACACTGACCAAATACTCTGTTAAGGTCGCACCATAAGACTTTGCTTTTGCTAAAATCTCTTTTAAAGGTATATATGCATGCATTAAAGCATTATAGTGATTTGCATAAAATGTTCCTTTTAAATGATGTGCCTTAGGTTCTTTAGTTACTTTAATTTTTTGTTTATGATATAACTTTTTAAACTCATCTTCAACTTCAGCATAACTACCTGCAGCATCTGCTGTAATCACTAATCCTTCCGGATTGATTTCATGACCGTCCAGTAATAAATATTCATATGCTACTGAGTTAATAAACTCTAAAGCACCTTTACCATCCGTTAATGCATGGAAAAACTCGATAGTTAATCGTGATTTATAATATAGTGCTCTAAATAGAAAATCATTGTTTGCTCTAAAATGAAGAAACTGATTAATCATCCCATTTTCTTCTTTTAATATCGGATTTTTTAGGTTTTCTTCAAAGTAGTACCAAAATAACCCTTTTCTAATTCGAACATTCAAATGTTTAAAACGTTTTGTTGATCGATTTAATGCTTGTTGTAATAATTCCGGTTTAATTTCTGTTTTGAATACAATGGATAATCGAAACATATAGGTTCTTGTTTCATTAGCAACCACCGGAAATATTTTAGCAGCATTATCGAGATCATAAAATTTTCTTAATTTTGCCAAGGTTTATGCCTCTTTACTGTATAAGTTCTAGAATCTTTCTTGCTAGTGCATAATATAGTTTACCATTCATATCCTCTAAAGTATAAATATATGTTTCAGGATTCTTTGGTTGATTGATTGGAATTTGAGCAAGCAGCGGTGCATTTAATAATTCAGCTACTTGTTTTCCGCCACCTTCACCAAAAATAAACTCATTTTTAGCACTTGCTTCATTATAATAATAACTCATATTTTCGACCACACCAATGACCTCATGACCAATTTCTTTAGCCCCTAATCCAGCTTTTAAAGCCACATGAGAAGCATTTGGATGTGGTGTTGTCACTAAAATCATAGAAGCATCTGGAACAAAACTTTGGATATCTAATTGGATATCGCCAGTTCCAGGTGGTAAATCTAATACAATAATCTCAATATCAGGATTCCATGCAACATCATTAAAGAAATGAGTAATTAATTTACCAAGCATTGGACCTCGCCACATAAGTGGTTGATTCTTAGGCATAAAAAACTCTGGACTCATGACCTCTAAGCCATCATAATCTGCTGGAATTAATAAATCATCTTCTGTGGTAGATAATGGTTCAATTGGTAACCCAAAAATACTTGGTAATGATGAACCATAAACATCGGCATCAATAATTCCAACGATTTTACCTAATCTTTTAAAGGCTACTGCTAAATTTGCTGCAACAGATGATTTCCCAACGCCACCTTTACCAGAAATCACGCCGATATACATAACCTTTTTTTCATTTTCTAAATTGAATTTAGAATCACTAAATTCAATTCTTAAACCTGGATAACCCAGTTTGATTTTAATGAGTCGTGCAATTTCAAGTTTAATATGGTTTTCATCTTTTTTACGGCTTTTTAATTGAATCTTTAAATCAACGACCTGATCTTCATTAATCTTTACATCAATCACACTTGAGGCATCTTTAAAGGATATGCCTAATGTAGGGTCTATGATTTGATTTAAAAGTTCTTTAATCTCATCTACTTTATTCAAGATGCTTTTCCTCATAAAGTTTTTGATTTTCTTTCATAACTTTAGCTGTCTTAAAAGTATTTTTGATACGTTTAATCAAACTAGATTGGTCATAGGATAAAATACTTGCACGATATAATGGTGTAAATAAAGTAATGAGCAGAATAATTGAAACAACCATAATAACAACCCCAATGATCACTTCAACAATACCTAAGTATCCCATCGCAAACACTACTGGAATAACTAGTGGTGCAGTAAATGGAATAAATGAAAGTACAAGTAAAAACTCGTTTAACTGTGCAGCACCTGCAAAGATACCACCCATATATGCAAACATTAAAATCATCATCACTGGTGTTTGAATCGATTGATAATCTTCTTGATTGACTGCTAAAGATGCAATAAATGCACCAAGGACACAATAAATTAATGCCCCTAATAATGAACAAATTAAAGTAAGAATTAAGGTAGGTAAAACAACTGGTGCTAACATGCCTAAAGTTGCACTCCAGTTTCCTTGACTGTTTCCACCAACCCCTGCAATAATTTCATTTAAGCCATATCCAATCATACCAAAGATGACATATACACCTAATTGAGCAATTAAAAATAACATGATTGAAATAATTTTTGCGAAAAAGTGCGTTCTAGGTGGCACTGAAGCAATAATAATTTCAATAGCCTTAGTAGATTTTTCTTCCATAATTTCAGTCCCAATAAATTGTAAACCAATAATAATTACCATAAACATTGGAATGATTAACATTGGAGCGATTGCTGCAAGCATATCAGAATCTAAGGATTCAACATAGGTTGGATCACTGACAAATACTGGTGTTAAATCTGCAATCAGTCCATCATCAAAAGTTGGATGATCAAATTTATATTTGGTTCTTTGAAGTTCCTTTAATTGTCCTTGAATGATTTGAAGTAAAACTTGATTAATACCTTGATTATAGATTTCTACTTTAACCACATAGTTATCATCATTAAATGGATCTCCTGCAACAACTTCTTCTAAATATAAATAGATTAAGCCACTTGCTTCATGTGTCTCATCATAATATGCAACTGTTGGTTTATCAGCAATGTCTGTGGATACATTAAATACCACTTGGCCTTGATATCCTAAAGCATTTAAAACTGGATTTGCACTATTAATAATTGCTTGGGCTAAATTCGTATCTCCAGTATCATAACCAGTTAAGTTTACAATGGTAATCTGATCATCAATCATTTCACCTTTTCCATCTGAAAAGGTTGCAATAATAGAAGGTAATAAGGTAATAGCAATAATCACTAACCCAATGATTAAAGATGAAATATTAAAAGCTTTAGTAAATAAACGCTTCTTTAAACCATATTTAATTAAATAACTAAGCTTCTTCATATTTCTTACCAACCTTTGCAATAAATATTTCTGATAATGATGCTTGTTCTACATCATACTTTTTAACATTAGGTAATGTCTTGATATAATTAAACACATCATTAGAAACACTTTCATCTTCTATTTTAATTTCCCATTCATTGGCATGTCTGATGACATCATAAACACCCTTTATTGATAATAGATGGTCTTTATCTAAATCATCAACAACAACTTTAATGTTATGTTTTTTAAATTCTTTTTTAATATCTGTAATTAAACCATTAATCACACTTTTACCTTTTTGTAAAACAACTAAACGCTCACAAAAACTTTCGACATGGTCAATTTGATGTGATGAAAAAATGATGGTACAACCCTTTTGTTGATATTCTCTAATTACATCAACGAATAGTTGAATATTAATCACATCAAGTCCACTAAATGGTTCATCTAAAACAAGCAATGATGGTTCATTAATTAAAGCACTAATAAACTGGATTTTTTGTTGATTTCCTTTAGATAATTCTTTAATCTTTTTCATCTTATAATCTTTAATCTCAAAACGCTCTAACCACATATCTAAACGTTCTAAAATCGTTTTAACTGGCACATTTTTTAATTGACCAAAATATAGCATTAAATCCTTAACTGTCATCTTAGTTAATAAGCTACGTTCCTCAATCATATATCCAATTTTATCGACTGTATCATAGGATACAAAACTACCATCATATCTCACATAACCACTAGACGGATATAACAGTCCCATGATTGTTCTAAATGTCGTTGTTTTACCTGCACCATTTGTCCCAAGTAAGCCAAAGATTTCTCCTTGATTCACTTCAAATGATAGGTTGTCAACTGCAACAAAATCACCATACTTTAATGTAACATTCTTTACTTCAAGCATTAAATCTTCCTCCGAATGATAAATATTATAAAACTCATTGATATAAACTATTATTATCATAACACGATTTTAATAAAATAACATAATTCTATCTATTCTTAATAGATATGTTTTAGAAAAAAATAGTCCTTAAACTTAAGAACTATTTTCTACTTTTATTAATCTTTTCTTACTAAACGTTCATTGAGTAATTGGATAAATTCATTTTTAGTCACTGTAACTTCTTTTTCAGAACCATATGCTCTATAAGTAACCATATGGGAAGCAACTTCTTTATCTCCAACAACTAATTGATACGGAATCTTTTGAGTTTGAGCTTCTCTAATCTTATAACCTAATTTTTCATTTCTAAAATCTGATTCCACTCTAAATCCAAGTTTCTTAAATGACTCATGTAATTCCATCACATAATCCTTATGATGTTCTAAGGATACTGGAATTAATTTTAATTGAACCGGTGCTAACCAAAGTGGGAAATTACCTTTATACTCTTCAATTAAGTATGCAACAAAACGTTCCATAGTTGAAACAACCCCACGGTGAATAACAACCACTCGGTGATCATTTTTACCGTCTTCACCAACATAAGTTAAGTCAAATCTTTCTGGTAATAAGAAGTCAAGTTGAACGGTTGATAAGGTTTCTTCCATGCCAAGTGCAGTTCTTACTTGAATATCTAATTTAGGACCATAAAATGCTGCTTCACCAATTGCTTCTTTATAAGTTAAACCCATTTCATCCATAACACTCTTAAGCTCAGATTGCGCACGATTCCACATCACAGGATCATTAAAATACTTTTCAGTATTATTTGGATCCCAGTAACTTAATCTAAAGCTATAATCTGTAATCTTAAAGTCTTTATAAACTTCAACAACTAAGTTAACAACTCGTTTAAATTCTTCTCTAATTTGATCTGGTCTAACAAAAATATGTGCATCGTTTAAAGTCATTTCACGAACTCTTTGTAGCCCACTTAAGGCACCAGATTTTTCATAACGGTGCATCATACCAAGCTCAGCAATTCTAATTGGTAACTCACGGTATGAATGTAAATCCTTTTTATAAATCATCATATGGTGTGGACAGTTCATTGGTCTTAATACCAGTAATTCACCATCGCCTAAATCCATTGGAGGATACATGTTTTCATGATAATGGTCCCAGTGTCCACTCTTCTTATAAAACTCAACATTAGCCATAATTGGAGTATATACATGGAAATATCCAAGTTCAAGTTCTTTATCTGTGATATAACGTTCGATCATACGTCTAATGGTTGCCCCTTTTGGTAACCAGAATGGTAAGCCTGATCCAACATCTTGATTGACCATGAATAAATCAAGTTCACGACCAATTTTACGGTGATCTCTTTGTTTTCTTTCTTCTAACATTTGTAGATGATTTTTAAGTGCTACATCATCAAAAAATGCTACCCCGTAAATTCTAACTAATTGGTTATTTTTAGCATCCCCACGCCAGTAAGCACCAGCAATACTCAGTAGCTTAAAATGTTTAATGATTTTTGTTGAAACAACATGTCCACCACGACATAGATCAACAAAATCACCTTGTTCATAAACAGTTAAACCATCTGCTTTAAATTGTTCAATTAATTCGAGTTTATAAGGGTCATGACTAAAAATCTTTACTGCTTCCTCATAACTCACTTCAATGCGCTTAATTAAAAAATCTTTTGCTGCAAGCTCAGCCATTTTCTTTTCTAATTTAGGTAAATCTGCATCTGTAAAATTAGCATCTTTAAAATCAACATCATAGTAGAAGCCTTCTTCAATTGCTGGTCCAACACCAAAATTAGCATGTGGATAAATACTTTTGATTGCTTGAGCTAGTAAGTGCGCTGCTGAGTGATTTAACACTTCAAAACTTTCTGCATCATCTTTAGTTAAGAACTTTAAAGCACCATCTTCGTTTAATGGACGATTAAGTTCAATTAAATGCTCATTAAATTTTGCACCTACAATTCTTTTTGCTAAAGAACTTGAAATACTTTGGGCAATATCAATTGGTAAAACACCTTTACTAAATTGTCTTTGATTGCCATCTGGAAATGTAATTTGTATCATATAGTTTTTCTCCTTATTAAATAAAAATCCTTACATGTATAAAAAAACATGTAAGGACGAAATGATATTCCGCGGTACCACCTTAGTTCCAAATAAATTTGGCACTCTTTATTGATAAATCTATTAACGCTAGATCGACGAGCTTATTGGTTTAAGCTAGCTCAAAGGTGGTAATTTAAGTCGTTTTTTATAAGCTTTCACCATGTGCTCATATCGCTTTTAAACAGTATCTAACTTAAATCATGTCCTTGTCATTGCTACATAGATATTTTACACTTAATTTGTAAAAAATCAATCATTTGTAAACGTTTTTTCAAACTTAAATGGTTTTGTTAAATCTTCAATTCTTTTAATAATTCTAGTCACTTTAATTATATCTGTTTCTTTATCTGTAAGCATAGATTTAGCTAATTGTGCAATGCTACTATTTGATGAAATATGAACACTTAAGCTGGCATTTAAACGGTAATGAAGAATCGGTAATAAAATCTCATCTCTAAACCAACTAGATACATTTTCACCACCTAAATCATCTAGAATTAAGACATCACATCTTTTTAAAATATTGATCTTTTTTTCTAATTGATCACTACCAATATTAGCCTTTAAGGTTCTAATTAAATCAGGCATAAATACATAGACTACATTGACACGCTGTTTAGTGAGTTCATTTGCTAATCCTGATAATAAATAACTTTTACCAGCACCATAAGGACCATATAGATATAATCCTTTTTGAAACTTAAGTGGCTTTTCTAAAAACTTCTTAGCATATTGTACGGCTTTTTCTTGATAGGCATCGCTAATGATAAAATCCTCTAAATTAGCATCTGCAATATATATTTCACTTTCAAATGTTTCAAGGTGTCTTTTTAAGACAGAAGTTTCTAATTGTTTTTGTTTTTCAACTGTAGGAATATAACTAATATGTACGTAGGGTTCTAATATCAATTTAGGTACAAAATCCTTTAATACCTTTTCATCCCTTTGTAAAATGTATTGATATACCACATAAGTATCTCTAACACTTAATTGGAGGTTTTTAGTTTCAGGGTCATTTGAAACGGTTTGTTTAATCTCTTCAAACGACATATTAATCTTCCTCCTTTTCTTCTAATTGTTTCAAGTATGCTTGAACCCATTCAGGACTATTTTCTTTTTGTTCAGTAAATGTATTCTTTTTCTTTCTTGCTGGTCCATCATTATTTAGAATCATAGTATAAGCATCTTTAGTCGTTTTAACACCACGACTCACCCATGTTTCTAAGACCTTTTCTAAATAACTAATATGTGGTAATTCACCATTTTTATGTTTAAGGATATGTAAGAGTAATGCATTAATGATACCAACCTCAACTTGATTTCTCTCAAGCAGTTGCATCACTGTATCTGTGGCCATAAATTGATAATCATTTTTAGCATAATTTTCTAGTATTCTAATTGGTGAAACCTCATTTAAATACTTAACAAAACCATCTTCACTCGTAGGTTCTACTGTGTTTGTTACAACCGGTTTAGCATTCTTATTTTTTAATTGATAATACATGGATGCTTTTAAACCTAATCTTGATGCATCGATAAATCCATCATCATTGACAGTATCGATATAAATCTTAACCATTTCATCTAATGTAAATTGATAAATAAAGACTAGTTTTTGAATTGTTTCTTGAACCTTTAAATCCATAACATTTTTCTTTTTAAGGCGATCTGGTAAACTTTCAACAAATAACTCATAATCAATTTGTTCAGAAATCTTTGTCCCACCATTATTTTTTCTACCTAAGTATAATGAACTATCCTTTGGTCCATCAAGAGAGACAAACTTAAAGACATCATCAAAATTCTTCGTTGATTCAACATATCCAGTTAAATCCATTGGTGTCACTTTAAAGATATTGGTTAAGTTTTTATACATCGTTGGACCAATTTCTGATAATAAGAATTGTCCTAAAACAGTATCCTTTAAAAACCCTCTTGGAGTTAATGGACTTTTTAATTGATATACGTACTTATTTTGATCCTTAAAGGTACTTAATAAGTTAATGGCTTCTAATTTTTCTTTAGCTTCTTTTAAACTATCAATTTTAACATTTAATAAATCAAGTAAAAATTGATTGGTAAATTCCTCTGATTGATAATTCTTTTGACTTAATAAATGATAAAACGTATGATATAACGAAAAAGCTAACACCCCAATTAAAGGTTGATATAAGAGTCCCAACACTTTCCATTCATCACTGGATAATGCTGCTTGAGTTATGATTCTAAATGTGTCTTTTTGTTTCATATGCTAAATCCTTTAAGATAATCATCAATTTTTAGATAGAGTGCTTTTAAACTACCATCATTTCTAATAATTTTATCTGCTAATTTTCTTTTTTTAACTAAACTCATTTGCGAATTAATTCTATCTAGCGCTTCATCAATTCTTAAATGATCTCTTTGAATGAGTCGTTCTAACTGTAGTGATTCATCCGTATCAATTAATAGCGATGTATCAAAGCCTTTAAACTTCGTTTCAAATAAAAGAGGAATATCTAAAAAAATTAAATGTTCAAAACTCTTTGAAACTGCTTCTTCAATAGTACTAAAGACAATTGGATGGATGATCTTTTCTAACAACCTTTTTTGTTTATTATCCTTAAAAATAATACTAGATAATAATTTTTTATCTAACTTTCCTTCATTAAGAGCATTAAACTTTTTACCAATCATCTGACTAAATGCTTCATCTTTATAAAGATTTCTTACAATCTCATCCGAGTCTATAACCATAAATCCTTTTTTCTTTAAATAGTTAACAGCTGAAGTCTTTCCTGTTGCTATACCACCTGTTAAACCAATAACGACACCTTTTTGACAAGTTGGACAATAATAAGTTCCGCGATTTTTAAGCATAACTTTATCTATGATACTGCCACATCTAGTACATACCTCACCTGTTTTACCATGAACATTTAAATGTCTTTGGTATAATCCTTTATGTCCTAATGATTCATAGGTATTAATGGTTGTTCCACCCATTTGAATGGATAAATTTAAAACATCATTAGCGGTTTTAAGTAATAAATCCGCTTCATTTCTTGAAATTAAAAATCCTTTTTTAGCTGGATGTATTTTCGCTGAATATAAAATCTCATTTGCATAAATATTACCAATCCCACCAATGACACTTTGATCAAGTAATATTTCTTTAATCGTTTTAGATTTATTTACTACACCTTGATAAAACTCATCTAATGTCATTGAATCTGGATCACTAGCAAGCTTCTTTTGTTCTTTTAAGTAGGTTAGACCATCTTTCTTATCTACTAGTTCAAAACGTCCAAACTTTCTTGTATCATGATAACTGAGCTTATGTCCACTTTTTAAATGAAATACAACATGTGTATGTTTATCAGGTAACTCATCATAAAAGTATTTACCTTCCATTCTCAAATGAGAATAAAGCATATAATCATCTAAGATAAATATTAAATACTTTGCTGATCTTTTAACTTCATGAATAGTTTGATTCACTAATTTTGTTTCAAAGTCTTTATCGTTACTTACAATATTACGATAAAAAACATCCACTTTAACTATGACATCATGTGTTAATAAAAGATTTAAATGTCTTTTTATTGTTTCTACTTCAGGAAGTTCTGGCATCTGTTTACCTACTTTAAATCATACCAAGTTAATCCAGTATCACATGAAGTTTCTAGTTTAACTTCAAGTGGAAATGCACTAGTCATAATTTGTGGTACAATTTGTTTCATTTCTTCTAATTCATCTTCTGGTACTTCTAAGATAAGTTCGTCATGTACTTGTAAAATCAATTTACTCTTTTTATGATGATCATTTAAATATTGATATAACTTAACCATAGCTACTTTAATAATATCTGCAGCAGTCCCTTGAATCGGTGCATTTAAACTCGTACGTTTACCAAATTCTCTTAAGGCATATACCTTACTTTCAAGCTCAGGAATATATCTTCTTCTTTTTAACATCGTTTCAACATATCCATGTGTTTTAGCAAACTCAACTATATCTGTCATATATTGTTTAATTTCAGGATAGACTTCTAAATAACGTTGAATAAAGTTTTCTGCCTCTTTAACAGTCACATGAATATCCTCAGATAAACTCCATGCCCCAATACCATAAATAATTCCAAAGTTAACAGCTTTAGCTCTTCTTCTTTGTTCTGAATCGATGACATCCACATGAAACACTTTTTCTGCTGTAGAAGAATGAACATCGACCCCTTCTATAAATGCTTCTTTTAAACCCTTAACATCTGCCATATCGGCTAGAATTCTTAATTCAATTTGAGAATAGTCAGCACCTAATAAGAAATGCTTTTCTTTAGGAACAAATATCTTTCTAATTTGACGTCCTTCTTCACTACGAATTGGAATATTTTGTAGGTTAGGCTCTAAACTTGATAGTCTACCGGTTAAAGTTAATGCTTGATTAAAAATGGTATGAACCTTTTGATCACTAAATATAGATTCTTTAATACCAATTAAATAGGTTGAATATAGTTTAGTTAATTGACGATAATTAATAATCTTTTCAACAATCGGATGACGATCTACTAAATAATTTAAAACATCAATATCTGTTGAATACCCAGTTTTAGTCTTTTTACCATTTGGAAGATTTAATGTTTCAAATAATACATCTCCAACTTGTTTCGGTGAATCAATATTAAACTCAACCCCAGCAAGTAAAATAATTTCTGATTTTAAATCACTAATTCTTTTTTCCATCATCTTTGTTTGTTGGTTCAATTCTTCTTTATTAACTAATAACCCTTCAAATTCCATATCCGCTAAGACATCAGATAATGGTAATTCTAAATCATTTAATAAATGCATTTGACCACGTTCAGCTAATGTCATTAATGTCTCAGCTTTAAGTTTTGAAATAACAAATGCTTTTTTAGCGATATGTGATTCGTAATCACTCATGATTAAAGGTAAACCTTTTCTAGCACCTTTACCATAGATTTCTTCATCATATGATAAATCATTAATACCAAAGCTTTGACTAATTGCAGTAAAGTCTTCTTTACCAATACTAGACTTTATAATATATGCCGCCAGTAATAAATCATAGCTGACATGATTAAATGAAATACCCTTCCATTTTAAAAATACTTTAGCACCCTTATAATCATATGTATATTTAGCATATGTATTTGATGCTAAATAGTTCTTTATTGCAGCACTTTCAAAGAATAACTCACTACTTATAAAGTAACTTTGCTTACCATTAGATAAGCCTAGTCCCCATAGTTCAGCCTTATGATAATTAAAATCAGATAGTTCAAAATATAACGCTAAATCTTCAGTTAGGATTTCTTCTATCTCACTTTCACTTTCTAATACTTTATATGTAAATTCAGTTTGTTCTTCAACTTTATTCATTTCTGGATTTTTCTTACGATAAGAAATAACTAATTGTTTTAATTCTAATCGTTTATAAAAATCCACTAATCCATTTTCATCAACTAAACCTGTTACTGTATCTTCAATATCAAAAGGTAATGAAACATCGGTTGTTATCGTTGATAACTCCTTAGAAAATAAGGCTTGTTCCTTAGATTCTCTAATTCTTTCACCTAATTTACCTTTAATCTCATCTGCTTTATCTAAAATGTTTTCTAACGTTTTATATTCTTGAAGTAATTTAACTGCGGTTTTTTCACCAACACCACTCACACCTGGAATATTATCAGATGGATCTCCCATTAAAGCCTTTAAATCAATAAACTGTTCATGCGTTAATCCATAACGTTCTTCTAATGTTTTAGGTGTATAATCTTCAACAACCTTCATACCTGATTTTAATAGATGTACTGTAATATGATCATCGACTAACTGTAGTAAATCTCTATCAGATGAAAAAACATCTACAAGATACCCTTTTTTAGCCGCTTCTTTAGCAAGCGTACCAATAATATCATCCGCTTCAAATCCATCTAAAGAAAAATCCTTAATACCTAAATAACCAATTAATTCATGAATTAAAGGAATTTGGCTAATTAATTCCTCAGGCATTGCTTTTCTACCAGCTTTATACCCATCATAAGCTAAATGTCTATGAGTCGGTTTTCCTGTATCAAATGCAATTAACATATGAGAATTTGAAATTTCAATAATTTTATCAATCATCCCTGAAAATGCGAAAACAGCATTTGTATAAATGCCTTGTGATGTTTGCAATACTTTGTCTCCAGGGTATGCTGTTGCATAGTATGCTCTAAATAATAATGAGTTACCATCTACTAAAGTTAGTTTCTTCATTGATCTTTATTCCCCTTGTCGTATGGTTATTTTAACATACCATTTCTATATTTTTTTCCACAATATTTGTGGATAAGTTTTCAATTTAAAAATAAGGGTGATTTCATCGCTGAAACCACCTATTTTTAATTAAAATCTGAATCCGCCTTTACCTTTACCCTTACCTTTTTTTACTTTAGGCGCACTTGGGGTAAATCCGGCTGGATTTTTACTTAACTTCTCGATTTGTTTTTCATCCATACGAGACATTTGTTTCATCATTTGTTTTTGTTGAACCAGTGATTCTCTTAAACGATTGACATCAGATACTAAAACTCCAGCACCTTTTGCAATACGCTCTCTTCTTTTTGATGATTTATCAATTAATTCAGGATTCTTTCTTTCTTGTTCGGTCATACTTTGGATGATTACATTGACACGGTCAAATTGTTTTTCATCCACATTAGATAAAGCTTCTTTCATCTTACCTAAACCTGGTATAAATCCTAATATTTTAGAAATTGATCCCATCTTTTTAATCATTTTAAATTGTTTTTGTAAGTCTAAATAGTTATAACTATCTGACATCATCTTTTCCATCATGGATTTAGCTTCATCTTCATCAATATTAGAAGTCACTTCTTCAATTAATGTTAAGACATCACCCATACCAAGAATTCTTGATGCCATTCGTTCAGGATGAAATGCTTCTAGTGCATCCATCTTTTCACCACTAGATGCAAACTTGATTGGAATTTCTGAAATCTTTCTAATACTTAAGGCAGCACCACCACGCGTGTCCCCATCCATTTTAGTTAAAATAACACCGGTTGCTCCAATTTGATCATGGAATGATTTAGCAATATTTGCTGCTTCTTGACCCATCATAGCATCCACTGTTAACAAAACTTCATTTGGTTTTGCTATCGCTTTAACATCAACTAATTCTTTCATCATGACTTCATCGATAGATAATCTACCTGCAGTATCAATAATGACAACATCATATTGATGCTCTTTAGCATAGTTTAAACCGTTTTTAACAATCACACGAGCATCCTTGATGCCTTCTTCATAAACAAAAATATCTAAACTTTTACCAATTGTAACTAATTGATCAATTGCTGCAGGACGGTACACATCGGCAGCAATAAACATAACTTTTTTCTTATCTTTTTTTCTAATCCATAAACCCATTTTACCAATCGCTGTAGTTTTTCCTGAACCTTGAAGACCAATGGTCATAAAGGTTGACATACCTGTATTGGCATAAACTAAGCCAACCGATTCATCACCCATCACCTTTTTTAATTCTTCATGAACTATTTTTACAACTTGCTGTCCTGGATTTAAGCCAGATAAAATCTTTTCACCTAATGCTTGTTCTTTAACATTATTAGTAAACTCTTTTACAATCTTAAAGTTAACGTCTGCTTCTAATAAAGAGAGTCTAACTTCTCTCATCATTTCTTCAATATCTTTTTCAGTTAAAAGGCCCCTACCGGTTGCCCTTCTTACAAACATCTGTAAGCGATCTGATAACGAGTTAGCCATTATTCATCCAACTTTCTTAATGCTTCTATATATTTAAAATCCTTAGTCTTCTCAAAATCATCTAATATTTTTTTACGTTCTAAACTTAATTTAAGTAAGTTTAATTTAGATTCAAACTCCATTAAATGTTTTTCAACACTATTTAACTGATCATGCACTGCATTTCTTGATACATCAAACATTTCAGCAACTTCTTGAAGGGATAAATCTAAATGATAATAATGGATAAAATACTTTTGTTGTTTTTCAGTCAGTAAAGCACCGTAATAACTAAATAATTGATTTAAGTGTTCTGTTTTTTCTAAATGTTCCATATTAAAAGAATCCTTTAAATAAATTATATATATAGTTTTCGATATCAAAAGGTACTAAATCATCAATCTTTTCACCTAGACCAACATATTTAATTGGTAGGTTATATAAATGTCTGATTGCTAAAATAATACCACCTTTAGCAGTTCCATCAAGCTTAGTTAATACAATACCTGATAAATTGGTTGCTTCATTAAAAACATGTGCTTGATTCATACCATTTTGACCAGTACTTGCATCAATGACTAATAATGTTTCTTTAGGTTCATTGGGTAAAATCTTTTCAATGACTCTTTTCATTTTAGATAATTCATTCATCAAATTCACTTTATTTTGTAATCTACCAGCAGTATCCACTAAAACTAAATCATATTTTTCTGTCACTGCTTTATTTAGTGCTTCATAAATAACTGATGAAGGATCAGAACCAGCTTCTTTTTGGAAAAAATCAACTTTAGCTCTTAGACTCCACTCTTTTAACTGTTCAATAGCCCCAGCTCTAAAAGTATCACCTGCAACCATTAAAACTTTTTTCCCCATATCCTTATATTGTTTAGCAAGTTTTCCAATGGTTGTTGTTTTACCAACACCATTGACTCCGACAAATAAAAATACATTAACCTCACCATCAACAAACTTTAAAGTGGTATCAACAAATTCACCTTTTAAATAGATTTCAAATAATTTATCAACAATTAATTCACTAAGTTCATTAGGTGTTTGAAAGGATTTATTTTTAACTTCTTTTTTTAACTCATTGGTAAAATAAAGTACAGTATCAACCCCGATATCTGCACTAATTAATAAATCTTCAATAGAATCGAATAAATCATCATCAATCTTATCAGATTCTTCTAATAATCTTTTAAGATTATCAAAAGAAGATTTACTCTTATGTAAACCCATTTGATATTTATCATTCTTTGGTTTCTTTTTAAATAGATTGGCAAAAAAGCCCAAGTTCTTCACTTCCTTTATGATCCTTATTATTATAACATAATAACGCCTGACCTTTAAACAACTTTGAAGTTTCAAGAAAAAATAAAAGAACTCGCACCGATAAGGTATCGTATGCAAGTTCTCTCTATCCTATTTAATTAGTGTCCGTTTTTAACGAACTAACTATAATTGTTGAGTTTTATCATTTACTATAATGTTTTGTCTAAAAATTTAATTAATTCTTGATAATTAGGATGATTGCTCATCTCATCTAAATACTCTACATAAATCACTTGACGCTTGGAATCTAGTACAAATACTGCTCTTGCAAGTAATCTAAGTTCTTCAATTAAAACACCAAATTTATGACCAAAATCTAAATACTTATGATCACTTAATGTTGTAATATTTAACCCATGAGCACCACACCATTTCTTTTGAGCAAATGGTAAATCATTTGAAATTGTAATAAAGTCGATTTGATTGTAGTTTGCTAATGCTTCATTAATTGTTCTAGTTTGTAAATCACATACCGAAGTATCTAAGCTAGGGACTACATTAAGTAACATATATGGTTTTTTAAACTGATCAGATGAAACATCCTTTAAACTATTATCAACCGCTTTAAAACTTGCTGTTTGATCTCCAACCTTTAACACATTACCTAATACAGTAATTTTTTGACCCTTCATTGTTTTCATAAAATGCCTCCTTATTTGATAGATTCATTATATGACTAATCAAATGATTCTATGTTCTTTTTGCACGAATCATATCATTTGGATGTACAACAAATGGAATATGTACTTTAATACGTTCTTTTGCTTTTGATGCCCTTTCAATGGGTTGATCGTTAGAATCTAGCATATACTCATTTTTAAAGTATTTTGTTTCCATATAAGGTGAAAATACTTCTAAGGTTTCTTTTGTAAAAACATTTTTAGTTTCTACAACTGCTAATTTAGAGGATTCATCATAAGATATAACGAGTCCAACAAAGTTTTGCATAACCTTTTCACTTCTTTTTTCAAATAATTGTTCATCAACTGAAGGTAATCCATGGAAAAACCCAATCGATGTTTCTCTATTTTCTGCATTTTTTAGCATTTCGATATATTTTTGATAATCAAGAATCATACCTGTTTTTGTATACTCATCAATAATTTGACGATAGGTTTGAACAACTGTTGCAATATAATGAAGTGATTTCATACGCCCTTCAATCTTTAAGGATGCAACACCCATATCAATTAGATCAGTTATCTCATGTACAGCACTTAAATCTTTACTAGACATACTAAAAGGTACTTCTTCAATTTTTTGATTGTCTTTTTCTAAATCAAAAAACCAACGACATGTATGCGCACAACCACCACGGTTTGCATCTCTGTTAGTTAAGTGATTTGATAAACTACAACGTCCACTAAACCCAGCACACATACCACCATGGATAAATACTTCAATTTCAGCTTTAACTGCCCCTGTAATATGTTTAATCTCATTTAAATCCATATCTCTTGCAAGTACGACTCTAGTTGCACCTTTGTCATACCAGTAATTAACAGTTGGTATATTCATTACGGATTGCTGAGTTGAAATATGAACTTCTAAATTAGTGTGTTCTAATGCGGTATCAATAATATAAGGACTTGCAGCAATAATAGCATCCACTTTAGCAAGTTCCAAATTCTTTAAGTACTTTAATAAACCTTCTTTATCATTTTGATGAGGTATGACATTAGTTGTTACATAAACCTTTTTACCATAACTATGTGCAAACTCACAACCCTCTATTAAATCATCTAAGGTAAAATTAGAGGCATTTGCTCTTAAGCTAAATTCTTTACCACCAATAAATACGGCATCAGCACCATAAATAATTGCGATCTTTAGTTTTTCTAAATCTCCTGCTGGAGCTAATAACTCAATCATTGTCTTCATCCTTAATAAATGATTTTTGATGTAAAAACCCTTGATGCCAAACTTGATTATAGCTTTTAATAATCTCAGATTTTAAGTCTTCATCCTTGTTTTTATACATCTTAATAACTTCAATGGCATATGAATCACTTAAAAATAGCGTATCAATAAATCCATAATCAACTGCTACTTGCATAAAATCAATATCATCAAAAACGTTTAGAATGGTCCCTCTAAAAACATGTGTTCCTGCTTCATCTTCATACACAGGATATCTTTCTTCTGTTCTTTTAGGTTCTTTTAAACGTAAATCAGTTTGATTATGATAGGTTTCATTTTTTTTAATATACTCACTATAACGTGTTAAAATTGGTCTTTTTGAATAAAACATCGACATATGTCCATGAATCATCATAAATAAACTAATCTTTTTAACATCAGAAATATTTTTAATATCTTCTAATGTGATTTCTTTTGATACAAAAGCACCAAGTACATGGTCTTTACTTAAATAGTTAAAATCAAAGTCATTCGTTAATAAGGTTTCTGGATTATAAACAAATTTATGTTCTAATTTAATTGTTTTAAATACTTCAAGTAGTCCTATATCAGCACCAATAAATCCAGTAATTAAAGATAAAGGTAACGTTAAAACAAAGTCTTTAACAACTTCCAATTCTTTATCTGTAAATAATCTATTTAATAAAATAAATACTTCTTTTTTTGCATCATAAATGCGTTTAATTGTAGGAATTAAATCAGCTTTTAAGTCCAAAGTTAAGGTTTTTGAAAATCTGATATCACCTATGACTAAGCCATCAGCAACCTCAAGTAGTGCACTTAAATTATTCAAATCATGAATCGTAGTTAGTATTTTCATATAAATCCTTATCTATTTTTAGTCCTCTTAGATTATAAGAGTAATTCAAAGATTAGTCAAAGGATGTTATAAAACAAAATGAGATTGTGTGATTGAACCAAAATTTCTATTTTAACCGTTTTTTAGATTTAACTTTTTAGTTATAAAGTGGTTTGCTATAAAGAAGCATGCAACACCTTCTAATATGAGTAAAACAAACTGAGTAATAAGAATTGGTATTAAAGAACCTAAAACATCTGTTGCCTCACCACTAAAAATATTTGGATTAAATAGATAATTAATTCCCGTATTCACAACACCTAATACTTGATTAGCTACATAATATAAAATAAAGAAAATAAAGACATATAGCCATTCGCTTTTATTAAAACTAAAACCAAAAGACATTGCTGCATAAAACACTAAGATAAAAACAAACCCAGTTAAGATTAAAGACCCAAAACTTAAAAGAATCATATTAAAACCCGTTGGATCTAATTCATAAAACATCTTTAATTGATCAATATCAATCACTTTTAGCCACATAAATAGTCCAAGACCAATCAGTACCACTAACATAAAAACACTGAAACCAGAAAGCATTTTAGCGACTAAAATCTTTGTTTTACTAATCGGTAATGTATGCGTAAAATACCCTTCATCCTTGTGCATCGTTTTAAAGTATCGTTGTAGGATACTAAAATATGCATAAACTAATAACACAATGACTACAACAATACTAATAATAAAGGTTGTTTGGTATAAAAATGAGAAAACAATATTATCACTACCAAATTCTTTAAATAAATAGGATACTGCAGTAACAAATATACTACTAATTAATAGCCACTTTAATTGGTTAAAATAATAGATTAAATCCCACTTATATAGATGTTTCATCATATTTATAAACCTCCTTAAAGAACTCTCCTAAATTCATGTGATGTTTATCATACAATGATTGAAGACTACCTGACTCAATTAACTTGCCTTCTTTTAATAAAATAGCACTATCTAAATAGTTTTCAATATCTGAAATCTGATGGGTTGATAATAAAATCGTTGAATCTGGTTTTTTAAACTTCTTAATAATCTTCATAATAAAGTCTCTTGATGCTGGATCAACACCATCAAGTGGTTCATCAAGTACATATAAGTCTGCCTTTCTACCAAAAACTAAAGCTAATTGTACTTTACCTTTTTGTCCTTTAGAAAGTTGAGATAATCTTCTATCTAATGGAATCTTAAATAGTTCTATAATATGTGTTGCATCTTCAATACTAAAATCATTAAAGAAATCTTTAAACATTTTTAAACTATCTTTAACTTTTTGATTCATGTCTAAATAAGTTCTTTCTGGTAAATAAGAAATGTTTACTTTAGATGAAATATTTAATCTTTCATCCTTGAAAACAATATATCCTCCAGTCGGTTTAATTAAATCATTTATCAATTTTATAAGTGTTGTTTTACCACTACCATTAGGTCCTAATAAACCAACTATCTCATTTTTAGGTAATTCAAAATTCAAATCATCTAACACTACTAGATTACCAAAAACCTTAGTTAAGTTATGTGCACTTAAAATCAATTTGCCTTATCCTCCATAATCGTATACATAACATTATTATATCATTTATCAAAAAAACAACACGCTTACAAAGGCAAGCGTGTCGTTTAAAGGGGATTTGTGTACTAAAGTACACTAATAGGGGATAAGTAGCACCCATTTTGTTGGATGCAAAATCATTATATTCGAATAACTTTTTAGAGTAAAGATATTTACTTAAGTATGTATTAAATTACACAATCACTTTTTCAATTTGTTCGATGTATTTACATTTAGGGAATGTTGAACAACCATAGAATTGTCCATATCTAGATTTTCTAATCACTAATGGATTTCCACATAATGGACAAAGCTTATCCGATAATACAGGTTTAATCTTTTCCATGTTTTGATTTGCTTTTTCAAGAATTGGAACCAATCTTAAATAGAAATCTTTTAAGAGTAATGAACCTTGAACTTTACCTAATGCAATATCATCTAATTCTTTTTCCATATTAGATGTATATTCTACATTCATAATACGTTCAAAATAATTTTGGAGTGTTTCAACAGTAAGAATACCTTGAGATGTTGGTTTAAAACGACGTTCAATCACTTCAACATAATCTCTTGTTTTTAAGGTTTTAATAATTGATGCATAAGTCGATGGTCTACCGATACCTAAAGATTCTAAATCCTTAATTAAGGATGCTTCATTATATCTTGTTGGAGGATTTGTAACCTTTTCGATGGATTCAACTAAATTTGCATTAATTTGATCGTTTTCTTGATAGTTTGGTAAGATCTTATCCTTATTGGTTTCACTTACAACTTTTAAATAACCATCAAAGGCTAATGTTGAACCTTCCATCTCATATAAATGCTTATTACTATCTAATATAATCTTAGTATTTTCAAAGATTGCAGGTGCCATTAAAGACCCTAATGCACGTTCATAAATCTTTTTATACACCTTAAATTGTTCTTTTGTTAAATATTGTTCTAAGGATTCAGGCGTATTTTTAACATCCGTAGGTCTAATTGCTTCATGGGCATCTTGTGATGAATCTTTTTTATTCGTCTTATAATAACCTAAATACTTTTTACCATAAACATTTTCAATATATGCATTGGCTGGTGTTACAAACTCAGCACTTAAACGATCACTATCTGTTCTCATATAAGTGATTAATCCGGTTAATGTACCATCAATATCAATACCTTGATATAATTCTGATGCAATACCCATGACTCTTGCTGCATTCATATGTAATGAATTAACTGCATCTTGTAAAAGGGTCGATGTAACATATGGTGCTTTAGCATTTCTTTTAACTTCTTTTTTAGTCACACTGGATACTATAAATGGATTTTTAGAATCCTTCACAATACGATCTGCTTCATCTTTTGAAATCTTTGTATCCTTAGGAATGATATAATCTGCTTTATGATTTCCAAAATGTGCATGTATTGTATAGTATGTTTCAGGTATAAAAGCATCAATTTCTTTTTCTAATTCAACAATGAGTTTTAATGCCACACTTTGAACTCTACCTGCAGATTTAGATCCAATCTTATTTTGTAAGAACTTAGATAGTTTAAAACCAATAATTCTATCAAGAATACGACGACTTTCTTGAGATTCAACTAACTCTAAATCAACTTGTCTTCTATGATTTAGTGCTTCTAAAATTGCTGGTTTTGTAATTTCTTTAAAGACAATACGGTTTTTTTGTTCTAAATCTAAATCAAGTACTTGAGCGAGATGCCAAGCAATTGCTTCCCCTTCACGGTCAGGGTCGGTTGCTAGTAAGACTTCTTTACCTTTAGTCTTTTTCTTTAAATCTTTAATTAATGTATCTTTTCCTTTAATTGTTTTATAAGTAGGCGTAAAATCATTTTCCACGTCAACCCCTAAACCATCTTTACCAGATGTTGCTAAATCTCTAATATGTCCTACAGAGGATAAAACAGTTACCTCATGATCAAAGTAACTGGCAATTGTTTTAGATTTAGCTGGAGATTCCACGATGATGACTTGTTTAGACATAATTTCCCTCATTTTTGGTTTTCGTACCTTACTAATTATATAGTTAAATTTTTGCTTGTCAAGTACATAAATTAAGGCTATTTTCTATTCTATATAATGTATTTATATAGAAGGCGTTTGACTTTTATAATTTTAATGAAAAATAAAACCATGATTTCCCATGGTCATTTCTTCATTCTTAACTTAACTGGGTGAAAACTTTTACGGTGAATCGGTGTAACCCCATATAGGTCTAGTGCCTCTAAATGTTTTTTTGTTCCATACCCTTGATGATTCATAAATCCATATAAAGGATATAAGAAATCATACATCATCATTAAGTCATCTCTAGTTGTTTTAGCAATAATACTAGCTGCAGCCACACTTAAAGATAAACTATCTCCTTTAACTAAGGATAGGTGATTTAATGGACTTAAATCCATAAAATCACTAATAATCATATCAGGTTTGATACTTAATTTAGAAATAGCATCAAACATTGCTTTTCTGCTTGCTTCTAATATATTGATACTATCAATTGTCTCTACATCAACAATACCAATACCAACATAAAGTGCATCCTTCATGATATCGTTTCTTAAGTTTTCTCTTTGTTTTTTTGATAATTTTTTAGAATCATTAATTAATGGATGCGTATACCCTTTTGGAAAAATAACTGCTGCTGCAACCACAGGTCCAGCTAATGGACCTCTACCTGCTTCATCTACACCACAAATAAAATCCATACCTTGATTCCAATAAAGTGATTCAAATTTAAGATTGGCTTGCATCAAAACTTAACGGTCCTAATCCCTTTGATCGAATATCAGTTAATAAAATAGTATAGACTCTTTCATAATCCGTTGTTCCACCTTTGATAAAAGCACCTCTTTGTTCAGCAATTTTATCAAGTATTTCATGTGGTGTAATATCATTGATATTTGAAATTTGATATTTTTCAATTAAGCGTTTTGGGTAATACTTCTTTAAATATTCAAGTGCATAGACAACAACTTCTTCAATTGGTAAGGTATCATCCTTAATGGCACCTGTTACAGCCAGTGCATAACCTACATTTTTATCATCAAACTTTGGCCATAAAACACCTGGTGTATCAAGTAATTCAAAATCCGGATGAATTTTTATCCATTGTTGAGACTTAGTAACTCCGGGTCTATTCCCTGTTACGGTTGCTTTTTTATTTACCATCTTATTAATCAGTGTTGATTTTCCAACGTTTGGTATACCTAGAATCATGCCACGCATAATTTTAAAGGTAACACCTTTTTTTTCTGCTCTTAAAATCTTTTCTTCTAATATTTGTTTACTTCTAGAATAAATCTTATTGACATTAAACCCGCTATTACTATTAATCAGTAAGGTATAAAAACCTTTTTTCTCATAATAATCAACCCAATAATCTAACATCTTACGATCTGCTAAATCTAATTTATTGAATAATAAAAGTGTTGGCTTATCACCAATAATTTTAAGTATTTCAGGATTCATACTACTAAATGGCAATCTGGCATCTATTAGTAAATAAATAATATCCATTAATTTAATCTTTTCCCTAATCTCTCTTAGGGATTTGAACATATGACCAGGAAACCATTGAACTTGTTTCATTAAATACCCGCTTCTTTTAAGATTTGTTCTAACTGATCAAAGTTAACTAGAACTTCTCTAGCCTTAGTACCTTGAGCATTAGAAACAATTTGATATTGTTCTAATAAGGATACAATCTTTTGAGCTCGGTTAAATCCAATCCCAAATTCCTTTTGAATCACATTAATAGAACAATTATTTTCTCTGACAATAAAATATGCTACATCACTAAATAAATCATCATTAACTAATTCTTTAGCTTCAACTCTAACCTTTAAATCTTCATGTTTTAAGATGTATTGTGGACTGGATTGCTTACGGATAAAATCAATTACACTATCAATTTCACCATTGGAAATAAACGCTCCTTGAAGTCTAATCGGACGTTCTGCTTCTTTTAATAGCATGTCACCTCGACCCAGTAATTGTTCAGCACCAGCACCATCTAAAATTGTTGTTGAATCGGTAAACGATGCAACTCTAAATGCAATTCTAGTTGGAATATTTGATTTAATGGTACCTCTAACAACATCAACTGTAGGTCTTTGGGTTGCAACTAATAAATGAATCCCTGCAGCTCTAGCTTTTTGAGTAATCCGTTGAATAGCATCTTCAACATCATGTGCAGCAACCATCATTAAATCTGCTAACTCATCAATCACAATGACAATAAAAGGCATCTTATCTTCCTGAATATATCCTTTTCGAATATTGTCATTATAACTCTTTAAATCTCTACTACGAGATTCAGCAAACTTCTTATATCGTGATTCCATTTCATCAACAACCCAGTTTAATGCTGTGGCTGCCATCTTAGGGTCTGTAATAACTGGTGTAATTAAATGAGGTAAATCATTGTATGGTGTTAACTCAACCATTTTAGGGTCAACTAAAATCAGTTTTAAATCCTCTGGCTTATTCTTTAAGAGTAACGATATTAAAATCGTATTGACACAAACAGACTTACCAGAACCAGTACCACCAGCAATTAAACCGTGTGGCATTTTAGCAATATCAACATAAATATTTGTACCATCAATATCTTCACCTAATGCAACCTTAAGTGGATGATCATGATCAGTTAAAAACTCATCGGTATCTACAACATTACCAAAAGATACAATATCTGCAACCTTATTTGGTACTTCAATACCAACAAATGGTTTTCCTGGAATTGGTGCTTCAATTCTTAGTGTTTTAGCCGCTAAATTCATCATAATATTATCTTGAATTGCAGTAACTCTTTTAACTGGTACACCAGGTTCTAAAGAGATCTCATGTCTTGTAACTGTAGGACCTTTTTTAGAATTCGCTACTTCACCTTCAACAGCATGGTCAACAAAGGTTTGATTAATAATATCGATTTGTTCTAATAACCATGGTGGTTTCTCATCACTATTTCTAGTTGATTTTTTAAGCATCGTTACCGGTGGTAATTGATAATTTGAATTAACAAAAGTAGTTCTAACACTTTGTTTAACAGGCTCAGAATTCGTATGTTTTAGAGTAGTAGTACTAACTTCTTTTTCTTCATAATCCTGACCAAACTTAGACTTAATAACAAACGGTTTATCTTCTCTAACATGTGTTTCAATTAAAACATCGGATTCATCAGGTGAAACCTCAACATGCTTACCACGCATCCAAGGTGGTAATTGATTCATAGTTTCTTCAGTCTTTTTAATTAGAACAGGTTCTACTTTTTCTACAATGACTGTTTCTTTAACTTCAACATCCTTAACTTTTGTTGCAGATGATTCTTTATTTTCATAGGAATCAATACCAAAAATTTGTTTTCTAGTTTCTTTTGAAATGAGCCCATCATTAAATTCATAATATTTAGACCCATTATTCTTTTTAGCATCTGCATCGGTCATTTGTGGCTTAGTTCTAAAAGCATCATACTTTTTAACCTTATCACCAATCACATGAACAACAAAAGGTACATGAATCTCATCTTTAACATCACTACCAAAAAGCGGTGAAACAAAACGTTCTTTAATGTACTTATTTTCACCACGAATACCTTCTATTTTAGGAATCTGGGGAATATGAAATACATCTTCAAATGCTTTTTTTGATTGTTTATTTTTTCTCATTTTTTCCATCCTCCTTTAAGGTGTTTTCTATTTCATCATAAATTTCAGAGATACCAGAATCTATTGACTTATCCGTATCAAATACTTTTTTAGAATAAATCTTATAAGTCTCTTCACCTGTTAATGAAATGACTACTAATCCTAATTTAATCATAATTGCATTCGTTACATTATCAAGGACTAATCGTCTAAACCAATAAATTGGATTAACAACATTTAATACCATCATCGTATTTTTAAATAAATCATTAACTTTAAGTTTATTTGATGCTTTAACAATTAAATTATTATCTACTTTAACCTTAGCATCATTTAGAGTAATCAAACGCCTTAAGGTTAATCCTTTAAACATCTTTAAGATAGGTTTATTCAGTAATTCAGCAAATCGGTCTGAAACATACTTTAATAACACCAGTGATTCATCTAAGGTTAGTTCTAAATATGGATACTTACTTTGTGGGAAAAACTTTTCAGCAATATTATTTCCTAACTCTAAAGATAGATTTAATAAATGCATACCATAACCAACTGAATTTCTAATATTTTTATCCTTGAATGCTTTATGGGCATCCTTAATTAAATATTGAATTTCAATTTCATCAATATCTGCTTCTTCAACTTCTTTTCGTTTCATACCTGTATTTAAACTACTAATTACTGAAACCATATAAATTAATAAAAGTAAAATAAATCCAAAAAGCACACCAGAAAAAAATGTGATTATCCACCCAAGATCAATTGTTATAAAACCCAAATCCCAAATCATTGAAATTGTCACATCCCTTTCATGTTAATTATACTATAATTATATCAAATTTGGGCGTTAAAACTTGTTTACTAAGCATAAGTATGCGATAATAAAATAAGTGTCTGAAAGGAATGATCACATGGAAAAACACTTAATCGTACTTGATTTAGATGGAACATTATTAAACGATGCCTCTAAATTATCCAATAAAAACAAAGAAGTGATAGAAAAAATAGTTAATTTAGGTCATATGGTAGTTATTGCTACTGGACGTCCGTTTCACGCAGCAATTGATTATTATGAAGAACTTGGATTAACAACGCCAATTATTACTGATAATGGTGGTAATATTAGAGAACCTAATAATCCTTTATTCCAAATCGTAACCGATGGAATTCCAGTAAAAGTTGCTCATGATTTATTTAACTATACAAAACCTTATTTAGAATCAGCATTCTACTCTTATGGTGAACACATTTATAGCTATAAATATCTAGACCGTCTTCATGCAATTTTTATGGGTAGTCAAAATGCTAAAATCGTTCATGCAGATTTTAATGACCTACAACATACACCAACCGGAATGATATATTTAGTTGCTAATGAATTTATTCCTTCTTTTGAAAAATATATGATAGAAGAAATAGGTCATGTCGTTCAATTTAGAGTATGGGGTAAAGATTCTAAACACGGTGTTTATGAAATTTATAAACGTAACTCAAGTAAACTATCAGCAATCAAATGGGTTTATAATCACTTTGGTATTAATCCTAAAAATGTCATTGCTTTTGGTGATGGAATCAACGATATAGAAATGATTTCAGGCGTTAGTTTAGGACTTGCTATGCCAAATGGTGTTGATGAAGTTAAAGCTGTTGCTAAGGCGATTATACCGGTAGATAATGATAACTCAGGTGTTGGGTTATATCTAGAAAAACTATTTAATCTATAAGATAAGAGAAAACCACTTCACAAGAAATTTGTGAAGTGGTTTTTAATTCATAATGGATAAAATATTTTCCTGATTAAATCCTTTAGAAACTAAGTAACGGTAAATCTTTTCTTTCTTCTTTTCAGGTAATTCTTTATGATATTTTTTTAATGCTACTTTATAAACTTTATAAAGTGGAATTTTTTCATCATAGTTTCCTAGTGCACCATCAATATCTGTTTGATCAAACTGGTAAAAATTTAATTTATCAACTAATTGTAAGCAAGAGTAATCTTTATTTAGAAGACTTCTAATCAATTTAGAGTCATTTAAATAGTGCTCTTTTTTTAATTTTGTAATGAAGTATTTTGTATCATCAATACCTAAATCATGTAAGTATTTAATCACTTGATTAACTGATTTACCATAACTTGTAAATCGAGCTACCTTTTGATATAACGCATTTAATGCTTTTTCTTTTTCAAGTAATTCAAGATCATCAAATACTTTACCTACAACTAATCGGTACTTAACTAACGTATCTTCATCAACGACTATTTTTGTAGAATCACTAAAAGTTATTTGATAATCTTTTTTTAACTTTATGATTTCTAAAATAATCATGATAATTCATCTCGGTGAAATCCTTCACCCATCACTTCTTTTGTCGAAATAATTAAAGTGAATGCTTTAGGATCTATTTTAGTGATAAACTCTTTTGCATTATAAAGTTCTTGTCTAGTGACTGTTGTAATGACCATTTCTTTATCAAGACCTGAATAACCACCAATGACTTTTACCCTTGTCACACCACGGTCAATCGATTGATAAATCGCTTTTTTAATATCATCTGAGTGATCTGTAATGATTAATAAGGCAAATGAACTTCGTCCCATAACTGCTGTTTTTTCAATCATAAATGCTGTTAGGAGCATTGCAACAATCGCAAACACACCATTTTGAAAACTCAAAAACATACCTAAGGCAATAATAATTCCATCAGTTAAATAGACAGCAACAGAAAATGGCACTTTTAAGTATTTGTTGACCATCTTTTGGTAAACATCCATACCACCTGTGGTTGCATTTAACCTTAAGACTAAACCAATACCTAAACCAACCAATACCCCACCACCAATAGAACCAATCAGCAATTGATAGTTTGCATCAATTTGATTCATCAATAAATCATCTGTAATATGTAATACTTCAAATAAAGTAACCAAAAGTGGTGCCAAAATGGTAGCATAAACAGTTTTAAAGAAAAAATCTCTTCCAAAAACAAGCCCACCAATAATTAAAGCTACAATATTTAATGTTAAGTAAATTGCTCCAATGGAAATACCAATGAGTGGACTAACAAGCATACTAATCCCCATCATACCACCAATGATTAACCCAATTGGTTGTAAGAAAAAGTAAAACCCTACATGGAGTATAATTACACCTAATGTAATTAATAAATAGGAAATCACTTTATCTTTATTCATGGTCATTACTCTTTAAAAATGCATTGATAAATCCATCAATATCCCCATCCATCACAGATTGAATATTTCCAACTTCATAATTGGTACGGTGATCTTTAACCATTTGATATGGTTGGAAGACATAAGATCTAATTTGACTACCCCAACCAATCTCTGCTTTTTCACCTTTTAATTCAGCAATTTCTCTTTGTTTATCTTCCAATTCTTTTTGCATCAACTTAGACTTTAAAATGGTCATAGCTGCATCTCTATTTTTTAACTGGCTACGTTCATTTTGCATGTTAATAACAATCCCAGTAGGTATATGGGTTAAACGAACTGCTGAATACGTTGTATTAACAGATTGACCACCAGCACCACTAGATTGGAATGTATCTATTTTAATATCTTCATCTTTAATTTCGATATCAATATCATCTGCAAACTCAGGTGCCACATCACAGGATACAAAGGATGTATGACGTCTTTTATTAGAATCAAATGGTGAGATTCTAACTAAACGATGAACCCCTCTTTCAGCCTTTAAATACCCATAAGCATAATCACCTATGATTCTTAAAGTAACTGATTTAACCCCTGCTTCTTCACCAGGTAAATAGTTAATAATTTCTGTTTTAAATCCTCTTAATAATGCAAATCTTTGATACATTCTTAATAACATACCACACCAGTCATTGGATTCAGTACCACCAGCACCAGGATGTAATTCAAGAATGGCATTATGATCATCATACGGTTCATTTAAAAGTACTTCGATTTCAAATTCATCAAGTTTATGACCTAAATCTTTAATCTCTTCTTCTAAAATCTCCCATGCTTCACTACCTTCTTTTGCATCCTCTAACCAAACAATTAAATCACTATACTGATTCTTTAAATTAGTTATCGTTGTTTTCTTTAAGGTTAATGCATTAGCTTCTTGTGTAATCTTTTTAGCTTGTTTCGTATCATTCCAAAAATTAGGGTTACCCATAATTTTATCGAGTTCTAAAAGACGTAGATTCATATGTTCAATATCTAACGCTTTTTCTAAATCTTTAATCGTTGTTTCAAATGCTTCTAATGTTTTATTAACTTCGTATTTTTCCATAATTTTTAACGCTTATTCCAAGGTAATTGCTTACGATGTGCCTTTTGATGCTTAGGCTTATTGTCTTTCTTTACTTCTTGTCCTTGATTTGTATTTGTGTTCTTAACAACAGCTTCACGGTTCACATTGAGTTGAATACGTCCAAGCGTTGCATATCTTGCAACATCCTTTGAAATGCTATAACGCATTTCATCAAATAATCTTTTACCTTCTCTTTGATAGGTAATTAACGGGTTTTGTTGACCATAGGATTGTAATCTAACACCTTGACGTAACTCTTGCATGGTATCAATATGACGCATCCAGTATGTATCAATCACTCTTAACATAATAACTTTTAAGAATTCATTATAAACTTCAATAGGTACTTCTTGTTTCTTACGTGTTAATAAGTTAACAAAGAATTCTTTAAAATAATTTACGATTTGAACTTCATCTAATTCTGAAATCATTTCAGGTGTAATCATACCTCTTGGTAACATGAATGATTCAAAATGAGCAATAATTGCCTCATCTTTAATATCAAACTTATTACGTCCAACTGGAATAATATAATCATCGATTTCTGCCTCTGTAACATCAGAAATAAAGGTTATAACCTGATCTTCAACAGATTGATTGGTTAAAACTGAAGTTCTTTCAGCATAAATAATTTCTCTTTGTAGTCTTAAGACATCATCATATTTTAAGACGTTCTTTCTAATTTCAGAGTTAACCCCTTCAGAACGTTTTTGTGCACCAGTAATTAAATTAGAAATAATCTTAGAAGTAACTGGTTCACCTGATTCTGATGCTTTTTCTAATGTAGCAATAATCGATTTAAAACGATCACCACCACGTCTGACCATCAATTCATCTTCAGCAGATAAATAAAATCTTGAAAACCCTGGGTCTCCTTGACGTCCAGAACGACCTCTTAACTGATTATCGATACGTCTTGCATCATGCTTTTCAGAACCTAAAACAGCAAGACCACCAAGTTCAACAACACCTTCACCAAGTTTAATATCCGTACCACGACCAGCCATATTGGTTGCAATTGTAACTGAACCTTTTAACCCAGCCTTAGCAATGATTTCTGCTTCTCTTTCATGGTTCTTAGCATTTAAAACTTCATGATTAATTCTATTTTTTCTAAGTAGTGAAGAAAGTAGCTCTGATGTTTCAACTGCAATGGTACCAATTAACAATGGTTGACCAATTTCATGACGACGTTTAATCTCTTCAATTAAAGCATCATACTTAGCTTCTGCAGTAACAAAGAAGTAATCCTTTGCATCTTCACGAATCACTGGACGATTGGTTGGAATTTCAATAACATTCATATTATAAATGTCAATAAATTCTTCTTCTTCAGTTTTTGCAGTCCCGGTCATACCAGATAATTTTTTATACATTCTAAAGAAGTTTTGGTAAGTGATTGTAGCAACCGTTACAGTTTCTTTTTTAACCTCAACACCTTCTTTAGCTTCTAATGCTTGATGTAATCCTTCTGAGAATTGACGACCCTTTAAAACACGTCCAGTAAATTGGTCAATAATTAAAACTTCACCATCAATTACCATATACTCTTTATCTTTACTCATTGTAAAGTTTGCTTTTAAAGCATTATTAATATGATGCAATAACGCAACATGTTTTAAATCATATAAGTTATCAATATTAAATAAACTTTCAGCCTTTGAAATACCTTCTGAAGTTAATTCAACGCTGTTTGCTTCTAAATCAAGTTCATAATCCGCATCGTTTAATGATTTAACAAAACGATCTGATTGTTGATATAAATTTTGAGTTGATTTAGCAGGACCAGAAATGATTAATGGCGTTCTTGCTTCATCAATTAAAATAGAGTCAATTTCATCGATAATCGCATAAGGATATCCTCTTTGTGCAACCATATCTTGATGATATAACACCATATGATCTCTTAAATAGTCAAATCCTAATTCCGCATTGGTAGAATACATAATATCGCAATCATATGCAGCTTTTTTCTGATTTCTGTCGTACTCTCTTAAATTAAGTCCTACAGTTAATCCTAAGAATTTAAATAAAGCACCAATCTCACCTTCAGCTTCACGTTTAGCTAAATATTCATTGACTGTAACAATATGAACACCTTGACCAGCAAGTGCATTTAAATATGCCGGTAAAACAGCTGTTAAAGTTTTACCTTCACCAGTTCTCATCTCAGCAATATTACCTTCATGAATTGCAAGTCCACCCAATAACTGTACAAAGTAAGGGGTTAAGCCAGTGACTCTTTTAGATGCTTCTTTAACTGTTGCAAATGCTTCAACTAAAATATCATCTAATGTTTCACCATTCTTAAGTCTTTCTTTGAATATACTTGCTTGATTAGTAATTTCTTCATCAGTTTTAGATTTAAAAACATCTTCTAAATCCATCACCTTTTGAGCTATTTTTTTATATCTTTTTAATGCCTTTTTAGTGGAATCAAATAATCCAAACATCTCTTCACATCCTTTTATTTTTTTATCATGCACATTACTTTTTTAAAAAATCTTTTAATACAATTTGATTATGTGGCATTAACATATCCCATGGTAAATCATCTTGATGGAACCATTTAAGCGTTAAAACCTCGTCCATACATGGTTTCATTAAACCATGAAATGCTTTAACAACATAGATATGATCAACTAAATAAACAACATCTTTATTTGGGTAGGTAATCATAAATGATTGACCACTGTAGGTTTTAAAGAGTTCATACCCAGTAACTTCTAAATTTGTTTCTTCTTTGACCTCACGGTAGAGTGCTTCTTCTAAGGATTCACCTAGTTCTAGTGCACCACCATGAATTGCCCACATCTGATTATCTTTTCTTTGTTGAAGTAAGATATGTTCATCTTTATAGATAATTGCACCAGCAGTTACCATAATGAGTGGACTATGACCAACATATGATCTAAGCATTTGAATATAGTTTTTTTCTTTAAGCTTCATTACTGTATTTTATATGATTCAAGTTCAATTTATCAATAATCATTTTTGGTATATCAATATCTCTTTTAATGTCTTTCAAGTTTTCATCATTTAAAGGTTTATTGAATTTAGGTTCAAATGCATTTTTACCATCATTAATTGCTACATGCAACTGATTTTTCTTCCATAAAAATGAAATCGATCCTTTAAAGTTTCTTTCTATAATCTTTAAAGATTCAATCATTTGTGGCGTGATTATATAAAATGCGAACTCTTGATTGGTTGATTCAATTCTAAATTCGTTATTAAATCCAATACTTTCTGTTTCTATCTTATGAAATCCACTTGGTGCAAAGCCCCAATTAGAAAAATCATTTTCAATCACTCTGAGTTGTTCTTTAAATGATTTTCTAAATTCAAAGATATACCATCTACCGGTAAAATATGGTACATATGTCGTTGTTGTACCATATTTAGTACTTGATGTTCTTCGTTGTTTTAAAATGACCTCAGATGATCTAAACCGAATATTTTGATAAATCCCTGAAACAAAGTCTTCCCCAACAAAACGGTCTGGTTTTCTAGCAAGTTTACTTTCGGTAATCTCACTTTCATTGATAGAACTTTCAGGTTTATACAAAACCTTTTCATAGGTATCGTTTAAGAGTGCTTGAACAATCTTTGATTTAAAACTCGCTTTAAAACTCCTTTTATCTGCATAACCAATATTATTGATTACAATGGATACAATAATACATAATGCAGCAAATAAAAGTGGTAACAATCCAATCGGATTTGTATCATCTAGTACAACCAAAATTACAGTATATATCACTAGTGCTACTGCTAAAAATACAAACGGTAAAGCAATTCTTACATATTTTTGTTGCTTACCATAAGCTACTTTTCGAATTTCTTCTAATTGTTCAATATCTGTTTTCATAGTGCTCCTTTATTTTTAGCAAAAAAGCAGAAACTTGTTGCATCAAGATGTTTCTGCTTGTCTTTATTTTTATGTACTTCAGAAATTAAAATCGATGTCTTCTTTTTTAAAATTTTCTACTTCAAAAAAATCTTTCTTCATAAACTTTTTCATTTCTGCAACAATACTTGACGGGAAAACTACTACTTTTTGATTATAGATAGAAACGTTTGAATTATAAACACGTCTTGCTGATTGTAAATTCTCTTCAACTTCAACAGTCGCATCTTGAAGTTTAGCAAAATTTGTTGATGCTTTTAAATCTGGATATTGTTCAACTAAAACATTGAGTTTAGATAATCCATCTGTTAAATTATTTGCAAAGGTTTGTTTTTCACCAATGCTTGCAAACTTTTCAGG
Source organism: Acholeplasmataceae bacterium UBA4853 (assembly GCA_002399815.1). Lineage (GTDB taxonomy): Bacteria > Bacillota_I > Bacilli_A > Acholeplasmatales > Acholeplasmataceae > Acholeplasma. The sequence continues at coordinate 44,842 of DHEJ01000027.1, forward strand.
TTGTCTTAAGTTAACAACTTTTGATAATGTTTCAACCTCATGTTTAGCATAACCTTTGGTTGCTTGTACCATTTTGGTTAATAGATCATATCGCTTTGTTAATGCAATATCGATAGATGACTCAGATTCTTCAATCTTAATAACCATTTTCTTAAAGCTATTCGATGTTGATATAAACCAAATTACGATGACTAGGCATAAAAATACTACAGCACCAATCCCAATATATAACCAAAATATATAATCCATTATCATGTCACTCCCTCAAGTTCAATTCAATGCGTTCTTTATTATTTTATAATAAATCCTTAAAAATATCAATGTTATCTGTTTTTTCCCATGTAAACACGTCATCTTCTTTACCAAAGTGACCGTTATGAACAGAATATTTAAAGATTGGACGCTTTAACCCTAGTTTTTCAATGATTGCTTTCGGTGTTAATTTAAAATGTTTTAAAATTGTTTTTTGGATGATCTCATCACTAACCTTACCGGTATTAAATGTATTCACATAAACAGAGACTGGTTGCGCAACACCAATGGCATATGCTAGTTGAATTTCACAGGTCTTAGCTAATGTACTTGCTACCACTTGTTTTGCTAAGTATCTTGCCATATAAGATGCCGAACGGTCAACCTTTGATGCATCTTTACCAGAGAAAGCACCACCACCATGACGCGCATAACCACCATAGGTGTCAACAATTAATTTACGTCCAGTAAGTCCACTATCTCCAACTGGACCACCTACTACAAATCTTCCTGTTGGATTAATATAAAACTTTGTATTATCCGTTAATAATTCTGCTGGAATAATCGGTTTAATTACATGTTCTATAATATCTTTTTTAACTTCACTTAAACTTTTACTTTCCTCATGTTGAGTCGATAAAACAACAGCTGTAACTTCAACTGGTTTATGATTAGTATCATAACGTACAGACACTTGAGATTTACCATCTGGTCCTAATCCTAAGACTATTTTTTGCTCTCTAACAAGTGCTAAACGTTTCGTTAATTCATGTGCTAAATAAATAGGTAATGGTAAATAATTTGGTGTATCATCCTTTGCATAACCAAACATAATACCTTGATCGCCAGCACCTTGTTCTTTTTCACTTGTTTCATCAACACCTAATGCAATATCACTACTTTGTGTATGGATATTTACAGTATATTCAGCAGTTTTTGCTTCAAAGATGAATTTAGGATCATTATATCCACAAAATTCAATAGCTTCTTTAGCAATTTCAACCACTTTATCTTTACTTAAGTCAAATTTAGTTGTAACTTCACCAAAAATATAAACGGATGTATGTGCCAGTGCAACTTCAATTGCGCATCGTGAATTTGGATCAACTGCTAAACATGCATCTAAAATACTATCTGCAATGTAATCCGCTACTTTATCTGGGTGTCCTTTAGCAACACTCTCACTTGAAAATATATAACTCATAACTTTTACCTCTTTCTACTCGATATTCATAAAAAAATCACTTCCCTTTAGGAAGCGATATCGATAAACATTTCCTATTGGTGGGTCTCCCCCTCACAGTTAAGCACCTAATCTAATAGGTTGCTGCAAGTATCACGGACTGATGGCCTACCTTGCTCTGAATAAGATATTAATTTAATTGCTGATATATCATAAACTATTTTTAAAAGAATGTAAACTATATTACATAATTATGTTATAAATCGTGATATAACTGATCAAGTTCTGAATGGTACTTTAAAAATGTTTCTTTAAGATTATAGTCAAAATAAGGGATTAACTCTTTTTGAAAAAAAGATATCGCTTGTTGATGACTATTTGGTCTATGATATGTTGCAAGTCCTCTTAATGAGACATAACAATCAGATAATAATAAGATTTGAGAAATTGTTTCATTTTGAATCTTCACTGTGCTTACAATAAACTCCTCAGTAGCATTCCCCTCATAATGTGCTCTTAAGATATCATTACACTTTTGAGCAAGCTGGATTCTTTTCCCGATCTTAGCTCCAAGTTCAGTTTTAGATTTGATAAGATCATAGGCATGCTCATCATAAACTAATGAATCCATCATTAAATCCTTAATTTCATCAAATCTTAGATGAATCAATGCATATTTATTTAATTCATTTTTAAGTTCTTCATCTAAATTATAAAAAGTGGCTAATTTATTGGCAATGGTTGCAACCCTATGTGCATGTGAAGTTTCAAGTAAATTATTGGTTGATTGAAAAACAACGTTAAATAAACTTCTTACAATATGCGTAAAATCTGATTGAACTTCCCTACGTTTAGATAACTCTTTTTTTCGTTCTTCTTGAATCGATTGTCCAATCGATACAATAATATAGTTAACTAAATAAAACAACATGAAAATTACTGTTCTTAAAACTAAATCCCCCACTTGAGTTGCAAGTACTGGATCTGTGAATAGATTAGCAGCAAACTCTTGCCAGGTTAAGCCTAAGGTAAAGAAATTATAAGTAACTGCAATATGAATGAGTGTAATAAATCCTAAAAGTGATACAAATGAATTTGCTAGTAATCTCTTATCTTGATATAAAGAGATTTGAACTAATGCATAAAAGATTAACACATAACTTGCTGTTTCAAAGGGTGCATTTTGACCAATTGCATAGATTCTGACATAAACAAGAATTGCAGATATAAAAATCCAAAAACTAGATACATACATTGCAATTTGTTGTTTGGTTAAATCATTGTGATCTAAATTGATTAAGCGTGCTTGTAAACTTCCAACTGTATAGGTAATAGGTAGTGCGGCAATCGCAAAAATCCAGTCTGTCGTTGGATTGGCAACACTAAATCCTAAAACAAAGAATACGAGTGAATATAATAAGTTTGAAACAAAAACAACGTTTTTAATAACGACATTACGGCGATATAAAACGGCTACGTCATTTGCAATATCAATACCCGTTTCAAAACCAAAATACTTCGAAAAAAGTCTTTTCCCAAATCCTTTTAACTTGTTTTTTGGACTGCCAAATTTCATCTTACTTTCCTTTTTTACGTTTACTTAAGTCAAATAAACTAATCTTTTGATACTCTGGATTTTCCATTGCAAGTTCTTCATTCATGACTTGAGCAACTCTAGTCGATGCAGCTGCTGCAATCGCACCAACAATATCATCCATTA
>DHEJ01000027.1:48171-66289 GCA_002399815.1 Acholeplasmataceae bacterium UBA4853
TCAATATCACCGAAATTCGTTTGTCCAATTGCACCATAATTTCTAGCAACGTCAAGTCCTAATGTTTCATCAAGACCAAATAAACCTAAGTCATAGTATAAAATATCTTGAATTGGCCCTTTAAACATTTTTTCTTCAGCCAAACGATCCACTTCAGCAGCAAATTGAATATGATGAAACACATCTCTAAATGTTAAAATCTTTTCAACAGATTCGATGCATAGATTTAAATCTACACCTTTATAATATTTGTTTTGTTGTGTCTGTGCAATAATAGCAATATCCTCAACAGTCACATTACAACGATTTTTCAAGACTTCAATGTTTAATTTAAGCATCTCGTCTCTGTTATATAATAATCTTGGTTTACTCAATTTACCTTACCCCCGTTTATGAATAAATTTTGTCCGTTTAAATAATCTTTAATCAACATTTGATTTTTCCCTGCTTGTTTAAGTTCTAAAATTTCTAATGTTCCATTTAAACAGCCTATATATAACTTCTTATGTTCGATTAAAATTTCATTAGGTTCTAACTTAATTATATCATTAATACGTGATTTAAATATCTTAACAAGCACATTATTCACAGTTAAGTGTGCACCAATATGCGGCGATAAACCTCTAATTCTATTATGATTCCAGTTTGCATCTTTATTAAAATCAAGTGCTTCATCACTAAATTTTAAAGTATATGCAAAAGTTACTTTTTCAATATCCTGAGGAACTTTTTGATAATTTTTATTTAGGATATCATCAATTCTTTTTTCAAGTAAATCTCTACCAGCAATAGATAACTTCTTCACCAATGTACCATAATCATCTTGTTCATCAATCATAACCTTAGAAACTTCAATCATGTCTCCTGCATCCATTTGATACACCATTTCCATGAGTGTAATACCTGTTTCATGATCTCCATTAAATAAAGCATACTGGATTGGTGCACCCCCTCGGTACTTCGGTAAGATACTACCATGAATATTAATAGCGGGTATCGCTTCTAAAAGCTTCTTAGGAAGAATTTGACCATAGGATGCAGTAACAATTAAACTTGGTTTTAAATCAATAATATATTGATAATCATCTCTTAACCTATCTGGCTGAAATACTTTAATACCATGTTTAAGTGCCAATTGTTTTACCGGTGATAAGCTCACCACTTTTTTTCTCCCAACTAAACTATCAGGTTGTGTAACAACCAAACCAACATCATACTTTTTTTCAATCAACATCTCTAAAATTGGAACAGAAAATTCTGGTGTACCCATAAAAACTATCATATTATTTACCTTCTTAATACCAAATAATATCTGGATGTGTATAAACATCAATATCTTGGTTATTTTTTAGTGTTTCTATAAAACTTTGATCCAAACTATCATATTTAACAGACAATAAAACACGGTATTTATTGTACTTTTTAAGTAGTAAAGACGGTGTTGGACCAAGTACATTAATCCCTAATTTATACGCTTCATGCTTAATGAACTGACCATACTTAAAGGTCTTTAGATAACTTTCACCTTCTAGTCTAATTTGAAGTAGTTCTTTATAAGGCGGTAAATTCGAAAGTTTTCTATTTTCTAATTCACGTTTGTAAAAACTATCATCGTCCAACTTGATACTATTTATGACGAAATTAGATAAATCATATCCTTGAATTAAAAATGTTTTTGATGCTAATGATTTAGCCTTCATGAATGCATAATATGCTGTTTCATATGCATCATATCTCGGTATCTTTAACCACTGATCACTCATTAAAATTGCTACTAAACTCACTTTTCCAGTTAAGCTAGATTTTAAAGCCATTTGGGTTCCAATGATAATCATTTTACCGGATTTAAGCTCATTAATCTCTTTATATAACTGTTTATTATTCAGTTTATCACTATCAATTCTTAAAACCTTAATATCAGGATAAACCTTTTCTAAGTAAAGTTCTAACTGTTCAATACCACTACCAACTGGCTTAACAGTATCTTTCTTACATTGTTCACAAGTCTTACTAAAATGTATTTCATATTTAGTCAAATTTGACCTTAACATATGATCTTTTTCATGATAAGTAAGTGGAATATGCGTAGTTGGATCAAGTGGTACATACGAACAACTTCGACACATAACAAACGGTGCATAACCTTTTTGATTCATAATGAGTAATACTTTTTCATCTTGATTTAAAGCATCATCCATTTGTTTTTTTAATTCCGTTGAAATGAGTTTCGTATTACCTTTTAAAAGTTCTTGTTTCATATCTACTAAAATTACTGGTTTTTCTTCATCTTGATTTAAGATTAACTGTTTTGCTTTTTTAGAATCAATTGCGTTATAAGATGCCACTGAAACAAATTGATCAGCTAAAAAAAGTGGAATATCGTGATACTGACTTCTTAATGCTGCAATCTTTTTCGTATCATAATAAATACCTTCAAAAGGTACATAGGAATTATCTGTATATTCACTTAAATAAATTGCACCTAAATCATGAAAGTCTGTGAAAACATCTTTTCTATTTCCTACAATGATTTTCGCTTCATTTTGTTTAATTGCCTCATGTTTTAGATTCAAGTCTTTATCTGATTTAATCTGTGCTAAATCAATAATCAACTCTGATTTAAAAATATTAGATACATACGTTATGAACGTTCCAACCATAAAGGTTTCAGGTAATAAAATGAGTATTTGTTTATCTAAATTTAAAACATGTGTAATTAAATGATTGAGTAAATGATTTCTTTTTTCCACATCACCTATGACCACATAGGTTTCTGCTTGTTTAAATAAGTTTTTAATGTTTATCTTTGGAAATTCAAATTCATCTAGTAAAGTTCTATCTAGTGACTCTGTTTGAACTAAACTATCCGTTTTTAACGTTTCTTTAATGACACCTTTTTCTAATAAACGACGAATCACACTAGAATCCATGACTTGATTAAGTTCTTTTCTTTCAACAATACCATTAAGTTTTAAATAATCTATAACAATATTTTGTTTCAAAGTACCTATAAACTCAGGCACTTCTAAACTGATAAAGGATTTTTTAGGTACTTTATTTCTAGATTTTAAAACTGTTTTTATCTCGATAATATTTTGTTCTTTTAATCGACTTAATTTATGATAATAAACGGAATCAGACTTCTTAAGCTTCCATAAATTATTTCGATTAAACTTAGACTTAAATGCTTCAGGGAGTAACGTCTTATCTAAAACCTTAACTGTCTTTTCATACTGAATTTTTAAGTTATTAGGTAGTACAGTTTGAACCGCATTAGACAACAAAGTACCTGGATTAAACAGTAACTGATCAATCATCATAAAATATTCATCACTAAAAATCGGTTCAATATCTAATATCGAATCAATATACTTATTTGCAAGTAAAGAATTTTTTTTTAAATCAACAACTAAAGCCATTCTTTTAATATCATTATCGGTAAAAGGGACAATCACGCGCATCCCTTTTTTAATGAATGATTCATCCTCTATAGGAACAAAATAATCATAGATTTTATTAACTTTCTCGTGTTTAATATCAATAATTACACTTGCTATCAATAACCTTACCTCGAATATTTCTATTATAACATTTATACATTCAGATATTTGATATTAAAAAAACTGATTTATGCTAAAAATCTTTATTTTTTGCACATATCAGTTCATTTAATTATTAATTATTTTTTAATTTCTTGAAGTAACTTATTGATATGATTACCATAAGCTAATGCTTCATCAAACTTAAAGATTAGATCAGGAATCTTTCTAATATCTCTAATTTTTTCAGCTAATTTCATACGGATTTCTTTTTTATTTAAATCCAATAATTCTTGAGCTTTACTACGGTATTCTTCACCGTCTTTAATAATTGTATAAAAGATTGTACAGTAACTTAAATCCTTAGTTACTCTGGCTTCAGTTAATGTAATATAACCAATTTGATTATTTTTAATCACATCATTGACAATATGCACTAATTCTCTAAAAATTCTAGAAGCTAAACGATCTGTTATAATACTCATATTAATCTACCTCAACTTCTCTTTCAAGTGACGCTTCAATAATATCGCCAACTTTTAAGTCATTATAGTTTTCAACAGATAATCCAAATTCAAAACCTTGACGGACTTCTTTAACATCATCTTTTCCGCGTTTTAGTGTCGATAAATCACCTTTATAGATGACTACACCATCACGAATAACTGACACTTTAGAATCTCTTTTAATCACGCCATCTGTTACATATGAACCGGCAATGGTACCAATCTTAGAAATCTTAAATAATTGTCTAACCTCTGCTTGTCCTGTAACATACTCTTCAAACACTGGTTCTAACATACCCTTTAATGCTTTTTCAATATCTTCAGTAATACGATACACTACATTATATAATCTAATTTCAACACCACTAGATTCAGCAAGTGATTTTACAGCTGCTGAAGGTCTTACATTAAACCCAATAACAATCGCTTTACTTGCCGATGCTAATTGAATATCTGTTTCAGAAATAGAACCTACACCACTACGAACAATATTAGCATGGAATCCTTCAACATCAATCTTTTCTAACATCCCTTTTAATGCTTCAATCGATCCTTGAACATCACCTTTTAAAACTAAGTTTAATACTTTTTGTCCAGAATCTTGAGCACCAAACATTGATTCTAATGAGGTTGCTTTTTGTTGTTTAGAAATTGTTTCACGTTCTTTAGCGGAACGTGCTTGAGACGTTTGTCTAGCGACCTTTTCATCATCAAAGACCATGAATATATCCCCTGCTTGAGGTACTTCATCTAAACCCGTTATTTCAACAGGTGTCCCAGGTAATGCTTCTGTAAATCTTCTCTTTAAATCATCATTCATCGTACGAATACGACCAAATGTATTACCAATAACAATGATATCACCAATTCTTAATGTACCATTTTCAATAATTAAGGTTGCAACCGGTCCACGTCCTTTATCTAAAGATGCTTCAATAACTGTACCTTTAGCCTTACGTTTAGGGTTTGCTTTTAAATCTTCTACTTCACTTAATAACACAATAATATCTAATAAATCATCAATACCTTGTTTCTTTAATGCAGAAACTTCAACATATGGAGTTTTTCCTCCCCATGCTTCAGGTGTTAAATCATATTTAGATAATTCGCTCATTACATTATCTGGTTTTGCTGTTGGTTTATCCATTTTATTAATCGCAACAATGATTGGAACTCCAGATGCTTTAGCATGTTCTAACGCTTCAATTGTTTGTGGTTTAACCCCATCATCTGCAGCTACAACTAAAATAACAATATCAGTTACTTTTGCACCACGAGCACGCATTTCAGTAAATGCAGCATGGCCTGGTGTATCAATAAACGTAATTTTCTCATCACCGTGTTCAACTTGATAAGCACCAATATGTTGAGTAATACCACCGGCTTCACCTGGTGCTACTCTAGATTTTCTTATCGCATCTAAAAGTGTTGTCTTACCATGGTCAACGTGTCCCATGATGGTAATAATTGGACTTCTTTTAACTAAATCTTTTGGATCATCTACAAACTGCATTTCATCATATCTAGTTAAATCCGTAATGACTTCATCTTTTAATTCGATGCCTAAATCCATAGCAATCAACTCAACAGTTTCACGGTCTAAGACTTGATTGACAGAGGTCATCATGCCTAAACCCATAAGTTTCTTAATTAACACTGCATTTGCAATATTTAATTCAGTAGCGATATCAGAAACTGACATTTCTGGTCTATAAATTAAAACTTTTGGAGTTGCTTTAACTTCCTTTGGTTTATTTTGAACTACTGGTTTATGAAAACTCTTCTTAATTGGTTTCTTATTACGATTATTACTATTATTACTATTATTATTTTGATATGCCATAAAACTCACAACCTTCCTATTTCAGCAACATACTAAACCCTTTATCCTTTATGCCTATGACTTTAATATTTTTTTTACCAACAGCACTTGATAATTCGTCTGTTGAATAGTTTTCAATTAATTCCACTTGATAAGTTTTTGTTTTATCACTGATTCTCTTTTTTGTATTTTCGCTTGCATCACTTGCTAAAAGTACTAAGTACAGTTCCTTTTTACGTAATGAATCCACTACATAATCAGCACCGATTACTGTCTTTTTTGCAACATAAGCAAGTCCTAGTGCACCTTTATTCATAAAAGTGCTTCGAGTTCTTGATAGATACTATCAGGAACTTCAACTTCTAATTTTTTATCTAAAGCTTTTGACTTTTTAGCTAACATAATCACTTCTTTAGATAAGATCAAGTAAGCGCCACGCCCATTTGCTTTACCCTTTAAATCAATTGAAACAACACCTTCTTTGGTTGCAACAACTCGAACCAATTCCTTTTTAGGTGCAACCGTTTTAGTTACCACACATGTTCGCATGGGAATCTTTTTAATTGGTTTCATAAAAACTCCTTAGTAAATAATACCTTCACTTGCAGCAATTGACTCAGATTTAATATCAATACTCCAACCACTAGCCTGAACTGCTAACTTAACGTTTTGTCCAAGTTTACCAATAGCAAGTGATAACTGTGCATCTGGAACGATTGCTAAAGCACTCTTTTCTTTTGGATTCAGTTTAGTTACAGCAATAACTGGCGCCGGTTGTAAAGAATTAGCAATTAAATCTTTTTCATTATCACTCCAACGGAATAAGTCAATCTTCTCGCCAGATAAGAATTTAGAAATTTCTTTAATTCTGACCCCACCTTCACCAACTGTAGCACCAATCACATCGACATTCTCATTGTTTGATCTTAGACCAACCTTAGAACGATCTCCTGGATCACGTGCAATACCTAAGACTTCAATCGTACCATCTTTAATTTCAGGAACATGTTCTTCAAGTAATCTTGTAACTAAGTTCACATGTGTTCTAGAAACATAGATTTTTGGTCCTTTAGTCTTCATTTCAACATCAGTTACATAGACTTTAATACGGTCACCAATATGGAATTTATCATTTGGTAGACTTTCTTTTTTAGGTAACATGGTGATAACGTCTTTAGTGATTTCAATACGATAAAATTCTTGCTCAACTTCAAGAACTCTGGCATTAACCACTTCGTATTGTAACTTCTTTAAACCTTGATAAATACTTTCTTTTTTAATCGTGTTTAAAACTTCATTGAAACGATGTTTTAAATCACGTGAAGCATTATAGTTGAACTCACTTGGTTCAATCTTTACTTCTAATACTTCACCAGCTTTAGCTTTAGCACTTAATGCTTTAGCATCAGCTAATTTTAAGAAAGTATATTTACGGTCTAAATCTAAACTAATTTCACCTTCAGGTAAAACAAAGTATTGACCCCAAATTAACAATTCATTCTTTTCTTCTCTAAATTCAACACGACAAGTTTGAACACCTAATTGTTTCTTACAAGCAGCAATTAAGCCTTGTTCAAATGCTTGATACACATGTTCTTTACTTAAATCGTTTTCATTTGCTACTTCATCAATGTTTTGAAAAAACGCTTTACTAATCATCTTATAATTCTCCTTTTAAAATTTAACTGCTTGTCTAATAAATCTAATTGTTTGATAATTGATATCGATCTTCTTAGGTCTACCTTTTAAGAAGAAACTAATCGTTATCACATTTTCATTAACTGCTTCAATCGTTGCATTACCAGTAAATAAGTCTGATTCAATAAAAACATATCCACCCAGTTCCGCTTTAACTTCTGCTAAGCTACGTAACGGTTTTTCAATACCAACCGTTGATACTTGAAGAAAATAATCATCTGGTAAATCATCATTGATTAGATCCAATATTTCCATATGAATTGGTTCTAATACATTATGATCCATTTCCTCATCAATTAAAATTGTTAAAATCTTTTCTTTACCCATTTTTTCTTCTAATATATCGAAGAGTTTTAATTGATGTTTTGATAATACTTGTAAAACTTTCATTTTTATTACATTTATGTTCATATATTTTACCCCATTAAAAATATAAGTGAGAACCATCAAAGCCCCACTCATCTACGTTAAAATTATAGCATTTATTTAAATAAATGACAAGATATAAATTAAATGTGTTAAAATACATCTATAAAAGCGAGGGCATTTTATGAAAAAAGGACTTTATCCGGGTTCATTTGACCCACTCACATTAGGACATCTTGATGTTATCACAAGAGCATCTGAATTAGTTGATGAACTACATGTTGTTGTTGCTGATAATCCAGCAAAAAAATTCTCATTTACGGTAAATGAAAGAATGCAGATGATTGAAAAATCTGTGAAGCATTTACCTAATATTAAAATATCATATACATCTGACTTAGTTGTTAGATATGCACAAGATAATGGTATTAAAATTCTATTTAGAGGTTTAAGAAATATCGCTGATTATGAAATGGAATATATGTTATATCAGTTCAATAGAAATTTAAACCCTGATGTTGAAACAGTTGTTTTATTTCCATCATCAAGAAATCATTTTGTTTCATCATCAAGTATCAAAGAATTGGTTTTCCATCATGCAGATATTTCTTTATATATTCCTGAAGAAATCATTGATGAAGTTAAATTACGTTTACCTAAGAAATAACAAAAAAGCTTTAAATTCGACAAAAGAATTTAAAGCTTTTTATTTATATTAAATCATGTTTTACAAAGAAATCATAGAGTTGATCATTATCAACATGTGGACCCTTAAAATCATAATTATCTTTAGCTTCTTCAAACCATCTAGAATTTTCCATTAAAATACCAATATCAGCCATTTTAATCATTTCTAAATCATTATGCCCATCACCAACAGCAATCAATTGATACTCCGGATGTTTTAGCATAATCTTTTTTACCGCTTGGTCTTTTGATACTGAAGGATATACTAAATCGATTCCACCATAATGCCAATGAAACGGTGTAAAATTACGGTAAGTTTGTACAAGATCATCTAAAACCTTTGAATCTTTGTTAAAAACCCATAATTGATATACCTTATGTGTATGGTGATACTGATTATTAATTACTGGCATTTCTTTTTGAAATCCACCAATAGCATATTCAACATGTTCATCATAATTTGTCAGTGCTTCTTCATGATATCCAACCATTCCAATTGAAAATCCTTTTTGATGGGCATCAGAAATAACAAAATCAATATCAGATGTCAAAATAGGTGTTTCATCCAGTAACTTTTCATCTTCTAGGATAATTGCACCATTAACAAGTATTTTATACTTGAAATACTGTTCTAATTCACCTAAAACATGCATCTTAGATGGTCCTCTTCCTGTTGCTAGTCCAAGGATATAGTCTGGGTTATTAGCGATTGCTTTGATAAGTTTAACGGTTTGAGGTAGGATTGCTTTAAATTTAGACGCTCTAAGAGTATTATCTAAATCAAATATATATATGCGCTTCATAAGTCACCACTTTCTGTCTATAGATATTTTAACATGAAACAATTTATTATAATTTTAAAAAAAATCATGTATAATAAATATATAGTTTAACGATACGAGGAGTATATATGCCCAAAAATGCGTTGCTTAAAACCGACGAAATCGGAGTTTTTGCTTTAGGTGGCTTAGGTGAAGTCGGCAAAAACACTTATGTTTATGAAATTAAAGATCAGATATTTATTGTCGATGCAGGAATTCTATTTCCCGATGATGATTTATTAGGAATTGACTATGTCATACCTGATTACACGTACTTAAAAGAAAACGAAGAGAGAATCGTCGGTCTTTTTATCACGCATGGACATGAAGACCACATTGGTGGTATTCCATATCTACTTAAACAAGTTAAAATTCCAAGAATTTATGCATCTGGTATCGCTGTAGATTTAATTGAATATAAACTAGGTGAACATAAAGATTTACGTGTACCTAAAATTGAAGAATATAAATCATACTACTCTTATAATTTTAAAGGTGTTGATATTTCATTTATTCGTTTAAATCACTCAATTCCTGATATGTTTGGTATTGTCTTTAGAACCGAACAAGGACCAATATTCCATACTGGAGACTTTAAAATTGACTATACACCAGTTGGACCCCATGCTGAATATGATAAACTAGCAAATCTAGGTCAAGAAGGTACATTATTATTAGTATCAGATTCTACGAATGCTGAACAAGAAGGCTTAATCCAATCAGAATCTAAAGTGGGTAAATCAATTAATGAGTTATTCACTAGAATTAATGGCAGAATCATTATTGCAACCTTCGCAAGTAACTTATATCGAATCCAACAAATCATTGAAGCATCTGAATTAACCGGTAGAAAAGTTGCAGTATTTGGTAGATCCATGGAAAGAGCAATTGAAGCTGGTCAACAATCTGGTTATATTAAACCTAGAAAAGGTACATTTGCGTCTGTTGATGAATTAAATCGTTACCGATTAGAAGAAACATGTATTCTTGTAACTGGTTCTCAAGGTGAACCGCTTGCAGCATTATCTAGAATTGCTAATGGTTCACACCGACAAATTAAAACGGTTAAAGGTGATACAGTAATCTTTTCATCCTCACCAATTCCAGGTAATCAAGACCCAATTAATAAAACAATTAATTTACTCTTTAGAAATGATGTCAATGTCATTACCCATGGACCAATTACTGATACCCATACATCAGGACACGGTAGTGGACCTGACTTAAAACTCATGTTAACTTTAATAAAACCAAAATTCTTTATTCCAATGCATGGTGAACATAGAATGCTTAAGCATCACCGTGGATTAGCTATCGAATGTGGTGTTTCTGAAGAAAACATCTTAATTATGGATAATGGTGATGTTGCGGCATTAACTAAAGATACTATTAGACAAGCCGGTAAGGTGCAAGCATCAGATGTCTATATTGATGGTACAGGTATTGGTAATATTGGTTCTCATGTCTTAAGAGAACGTAAGATTCTATCTGAAGAAGGTTTATTCTCCGTAGTTCTTTCTATTGATTCAAACAAAAAGACATTAGTCACAGATCCAACCGTCATTTCTCGTGGTTTCATTTATATGAAGGGTAATGAAGAATTAACCAGTAGCCTAGCAAGTGATGTTAAAAAACTTGTATTAGAACAATTACCAAAGAAAAGTTATAATGAATTAAACTTAAAACAATCCATCATTGAACTACTTACAGATAAAATCTATGATATTACGTTAAGAAAACCAATGATTATTCCAATCATTATGCATTTAGGCATTAACTAGAAAAAACCTCAAGTTTTCTTGAGGTTTTCTTATTTCATCTGTTTCATAAATGCATCAAATACATCTTTAGTAATCATAGCATCTAATCTTGCATCATGGTCTTGTATTAAGTCTTCTTCGATTTGATAGTACTTCGTATATGCATCAAATAGTCCAAGATCATTAGGTAGATTAAAGTAATCTTTATGTAGTTTTAGTAAATCAATAAATTGCTTGTCATGGGTCAATGGTTTTACTTCATGCAGTTGATATGAAAGCTTTAATGCTTGAATATCATTTTTACCCCAAACAACGATTTGTGGGTTATATGTTTCAATAATTGATTTTAAATCCTCATAAAAGTGAATGTATTCATATGCTTTACCAAAGAACTCCAATTCATCTAATTTTAAGAATTTGGTTGTTCTTTTGTTAATAGCATTTTCATCTTGTGGTAAAACATAATAACCTTTATCAACTAAAACCTCACCTTTTAAGTTTGATAAAATAATACCTACTTGAAGAATTTCTGGTTTGAACTTAGTTACACCATAACCAGGCATACTCATTTCTAAATCCAAGAATAAAAAGTGTTGATATTTCTTTAAAACACTTTTCATATCTAATCTAAGTTTCTTTAAATCATACAGTACTTTTCTAGGTTCAAGTTGAATAATTGAATTAAAGTGAAGGACCGGAAAGACGAACTCTATATTTCCATTGATCTTTTTATTAATACCATCTAAGACTTCAAAATCCACTAATTGATTCTTTTTTAAGATACCTAAAAAGACCTTAGATAGTCTATTTGATAAGTAAAAAGCTACCTTTTTTCGATTAATGATACAATAGAATAATTTATTCTTAATGTGAACATCATGAATAAATGCTTTCATGAGATACCTTCCTTAATTGCTTTTATAACTTTGTCTGGTAATCCAATTTGACGTAAATCTGTTACATTAGCTTGTTTGATTTCATCTAAGGATTTATAGTTGGTTAGTAGCTTTTTCTTTCTTGATACGCCTAATCCAGGTATATTATCTAAAATAGACTGATAATCCTTACGATTTTTTGTATTTTGATGGAAGCTAATCGTAAATCTATGAACCTCTTCTGAGAGTTTTCCTAAAAATGCATAAAGCACATGCTTTTTATCAATAATTGTTGTTACTTCATCAAATACGTAGCCTTCTAGTTGGTGATACTTATCCTTTTTTAATCCTAAAATCGGTATCCTTAGACCCAACCCATCAATAACCTCTTTAGCTGCACTCACCTGTCCTTTACCACCATCAACACAAATCAAATCGGGTAATAACTGCTTTTCAACTAAAAGTCTTTGATATCTACGGTATAAAACTTCTTTCATCGATGAATAGTCATCGTTGGTTGATGTTTTTAAATGAAACTTACGATACATTTTACGTTCGAAATGATTTTCTTTCCATACAATCATTCCAGAAATAGGTGCTGTACCAAACAAATGGGCATTATCAAATACTTCAATATAATTCACTTTATTAGAAACAATGGTTTGGATTGCTTCCATTTGATCATTAAGTTTTTCTTCTTTTACACGGTATAGTTTAAAGTAATGATTTAAATCTTCAAGGGCATTTTTATGTGCTAAATCAATGAGCTTTTTCTTGTCACCAATCTTAGGTATTAAAAACTTATTTTGAAAGTAAAGGCTTAAAATTGATTCATCTATTTGGTTATCAAAGATTAATTCATCTGGAAATAAAAACTTTTCATAGTAACTTCTAATATAATTTAAAAATGTTTCCTTAGGATCATCCATATATGAAATCACAGTTTGATGTGTATCTAAAATTCGACCTTGACGCATCATTAAGATATGAATCGCTATATCATCATCGTTATATGCAAAACTGATAAAATCGCGATCTTTAAAATCATTTAAACTCATGATTTGTTTTTCTGTTGTTTGTTTCACAGCATAAATCATATCTCGATATTCTAATGCTTTTTCAAACTCTAACTGATTGGATAACTCCACCATTTTAGTTTCTAAAGTTTTTAATACATCTTTTGTGTCACCTTTTAAAAACGCAGTAATCTGTTTAATGTTTGGTTCATAATCCACATTTTCATGCGCACATGGACCTAAACATAATCCTAAATGATAATACATACAAGGCTTCTTACCAATCGGCTGACATCGTCTTAATGGATAAAGTTTTTGTAAGAGTTTTAAGGTTTGTCTAGCTAGTGTTGAGTTAGGATAAGGACCAAATAAACGTTTATCTTTATCCACACTTTGATATCTAGATACTACAAGCATTGGATGTTTTTCATTAGTAATCTCAATATAAGGATAGCTTTTATCATCAATTAAACGGATATTATAAATTGGTGCATACTTCTTGATTAAATTAAACTCTAGAATCAAAGATTCTTGTTCAGAATTGGTTACTACATAATTAAAATCTCTGATTTCAGAGACTAATTTTTCAGTCTTTTTATTATGAGCACCACTAAAATATGATTTGACTCTGTTTTTTAAATTCTTCGCTTTACCAACATAAATGACATCACCTAATTCATTTAACATTAAGTAACAACCAGGTGAAGTTGGTAATAAAGCCAATTTATCTTTCATATGAATCACCTAAATATATTATATACTAAATGAAAAAAATATCACGTTCATTCATCGAACGTGATATCAACTTTTCCATTAACGATTTCTTCAAGTGCTTGACCAACAGGTGTTACCGATCTAGCATCTTTAATATCTAAATTCTCATGCTCAATCATATGTGCAACTTTACTTGCTGCATATACTAATTTGTATTTTGAATCGATTTTTTCTAATAATACGTCAATTGATGGATAGTTTAAACCATGTTTGTTTTTCTTCATTTTTATTCCTCCAACATCTTAATATATTTGTGAATGGTTCTTTGTGTTCTAGCATGTTCTGCACGAATGATAGCCATAATACGGTCAGCAGCATTATTAACATCATCATTAACAACGATATAATCATACTTATACGCAAGTAAAAATTCTTTTTCTGCTTTTTGAAATCTCTTATCAATTAATTCTTTATTTTCCGTTCCACGTGCATTTAATCGATCATATAATGCTTTTTTGGATGGTGGAACTAAGAATATAAAGACTGCATCTTTCATCTTTTCACGAACTTGAAGTGCACCTTCAACTTCGATTTCTAATACAACCTCTTTACCACGGTCAAGTGCTTCTTCAACCTTATCTTTTGGTGTACCATAATAATTACCGACAAACTCTGCATGTTCTAAGAACTTATCTTCTAAAATATCTTGTTCAAAAGTTTTTTTGTCGACAAAATAATAATCTCTACCCTCCACCTCATCTTTTCTAGGTGGTCTGGTTGTTACTGATACTGAATAAACTAAATTATGATTTTTCATTTCAAAAAGAGCACGGCGTACTGTTCCTTTACCGACTCCTGATGGTCCTGATATGACGATGAGTAATCCACGTTCGTTTAATTTCATATGCCTCTCCCAACTCTTCGTTTAGTTCATTATAATCGTTTTTATCAATTATGTAAATAGTTTCATTAATTTTCATGATATAGTAAAAGTATGAGGTGATTTTATGGCACTTGATGGTATTTATACCCATTATTTAATTAAAGAATTAAACACATCCCTTAAGCAAGCTCGATTAGAATCGATCATTGGAGATGGTTTATTCTTTACATTCCAACTTTATAAACAAAAGGAAAGATCTTTTTTAACATTTAATTTAAATGCAAGTTTTTCCAGTGTGTATCTATCAACAAAACCATTTTCTAAAGGTGATTCGACAAACTTTATTACATCTTTAAAAAAACATTTAGAAGGTGGTATCTTAAATGAGATCAGTCAATATATGTCTGATCGTGTATTTATCTTTGACTTTACCGTATATGATTTTATTTTAGGTCCCATTTCTAGACAAGTGATATTTGAAGCAATGGGCAGACATGCTAATTTATTTTTACTAGAAAATAATAAAATCATCGATAGCTACAAAAGAATGTTCGTCATTGACGGTAGACACTTAATTCCACACGCAACATTCGAATATTTTAAAACGGATAAACTAGATGCTAGCACTTATACCTATGACCCTTTATTAACTCCAAAAGATATTTCTAATAAATATTTAGGTATTTCTTTAAGATTAGCAAAATACTTAAGTGAAAGTGGTAAACATCCTTATGAAATTCCTTTAGATCCTACCTATTCTATTAAGGAAAACAAGTCCTACTTTTTTAATATTTTTGATAGTGATGTTTCTAAACATCCAACATTAAGTGATGCGCTTAATAAACGCATTATCGAACGTAAAGATGAAAAACAAGGATTATATACTTTCATTAAGAATCACTTCAAAAAACTAGAGAAAAAACTTCTTGCACTACAACACCAAAAAGAAAGTGCCATCTATAGTTTAGAAGATAAAGAAAAAGGTGATTTTATATATCAATCTGGATATGATTTAAAAGCCAGTTTACCATTCATTGGTTCTATTGCACTAGATGAAACTAAGTCATTATCAGCCAATGCCCAAAACTTTTATAAGAGTTATCAAAAAGCGAAGCGATCCATTGATTTTATCGACATTGAAATAAAGAAAATTGAAAGTGAAATTGAAGATTTTAATTACTATCAAAACGAATTAACCTATGCCAGTGTAGGAGAACTTAAAGAGTTTAAAGAAATCTTACTTCCTTATGGTTATTTAAAACAATCCTTTAAAAGACAAAATAGAGAAACTAAACATAAGATTAAAGTTCTAACACTTAAAGATGAAAATGCCACCTATTATATCGGTAAAAATGCACTTCAAAATGCCCACCTTATTAAAGAAGTTGGTTTAAAGACGGACTTTTGGTTTCACTTAAAAGATGCTCCAGGTTCCCATGTATTAGTTAGAACCTCTAAACTTGATGAACCAATCATTAGAAAAGCAGCAATGATTGCTGCATACTATTCAACCTACAAAGACTCTTCTTCAATACCTATTAATTACACGTTATTTAAAAATGTATCAAGAATTGGTGGCAGACCTGCCTCATTTGTTAAGATTAAAGATGAGAAAACTATTTACATTGATATCGACCATAATCTCATAGATTCATGGATTAAAAATGCTTAATGTTTGATAAGATTTACTTTTTGAAGTAAGATAGAGTTATGAAATAATACAATAGGAGGAACACATATTATGGCATTCACTTTACAACCATTACCATATGCATCTGATGCATTAGAACCATTTATCGACAAATTAACCATGGAAATTCATCATGGTAAACACCATGCAGCATATATCAATAACTTAAACGCTGCTTTAGAAAAACATCCGGAAATGAAAGTAGCAACTATGGAAGATTTAAAGCATTTACTTAAAGATCTATCTAAAGTTCCAGCTGATATTCTAGGTGCTGTTAGAAATAACGGTGGTGGACATTTCAATCATGACTTTTTCTGGCCACTTTTAAAGAAAAATGATGGCAAGAAACCATCAGGTAAATTATTAAAAGCTATGACAGATTCATTTGGTTCATTTGAAGCATTCCAAGAACAATTTGCAAATGCTGCAAAAACTAGATTTGGATCAGGTTGGGCTTGGTTAATTAAAAAAGATGGTAAATTAATAGTTACATCCACAGCAAATCAAGATACACCACTAGCTGAAGGTACTCCGATACTAGGACTTGATGTATGGGAACATGCTTATTACCTAAATTATCAAAACCGTCGTCCTGATTATGTTCAAGCATTCTTTAATATCGTAAACTGGGATGCAGTTGAAGCATTATTCAATAAAGCATAAGATAAAATCCACTTCGTTTGAAGTGGATTTTTTTATAACTCTCTATAATTTAAATATAAACTAAAGAACTTTCTAAAATCAGATTTATTATGATTTCTAACTCCAGATGAAAAAAATTTAAAAGTATGATTAAAGTGATCTACTTCTAAAAACTTCTTTGTATCATTCAAATAGTATATTTCACGGTATTCGCCTTTATATCTGGTCCAATTATCTAAGGTGATTGCTTTGTTCACTTCTAAATCTTGACTACATAAGTGCCATATGCGTGAATTCTTTATGTCATATTCTAATCTTTGCATGTAAATCCTTTCATCATATTTACATTTTAACATAAAACCTTAGTATACTAAATTTATGCCTTTGAATTATTCAAAAAGTAAAAAACATCCCTGTTTAAAATCGTTCTACAACACTAACAGTAGATTTGATTTTAGGGATGTTTTTTATTTATTCATTTAAGTATATTTAAGAAATGTTTTGAGGTGTTGTTTCAATGACTGCATAATCACCATCTTCACGGCGATATACAATTTGAGGTGTATGATTTTTTTCATCTAAGAAAATAAAGAAATCATGTCCACTAAGTTCCATTGCAGATATTGCATCATCCACACTCATTGGTTGAATAGAAAACTTTTTAGATTTTACTAAATTTGCTGCTTTTACTTCTTTATCCATCGCTTCTAAATCAAATTCAGGATTAAATACAGGAGTCTTTCCACCCTTTTCAAAATGATGTCTGATCTTAGAACGATGTTTTCTAATTTGATGAGACAATTTATCAACCGTCTTATCAATTGCTGCATACATATCTGGATCTCTGACTTCACTTCTTAAAATGATGTAAGGCGCAGGAATCGTCACTTCTACTTTTGAATATTCTTTGAAAACTCTTAATACCACCCTTACATTTTCAATCAATTTTGCATCAAAGAAATTGACCACTTTATTTAATTTCTTTTCTACATATTTCTTGATTGCATCAGAAGGGACAAATCCATTCTTTCCTACTATCTCGTATCTCATATATTAATCCTCCTTAACATTATTTGTAAATATGATGAGATGGCCTAAA
>DHEJ01000003.1:0-92439 GCA_002399815.1 Acholeplasmataceae bacterium UBA4853
CTACTTTAGAGGTATCATATCATAGATTAATGAAAAATATCAATTCATTATTTGAGATGCATGAATTGTCATCTGATTTATTGGAGATTGCTAATGATTTTGGCGATGCAATAGATGATAGAAACAGACTCGTTCATTCAAATCCAATTACTGATAAAATGGAAGATCAAATTCTTAACTATCAATCCGATGTTGCAAAAAAAATATCGGATTTTAAATGGAATAGAAGAGATATACAGAAATTTAAGGAGAGGTTAGAATTCTCAATAATTAAGGCATCTAATCTGCTTGATAAACTTAGATGATTTAGACATTAATACATAAACAGCTAGTAATTTTTCTGAATCTATAATTGAAAACACTAATAAAAAGACAAAATTTTAAATTTGTTTTTAATAAAAAATTCTAAATGTTAATAAAATAGTAAACTCGGTACGGACAACTATGATAAAGTCGGTACGGACAACAAAAAATAATGATAAAGTCGGTACGGACAACACATTTGAAATAGTTAAGACTTTTGAACCCTTTTGGTTAATTTGACCGGAATTGAAAGTCTTTTTTTATTGTCAAAGTAGAGCGCTTTAATAGTGCGCCCCACTATATGAAATAATCGGTCTACCTATTTTTTGAAATAATTCAGTTGACGTACGTTAAAGCGTATGTTATTATATAAATAAAGGAGTTGATATCATGTCATACAATACAAACATCACTAATGCAAGAAAAGATCTATACAAATTAGCAGAGCTTGCTATTGAAACTGGATTAGAAGTCAATATTAATACTAAAAAAGGAAATGTTGTTCTAATTTCTGAAGATGAGTACCGTGGTTTATTGGAAACGATTTATTTAAGTCAAAACAAAGAGTATAAAGAATCTTTAATTGCAGGATTAAATGAAGATGTTTCAGTTGGAATAAAAGAAGAAGATGTTAAGTGGTAATTTATGTACAAAATAGTTTTTTCAAAGAGAGCAGTAAAAGATATTGAACTTTTAAAACAACAACCTGCATTATTAAGAAAGGCAAAAAGTTTAGTAGAAGTTTTAAAAAATGATCCTTTTCAAACGCCACCAACATTTGAAAAACTTGTGGGTGACTTAGAAGGATTATTTTCGAGAAGAATTAATGTACAGCACCGCCTAGTTTATAAGATAGAAGGCGATGTAGTTTACATAGTTAGAATGTGGACTCATTACCAATAGTCATAGTATTGGTAATGGTGCATTTTGATTACACGCCACTTTTAGTAGGGTGCATTTTGATTACACGGCTATTTTATGTGGTAGCATTTCATTTACAGCAAGACATCATGCCTATACAAAGACTTTCGAACCCTTTTGGTTAATTTGACCGGAAGTGAAAGTCTTTTTTATTTTTAATTCCAAGTTGGATTGTTCGCTTAACAAAGGGGTCAATCCATTTTTAATTAAATACTCTCTTTCAAACTGTAAATAATATTTACACATGAAGATGAAGAAAGATTCATGAAAAAAACAAAAATTTTCATCACTAAATATATAGATGATAAACCAATACCGTTAGATGAAAGTGATTTAGAAAATATTTATAAACTAGCTTATGAGGTTATGGACCTTAAAGAGGTTACTACAAATTAATGATTAAACAACTATTTGGTGCATAAAATAGGATGTAAAATATTCTAGGCTTATCTAATAGTTATTAAAACGTATAGATAAGCCTAGAATATTTATGAACTTAAAATGGTATAATTTAAAAGATGAGGTGAAGTACATGCATATAAAAATTATTGAAAATTATATACCTAAGAATGAACAAGAAAAAGTTGATAAAGTAGCGATGTTAACATTTGCTCATAAAAATAGTGATGCACTTTTAAGAAGCAATTTAATGGCACATTTTACGAATTCAGCAATTATAACGAATAAAGATAAGAATAAAGTGTTGTTTGCTAATCATTTAATCTATAAATCATGGGGTTGGATTGGTGGACATAATGATGGGAATCCAGATTTTTTAGATGTGGTTTTACATGAGGCAAATGAAGAAACTGGGATTACAAAGGTAAAACCACTTTTTAATGAACCGGTTGCACTTGATAACATTTATGTACCAAATCATATTAAAAATGGTGTATTTGTTGGGGATCATATCCATATGAATTTAACGTACTTATTAGAAGCGGATGAAACAGAAGAAGTCATTACTAAAATAGATGAAAATAGTGGAGTTCGTTGGTTTAGTATTGATGAGGTATTTGAGTATGTCACTGAACCAAGAATGATACCTATCTATCAAAAAGTAATCAATCTATTAAAATGTCTAGTGAGTAAAACTTAGATTAATTGATTAGGAGTATATTGTTATGCAGATGAAAAATATCCTTGAGATTTCTACACGAAGTGAATTAAGAAATTGGTTTGATTTGAATAGTAATAATGAAAAGGAATGTTGGATTCCACTTTCTAGAAAAACAATATCTCATAAATTACTTTATGTTGATGCCGTTTATGAAGCGATTTGTTTTGGTTGGATAGATTCAACGACTAAAAAAGTTGGCGATGTGACGTATCAAAGATTTTCTCCAAGAAGAAAGGTTAGTCCTTGGACAGAATTAAATAAAGCACGTGCCAAAAAACTTATTGAACTTGGTTTAATGACAGATCAAGGATACCAAGTATTACCCGATTTAAACAAAGAATTTATAATCAGTGAAGATATACTTCAAAAAATTAAAAGTGATGATGAAATTTATGAAAACTTCCTAAAATTACCACCACTTTATGTCAGGGTAAGATTGGATAATATTATGGGCTTTGACAAAGTAGATATTAAAACATATGACATGAGATTAGAAAAGTTTTTAAGTGCTACTAAAAAAGGGATACTTTACGGACAGTGGCATGATGATAGCAGATTACTATAAATGAAATACCTATGATAAGGTATTTTTTTATACTCAATTATAAACTTAAGATTATATAGAAATCTGTAAGATGAAAGTGTTTACATTAAAAAACTTTATTTTCTTGTTGACATTGTCGTAACGTCATAGTTTATACTATAGATAGGTGGTGATTAAATGAAGTATAGCGTGGATAAACTTGCTAAACTTGCAGGTATTAGTGCAAGAACATTAAGATATTATGATCATTTAGGTCTTTTGGTACCTAAAAGAGATCTAGTATCAAATTATCGATATTATGATTCAGAGGATTCATCGGTACTACAATATATATTAATTAGTAAACAAATGGGTTTGAGTTTAAATGAGATAAAAAGTTTAATTAGAACTCAGATACCAAGTCAAAAAATAGGAATATTAACTAAACATTTAGTTACGCTCAATGAAAAACAAAAACAATTGAATTTATTATTAAAAAATGTAGAAGATACTATATTAACATTAAAAGGAGAACTCACAATGTCTGACCAAAAGAAATTTGAAGGATTGAAAGATGAATTAATACGTAAAAATGATGAAACTTATAAAGATGAAGTCATTTCTAAATGGGGTAAAAATGCTTATGAAAAGTCAATTGAGCATTATAAGAAGATGTCAAAAGAGACCTTCGACGAGATGAATAATCTAGGTAATCAAATAATTTTAAAACTTCAAATGATTAAAAAAGAACCTGGTAATGAACAACTAAAAAAAGAAGTTGCACAATTACACAAGGCTTGGATTACTATGGCTTGGGGTTCATATCAAAGAGAAATACATTTAAATGTTGTAACAATGTATGTTGAAGATGAAAGATTCAAAAAGTATTATGATAAACACGGTGATGGTTTAGCAAAAAACCTTAAGGACGCTGTGTTTAAATATATTTAAATATAAATAAAAAACCCAACATAAGATTTAAAGCTTTGTTGGGTTTTTAGTATGATTAAATGTCTTGATAGTTACTTGTTTGGTATGTAGTTAATAGTGAGACTAGATCAACATCCTCATCCTCATTAATACCTTCAACAGAAAAACCATTAATATTATAGAATTCATTGATAAACATTTTAGTACCAATTAAATTAAAGAAATTAGGATCATTTTCTTGTTTCATTAATTCATGTACAGTATTTTGAATCTCTGGCTGCATTTCTAAGTGATCCAGTCTAATTCGACCTAAATCATCAAGTATTCGTTGATTACCGTAAATCATATCTTTAAATAAACGGTGCTTATGAAGTAAGGTTGTTTCATGTGTTTTATTTTTTGTCATGACATCAAATAAATAAGAAACATAGATTGGCATTTGAGGAATAAATACACTGGCTTTAGAAACAATTGCTTTACTAGAAGAAATGAGTGCTTCACCTTGATATTTGGTTTTCAATAAAGTATTTAGATTCATAGCAACATTTTCTAAATCTTCTTTAGCTTTACCTAGTGTTCCATGACGATAAATTGCATCTGTATTTTTACCCCCAATGTATGTATAAGAAATTGTTTTAAAACCTTTAGAAAGGGCATTATTTTGATCTAAAAAGCTGACCCAGTCATGCCAATCACCACCACCCATAACAAACACAGTATCTTTAGTTTCTGATTCGTTTGCTGGTTCAACGGTTAAAGGTTCTACATGCATAGTTTTTATATCAATTGTCTTACCTACAGCAGCAGCACCAAGTGGTTTAATGTATGATCGAATGAGTTCATCAGTAGCATAGTTTTTTCTAGCACCTGATGCAAGTGAATAAATAAGCAAGTCGATTGTTCCAAACTTTTCTTTAATGGTTTCTAAAATTCTTTGTTTCATTTGTGGACTAAATGCATCACCATTAAAATCTAAGTGGGTTGTAGTTAAATCTTTAACAGCATCTTGGAAAAATAGATTGTTCCAAAAACCAGCAGAACCGGTTTTATTGTCTTTAGCTAAGTTTTCAAATGAGACATTAACAGTGTTAGCACCTGCACCAAAGGCTAAACTAATACGAGAAGCTAATCCATATCCTGAAGAACCACCAATTATTAACACGTTTTTTGGTCCTTGATAAGGTGGTAAAGATTTGACTTCATTGATATAAGATGTCAACATTTTTTTAACACCAAGTGGATGGGCGTTGGTAAAGAAATTACTTCTAACTGAAGGTTTAATGATCATAAATAATTCTCCTATCGATTGATTTGAATATCAAACATATTTCTATATTATACACTATTTCATCTACTTTAAGGTAACAATAAACATTTTACAAGTTTTACTTTTAATGAATCAAAAGTGATATATTTTCAAGGGTAAAAAAGCATTAATTTTATGTTTTACTATTAAAGTATATTTTGCTATAATGAGACAAAATGATTTTATAGTTAAGAGGTATATCGTGTATAAAAAAATTAGTCTATTAGTAATCCTACTATTTTGCTTTACCTTAATCGGTTGCGTAGATACAAAGACAGAAACACCAGAAGATGAATTTGAAGATATCGATCTAACACAGTTTTCATACTATCGTTATTTATCAGAAGAGAATCCAGTAATTACGATTTAAGTTAAAGATTATGGTGTTATGAGTTTACAACTTTTTCCTGAGGTTGCTTTAAATACAGTGAATAATTATCTTTCTTATGTTACTGAAGAAGCATACACATCCAATGGGTTCCATAGAATTATCGAAGGTTTTATGATTCAAGGAGGTAGCTTATCAAATCCGAATTTACCAATTAATGGAGATTTTTTAAGTAATGGATTTGATAACCGTTTAAGTCATGATCGAGGTGTTATTTCAATGGCAAGAACAACAGTTAATAATTCTGCAACCTCACAGTTTTTCATAGTCCACAAAAGATCATCGTTTTTAGATGGTAATTATGCCGGTTTTGGTGGATTAATTAGTGGTTTTAATGTTCTTGATCAAATTGCTCAAGTTTCTACAAGAAATGATGTGCCAGTCAATAAAGTTATTATTGAATCAATCAGTGTAGATTTAAAGGGTCATGTTGTAGAAGAAGTTGTTTATGTAGAATGAAAAAAAGAGAAAAGATTTCTCTTTTTGTATATTAAGACTGAGAGTTATTTCTTAGTCTTTTTCTTTCTTAGAAATGAAGTAGTATAATTGAGATGAAGACATAGTTTAAATGTATTGAGCGTTTGAGCTCGTAAACCTTTTATACCTTAGAGTATTGAAAAAAAACTATGTCTTCCATTTCAGTTTACGGGCTAGGAGTATGATGACTCTTGGCTTTTCTTTTTTATCGATAAATTCCTTACCATCAATAATGATTCTTAAAGGTAATATATAAAGGTGAATTTGTTGAATCAATTTGAATATCTGAACCTGAGTCTGCTAATATAGCAATTTTTTCTTTCATATGTCTTTCTTTTAGTTTTTTGTTTGAATAGAAAATAAATATCTTGTCAGCATAATGGATGTAAATGCAAGCGTTGCAGTTTTAAGGGGTAGTAAATCAAGTGAGACCGGCATCATATAATATGTTGGGTCTGGCGTATGATTTAATTCAGAAGCAGATGCTTTAAGTGATTTTTCAATAAATTCAATAAATGTATCATATGCAAGACTTGTTCCTAATACATTCTTTAAATTAACAATACCTAAGCTGACATCAGATAAGCTACCGACATGTTTTAAAATAGTAATTGTAATAATAAATGCTAAATGTGTTCTTTTATACTTTTTCTTTTGAGGTGGTATCATGATTTTATTTTTTACATAGTTGTTAATCATTGAAGGTGTTACAACATCCTCATCCAACTGACTATTTAATATAAAGACATCTTTTATCGCATTATTCACATAGGTGATGACTTGATCTAAGTAAAGATCAATATTTGGTAATTCTTCATAACGTGGTAAGTGAATTTGATTGATTTTTTCAATCCACATTTGAATGTTCTTACTCATCTTTATACCTCCATCTAGTTTGATATACTAGGTTATTACGTTTTATAAAATATAACATAAAATGATGAAAAGCTTGATAAAAGAACTTATAACTCATGATATGAGTAATTTCACAAAAAACATTAGTAAAAACTTGGAATTTATTTCTTATGTTTGAGTAGTAGTGTTATAATCTAGAGGAACAAATTTGGAGGTTTGATTATGAAAATAGGGTTTATTGGATGTGGAAATATGGGAGAAGCGATGCTTAAAGGTATTATTTCATCAAAAATTGTAGAACTGAAAAAAATCTATTTACATACTAAAAATCCATTACATACAAAAAGTTTAGTAGAAAAATATCAAGTAAATGGTGAAAGTTCAAATGAATCTGTCGTAAAAAATGCAGATATCATCATTCTTGCTACTAAACCAGATATGTATCCAATAGTAATCAATGAAATTCTAAGTACCTTAAATAAGGATAAAGTTCTAGTTTCTATCACACCAAGTTTTACCTTAGATGAACTCTTAAATATGGTAGATAATAGAAGTTATGTTGTAAGAAGTATACCCAATACTCCTGCCATGGTTAATAAAGGGATGACTGGACTTAGTTATACTAAGGATTTACCTGTACACTTAGTTTCTGATGTTTTAAATATTTTTAATAGTTTTGGTGAGGTCATTGTAGTAGATGAATCTAAACTTAGTATCTTAAGTACACTCAGTGGTTCTGCACCAGCATTTATATTTTTATTCATGAAATCATTTATTGAGTATGGATTTCAAAATGGATTTACAATGGAAGAACTTAAAGTACTTGTTGGACAAACATTTAAGGGTTCTACCAGTTTATTTCAAGCATCTAATCTTTCGATAGATCAATTAATTACACAAGTATGTTCTAAAGGTGGGTCAACCATTGAAGGTATTTATCATTTAAATCAAAATGAGTTTAAACATTTAGTTCAAGAAGCACTGCAAAAAACTACGAATCGGTTTATTGAAATGACTTTAAATAAATTAAATTAAAGACTATAAATAAATTAAAATCAGTTATAATAGATAAAAAGGGAATGATGTGCTCCCGTTGTAGTTATACAAAAACCGCTAAATTTAGCTGATGACGTCTAATCATTTTTATGATTAGGCGTTTTTTTTAAGAAATGGAGTTTATAGATATGATTTTAAGTTTGGGTATTATCCTCTTATTGGGATTTTTAATAGGGTATCTTTTTGATAAATTAAGAGTGCCTGGTATAGTAGGTATGATTTTAATGGGTATTCTAATCGGACCTTCTTTTCTAAATATCATTAGTCCAGATTTAATAGCCATCTCACCAATCTTAAGACAGATTGCTTTAGTCATTATTTTAACTAGAGCAGGGTTATCTTTAGATATTAAGAAACTTAAAACGATTGGCAGACCTGCAATCTTACTAAGTTTTATACCAGCCAGTTTTGAGATTATAGGAATTTCTATATTTGGTTCAATATTATTAAATATTTCTTTGATCGAATCCTTATTATTAGGTTCTGTACTAGCTGCCGTATCACCAGCAGTTATTGTACCTAGAATGATTAAATTTATGGAGCATGGTGTTGGTAAAAAGAAGCATATTCCTCAATTAATTATGGCTGGTGCATCTATTGATGATGTCTATGTCATTGTCTTATTTTATGCATTTTTAGGTATGGTAAATCAAAATAGTATGAATCTTTGGACATTTACTCAAATCCCTTTATCTATCATTTCAGGTATTTTACTGGGTATATTGGTAGCATTTGGTATCAATAAATTGTTTAAACTGTTAAAACCTAATATTACAGTCAAAGTATTATTCTTGCTTTCTATGGCATTTCTAATGATTGGATTTGAAGAACTATTAAAACCATGGATTTCAATTTCTGCTTTAATAGCGATAATGACTTTAGGTATGGGTATTTTAATGTTTGATCAAGATGCAAAACATATTGAAAATGGATATCAAAAAATTTGGAAGTTTTTTGAAATTTTATTGTTTGTATTAGTTGGTATTTCAATCGATATGAATTACGCATTAAGCGCTGGATTTATGCCAGTATTGCTTATTATCATAGCCCTTTTATTTAGAATGATTGGTGTTTTTGTAGCACTGATTCAAACAAATTTAAATATGAAAGAAAAAGTTTTTACAGCATTTAGTTATTTACCAAAAGCAACAGTTCAAGCATCCATTGGTGGTATTGCATTAAGTATGAATTTAGCGGTTGGTTCACTGATTTTAACCACTGCGATCTTATCAATACTCATCACTGCACCACTTGGTGCCTTCTTAATAGATCAAACCTATATCCATTTACTTGATCGTGAAATAATAAAAAAGATTGAAAGTAATCAGATCGTTCATTAATGATAGAAGATTTTCAATCTTAAGGTAGATTATGTATTAGGAGTTTAATCTGCTGTGTTCGATTTTAGGGAATTCAGTTAAGGTAAAGTTAGATGAAACAATTTTATAGGTATTGGTGCCATCACCTTCAATTTGTTCTGGGTTGGTGAAGTAAAGTTCGTTGATACCTTTAACTTGAACGCTTAATAAGCTGGTAATATTTAAATTAACTTTAATTTTAGAAAAGACGTTAATCTGATTTGATATAAAGAATTTATCTGACTTTTTAACAATTAAGTTCATGATTAAGTTGTTTCTCTTGGTTAATTCGTTATATAAGATAAAGGATTGAGTTGATGTTTTAGATTCTAATGAAATAAACTCAAAACGTTTATTTTCTCGGTCGAATGATAACTTTTCTAGTGCTATGTTAGCAACAACCTTA
Source organism: Acholeplasmataceae bacterium UBA4853 (assembly GCA_002399815.1). Lineage (GTDB taxonomy): Bacteria > Bacillota_I > Bacilli_A > Acholeplasmatales > Acholeplasmataceae > Acholeplasma. The sequence continues at coordinate 9,644 of DHEJ01000003.1, forward strand.
CCTTCAATCACTCTAAATGGAATTCTAATTGAAATGAATTGGTAATCATTAACATTTTTTTGAACATCGGAATAATCGATTTTATTATCAATCATATGAAAATCAGTCTTATTCTTTAATAAGAAACGTTCAACATATCTAGATGATTCCTCATAAATGAGCATTCTATCCATAAATTCGATAATTGAGTAGTTAGAAGATGCAAATTGAAGCTCACGAAACAACTCAGCACGACGGTTTAGGTCATCATTTATGTTACTGACTGTACGATTGTGAGTATAGATGATATAACTAAAAAAAGAACTAGAGCCGAATGATGCAAATGCAATCACTAATGCAGCAATTCTAATACCGATAACATCAATAATTGCTGCTAGATCATAGCTTAAAACTAATGCAACTAATGAAAAGATTAAAATAAGTAAACTAGCAATTAAAATAGATATAGGTAAAATAGATTTTTTATTGTTCATAGATGTATCCTTGATATGTTTAATGTATTAATAATTTTAACACATATTTTATTTATTAATATACTTTTATCTTATGAAACACATTTTTGAAGTTAGTCTAGATTAAAGCATCTAAAATATAGGTTAAATACATAAAAACTTCTGTTTTACTTTAGTAGGTGATTGTGTTATCCTATTAAAAGGAAGGTGTGAACATGGAAGAAAATACAGTTAAAATCTTAAGCAAAACACAAAAAAATATGCTACTCTTCAGAGTTTATTTTTTAACATCTTTATTTACATTTACGGGTGGAATTGCAATGCTATCCACATTAAAAAGAGAGATTTGTGATAAATATCAATTAATGGATGAAAAGGATTTTTATAATTATGCAGCAATTTCTCAGACATTACCAGGTGTCATTGGAATTAATAATGCTTGTTTTGTAGGTAAGAAGATCAATGGTTACTCCGGTATGATTACAGCTGCATTTAGCGTCATTTTACCAGCCTTTGTCTTTATGTTGGTTGCAACCTTACTATATCAATTACTACCTAAGGATGGACCGATTTACTTTGCTTTAGCAGCAATTAGAGCTATCTCTGCAGCCTTTATTTTTTCTGCAGCACTGACCATTGCAAGACTTAATTTAAAGTCAGTTGTAAATATCGTTATCGCAGTAATTTGTTTTGTTGGAATCATTTTTGCATTACTTGGTGCATTAGAATTAATTATTATTGCAATCTTAATTGGTTTAGTTATGGGATTTTTAGAAAATAGGAAGAAAAGCGTATGATATTAGCACTCATATTTATGTTTCTTAAAATAGGATTTCTAGGATTTGGTGGAGGGTATGCGATGCTCTCTTTAATCTTCCAAGAAGGTATTGCGCTTGGTTTAACGGTTGAACAATTTGCCGATATGAACGTTTTAGATGTTTTAATTCCAGGACCCATTGCAATTAACTCAGCAACCTATGTAGGATTTTTATTAGCCGGATTTGTTGGTTCGGTTGTTGCAACGGTTGCTGTATCATCACCTTCATTTATATTTGTTCCTGTGATGCTTAGATTTGAAAAGAAGATTGATAACAATGTATTTCTTAAAAATATGCTTCATACTGCAAAGGCAGCATCTGTGGGATTAATTTCTGGTGTTGGTGTCCTAATCTTTTTAAAAAGTGCTTTTAATATTTCAGATCTAAAGAATGTTTTTCAATCAGAAATAAATTACTTTTTAATTGGTGTTACTGTTATTGGTTGGATTTTACATGATAAATTTAAGGTTAATCCAATTATTTTAACAATCATTGCTGGTGTTTTAGGGTATTTATCTTATTATATTATGTAAGATTTATGTAGATATTGACAGAATACAAAAAAAGACTTATAATCGTTAAGGTTTAAATCAGATTAAGAGGTATATATGAATTTATTTGAAATAGAACATATCTTGTTAGATATCAAGGTTGATAGTAAAGAAACTTTATTCGATTTGATTTCTGAAAAGTTAGAAAAACTACATAGAATTACATCAAAAGATAGTTTTAAGTATGCACTTTTGAATCGTGAAAAAGAAATTTCAACAGCAGTTGGTGATGGGTTTGCTATTCCACATGCTAAAGATATCTCAGTTTTATTTCCAACGTTACTATATATTAGATTAAGCAGTCCTTTAAGTTATGATGCATTTGATCAGAAAGATGTAAATCATATATTTGCTATTGCGATGCCTAATACGTATCATAAGGAACATTTAGCTTTATTAAGTAAGATTGCATTATTCTTATTAGAAGAAAAAAATAAAAAATTAATTAATACTTCAAAAGACTTAAATGACTTGGATTTAATGATCAAAAACTTTTTAAAATAATAAATAAATAACATATTTGCTTCTAGATTATAGTCTAGAGGCATTTTTATTTTTGACTGTGCTAAAATGATGGTGGTGATAAATATGCGAGTAGAGATGTGGTTTGATTTTAATAAGGACAGTTATGAAACGTTAATCAATTTGGAACAAGCAATTGGTTTGTTTTATCATGCTAAAAAAGTAGATGTCCTCTTTAGATCATTACCTTTAGTAGATTCAAATTATGTTTTTCATGAAGCTTTTCAATATGGAAGAAAAAAAGGATTAGGGTTTGAGTACTTAAAATCTATTTTTGAAATTTACTTTAGTAATCAAAATCTATTGGGTTCATGTCATAAATTAGCGTTAACTTATGGAATTGAATATAAAGACTTAGAACATAACCTTATGGATCATAAGACACATAAAATAGTATGTAATCAAATTGAGCATGCAACACTTCAAAAGATTGATATGACCCCAACCATAACTTTTAGTCATGGGTTTAGATTACAAGATTTATCAACTATTGAAGAAATTAAACTCATGTTGATTAAAATGTATGAAAAAGACTCTGGAATTAAGTATTGTATTGAAGAGGATTGTGAAAGATGATGGGATTATCATCTTTTTTTGTAAATTAGATGATTATTTAACATTATAATGGTATACTTAACAAGGCTTAAAAAACGAAAGTAGAAATAGGGATAATAGATGTCAGTTTTATTTAATGATTTACCAATTTTAGAAACAACAAAGGAAGCTTTACAACAATTAGGGTTTGAAGTGCCAACCCCAATTCAGGAAAAAGCGATTCCAAAAATGATTGCAGGGCTAGATTTAATCGGCCAAGCACAAACAGGTACTGGTAAGACGTTTGCTTATGCAATTCCAATGGTTGAAAAGACCGATACCAGTTTAAGAAAAACTCAAGGGTTGATTTTAACACCAACCAGAGAGTTAACTATGCAAGTATATAAAGAAATATTAAAGCTAGTTAAGTTTTATCCATCACTTAAGGTAACTACCATTGTAGGTGGTGAATCTTATGATAAGCAATTTAGAGAACTTGCAAGATTCCCACATATTATTGTTGCAACTCCAGGACGTATTATTGATCATATCGACCGTGGAACTGTAGATTTATCAAATGTTAATATCTTAACATTAGATGAAGCAGATGAAATGTTAAAGATGGGGTTCCAAGAAGATATTGAAAGAATACTTCAAACAATTCCTTCAACAAGACAAACGGTATTATTTTCAGCAACTATGCCACCTTTCATTAGAAAGATTGCTAGTAACTATCAAAAATCACCTGAATTAATTAAGATTGAAGCAGAAACATTAACAGTAGAAAAGATCATACAAGGTTACTATCTTGTTAAAGAATCTGATAAACCAAACTTATTAAAACGTGTGTTAAATTTTGAAAATCCGAAAACAGCAATTATTTTTGCTAATACTAAAGCAGATGTTGATCGTATTGCAGAAGCACTTCAAGCAGCAAACTTTACTGCTGATGCATTACATGGAGATTTAAAACAATCTCAACGTAATTATGTCATGAGTCGTTTTAGAAACAGACAGTTAAGTTTATTAATTGCAACCGATGTTGCAGCTCGTGGACTTGATGTTGCTGATGTCGAATTAATCATAAACTATGATTTACCTCAACAAGATGAAATCTATGTTCACCGTATTGGTAGAACAGGTAGAGCTGGTAAAAAAGGTAAAGCATTTACGTTTGTTACACCAAGAAAACGTCGTATGATTGAAATCCTATCAAAGTTTACTAAAGCAGAAATTAAAAAGTTAGAAGTTCCAACAGAAGATTCTGTTTATGCTCAAAGATTGAAAGCATTTAAACATGATCTAAAGATTGCACTTCGTAAAGAAGTACCAAATCATTTAGACTTATTAAATGATTTAGCAAATGATGAAATGTCAAGAGAATCGATTCTAAATTATTTACTTGACCAAGTCATCCCAAAACCTATAACATTTGAAGAAATCGAAGTCATTACTGATAAATCATCCAGAGAAAAAACAAGCCACAGAGATGATCGTAAGAGTAAAACAGGTTTAACAAAATCATCCGGTAGTTATGTAGACTATGTTGTAAATCTTGGAAGAAAAGATGGTATGACACCACCTGTACTATTCAAGTTTATGGAAAAAGAATTTGGAATTTTCTCTAAAAATATTGGAGATATCAAACATAATTCTAATGATACAGTATTCGGTTTAAAAAAAGAAACTGTAAGCCGTCTTAAAAAAGATAAGGCTATTAATTATCAAGGAAAGAACGTTACAATCAAAGAAATCAAATAGTGATATTAACTTAAACAGATACTTCGTGTATCTGTTTTTTAATTAAAAAATGCACCTTCAAATTAGAAGGTGCATCAGTTGAGATATTTATTTAGCTTTTGGCTTTAATGGATAAATTCCAGAAACTGGCATTGTAAACATAAAACCAATAACTTGACGATTGGATTGTTCAACAATTGTTCTGACTTCAGAAACAATGTGTGCAATATCAAATGTATCAGGAATTACAGTGAAGATTGTTTTTGAATACTTTTGATCGACATCTAATGAACGGTAAAACGGACCTGAGAATATTGCTGTTCCGCTACCTTCTTGATTGATGATTGCAGACGCCATACCTTGAGAGTTAATTATTGTTGCACCTTTGATTTTTAATTCTAAAAATTTATCTAGAATCTTATCCATATAAGATAAATCATTTAAAACAATAAATAAAGCTTCCATAGTTATACTCCTTCGCTTTTTGTATCTTCTTCAAACATTGGTTCATCTAATCGATCTAATCCATAAAGCTCATTAGATTTAGTAAGTGAGAACTTAGCAAAAATTGGTCCCATTGTTTCATATACAAGTATGGATAACATAATGACAGCAGCAATGACTGGATAGAACTGAGTCATTTGAGCGGCTACAATTGTTAATAATCCAATGGAAACGCCACCTTGAGGTAATAAGGCAATCCCTAAGTACTTTTTAACATTCGGATGTGATTTGGAAAATAATGCACCAACTGTGATACCTAATATTTTACCACTTCCACGTGCAATAATATATACTCCAGCCACAATTAGTATTAATGCATCTTGACGAATGATACCAAGATCAAGAGAAGCACCAGCTAATGTGAAGAACATGATATAAAATGGTGTTGCCATATCATTGATAGAACTAAATGTACGATTTGGTGATTTCACTAGGTTTGCTACCATCGTACCAATCATAATATTTGCTAGTAGTGGTGATAGAGTAATGCCATAACTTTCAGTATAATGATTGATTAAAGATAATCCACCAATCGTTAAGAAAACTGAAAGTAATGCGATAACTTGGATATCATCTCTGATCTTATCAAATTTATCAGCAACTAAAGATAAAATCCATCCAATAAATACACCAATAAATAGAGAACCAAATACTTCAATGAATGGTTTTGAAATCATCAGCCATACAGGTTGTAAATCACCTTGAGGAACTAAAAGTTGAGCAAATGAGATGAAGAATCCAAATGCCACAATTCCATAAATATCATCTAGTGCAGTAACCGGAACAATTGCTTTAGTAACAGGTCCATATGCTCTATATTGTCTAATAACCATTAATGTAGCAGCAGGTGCTGTAGCAGCAGACATGGAAGCTAAAATAAATGCGAAAGCAAAACTTTCATTAGCAAATGGATGAAAACCTGGAATAATGGAATCAGGTTTTGGTACAAATAACATTGCTAAAAATACGATCAATAATGCGCCAATAACTTCAAAAGTGGTTAGAATAATGATTTCTTTACCCATTTTTTTAACAGATTTTATCGCAAATTCACTACCAATTGAAAAGGCAATAAATGCTAAGGCAATTTCACCTATAAAACCTAAAGTTCCTTGATCAGCTTCGGTAATAAATCCTGTGTATCCAGGAAAGATTAGACCTAAAGTTGGTCCTAATAATAAACCTAATACAAGATAACCTGAAACGTTAGGTAGTTTGAATTTTCTTGCCAGTAAACTACCAATAAACCCTACTAATAGAACGATTGCAATTTTAGTCAATAACAATCCTAAATCCATAAATATCCCTCTTTCTTAATTTGATTCACTAGCAACAATTTTACCCTATATAAATATAAAGTCAATCAGCATGAACGGTATAATCGCTTTTTTAGAGGTTATTAATGAATTAATAATAAAAAAATGTTACAATTAATAAGAGAAAGACTAGGAGGATGAAAAGAGTGCATCTTTTTGATCAAATTCCAGATACTTTATTTAGCGTATTATCCTCTCCTAATAAAAAAATTTATGTAGATTGTCTATTCATTATTTATGATGCAACCAATTCTATTGAAGATTCTTTTCAAGGGGAAAGAAGTTATGTCATCGGAAAATTAGTTGACTATTTTGATGAGTTGAAAGATGGATTTTTATTGGAAGAGAATGATGAAGTTTCTACATCACGTCAAAAGTCGGTTGCTGTCATTAATACCTTAAAACAAAACGGGTGGTTAGGTGAAGAGGAACTGGGAGACTATAAAACATCCTTGAATTTATTTGATTATTCAATTAAGATTTTGGATTTATTAAAACGTATTGAGTTAGGGGAACAAATGGAGTATACCGGTGAGCTATATACTGTGTACTCTCTTTTAGCATCTTTTGATATTAAAGATGGTTTAACTATCATTGAACAAGCTTATAAAAAAGTAGATGACATTTTAAGAAAGTTAAAGACATTAAAAGCAAATATTTACCGGTATTATTATGATTTAGTCAAAAAAGAGAAAAAGGAAAATCTTCAAGAAGTACTTGAAAGACTTTTAGTTGATTACAAAACCAACTTTTTTGATAGTGCATACTATGCATTAAAAACAACTGATTCATTACCTAGATATAAACGTAGTATCTTAGAAAACATTGGTAAGATTTATCAAAATGATTTATATTTAGATACTTTAGCCAATCAAGCACTTGAACATCGAAGAAAAGTAGAATTTAATGATGCATTTAACTATGTAGAAGAAAGAATTAGGTATATTAAGGATTCTGTGGACTCAATTGAGTTTTTAATTGATGCCATTGATGAAAAAAATGAGCTTTACATCAATGCTGCAGCCTCTAAAATTATGTTCTTAACAAATACTTCTGAAGATTTAGAAGGTTTATTGAATCGATTATTTAAAGTCATTTTAAAGGAAAAACAATTTAATTATCATGAAATCTTTAATTTAACTAGAGCAAGAAACTTAGATGATAATTCACTTCAAACCATTAGAAGACAAAGAATAGATCCAGTGGCTGAAGCAATTAATTATGAGCAAGAGATTTCAGATGAAGTTAAAGAAAAGAAAATGGCTTCCTTATTAAGAGCTAATGTCTTTTCTAAAGTGGAGATTAATAATCATGTCAGTTATTTACTCGAAGGAGCTGACCGGATTAAAGCAAGTCAAATTCCACTTGAATCTAATGAGGATTTCGTTAAATTGATCTTAATATTCTTATTTAGTAAATCTGTTGGTATGAGATATGATATAAAAGTTTTAAATTATGAAGCTAAAATCGGTGAAATCAAGTTTAATGATTTCGAGATTTATAAGAAAGGAAAATCAACATGATTCCCAAAAATGCTGCTATAAAAAAACTGAATGAAGAATTTGTTTTACTCAAAGAAGCAGAAAAGACAGTGTTTTCTCGAATTGTTAATAAACTTTTTCAAGTAAATTACATTACAAGAAAAAAGATAGCTGATGCAAATGATTATCGTTTTATTTTGGCGTATAAAGAAATCTTTGACGCATATTTTAATTTAGCCGATTTTGAATTAATGATTGAACGTCATGAAGAAGTTGTATATATTAAAAATGTATCAACATTTAACCATTTAAGACTTAAAAAAGAAGAAAGTATTTTATTATTAGTCATCAGAATGATTTATCAAAGCAAGATGGATGTTGTTACATTAGATGAAAATGTTGAAATATATTTATCAGATATTCATGATGAGCTTGCTAAAATTGGTTATTTAGACAATAAAAGAATGACAAAAGATCGTTTAAAACCAAGTCTTCAACTCCTAAGAAACTATAATATTATTGACTATATGGATAAAAAACTTCAAGATGATGCAAGAATTAAGATTTATCCTACAGTACTATTTGTAGTTAAAATAGAATCCATTAAAGAAATTTTAGATCATCTAGATCAATATTTACAAGGAGGTAATGAAGTTGAAGAAACTGACGAAGATTAAACTTGTAAACTGGCATTTATTTTCAGATCAAACAATCCATATTGATGATAATACATTGATATCAGGAGAGAATGGTTCTGGTAAATCAACACTTTTAGATGCACTTCAATACTTACTTGTTGGTGGTAAAAGTGGTGCAAAGTTCAATATTGCTGCAACAGATGAAGCAAAACGTTCTTTAGAAGGTTATATTCGTGGACGTATTGGAGCTGAAAATAAAGAATATATTCGATCTGGTGATGTGATATCACACGTTGCACTTGAATTTTATGATGAACAAAAAGATGAATTTGGTGTTATTGGTGCAATCTTAGAATTACCTAAATTAGGTACTTTAAAAGAAAAGTTTTATTTATTAGATAATTTAAATATTCATGATGGTATTTTCTTAGATAAAAAGCATCCAAGAGACTATAAGTCTATGAAGGCTTATTTAAAAACACTTCAAGTTGAACTTGTTCCTTTTAACTCTCAAAAGGAGTACCGTGATGCACTTGCTAAATATTTTGGTATTGATGCGAAAAAGTATGCTAAGATTTTACCAAAAGCACTTGCATTTAGACCGATTGACCTACAAACATTCGTGTTTGAATTTTTACTTGATGATGAACCCATTGATATTGCTAGTTTAAAGAATAATGTCACACAATTAAAAAGAGTTGAAGGTCAAATTAGATTAGACCGCGAAAAATTAGAAAAACTTGAAAAAATTGTTAAGTTAGGTGAATCATTAAACCAAAACTTGGAACAAATCAAAATCAATGACATTATTGATAAAATGGCATTTATTGAAAAAAGAGAAAACTTCTTAACGCATTCTGAAAATATGTTGGATAAAATCAATAATCAATATGATTTATTAAAAGAAGAAAAAGATTTACTCGATAAGCAAATTGAAACAAACGATGAAACCATTGTAGAACTTGAAACAGCTAGAGGTAATAATGATGTTTCAAGAACACTTTTTAACTTACAAGATAGTTTAAAGAAAAAAGGCGATCAATATCAAGAGCATAAGCAAATAGCAAATGAGCTTAAAGAAAACTTAGATAAAGAAGTGATGCTCTACCGTGATTTTGTTCAATTAAATCCAAATACTGCTATCTCAGCTTTTATTAAGTATTACAGTGCTAATGAAGATAATACTAAAGTGCTTGATTTAGTAAATTACATCGAAGGTGCAGTTTCAGCAACAACAGGCTTTTTAAATGCAATTAATTATGAAAAAAGTGCATTAGAAAAACAAAGAAATGATTTACTTAATGAACTTAAGATTGCTCAAAATAGATTAAATGCATTAAAGCGTAATGTGAAAACATATCCAAGAAATGTAACTCAATTAATTGAAGCAATTAATACAGAATTATCAAGTTATTATAATAAAGATATTAGAATTAGACCATTTTCTGATCTAATCGAAGTCAGTGATGAGTCATGGAGAAATGCCATTGAGGGGTTCTTAAATACTCAAAGATTCGATTTAATTGTGGATCCACTTTATTTTAATGATGCACTTGAAGTTTACGACCGTGTAAAAACTGAATTAGGTATTTATGGTGTAGGGTTAGTGAATACCAATAAGATTGGTGAGTATAATTCTTATTTACCAAATTCACTTGCAGCCAAAGTTTCTAGTGATCATCCATACGCAAGAAATTTTGCAAATATGACAATGGGACATGTGATTACTGTTGAGAATTTAAACGAACTTAAGAATTATTCAAGAGCAATTACTAAAACAGCAATGACATATTCAAATCATACTGCAAGACAAATTAATCCTAAAGCATATGAAATACCTTATATTGGTCAATCAGCAACAAAACTTCAAATAGAACTTGATGAAAAGTTAGTTAATGATCTTCAAAATGATTTAAATAAGGTTTCAAATGTATTAGAAAATCATTCTAAATCATTAAGAATTCTACAACAATCTAAATTAAGTCATATTTTATCATCGAATCAAGCAAGATATTTTGATTCAGTTAAACAAATTAGAAAAGAGTTTGTTGAATTAGAAGAAAAGGTTTCAAGTTTAGAAACGAATCCAGTGATTACAGAACTTGAAGCACAACTTCATGAAGAAAAGAATAAGAAACGTCAATTCCGTTTAGATTATGAAAAACTTTCAGATAAAATGGCTGATGCAAGAAGTGAAAAGACCCAAATTCTAGAACAAATTGAAGATGCTAGAAGTTCACTTAGTGAGTACTTAGCTGAACAAAAAGAATGGAACCAAAAGTATCCAGGACTTTTACCATCAGCATATAATCAATTTAGTGCTTTAAAAGAAAGATATGCATCTAATTATGACTTGATTACTAGAGACTTAGCACAATCAACCACATCCATCAAAACTCAAAATGCTAGAGCTGAATCTGATGTTGTAAATTTAATGAGAGTATATATTACTAATTATCATTTTGGTGCAGCACCTGATTTATCTGAGTTAATTGAATTTGAAAAGGAAGCAAACTTGATTAGAGATAATAATCTCATGAAGTACGAACAACAAGCAATAGATTTAAGAAGAGCTTCTGAAATTGGATTTAGAGAAGAATTTGTTGGTAAATTAAGAGCATCTATTGAAGCAGCCCAAATTCAAATTGCAGAATTAAATTTAGCACTTACAGGTAAAAGATTTGGTACAGATAGTTATCAATTAATTACTCAAAGTGCGACCAGTCCAGAATTTAAGACTTATTTTGATATCATTATGAGTAGTGAAGCAGTATTTAATCATACGTTATTTACTGAAAACTTAACTAAGAAAAATGAAGTCATTTTAATGGAGTTATTTAATAAGATTGCATCATTTGATCCAGAAAATGATAAGTTTGCACTTCAATTTCTAGATTATCGTTATTATATGAGTTATGATATTGAAGTGACATCAGAAAATGGCAATAAATCATATTTTTCTAAGGTCTCAAGAGAAAAATCTGGTGGTGAAACACAAGTTCCATTCTATATTGTCATTGCAGCATCTTTCCAACAATTATTAACTAAGAATAAACGTATTGATAGTGGATGTATTGTCTTATTTGACGAAGCATTTAATAACATGGATGAATCCAGAATTGATGCGATGATGAAGTTCTATAACTCATTATCTATACAGTTATTTATAGCTGTACCACCTCAAAGAGTCAGCAACATTATTAATTATGTCACCACATCATTAGCTATTGTTAAAGATAACGATTTTGCAATCGTAGAAGCATTTAAACGTGAGGTCAATTAATGAATTCAAAAAGCATAAAGGGTACTAAAATATCTGGTGGATATGCACATGCATTAATTCATCATTTAAATGAAACACCATCACTATTGATTGAAAAATCAGGTAAAGGTGAATCCTTTGAAATAGAGCGTTTTACTCAAGCAAAAAATAAAGCTAGAGAGGAACTTGATCTTTTAGCTAAAGCATCAGTAACGCGTATAGGCGAAGAACATGCATCGATTTTTTTAGCTCAAAAAATGATGCTTGAAGATCCTGTAGTTTTAGAACTTGTTACAAAAAAGATTAAAGAAGAACATGTCAATGCGACTTTTGCTTTTAAACAAACAATGTCTGAAATGATTGATTTGTTTGAAATTTCAGATAATTTATATATCAAAGAAAGAATATTAGATTTAAAAGATATTACGAAAAGAATGATTCAAATTTTATCAAATGAAGATAAACCACATAGCTTAATCTTAAAAGACGTCATCATTGTCACAGATGATTTAACACCATCAGAGACAATGAATTTAGATACAAGTTATATTAAAGGTATTGTTACTAAGAATGGATCTAAGACCAGCCATATGGCAATTTTAGCGCGTCATTTAGGTATTCCTGCAATCTCTGGAATTGATGTGGGATTACTTCCTGAGAATGGTTCATTAATTATTGATGGTGAAGCTGGTGAAGTGATTTTAATGCCTTCTGATGAAGTGATATTAACTTATCAGTTAAAGCAAAAAGCATTGTTGGAAAAACAAAGTAAATTTAATGAACTTATAAATTTAGATGGTCAAACTAAAGATCTACATCATGTAAACATTTATGCAAATATTGGGTCTACATCGGATATTAATCATGCATTAGAACATGGTGCTAAGGGTATTGGTTTATTAAGAACTGAAAATCAATATATGGAATCTAAACAGTTTCCAACAGAAAAAGAATTAACAGAATTTTATCAAAAGACTTCAAATGCATTTAAAGAAAGTACAGTAGTTATTAGAACACTAGATATTGGTGGCGATAAAAATCTAGATTATTTAAATATGAAACCGGAACAAAATCCTTTTTTAGGTAATCGTGCAATCAGATATTCTTTATCTTACCCAACATTATTTAAAACCCAACTGAGAGCAATTCTACTGGCTAATAAAAACGAAAATCTTTCAATTATGTTACCAATGGTTTCGACCCTTGAGGAATTAAAACAAGCAAAAGCTATATTAGATGATGCTGTTTACTCATTAAAAGAAGAGTTTATAGATGTTAAAACACCAAAACTTGGGATGATGATTGAAGTACCATCTGCAGCATTTGGAATTGAAAAATTCGTACCATTTATTGATTTTGTTTCTATAGGAACAAATGATTTAATTCAATATATGTTTGCAGCAGACCGTATGAATGATAAGGTTTCATACCTATATCAACCATATAATCCAATCTTACTTGCAACAATAAAAAACATTGTTGACAAGGCACATGAATTTGGTATAATTGTTAGCGTGTGCGGTGAAATGGCTAGTCAAGTGAAGCAAGCATTACTACTTGTAGGACTTGGTGTTGACACATTATCCATGAATGCTAATAGTATTCCTGAGATCAAATACATGTTATCTAAAGTTTCATATAAAGCGTTGAAGACGGTTGCTAAACAAGCACTTACTTTAGATACTAATGAAGTAGTACACGATTTAATGAATGAATTTACTAAGAAGCTAGAAAACTAGCTTCTTAACACGGAACAATACTCAAGTGGCTGAAGAGGCACGCTTGGAAAGCGTGTAGACTGTAACAGGTGCGAGGGTTCAAATCCCTCTTGTTCCGCCATATTGAAAGCATAGGTTTGATACATAGTGTCAAGCCTTTTTATTTGGAATAAAGGACGAAATTCCCTATATTCCGTCTGCCACCAATTAATGGCGAGCATAGAAACTTAGGCTTATGATGAAAATTTAGAGGCCTTTTGCCAAAACACAACTACAATTTAACGATTGCCCTACAATTTAACGATTACTACATGATGCGTACAAGATTTTAGTAAACAAGTAGACCAAAAGTAGACCAAAATTTTTCTTGAAACTGTGAAATGAAAACATATAGTAGGTCTTAATTAAGAGTGTTTTTTTATTTTCATAGTCTAGGTGTTAATACAATTTACATATGTTTTTTGTTGAAAACTTGAAAATGTGTTTCAAATGTGATACAATATATTTGAGGTGAAGTGATATGAAAAATAGTGTTGTTCATGTAAGAGTTAACGATCAACTTAAAAATAATGTTGAAATCATACTAGAAGAATTAGGCCTTTCTTTATCCTACGCAATTAGTATGTATTTAAAACAAATTGAAGCAAAAAGAGGTATTCCTTTTGAGGTTGTTTTAGAAAGTGAAGAAAAAGTTAAAGAAATAAAAGATTTAGCTAAAGCAATCAATTTAACTGGTGGAAAAGAAGTTTCTAAATATGCAAATAAGATTATCAATCTCTATGCCGAAGGTGTTATCGATTATGAAACTGCAGTGTTCGCTCTTGGGAGGAATATATAAGTGAAAGATCCATATATCTATAAAGATAGTGATGTTTTAATTAATAAAGCAGATATTAGAGATAAAATCAAACTTGATGAATTTGAAAATAGAATGTCAAACTTAGCACTTGTTATGCTATTTAAAAGTGGCATTATGATCAGCGATGCAAACGACATTTTTAAAATTCATAAAACTCTGTTTGAAAATGTTTACGATTGGGCAGGTATTTCTAGAACCATAAATATATATAAAAGTGAGCCTATCTTAAATGGTCTTAGTGTAGAATATAGTTTATGTAATTTGATTGATAAGGATTTAAGTAAAATTAATCAAACCTATTTTAAAGAAAATTATTTTAGAAATTTAAACAAAGAAGACTTTATTCATTTATTTACAAGACTCATAGCTGACATTTGGAAAGTTCACCCGTTTAGAGAAGGGAACACTAGAACAATATCTGCTTTTGCTTTTTTACTTTTAAGACAATATGGTCATACATTTAATGCGGAACTAATCAAAGAAAATGCAAAATACTTTAGAAATGCTTTAGTGATGGCATCGCTAAAAGAATACGCAGAATATCAATACTTACAAAAAATATTAGTTGATTCAATTGGCAAAGATCAAGTTGTTACATCATCTGATAAATATAAAAAGATTAAAGATTATAATGTTGAAGATTATATATATGTATATCATAAAGTAAAATAACTAAGTAAAGTTATTTTCGATAAACATAGAAAGCTGTGGATAACATGAATTTTGAAATAATTGATTACAATATAAATACACATAAATTGTTGGATGAATGGATAGATGAATCAAAGCATGCAAATGCTAAACTAATTAACAGGTATGCCACATTTAATGAACCGTTTTCTAAAACTTACCAACACTTTTTAGAACACCCTTATGATATGGCGAATATTGAATCATTTATTAAACTGTTTGCAAAAAATGATATTATTTATGGAGTTGCTATGTTTCACTATTATAATGAAATGGACAAGTTTTATCTGGGAATCAATCCAATAGTAATTAATCCAGCATTTTGGGGTCGTGGAATTGGGACTGAGATATTGAAAGAAATAACCATTTATGTAGATAAGATTACTGAAGGGCATGTTGATATCGTTAAAGCAGATACTGATGAAACAAATATTGCATCTATAAAAATGCTTGAAAAAGTTGGGTTCATAAAAGGAGCCAAAAACAAGAATTTTGTTGAGTATATTTACAAAATAAGTAACGAGAATTAACTCTATATTCATACCTTCGATTTTAGGGTGCGTAAAAAACACTAGGGTGCGCTAATTTTAGCAGGGGTGCGCTGGTGTATCAAAATGGGTCTACAGGCACATATTGAATGCATAGGTTTGATTCAATTTGCACTTGTCAAGTAAAAGTAGGCAATCTTTTGAATATATAAAAATACTTAAATCTGAAATTATTATAAAAAAGCTCGTTACGAAGACATTTCACGATGAAAACAGATTAACTTACGACAAGTGGGTTACTATAAAATTCGATTTATGATACATTAAATTTGGTTGGTGAGAAAAATGAAGATTAATTTACAATGTCATCCGAGTAAATATGAAGAGATTGAACAAAAACTTAAAAGCTATGGGTTTGTTATTACAGAAGATACTGAATGGCTTTTAATTGATACGACATTTAAAAGTAGGCGTATACAGATAAAAACTTCTGAAGGTATCGTATTGATTGAAAATGATCACTTGATAGCGCTAGAAAGTTTTGATCATATAATTCATATTCATACATTGATGAAGTCGTTTGATGTCAGAAAACCTTTAAAAGAGATTGAAATTAGCTTGCCGGAGGATTTTCTAAGAATCAGTCGAAGTGTTATTATCAATAAAAATCATGTAAAACATATTAAAACTTTGACAGGTCAAAAGTTTAATATACAAACTACAAAAGACATGAAATTTATAGTAACAAAACTTTTTTATAAGCTATTTATTGAGAAAATGGATTTATAGGGGGACAACATGATTGATATTATTGATAACATTAGTATAGTATTACTATATCTAGCAGTATTCTCAATTTTAATATATGCTATATATTTGATATTTTATAATTGGTATATTGAAAAAAGACTTAATAAAAAAATAAAGAAATTAAGAGTCTTTGAACCAATCAAAGTTGTTCATTTTGCATCTATTCCTTTAGTGTTTCTTTATTTAGTTTCGCAGACTGTTATGATGATATCTATATCACAAAGCAATAAAGATGCATTAAACATATTGAAGTCCTATACACCGGTTATTGAAGATGTATATGTTCAAAAAAATGTAGATCATGCATATGTCAGTATGCATAAAGATATATTTATTGAAATTGAACTGAGCATGGATCACGAAGCTACTTATAATAATCAAATAAGTTTTCCATCTGTTGTACTAAAAATTAATGATTTTTCCTATGAAATCAAGGAAATAACCTATGAGAATAGAATAAATTTAACAGGTAATTCCAACTTATACCTCAAAGTACCATTTCCAGAATCATTGAAATCAGAAGGTGTTTATAATATTCATTTGAAGAGCCTTGATGTTTATTATATAGAACATAAAACGACAAAAAGGTTTGATTTAAATCCTTCTGCGGTTTCAATAGAACTTATAGATGCGGAAACATATCAATTAGATTTTATTATTGGTGATATTGTTCTTAGTACAATTCAGTTGGAAGTTGGGATGTCACTTATTAAATTTTGGTATGAAAATCCTAATCATCAAATTGATTTAGAACAACGCGTTGATTATTATGTGACATATTTAAATGAGTTGATTCCTGGAATTAATATTCATTTTAATAATATATGGAAATTTAATGGTGATGTGTTATTAAATGAAGTTATTTTTGACGACTATGAAGTATATCCAGAAATTAATAATTATGAACAAATTCCTGAAAATCTTAATTTTGTACTAAATACTACAGCTGAAGTTGATAATCCATACCGAAATAACGACTTAAAGGTGTCTATAGATGAAGTAGTTGAATTGGTTTGGAAACCTCATGAATACTCTAAGTTTTCCTATATTACATCGATCAAATCTGATTCAAATGAATATATAGAGATTATCGGATTATTTACCATTAAGGGATTGAAACCAGGATTAACAGAAATAGTTGTTGAGGTAAACTTGGGATTTTTAATCGTAGAAAAGACAATCGAAATTGAAGTTATTCCATACAAGGCATTTGTTAGTTACCCGGGAGATGTGGTTTACTTAAAATATGATATAAATACAAATAAAATTATAGAACCCTTAAGTCCAATAAGTCCCTATGTTGATAAAGTATTTAATATTGAAAGTGAGCGATATGAATACTCTAATGCAACCGGAGTATATCCAAACATCACAGAATTTTTTATCATAAAAACTAAAGGAAGATATGATTATGTATTTGTTATTTACGATACAACCTTTAGTAAAGACATCATTAAGATCGAGCACGATACTTATAATCCACTGACAAATACTTTAACGATTACTGAAGAATCAGCAAGTTTGATAAAATTTGACATAGATTATGATTTATTAACAGCAGTTGAAAAACAATTTTTTAGGAGACCTCGTATATATCTTTATCGATTTGGTATGGGTGATTTAGTGGCCGGAAATACGTATAGCGTTACACTTTATATGATGTTGGATGGATATTATACTATTGGTAAAGTCATTAATGTTGAAGTCATTTAATGTTTGACATACTGTTTTCTGCTTAATATACCATCTATAAAGTCATCAAAAGCCTAAGACATTTAGGCTTTTTTAATAATAAGAATGCTCCATTCATAGTTAATCAATTTGTATTAGTAACGTATCATCGAGTCATCTTTAATTTAGTTTTTAGAAAGTAGTTAAGGAAAACTAACATTAATAGGGTATAAACATATGGTTGATTGTGTTAAAATTAGATTTAAGATATACAAAGTAAATTAAACAGTTCATGAATCTTATAAACAAAAGGGGTGGGTATTATGTTTGGATTTTTTAAGAAGTTAAAAGAGGCAAAGATTGCTAAAATAAAAGCATTCCAAGATCAACAAAAAAGTGAGTTCATTAAACATATTGATGCTAATAAGGAAAAAAATTCTTGTTATGAAGCGATGTATGTAATTTTTCATCAACTAGACATAGATTTAATGATGATGATCAGAAAATACCACTTAGAAATAGAATTTGATTTTGATCCAAGTGTGAGCTACTATGAAGTACAAATTGTTTCTAATTTAAATAGTGAAAATGATTTTTACTTAGCTGTAGGTACTCAAGAGGATAAAAATACGATGTTATACCAAGTGGATAAAGAATTGGATATCGATCATCTATCAACAAAAGAGATTATTCAAATGATTATCGATGATATAGTAACATATCATCAAAATATATGAAGTGGTATACTAAATGTTAAAACAAAAGTTAATCATAACATTTTTAGTTCTAATCGTAATGTTGTTAAGTAGTTGTAGTAGTCAAACATTGATTCCAAACGGTGAATATATAAATACAGGAAATGATAATTTATATGTTTTAAGACCTGAGGATAACCAATTAGACTTTTTTTGGGATATATCAGGTGATCGGGCAAATTATTATTCAAGTGGTGCATTAATCTATAAATGTAGCATTGTGGAGGAAGCAGATAAACTTTTCTTTGTTGGTGAAACTTGGTATGACTTGTTTTCAGCTAGAGAGTTAGGTAAGTCATTTAAATATGAAGTAATCTATGATGAAAGTACTCAAAGTATTACTGTTTTTGAAGATTAGAATCATCTATAATGATAAAAGTAGGTAAGTAGTTGATGGAATTTTTAATTGAATTAGTCATAGAGATGTTTGGTGAGATAATAATTACTTTACTTGCAAAAGTTGTTGAAATGTTTGCAGTGACAGTAACTTTAAATACAAAACTCAGAAATATGATTAAAAATTTATTATCATTTATCTTTATTGGTTTGACGATTGTATTGATTACTATTTCTTTTATTCATAGTAAAAACTTTTTAGTTGTTATTGCGTTATCCTATAGTTTACTTCAGTTAGGTTTCATGATTGTAAGTTTAATAACCAAACGTGATCCAAGATTTATAGTAACAAATAAAATAATATTTGTTATTAGAAAGTTAAGTCATTATATCTACCCAATCTTATTAATTATTTTTGGTTCAATCTATTTAACAAATCAAAATGCCTTGATTTGGCTAAATATACTATCTACACTTAGCTTATTAACTTTCTTTTCTATACATATGTATCGAATTTGGCGACGTAGTAGAAAAGATTTAAATCCTTAAAGCATTATAAGTGTTTCATGTAACGATATTTTTAAAGGCGTATAATGAGTATTAGATAAGTTTATTTAAGGAGGGATTTAATATGCATGTGATAATCACTGGGATGAATGGAACGGTTGCTCCTGCAATAGCAAACTTTTATCAACAAGAAAATGATTTTGTTATACCATATGACAGAACCAAAATCTCAACTGAAAACGAATTAGAAATTGAAAAGTTCTTGCTTGAAGAAAAAACCGATATCTTAATACATTGTGCAATGGGTTCTCCAATATGGACAAAAATACTTGCAAAAATCTGTTTTAAACATCATATCAAGTTTGTTTACATTAGTACTGTTTCAGTGTTTTCAAATGAGAATAAAGGACCACATACAATAGATAAATTACCAGATGCAACTGATGATTATGGTAAATATAAAATTGAAAGTGAATCCATAGCACTTAAAGAAAATCCTAAAACCTATATTACTCGATTAGGTTGGCAAATAGGTTATGGTAGATATAGTAATCAAATGATCGAATTCTTATATCATAAAATGGAAACTGAAGGCGTCATTAAGGCTTCATCTTTATGGTATCCATCCACATCGTTTTTAAATGATACTGCAAAAGCTGTATATGATATTGTAAAAACATTTCAACCTGGAATATTTCATGTAAACAGTAATGATATCTATACGTTTTATGATATTGTTAAACAATTATCAAAAACCTATAAGGATTTTATTGTTGTTGAAACTAAAGATTTTAGTGCGGATCATCGGATGGTTGATCAAAGAGTAAATATTGAAAAATTAAGTAAAATATTCAAATAAAATATAATCCCTTAAAATCCATAGTAGGGTTTAATCATCATTTGATGTACATACTTAAGATGGATATAAAGGATTTTTTAATTTGTATTATAGTTTTTTAGTTTTATTGCTTTAAGTAGTTGTAGAATGAGAATAAAGTTAAATATTTGATATGGAGAATAAGTCATGATAGATTATAAAAAAGTTGATAAGAAACTATATAACCCAAGCAAAAATGGAGATTTAATCCATATACCTAAAATGAATTTTTTAAGTGTTTCTGGTAAGGGAGACCCTAATTTAGCAGATGGTGAATACAAAAAATCGATTGAACTCTTATATGGTGTGATGTATACCTTAAAAATGAGTTATAAAACTGATTATCATATCCAAGGATTTCAAGAATTTGTTGTACCACCATTAGAAGGATTTTGGTGGCAAACAAATTTGAATGGATTTGATCCTTCAAAGAAATATTTATTTGAGTTTATATCTGTTTTAAGATTACCTAACTTTATTCATAAAAAGGATGTAGACTGGGCAATAGAAAAGATTAGTAAAAAAAAGAAAAGTGATTATTCGAAAGTCACTATCTTTACATATGATGAAGGTTTGGTTGTTCAAATGTTACATATTGGACCGTTTAGTGATGAACCAGAAACTATTGATAAAATGAATAAACTCGTACAAGAATCGGGTTATGCAATAGATTTAAATGATCAAAGACATCATCATGAGATTTATCTATCTGATCCAAGAAAAGTAACTGATGAGCATTTAAAAACAATTATTAGACATCCAATCAAAAAATTATGATTCAATCAGTCTGAAAAAATTGATTATGTTAAAATAGAGGTATATGATTTAAATAATAGCAACCGGTAATTAAGTCAAGTGTAAAATAAAAGAAAAACACACCTAAAAGATGTATTTGTTATAAATGAAGACATGCTTAAAAAAATGAAGGATTAAAATTAAGGTTATATAATTAGTCTTGATAAAGTCTATTGTCTCTGAGCAGACTATAAATTAGACGTACAAGTTTTCTAGCAGTTAAAGCGAGGGGATAAAAATGAATAAAGTAAAAGGCGTAAACTTAGGCGGTTGGTTTGTTCTTGAGCGTTGGATGAAACAATCTCTTTTTGAAGGTATTGACTCAAAAGATGAAACTGGGTTTGTTTTAAACCATCCAGATGCTAAAGTAGCATTAGAAACACACTGGAATACATGGATTACCTATAAAGATTTTTTATGGTTGAAAAAACAAGGTATCACATCAGTTCGAATTCCAATTCCTTGGTGGTTAAAAAATGAATCACCATATTTTAGTCCATTAAAATATATTAAAAGAGCGTTAAATTGGGCTAAAAAATCAGGTTTAAGTGTCATGCTTGATCTTCATACTGCACCGGGATGTCAAAATGGATTTGATAATGGTGGTATTGAAGGTGTTATTGATTGGCCTAAAGACATTAAAAATATTAAAAAGACAGTAAAAGTTTTAGGGTTTATTGCAAAAACACTTTTAAATCATGAAAGTATATTTGCGCTTGAAGTACTTAATGAACCACATTATCATATAGACTTAAAATTAATACAAGATTTTTATTTAGATGCTTATCATGAAATTAGAAAATACTCTAATAAAACAATTGTTTTTCATGATGCTTTTAGACCAAGTGATCCAAGTTGGATTCCGTTTTTAAGTCAAAAGGAATTTGAAAACATTGCATTTGATATGCATCTATATCATTGTTTTGAAGAACGACTTGCACATGGTACAGTTGAAATTCAAATCGAAGAAGTTATTCAAAAAAGACTACCTTTAATTGCTTCATTAAATAGTGTATTACCGGTATTTATTGGTGAATGGAGTTTGGGAATTCATTATCAAGGTTTAAAAACACCGCCAGGGTTTGATAAGATTGCATTTGAAAAACTTTTATCAGCACTTCAATTATATGCATATAATTATGCAACTGGCTATTATTTTTGGAGCTATAAAATCGAACATGAGGGTCAAAGACATAACTGGGACTTTAGAAAACTGATTGAAAATGGGACGATGCATTTATGAGTATTGTGATTAAAGAGGTTCTTACGAAAAAAGAAAAAAAGTTATTTACAGATTTTCCCAATAAGTTGTTTAAACATGAAAAAGCATATGTACCTGCATTGTCTATAGATGAGATGAAGGTGTTTGAACCCACAATTAATCCAGCACACGAATACTGTGAGAGTATCAGATTTTTAGCATATAAAGATCAAGTACTTGTCGGTAGAATTGCAGGCATTATCAATCATCAATACAATAAAGCATTTAAAACAGAGATTGTTCGTTTTACAAGATTAGATATGATCGATGATATTGAAGTAACAAAAGCACTAATTGGTGCAATCAATAATTGGGGTAAAGAAAAGAAGATGACCGAAATGATTGGTCCAATTGGATTTACTGATATGGACCGAATGGGTATGTTAGTCTTTGGATTTGAACATTTAGGGTCATTTATTACGATTTGGAATCCAGAATACTATCATAAGCATCTAGAAGCTCTTGATTTTCAAAAGGATGTTGACTGGATTGAATCACGGATTATGTGGCCAAAAGAAATGCCTTCTAAAGTTGAAAGAGGCGCAGAGATTGTTCGAAAAAGATTTGGCTATAAATTAATTAAGTTAAAAAACTTAAAGAATTTAGATGTATATGTGTATGATGCATTTGATGTTTATAATAGAGCATTTGAAGAATTATACGGATTTTTTCCTGTAACTAGAAAAGTAATGGATTATTATATTAAACAATTAAAATCATTAGTCAGACTAGATTTTTTATGGTTTGTTACAGATAAACTAGATAAGGTAGTTGGATTTGGATTAATGATGCCTAGTTTAAGTTTAGCTGTTAAAAAGAGTCATGGTAAGTTATTACCATTTGGATGGATTAGATTTTTGAGAAGTATTCATAAATTCAATGTCATTGATTTTTACTTTATTGCTGTTGATCCAAATAATCAAGGTCATGGTGTTTTAAGTTTGATTATGGAAGATGGTATTAAACAAGGCATTAAGCATGGTGTTATCCACGCAGAAACAGGTCCAGAATTAGAACTTAATACTAAAATTCAATCACAATGGAAAGATTTTGAACCACAAATGCATAAAAGACGAAGATGTTATAAGAAAAATGTTGTTTGAATGTAGGATATTTATGTTTTAATGCATGTTATACAAAGTTTTAATCTGTATCGGATTTAAGGGAGTAAAATAACATCAAAGGAGGAACTTTTCGTGATTAAAGTCATTCTTGATAAGAAAGACTTAAAACTAATTGAGACAGAACTTGAAAATGAACCAATAATTCAAACGACTTTAGAAGATGATCAAATTGCACTTATAGTGGATGATCTATCATATGAACGCATAGAAAAAATATTAAAAAAGATTACTGTGAGTCGTAAAGAAGTCGTATTTGAAACACATAGTGGTTGGGTTAGACTGTATATTGGAGATATTTTATATATTGAATCCTTTGGTAGTCAAATTATTATCCATACAATAAAAAATGGTAATATATCGATTAAACAAACGCTTTATCAATTAGAAAATATTCTAGCTAACTTTCATATCATACGTATTGGTAAATCATTTTTAGTGAATCTGTCTAAAGTTGTTTATATTCATTCAAGAATGAATGCTAAATTAGCACTTGAATTAGTCGGTGGTATCAAGCTTGAAGTCACAAGAAGTTTCGTAAAATCCTTTAAAAATGCTTTAGGCATAGGAGGCGTAAAATGAACATTTACGGTATCATTTTTGTATCCATTTTAGGGTTAATATGTATCTATATAATCACTAAAATTATTTTGGATGTTATTTGGAATCAAAGGCTAAATCGTTTTTTAAGAAATGAAGGGGTCACACATTTAAACAAAACGCTTAGAGTTGTAAGTGTTAGAAGAACAATGATTGCATTAACAGCTGTTGTTGTTTTAGTTGCTGTTGTTGCAACTGATGTGTTTAAATTACCAGAGGTTTTTAATGATAAGACCTTAGTTAATGCAAGTAAAGCAGGAAGTTATAGTAACTTAAAGAGTAAGATGAATGAAAAAAATGGATTTTATATAGGTGGATGGTTTAATGTATTACCTGGTGCAAACCTAGAGGATGCTGCAATTGATGAAGGTCCAGAAACAAGAGATGTTGTAGGTACAAACGTCCAAATCGAAGGTGTAGATGAAGCTGATATCATTAAAACAGATGGATTTGAAGTCTTTTATTCACCAAGTTATCATCGTAATGAAATCTTTAAATTTTCGGTTAACGTAGATGGTAGTTTGGAACAACAACAAGGTATTTTATTTGATGACTATTATGTTCAAGAATTATATTTAACAGATGAACTTTTAGTTGTTATTGGCTATACATATGAAGATATCCATGTGTATTACGATGAATTTTTAGATGCACTTATTATGCCTAGTTTATATTGGAGTTACCGTCAATATACAGGAAATATTCGAATATTTGACCGTGTAAGTTTACAACAGAAGTATGAACTACAAACAGATGGTTCTATTCAAGCACATCGTTTAATTGATGATATGTTTTATATGATTTCATATACTCAAGTTACAGAAAATGATTTAAGACCTGAATTTATTGAAACAATTAATGATGTCAAACATACCAGTTATGTAGGATATGATGATATATTATTTTTTGATCAAGTCCCGGCTTATCAAATGATGACTGTGACATCATTGAATGTAAAGACATATGATATGCATTCTGAATCTGTAGTTGGTGTTTCATCGATCATGTATATGACGAAAGACGCGATTTATACCGCTGGAAGTTATAGTTATTATCCATTTTTAAATACAGTGATTTCAGGTACACATATAATTAAGTTTGGTATTAGTGAAGTTGATGGGTCTATTCATTATAATGCATCTACAACTTTAGAAGGTTATATTGAAAATCAATTTTGGATGGATGCATACGATGGTTTCTTTAGAGTCGTTACATCCAGAGGATGGAATCAAACAGATAAGAATCGACTTTATGTATTAAAAGAAAATGATGAAACTGATACATTTGATCAAGTAGGTTTATTAGATGAAGGTATTGGTAAACCATTAGAAAGAGTTACATCAGTCCGATTTATTGAAAATGAAGTATTTATTGTCACATTTAGAAATATAGACCCACTCTATACAATTAATTTATCTAATCCAGTTTTACCTGTGATTACAAATGAAATTGAAGAAGAAGGTTATAATACATACCTTCATAGTTGGGGTGATAATCAAGCGATTGGAATTGGTTATGATGGTTCATTTAACGTAAAAATCTCAGCGTATAATACGCTAGATAAATCAGAACCATTAGATACATACTTTGTAAGTGATCCAGGCGATGATGGCTATGATTGGAGTTATAGTGAAGCATTAAACAATCATAAAGCAATCCTTGTTTCACCTGAGAAAGGTTTTATTGGGTTTGCAGTTAACCGTTCATATTATAATCAAGCGATTGAAAAATATGAATATACAAGTTACTTCTTAATTTTCTATATTGATTTTAATCAAGAAGAAGAGATTATTTCTGATCCTATTCAAATTGCTCATGATGTATCATTCTATGAAAATCAAGTTGAAAGAGGTATTTACATTGATGAGATATTCTATACCTTCTCATCAAATTCAATCATTTCTTTTGACAGTCAAACCAAAACAATCATTGATGAATATTTGATTATTTCTCAAAATAGTTAATAATTATAAATAAATAGATAATCACTTTATAAAGACCTTAAATAATGAAACATTTGTAAGGTCTTTTAAATTTTTTAATGATATAATAAATTTATGATTTAGGATTAAGTATTGGGAGGTACTAATCCATGGTAAACCAACTTGCACTAATCTATATTCTGGCGTTTGTAACATTCATCTTAACGCTAGGACTTATTTTTACGCACATCTATGTTAAGCAAGTTTATAAAGGTATTAATCAATGGATATATGGCATCTTAATAGAGACGGTTGCTTTTATTTTAATCGCTTCTAGAGCCTATTTACCAGATTTTTTTATCTTTTTAATCGGAAACCTTTTATTAGTGATAGGGCTAATATATTTTTATCGTGGAACAATTCTTTTTATAGAAGAAAAGCCAATGTATAAAGACATTTACATACTATCAGCTGTTACTACAATCATGATGTTGACCTTCTACTTTATGTTTCCAAATAGAGATGTCAGACAAATAACTATGAGTGTTTTTATTATCTACATTACAGTAAAAATCATTTATGCAAGTAGTAAAACGACAAATCCGAATATTAGTAAATACTTAATTCCTTTAAAGTTAGCAAGTGTGTTATTTATAGTACTTCAAACTACTAGAATCATATTTATCATTACAGGTATTTCAGGAGATCCATTTATGGCATCAGATATGATTATGGATGAAGCATTGATGTTACTGGTTGCAGTATTTATGCTAATTCTGGCATTCTTTATGACGATTGGAGTAAATATTAGAGCGGTGGCTGAATTAAAGACTGAAAGATTAAAGTTAGAACATTTATCATTAACAGACTTCTTAACAACCTTACCGAATAGAAGAATGCTCATTCAGTATATGGATTTACTCATTCATCAAGAAAAGAAATTTGCTGTAGTGATGATGGATATGGATGATTTTAAATCAGTCAATGATAAGTATGGTCATACAGTTGGTGATGAAGTTATTAAAGCGTATGCGAATCGTTTAGCAAGTGTTAAAAGAAAACAAGATTTTGTTGCTAGATATGGTGGAGATGAATTTATCGTAATCATTGATGATTATGCAGATGATACTGAGTTAGTAAATCTCATTAAAAATAAACTAGAAACCATTAATTCATGTATTATAATTGAAAAGATATCTGTATACATTAATGCATCGGTTGGAATATCTGTATATCCTTTACATGCTAAAGACGTTACAAGTATGATCACTTATGCAGATGAAGCGCTCTATAAAGTTAAAGCAAGTGGTAAAAATAATATTGCATTTTATGAAATGAAAAACTGACCTTAAAAGATAAATTTATATCTTATAAAAGGTCAGTTTTTTTTAATGATTATTATTTTTTAAGTAACATTCTTAAACTATTTAGAATGACTAAAATTGTGGAACCTTCGTGAGCAACAACACCAATTGGTAACATAATTAAACCAAAGACGTTGGATGTTAAAAGCAGTAGGATCACAGTAATTGAAAAGATAATGTTTTGGTAAATAATTGCTTGATTAGCTTTTGCTAATCTAAAGAGTGCTGGAATATTTTCTAGTTTATTATTCATAAAGATAATATCAGCGGTTTCAATCGATACATCAGTTCCACTACCCATAGATGCACCAATATCTGCAGTAGCTAAAGCTGGAGCATCATTAATACCATCACCAACCATCATAACTTTTCCATAAGTAGCTTTTAATTGATCAATATGTTGTTTTTTCTCAGTAGGTAGTGCATTAAAGATGACTTGATCAATACCAGCTTCATTAGCAATACTTTTTGCTGTTTTTTCATTATCACCGGTTAACATGATAGGTATGATACCGATCTTTTTGATTTCTTTAATCATCGATTGAATACCATCACGTAATTCATCAAATAAAGCAATAAATCCGATTAATTGATCGTTTAAAATGATTTGAACAATCGAGTAACCTTTTTCTTGAGATGCAATCATTTTAGGAGTTAACAGATGTGAATTGATGTGTTCAAATTTTCCTAATCGATAAACTTGATTTCCGATTTTTAATTCCATACCCTTACCAGCAATTTCTGTTACTTTAGATGGACTATAGGTTGCTTTATCAGATAGGTAATTCGTTATTGAGTTTGCAAGTGGGTGACTTGATAGTTTTTCCATTGAGTAAACAATATCATAGATATCTTGTTTATTATAAGAAGCATCAATTTGAAAATCTACAACACTAGGACTACCCTTAGTAACAGTACCTGTTTTATCAAATACAATCACTTTAATACCAGTTAAATTTTCTAAGTGATTACCACCTTTAATTAAGATTCTTTTTCTAGCTGCATTTGATAATGTAGCAAGCATGGTTGGTGCGATAGAAGCAACCAGAGCACAAGGAGAACCAACAACTAATACTACAGTACCACGGTAGAATGCATCTGCCCATGATAGACTACCGATTAATGGTGGAACAAGCATAAATCCAAGCGCTAATAAGATAACAAAGTAGACATACCATTTTTCAATTTTTTCAATTAAAGTTTGGCCACGACCATGATTATCTTGTGCATCTTTTACAAGTGTAATAATCTTGTTTACAACAAAATCATTTGGATCGAGTGTAGTTTCAACAATAATTGGTGAAGTTAAATTATAAGTACCTGCATAAACTAAGTCGTTAAGATCTTTTGTTACGGGCATCGATTCACCTGTAATTGCAGCTTGGTTAATTGATGATTTTCCTCTAACGATTTTACCATCAACAGGGATTGAATCTCCGACTTTAACTAAAACTTGATCACCAATTTTTAACTCTGAAACAGAAACAACCTTTTCATCACCATTAAGATATAATGTCGCAGTATCTGGTGAAATCTTAAGAAGAGCTGTTAATTCTTTCTTTGATTTTTCATGAGCAAAATCTTCTAGAATTCCTGAAATTGCAAAAATCATAATAAGTAGTGCACCTTCAGATGGGTTTCCTACAATAAACGCTGAGATTGCAGCTAGAATCATTAGTATTTCTACGTTTAATGATTTATGTTCAATTGTTTCAATGATACCTTCTTTAGCCTTAAAGAAACCACCAAAAACAAATGCTACAGCAAATAGTATGATAACGACCATATCTGCTGAACTACTCACAAATGTTTGCATAATATACGCTACAATCATTAAGACCAAAGCTAGTATGACAAATACAAGTTGAGTTATGAGTTCTTTTCTATTTTTTTCCATATGTAAATCCTCACTTTCACTACCTATAATGTACCACTTAAACATCATTAAATCAACATTATTTATAATGAAAACGACCTTATTTATAATAATAATGAATAGTGATGAATACATTAGAATTATTTTAAATAAGTTGTACGGATAAATAATTATTTTTATGTTAAGATATTTTTAAGTAGGTAAATTATATGAAAAAAATTGTATTACTCAATCTATTTATTTTCATAGTACTGATGATTAGTGGATGTAATGTCAAATTTATAACCGATGAAGATGATAAACAAGCATCAGTTTTTACTTTTGAAAGATTGTTTGATGATGAAAATTATAAAGAAATAACCATAAGAATCACTACATTTGAATGGGAACGATTCATTGCACTACAAAGACAAAACTTAGAAGACTATAATACAGTTAGAATTGATGAATACATAGCGTCTGATTTAATTTATAAAGATAGTTTAGGAGAAACTATTATTGAAGATATTGGTATAAGAAACCGTGGAAATACCTCTATTGATATGATTGTTGATGATCAAAATAATCCAAAGATTGCACATTTCAAACTTAATTTTAGATATGATTTTAAGGGTACTAAACCAGAGTACAGTAAAAGACGTGGATTTGGTTTAAAGGAACTTGACTTAAAATATAACAAAAATAGTGATCCAACGTATATGTCTGAAAATTTTTCAATGGAAATGTTTCAACATTATGACCAAAATGCGCAAGAAACCTCTCATGCATTACTTTATTTAGAAATAGGTGGTGTTAAATATGCATATGGTTTATATACAATATTTGAGCCAATTGATGATGTCTTTATCGAAAGAAGATTTGAAAAAGAACATGATAAAGGGGATTTATATAAAGTCTTATGGCAAGGTTATGGTCCAGCATCACTTCAAGGATTATATGATCCTTTAATGGTTGGAGAAGAAACACTGCTATATCATCCAAATTATGATTTAAAAACGAATAATGATATCTTAGAAAATAAACATTCAAAGTTAAAATCTTTTATTAGTCAAATCAATAAACTAGAAGGTGATATCTTCGAACAATATATTACTAAATTATTTGATGTACCCTCATTTTTAAAGTATTTAGCAATTAATGTATATTTAGGAAATCCAGATGATTATAGAGCAATGGGGAATAATTATTATCTATATTTAGATCCGGTTGAAAATCAGTGGCTACTCATCCCTTATGATTATGATCATTCAGTGGGTGTGGGTTGGAATCCACAGGGAAACTTCACAATTGGATTAGACATATATGAATGGATGAATCAAATGGCAATCCTTACTTGGGATTCATACTATCAGCCTATTTTAGTTCAAAAAATACTAGGTATTCCTAAGTTTAAAACGCTTTATACAACATATATAGAAACAATTTACAATGATTCATATTTTACATTTGATAATTTTTATAGTCGATATTTGAAAACTAAGAATTTATATAAAGATAAGGTTAGTGAGACGATGATACCTGTTCAATTTACTAGAGGAAACTCAGAGTGGTATATCGAAAATAAACGTGCTGATATTCAAAATCAATTAAATCAGTATTTATAATTCTTTTAGATTTGAAATAAGTAAACTTATATGTTACAATAATCATGCTTAAAATGGTAAAGCACAGTTAGCTCAGCGGGAGAGCACCTGCTTGACGTGCAGGGGGTCACAAGTTCAATCCTTGTACTGTGCACCATTTTTTTTATTTATAAGTGATTTCATTCATAATAAAACTATAGAACTAATATATATAAACTTAAATGTTCGTATCTCTTTATTTAATCTATACATGATAAAATAGATTTATGCGAGGTGAAGTAATGGCTCTGAAGAAGAATGTATTATTTGAACAACTAGATGTATTAAGAGATGAGATTAGAAAAGCTTATTTAGAGAAGTTTGGACAAACTGTTTTAGTCTGTTCAGATGATGCTTTAAAAGAAATAGCACTTAAAAAACCATTATCATTATTTGACTTTCATGCAATATCTGGATTAGATCCAGATTTTACTGATTTATATGGAAATCAGTTTTTAAGCGTCATTATTGAACATCAAAATAAGTATATTAAAACTGTCAAAGTATCTAAAAATGCATCAAAGGTACTACACCATTATAAAGATCGCTTAACCGATCTATCAAAATCAAATGCGAATCTGTATTTAGGTCGATTGGATCAAATACATAGTTTTGACTTATCATTATTAGAAAATTATGATGTATTATATGATTTCTTATCGAATAACCGCGTTAAAAACTTAAAATTACTGTTAAAAAATGAGTCTCAAGAGCGACATATTACTAAACTTTATCGTGAAGTGAATAAAACATTTAGAGAAAAAGGTAGTTATAACTTATATATTACATATCCTTATATTGAAGGTATTTTTAGTAAAGAAAAGTTTCCAATTAAAGCACCACTTTTATATTTTCCTGTAAAAATAGAACGTACACTTAAAACGTTTACGATTAAAAAAGATGATGAAAAAGATATCATGTTTAATCGTGATTTGATTCTTGCATCTTCCAAAATGGAAAAGAGTCAGCTCGATTTAGATATGCCAGTATTAAATGATTTTAGTTATAAGAATTTAAAAGAAGTGATCATACCTTACTATGAAAAATATGGTATTAAAATTGGTTATGATACAGAAGATTTTAAGTTTATACCTTTTATGAATGAATTAAAGGAAGATTTTATCAAGAAGTCATTTAAAAACTTCAAACTAAAACCATACATCACCTTATCAAGATTTGAAATATATTCCTCAGCAATTCAAAAAGATATGGAAAAGATTCTTTCTAGTAATAAATATAATGATTTACTTGAAGGTCTAATTGATGAAACACATTTATTTGTCAAAGAAAAACAAGTCATTTATGAAACATTTGATGAAGCAATTGATGAACAAAAAATCTCTTATATTAATGATTTGAATTATTCTCAAGAAAAAGTTATTGATCTATTAAATAAAGAAAAGAAGATTGTTATATGGGGACCACCAGGTACTGGTAAGAGTCAAACAATTACATCTTTAATTGCATCAGCAGTTTTAAAAGGCGAAAATGTTTTAGTCGTATCTGAAAAAAAGGTTGCTTTAGACGTTATTTACTCTAGACTTAAAAAAGCATCTAAATATGCAATGTTTATCGATGATGTCGAAAATAAACAAGATTTCTATCATAAGTTAGGACGTTTCTTAGAACCTGAACCACTTGTTAGAACTTTAAATAATGATGTATATCAACTTGAAGTTGAAGTTAAACGATTATTAAAGGATATGGATCAATCACTTGATCTTTTATATCATAAATCAGTAGAAAATATTCCTTTAAATGAGTTATTCCATCGCTACATCAAAGATAAGGATTTAATTGAGAAACTAACACCACATGATATTTATCAGATGTTTCAAGAAACCTTTGGTAGTATGAGTTTTAGTTTTATCAATCAATTAGAAAAAAAGTTTGATACAGATCTTTTTTTAGAACGCATGCTAAACATTGATCAGATGATAACAAAGTATCCAATCTTAAAAAGGCTAGAAACTAAATTACCTAGAAGTCAAAAGATTTTATTAAATCAATTTACTGAGTCATGGGAAACATTTAAAGTAACCTTTAATAATCATGGTTTTTTTGGTAAAAGAAAATTAAAAGCTAATTTTATTAAAGAACATCAAGAAAAATTAGTGTTTCTTACTAAAAAGCCACATACATTAAATAAATATTTGAAACTTTTATTTAAAGATGAAACATTACATCAATATATTGTTTCTAATATGAACCAATTAGATAAATTAATTGATCAATATATGTCTTTATCAAAAGATGAGAAACGTTATATTAAAATGCTTTTTAATCATCCACTTGTTGGTCAGATAAAGGATATTCATAAATTAAGAAAGTACTTATTTGATGGTTATTATTCTGGTTTCTTGGAAATATTTAAAGCAAATAATCAGAAATATTTATATATAATAGATGATTACCAAAAGAAGATGGAGACCTTAAAACGTGTTATGGATGAAAAGATGCATGTTGTGATGGAATCCTTTGAGATGGAACTTTATAAACATGCACTTAATTTTAATAATACAAAACGTATTATGGATATTAAACGAATTTTAGAAAGTCAACATAAACCAAGTATTCAGTCATTTATTGAAATGTTTCAAGTGGAAATGATGAATCATGTCAGATTATGGATGATGACACCTGAAGTTGTTTCATCGGTCATGCCATTAAGACATGGTATGTTTGACTTAGTGATTTTTGATGAGGCATCACAAATGTATGTTGAAAAAGGAATTCCAGCCATTTATAGAGCTAAAATAGTTGTAATTGCAGGGGACCCTAAGCAACTTAGACCTTCCAGTTTAGGTAATGGACGAATTGATGATAGTGATGAACTTTTTGAAGATATGACGTTAAAAGATGTGAGTTTAGATGCGAAAAGTTTACTTGATTTAGCAAGATATAAATTTAAAGAGGCATTATTAAACTATCATTATCGTTCTAGATATGAAGAATTGATCGCATTTTCAAACCACGCATTTTATGATGCTAAACTGATTGTTTCACCAAATCAACACAGTAGTATAAAGCCACCTATTGAATATATCTATGTTAAAGATGCATATTTTGAAGATCGTAAAAACATTAAAGAAGCGGAACAAGTTGTTACACTCATTAAAAAGATATTTAATGAACGACAACACAATGAAAGCATTGGTGTCATTACATTTAATAGTACTCAAAGAGATGCTATAGAAAATGAAATTGATAAGCAGTTATTTAAAAAAGGTGCATTTCAAAAACAATTCGAGCAAGAATTATTTAGAAAAGATCAAAATGAAGATACGTCGTTATTTGTTAAAAACATTGAAAATGTTCAAGGAGATGAAAGAGATATCATCATATTTTCTATGGGTTATGCTAAAAACAATTCTGGAGCTTTAATGCGCCGTTTTGGATGGTTAAATCATGAGGGTGGACAAAATAGATTGAATGTTGCTATTACAAGAGCTAAACAAAAAATATACTTT
This sequence comes from Acholeplasmataceae bacterium UBA4853, assembly GCA_002399815.1. Taxonomy (GTDB): domain Bacteria; phylum Bacillota_I; class Bacilli_A; order Acholeplasmatales; family Acholeplasmataceae; genus Acholeplasma. Next base: position 44,204 of record DHEJ01000003.1, read on the forward strand.
GTTTCCTCTTTATACCCAGAAGAATTTAAAGTAGATGATTTAACATCAAGTGGTCCTAAATTATTAAAAGACTTCATGAGATATTGTTACTTTGTATCACATAAAAATGAAGTTATGACTAAAGAGGTTTTAAATCAACTTTATAGTAGTGAATCAAAAACCAAACAGAATTTATCTAATGCTATGATATTAGATTTAAAATCAAAATTAGAAAAAATGGGTTATCAAGTTGAAACATCGGTAGGGATTGGTCGTTATAAGATTAGTTTAGCAATTAAAGATCCTTTAAGTGATAGTTATAAATTAGGTATTATTCACGATTTTTCTGAATCAAACCTAAGTGCTAGAAGAGATTTACTGCATCAAGAAAAATATTTGCTTTCCAGAAATTGGTTGATTTATAGATTGTTTGAATCGAATTGGTATACGAATCCAAATCAAGAATTAAAACATATTAAAGAACTATTAAAGGAGAAATAGATTTGAGTAAAATAACAACTATTGAAGCATTTTATGAGAGTATTACTGATGTAAATCATCAAAAAACAATTAAAGAAGTTGTTGATTGGATTTTAGTTACTTTTCCTAATTTAACTTTAGAAATCAAGTGGAACCAACCGTTCTTCGTATTGAGTGGAACATTTATTATAGCTTTTAGTGTTTCTAAAAATCACTTTGGTGTGGCACCGATGCAGGAAGTTAATACATATTTTAAAGATGAGATTATACTTTCTGGTTATGAAACAACAAGTAATATGTTTAGAATCAAGTTTAAAGAAGATGTGAATTATCATTTATTAAAAAGAATTATTTTATATACAATAGATTTAAAAAAAGACCAGAAAAAATTCTGGTAAAAAAACTTATAAAAAAGAGGTTTATTTATGCATCCTGTCATCTTATATATATACATCATTGTTTGGGTGTTTATTTCACTCATCACTTATTTTTTATATGCTTTTGATAAGTATAAAGCATCAAAAAATCAATGGCGAATTAAAGAAAAGACTTTGTTGATAGCAAGTTTCTTATTTGGTTCGATTGGTGGTTTAATGGGGTTATATATTGCAAGACATAAAACTAAGCACTGGTATTTTGTTGTAGTTAACTGGGTTAGTTTCATGATTCATTTATCAGTACTTATTTATCTATATACATTAGTAGGTGTACAATTATGAAAACTATGATTAGTTTATCCAGTAAGAATTACGCAGAATTAACTTACATAAATGATTCGAAAAAAGATTTAATGATTATTTATCCTGGTGGTGGTTATGAATATACTTCACTAAGAGAAGCTGAGGTAGTAGCAAAAGAATTTAGACTTGAAGGATTTCATAGTCTCGTTTACTATTACCGTGAAACTAAACTACTATATCCAGATACTATGTTAGAAGTTTATGAATTACTGAGTAAACTTAAGGCATTACCTAATATAGGACGTTTATTTGTTTGTGGGTTTTCTGCTGGTGGGCACTTAGCATTACATAGTTTGATTAAATATAAAAACTTCTTTTCTGGAGCTATCTTAAGTTATCCGGTTATTAGTAATGATAAAGATGCTATTCATCAAGGTTCATTTGATAAATTACTAGGACCAAACCTTCAATATAAAGATGAGGTTTCACTAGAAAAGATCATTACTAGAAAACTGCCACCAATTTTTATTTGGCATACAAAATCTGATCAAGCAGTCCCTGTAAGTAATGCATATAAGCTAGTATCCAAGTTAGAACAAACAAAAACACCTTACGAATTATTACTATTTGAAGATGGACCTCATGGATTATCTTTAGCCACTAAAGAAGTTACTTTCCCTGATGTCGATCCGCTTGTTTATGAACAAAAATATCAAGAAATAGCTACTTGGTTTAAAAAAGCGGTAAGTTTCATTAAAAATATTTAAGATATGTACCTTTTTTATCAAAATATTGATTTTTAAACCCATTTTTGTTGGATTTTCATTAAAAAATAGTAAAATGATATTAAAGAGTAAAAGGGGGATTTAAAATGTTTGGACCAGATATATCGTTATGGATGACAGAATGGGTTATTATTGGTGGTGGTGTTTTACTTTTAGTGATTTTAATCATGTTAATGTTAAAACCTAAGAAAAAAACATTGGTAAAACCAAGTAATACTCAAACAAGTAAACCAGTAAGTTCAAGTAGTGTGAATCAAGCTCCAGTTAAACCAGACAAAGAAGTAATAGCTGTAAAAACTGAAGCAAAGGCTGTTGAACAAAAAACAGTTAAATCTGAGGAACAAGCAGTTGTTCCTGAAAAACAAGAAACAACGACTAAAGCACCTGAAGTTAAAGCTGTTAAAGAAGAAAAAGTTGTTGAAGTTGCTAAAAAGGAACCTGAAACAGTAGAAAAGACTGCTGAAAAAGTTGCTAAACCTGCGAAGTATCATATTTCTCAAAATAAAGATACTGATGCAACCCATGCAAATGAATGGCGTGTGCGAAAAGAGGGTTCTAGTAAAACCATCAAATATTTTAATACACAAAAAGAAGCAATTGAATTTGCTGAAAAACTTGCTGAGAATCAAGATTCATCCATTGTAATTCATAAAAAAGATGGATCAATTAGAAAACAAAACTACACGAAAAAATGATTTTTATAACCTCCTTAGGGAGGTTTTTTTCTTTTATGATACAATAATATAGTGTGACATAACTATTTAAGAAAGATGAGTAATTAGATGAACAACAATCAAAAATTAATGAGATTAGGCGATATAATTTATGCATTTGACTCTGATGAAAGTTTTAGTCATTTAAAATTAACTGGTAGCTCAGCATTTCAGTTTTTAATTCCTAATATGACGTATGTAAATACGGATTTATCCTTCGATTTACATTCAAATTTAAGTATTTCTGAATTGAATCATTTACGTAGTCATATTGTAAGTAACTTACCAAAAATACTTCAAAAAAAGAACTTTTCATTGGATTTAAAGAAAAGTAAAATAACTACATATGAAGATATGTTTGTGGTTAAAGATGATCAATATAAAATGAATTTTACGCTTAGATTTGATTATTTAAATAGAGTACATATTTTAAATCCTGAATACTATGCACGAAAAGATGAGATATTTTTAGATCTACATATCAATGCATTATCCATGCTAGAAAATTATGCAAGATATTTTATAGAAGTTATGTATGATGGTATGGATACAACCATATTAGATGAGATTATTAAGGCTAAAAAGATTCTGCCACAACAATATCCATTCATTCGTAAAATCATGTGCTTCTATGAGTCCCTTCAAAAAGATTTTAAAAAGCATAAATTAGATCCTAAATATGATGAGTTATTTAATATCCTTACAACCTATTCAGCAAATGAACTAGAATATATTAAAGCATTTGAGCAAGGGTTATATAAGCCTGAATTATTACTAGGAGAAACACTTTCAAAATCGATCCAAAAACATCCCAAAGCACTACAAATCGCTAAATCGAGGTTAAAATATTGAAAAAATTTACATTTGGATTAACTACATTTCTTGAATCAGGTGTTGATGAAGCAAGTGGTATGATTTCCCATGAAGAAAGATTGAATCAAGCAATTGATGAAATCGTATTAGCTGATCAAGTTGGATTAGATTTTTATGGTATTGGTGAGCATCATCGATATGAATATGCAGCATCTGCACCGGAAATCATTTTAGCTGCAGCTGCAAAATTAACAAAACATATCGGGTTAGGAAGTGCAGTAACTGTCTTATCAAGTGCTGACCCTGTCAGAGTGTATGAATCGTTTGCAACACTTGATTTACTAAGTGGTGGTAGAGCAGAAATTATGGCAGGTAGAGGTTCTTTTATTGAATCATTTCCTTTATTTGGTTATGAACTTGATGATTATCAAACATTATTTACTGAAAAATTAGATTTTTTACTTAAGATTAGAGAAGATGCCCATGTGAAGTGGCAAGGAGGAAAGCATACACAAAGATTAGATGGTAATGGTGTTTATCCAAGAAGTAAACAAGACAAACTAAAAGTAAGTATTGCTGTTGGTGGTACACAAGCATCAATTGTTCGAGCAGCAAAACTTGGTTTACCTATGGTACTTGCAATTATTGGTGGAAATCCTATAAGATTTAAACCTTTGGTTGATTTATATAAACATTATTACTTAGAGGCAGGACATGATGAAGCTTTAATGGAAATCGGTATACATGCTCATGGTATGATTACAGATCAAAACCCAAGTGATTTAATTGAAAGATATTTTATTCCACATCATGCTAGTTTTAAAAAGATTGGTCAAGAGCGTGGTTGGCAAGAAAAATCTAAACAAGAATATTTAGATAATATTAAATATGGACCACTCTTTGTTGGTGGTGTTGAAGAAGTTACACATAGAATCTTAAAAACCATAGAAGGATTAGGGATTAATCGATTTTTACTGCATACACCAGGTGCTTTAATGCCTCATGAAGACGTATTAAAAACAATAGAATTATTTGGAACTAAAGTTGTTCCGGTTTTAAAAGAAAAACTGCAAAAATAGAGGTTTAAAAATAAAGTTATATGGCATTAATCATATTTTCATTAACACTTTTTTTAATGATGCTTTCACTCATATTTGTACCAAAGATTTACCTATTTAAAACGCACTTTAATACACATTGGATGATTGTATTATTTGGTGCTTTAATGATGCTTTTATTCAATCAAGTATCTTTAAATGAAGTGTTTAATTTAATGTTTTCTGATCAAGCGATGAATCCGATTAAACTTATTACATTATTTATCTTTCTAACGGTTATTTCATTATTTTTAGATGAAATAGGATTTTTTAAATGGTTTGCATATAAGTTTATTAATAAATCTAGTGGTAAACAATGGAAAGTATTTATTTCAATTTATGTTTTAACATCAATTTTAACTGTATTTACTTCAAATGATATTATTATTTTAACTTTAACACCTTTAATTATCTACTTTTCTAAGAATGTAAAGATTAATCCCTTACCTTATTTATTTGGTGTTTTAACAGCTGCAAATACTTGGAGTATTATGCTTGTTATTGGTAATCCAACCAATATTTATTTAGCAAGTGCACTTGGTGTTGATTTTATGACATATTTAGGTGTTATGTGGTTACCTGGTTTAGTTGCTGGAGTAAGTGGTTTCTTAATGATTTCATTCATCTTTAAAAAACAACTTTCTAAAGAAATTGGTACTGTTGAAGGTTCGGTTGTTTTAAAAGAACCATTACTAGTTATTTTAGGTATTATCCATTTGTTTTTATGTATCGTTTTAATGGCAATTTCTAATTATATTCAATTAGAGATGTGGTTAATTACAGTTGTCATTGCAGTTTCAATTACGGTTATGGGAACCCTATATTTAGTGATTAAAAAATTGCCATTGAGTCCAATTATTTTAACGTATCAAAAAGCACCATGGTCATTTATTCCAATGATTTTAGGTATGTTTATTTTAATTATTGGTATTACTAATCAAGGTGTTACACAGTCTATTGGAGAGTTTTTAAATCTCTTTGATCCGATTTATGGATATGGGGTATCTGCACATATAATCAGTAATCTTACCAATAATCAACCAATGAGTATGTTATATGCTCAAATATTATCGAATCAAACTGTTAATCTTCAATTGTATCAAAGAATGTATGCAAGTATTATAGGTTCTAATACCGGAGTTCTTTTAACACCATTTGGAGCACTTGCCGGGTTAATGTGGTTTGAAATGCTTAAAAAGTTTAAAGTTGATCTTGATTTTTTAAAGTATATTAAAGTTATGTTACCTACCGGTTTAATTGTTTTAGGTTTAACGCTTTTAACACTAAGTTTTATGATTTAGTATGATAAAATACAGTTAAAGGTGGGTGATTAGTATGAAGATAGCCATAATTGGTGCTTCTGGATTTGTTGGTAGAGCAATTGTTAAAGAGACGTTAAATGCAAAACATTTTGTATTAGCTATCTCAAGATCTGGTAAGTTTGATAATGATCCAAATTTAGTTAGTTTACATTGTGATATATTTAATGAAACAGATTTATACGAGTCACTAAAAAATGTGGATGTAGTCATTTCTGCATATAATTCAGGTTGGAGTAATCCTAATTTATATAATGAGTTTATTGAAGGTAATAAACATATCATCAATGTAATTAAAAAATTAAATAAAAGAATAATTATTGTTGGTGGTGCGTCCAGTTTATTACTATCAAACAATGAACCTTTAATGTCTCAAATGGCACCTGATTGGAAAGAAAAGGTTAAGGGTGCATTTGACTTACTGTTCATGCTTAGAAAAGATGAATCTTTCTTATGGACATTTGTTTCTCCTGCAACTGAAATTTTACCACTTGAAATACATGAGAAGTATAATGTTGGTGGAGATTATGTACTTTATAATGCAAAAGGAAAATCACAAATTACGGTTGCTGATTTAGCACATTTTATCGTTCATAGAGCAATCCATGATAATAACATCCATAAGCGTTTAACACTTTGTAACATCTAAATAAAATAAATATAAGCACTGACTTCAAATTTGAAATTTTAAGTTAGTGCTTTTTTATATATTCGACTTATTTAAGTGACATTTTATAAATAAACACATATAAATACTTCAAATCTCATTATTTTCGATAATTAATTATGAAACATATAATGAAAACGGTTGCACAAGAAAAGGGTCACCATCTTATGGTAAAATACTTATGGTTTTGATGAACTTAAGAAAGGAAACGTGCTATGGAAAACCTATTTATGAATAAAGATACCTTCAAAGGTGCATATGTTTTAACCTTAAAGCATCTATTTGACAAAAAGATTGGTGATGCAACGATTTATGAAAGATATGCAACACTAGCAGCTTTACTGAATAAACAATTTGATTTTGACTATGAAAATACATCTAAATATGTAGATGATAATAATTTAAAGAAAACCATTTATTTTTCAATGGAATTCTTAATGGGTCGTTTAATTACTTCAAACTTAATGAATGCTGGACATGCAGATGTTGTTAAAGCTGCATTTAATGATTTTGGTTATGATTTAAATGAAATTGAACTTGCTGAAACTGATGCCGGTTTAGGTAATGGTGGTTTGGGTAGATTAGCTGCATGTTTCTTAGATTCAGCAGCATCCTTAGGATTACCATTATATGGTAACTCTATCCGATATAAAAAAGGATTTTTTATCCAAAAAATTGAAAATGATCAACAAAAAGAATACCCTGATAACTGGCTAGATAAACGTTTTTATTGGGAAGAAAGAAAAGACTCAGAAGCAATTGAAATTCCTTATTTCGGTTATGTAAAAGATACAAAATTAATTGATCCTGTATGGGTTAAAGCTGTACCTTATGATGTAAAAGTTGTTGGTGCCCAAAATGGTGTGATTACACATCTTCGTTTATGGGCAACAGAAAAATCAAGTAAACATCCATACCATGACCATGAATACTTAACCATGGTAGATAAGATTACTGAATCTTTATATCCTGATGATTCCACAGAAGAAGGAAAAATCATCCGTTTACAACAACAATACTTATTTTCAGCAGCTGGTATTAAATCTGCTATTCTAGAACACAAAAGATTAGGTAGAGATGTCAGAGATTTAGCAAATTACTATACATTCCAAGTAAATGATACCCATCCAACCTTAATTATTCCCGAACTTATGAGAATATTAATGGATGAAGAAGGTTTAGGTTATGATGAATCATGGTCAATTGTAAATCATACAGTTGCATATACAAACCATACGATTTTAGCAGAAGCACTTGAAAAATGGAATATTAAAATCTTTAGAAGATTATTACCAAGAATTTTTGAAATTATTCAGGAAATGAATCGACGCTTTAAAATCTTACTAGAAGAAAAAGGCGTCAATCATGAGAAGATGTATCAAATGCAACTTATCGGTACTAACAACGTACGTATGGCGAACATTTGTATATATGGTTCATATTCAGTTAATGGTGTTGCACAATTACATACAGACATCTTAAAAGATATTGAATTAAAAGATTTCTATGATTTATATCCAGAAAAGTTCAATAATAAAACTAATGGTATTACACACCGTCGTTGGTTATTATATACAAACCACGAGTTAGTAGAAATCCTTGATAGTTTATTAGGTGTTAAATGGCATAAAGATTTATCTTTAATTAAAGAGTTTGAAAAATTTGCTGATGATGCTAAAGTTCAAAAACAAGTTAAGGAAATGAAACTTGCTAAAAAGCGTGCATTAATTGAAAAGATTAAAAATGATGTAGGTGTTGAATTGAATGAAAATGCTATTTTCGACATTCAAATTAAACGTCTACATGAATACAAACGCCAATTACTTAATGCTTTACATATCATTTATCTATATTTAAGATTGAAAAATGATAAAGCATTTAGAAAAAACTTCTATCCTCAAAACTTTATCTTTGGAGCAAAAGCAGCACCATCATATATTATGGCCAAAGGTATTATTGAATTAATCAATAAAATGTCTCATGTCATTAACAATGACCCTGAAACCAATGAGTTATTAAAAGTTGTTTTTGTTGAAAACTATAATGTTACATATGCTGAATTCTTATTCCCGGGAGCGGATTTATCCGAACAAATTTCTACAGCATCAAAAGAAGCTAGTGGAACTGGTAATATGAAGTTTATGTTAAATGGTGCAATTACAATTGGTACTCTAGATGGAGCAAACGTTGAAATTGTTAAGGAAGCTGGAGAAGAAAATGCTATTATCTTTGGTATGACTGCAGCAGAAGTAACAAGAAGATACCGTGAAAACGGATATAAACCTCGTGAAATCTATGAAAAAGATCAAAGATTAAAAGATGTATTTGAATTTATCAAGTCTTTAACATCGAATCCAACACACTTTGACTTCATTACACATAACTTATTAACATCTGACTACTTCTTTGTAATGGCTGATTTTGATAGTTATGTAAAAGCTCAAGAAATTGCAAATAAGAAGTATCAAGATCAAAAAACTTGGTGGAAAATGTCGATTAAAAATATTGCGAATGCAGGATTCTTCTCATCTGATAGAACAATTGAACAATATAATGATGAAATCTGGCACTTAAAGAAAATTTCATTTAAGTAAATAATTAGTTAAAACTGCCACATTTAAATAAAATGGGCAGTTTTTATTTACAATTTATTGTAAAATAAGATAAAGGGTGAATTTAATAGATAAAGGTGGAGTCATAATGTCATATACGAATGAACATGTAGATTTATTTTTATTAGGGAAAAACTATTTGTCTCATGAATTTTTAGGTGCACATTTAAATAAAAATGGTGAGAATGAAGTTGTTTCAACAACATTTACTGTTTATGCGCCAAATGCAGCAGAAGTGAGATTATTATCAAGTGATAACAATTATGAAGGTTGGAAACACGTACTTACCAAAATACACCCACAAGGCATTTGGTCAATTACAATTCCAAGAAATTTAGAGTGGGTTACTTACCGATATGAAATCCATTTAGGTAATGGAAAAATATTATATAAATCAGATCCTTTTGCATATTTTGCTGAGCTAAGACCAGGTAATGCTTCTAAAGTATACGATATTGAAGGTTATGTCTGGAATGATCACGATTGGTTTAAACAAAAGAAAAAAGTATACCAGGAACCTTTTTTAGTTTATGAAGTTCATTTGGGTTCATGGAAAAAAACATATGGTGAATTTAAAAAATATAATGAAGTTGTGCATGAACTTATCGCATATGTTAAAGCACACGGGTTTACTCACATTGAATTAATGCCAATCTATGAACATCCACTGGATGACTCATGGGGTTATCAAGGTACTGGATTTTTTGCTGCCACATCAAGATATGGTGTACCAAAAGATTTAATGTACTTTATTGATCAATGTCACCAAAATCAAATTGGTGTCATTATTGACTGGGTTTTGGGTCATATCAATAATGATTCCTTTGGATTAGCTAAGTTTGATGGTACTTACTTATTTGAGTATAATGATAAAAAAAGAAGAGAAAATGTTACTTGGGGTACTGTGAATTTGGATTTCAATAAAGGTATTTCTCGTAGTTTTATGATGTCTGCATTAACATTTTGGATGGATTATTTTCATGTTGATGGATTTAGAATTGATGCTGTTTCCAATTTATTTTATTATTTAGGTAATAAAGATAATGGAAGAAATGAAGAAGCTATTAATTTCTTACAAGAATTATCCAATCATCTATTTAAAAAAGATGATCGATTCATCTTTTCTGCTGAAGATTCAACGGATTTTGCTTTAGTAACTGCACCTGTTTTTAATGGTGGAGTCGGGTTTAATTATAAGTGGAATATGGGATTTATGAATGATACATTAGAATATTTTAAATTAGATCCTATCTTTAGAAAGTATCACCATGATAAATTAACATTTGGCTTAGTCTATGCATATAATGAACAGTTTATCCTACCATTTAGTCATGATGAAGTTGTACATTTAAAAGCATCTCTACTAAGTAAGATGCCGGGAACATATGAACAAAAGTTTGCTAACTTCAGATTACTTATGACATTTTTCATGACGCATCCAGGTAAAAAGTTACTGTTTATGGGTCAAGAATTTGCACAAGTTGCAGAATGGGATTTTAAAAAAGAACTCGATTGGAATCTACTGACATATCCAATTCATGATTCTGCAAATCGATACTTTAAAGATTTGGCAAAAGTTTATCGCTATCATGATGCATTATATCAATATGATCATGATCCAAAAGGATTTTTATGGTTAATTCCAAACCATAAAGATTCATCAGTTTATGCATATATGCGTTCATCGGATGCAGAAAATTTAGTTGTTGTATTAAATATGACTCCAAATTACTATGAACATTATGCTGTTGGTGTACCATACTTAGGCGTTTATGAAGAGATCTTAAATTCAGATAAAGATATTTATGCTGGAAATAACCAGTACAATGGTTTAGGATTAGAAGCACAAGTAGGCGAGCGTAATGGATTTCCTTACCATATATTAGTTAAGTTAGGTTCCTTAACAGGATTGGTTCTCAAACATAAAAAATAAGAAACCATAATTTGGTTTCTTACTTTGTTGAGCCGCGTTCAATTAATTCAACATCCATCACTTCATGAAGTGTGCCTAATTCCACACCACGAATGAGTCTTGTAATATTTAAGAATGCTTGTTTACCTAAAAGACTAATCGGTTGTGATATTGTTGTAAGTGGTGGGTTAATCCATGCACAAAACGGTGTGTTATCATAGCCAATGATTTGCACATCATCAGGGATTTTTCTTCCAAGTTTCTTTAAAATAGAAGAGATGACTAGTGCTAGGGTATCAGAGTATGCAAAGATACCGTCAATATGTGGATTTGCTCTTAAGACTTGTTCGATTAATTTAGCATCAGGATTGACTAAGTCAAAGTCAAATACGTCTGCATGTAATCCATGTTTCTTAAGTTCTTTATTAAAACCTAAGGTACGTTCAATTGTGGTCATTAAAAAGCTTGGTCCTCTAAAGATTGCGAGATTCTTAGAACCGCCCTTAATTAACCGTTTTGCAGCAAGTTCACCAGCTTTAACAGAATCTGCTGTAATTGATGGAATGGTTTCATCTAAGATATGGTCAATGGTAATAATAGGTACTTTCATTTCATCAAGTTTACCAGCATTTTGGAAGTTTGATGCGATGATAATGCCTTCAATATTATATTGCTCGAAGAACTTGATATATTCAAGTTCACGTTCAGGGTCATCTTGTACGTTAAAGAACATAATTTTATAGCCATTTGCTTGAGCTTGAGCTTCAATGGATTCTAGTAATTCACCATAGAAGTAAGGTCCAATATGCGGAACAATGACTGCAATAATTTTAGAAGATCGATTGGTTAAACTTCTAGCTAATTGATTTGGAACAAAACCAAGTTCGTTAATTATCTTATCAATTAATACTTTTGTTTCATCGTGTACATAACCTTTCTTGTTAATGACACGTGAAACGGTAGAAATGGATACATTAGCTTTTTTGGCAACATCTTTGATGGTTGGTTTCATGAGTATTTACCTCGTTTCACATTCATTTTATCACAATAATCTAAAATTATAAGAAAGAGTAAGAAAGTGAGTTTTTATGAAAGCATTTATAGAAGATTTTAACTTAATTCGCATTGAATCAGATACTTACATCAATTCAATTGGTATAGAAGATTATCAATTGTACTGGTTTAAAAATGAAGGATATAATCAATATTTTAAGGTGGATAAACCTTTAGAACTCCATGAAGTTGATCATATATGGATTAACGATGTGAAGTATCCACTAGAAATAGGGATTATCACATTAACAAAAGGTTTTGATAAAAAGTATCGTTATGATGGACCATTAGGTTATATCTATCATGAAGATTATACTGAGTTTTTCGTCTTTAGTCCGGTTGCTAAAGAAATGATGGTAGTCATTGATGGATTTAGTTATCCAATGCACTATGAAAAACCGATATGGACAACAAAGATTAATAGAAATTTAGAAAATAAAAACTATTTTTATCGTGTGAGATTAGTTGATACATTTGATACTGTAAATGATCCTTATACAGTTGCAAGTAATTTAGATGGTTCAGTCATTATTGATGGTTCTAAATTGTATCAACAAACTAATAATCACGTGAACTTAAAAAGATATACGGATGCTGTAATATATGAAGGACATATTAGAGATTTAACATTAGAACTTGATGTAGTCCATAAAGGTACATTTTTAGGTGTTACTGAAAAAGCTACAGAGTTAGGAATGAGTGTCTTAGAATATGTAAAAGATTTAGGTGTTACACATCTACAACTCTTACCAGTATTTGATTTTTATGGTGTGGATGATATCAATAAAACATTGTCTTATAACTGGGGTTATAATCCAATGCAATATTTTGTATTAGAAGGTTGGCTATCTAAAGACCCACAAGATGCATATTCTAGAATCAATGAATTTAGATATTTAGTTGATCAAGCTCATAAGATTAATATAGGTATTACAATGGATGTTGTGTATAACCACGTTTATGAACGTGCTTTATTCCCATATGATAAATTAGTTCCTGGTTATTTTTACCGTCACGATAAACACTTTAAACAAACACACTCTGCTTACTTAGAAAATGATATTGAAACAACAAACTATATGGTACGTCGTTTGATTGTTGATTCACTGATTCACTTTGTAGTTAACTATAAAGTCGATGGTTTTAGATTCGATTTAATGGGTTTAATGGATGTTGACACAATGAATGAGATTAGAACACAGTTAATTAAAATTAACCCAAATATTATGCTATATGGTGAAGGCTGGAATATGGATAATGCCTTACCTAAAAAACTTCGTAGTAATATGAATAATCAACATTTAATGGATGGTATTGGACACTTTAACGATTTTTATAGAAATATATTCAAAGGTGCATTACATACAAAGAATTTAGGGTTTGCTACCGGTAGTAAAACCTTAGATCAAGAAGCATCACTTGGTTTAGTCGGTTCACCACATATGTTTACAACACCGGAAAAATCATTAAATTATGTAGAATGTCACGATAACTTAACCTTATTTGATACCTTAGAATTTAATTATCAAAAAACGAGTGTTAAGCAAATCTATCAAGATTTAGCAAACCATTTAATTGCTATTTCGATTGGTGTTCCTTTTTATCATGCTGGTCAAGAAATGTATCGTACGAAATTAGGCGTGGAAAATTCATATAAAAGTAGTGATGACATTAATTCTATTAAGTGGTATCATTATAATAGCATTTCGAAATTCAAAAAAATCTTAAATATCAGAAAGAAATATAGTATTTATCGTAGTGATATGTATTTAAAAAAAGGTGTTAAAGCTTATGCAATTGATCATTATGTATACTATGAACTACAAACAAAGAAGTATACTTTAGCACATTATATTAAAAATGATTTTGAAAAAACAACATTACCAAATGATGGGTCAATCATTTTTAGTTCACAAAGTGTGTCAAGAAAAGATGGATTCATTTTTGTAGATAAACCTGGTGTTTATATCATTAAGAGAAAGTAGGAAACTATGAATAAGAAATATTACGTTGGTATTGATGTTGGTGGAACAAATGTCCGCCTAGGTTTAGTTGATCAAGATTTGAATATTTTATTTGAAGAAAAACATCAATCAAGTAAAATAGGTAGTAAACTGGGTCAATTGGTTAAAGAGTTTGTTAGTAAATATAGCATAAACTATAAAGTAGAAGCAATCTCCATGGGTTTTCCTGGTTTAGTTGATCAAGAAACTAGAAAGGTATTACATATTCCTAATCAAAAGAGCTTTGAAGGGGATTATTTAATGGCGTTAGAAAAGGAGCTAAATATACCTATTATAGTAGGTAATGATGTCAATGTCATTTTACTATATGATGCGTTATTCTTTTCTATTGATCCTAAAAAGAGTGTACTAGGTTTTTATTTAGGTACAGGTTTTGGTAATGCCATACGAATTAAAGGGGAATTATATCAAGGTGAATTTGGTGCTGCTGGAGAGATTGGACACGTACCGGTTTATTTAAATGGTATTGATTATCAAGCGGATAAACAAAATGATTTAGAGTCAATTGTTTCTGGATTTAATTTAATTGAAATCCATAAAAAACACTTTAGTCAAACACCTTTTGAAGATATATTTAAAAAGCATTTTGATGCTAAAGAAATTCAAAATTATCTACATATTTTAGCCTTTTATATTGCTACTGAAATGACTATACTTGATATTTCTACCATTATTTTAGGTGGTGGTGTCATTATGAGTGAACAGTTCCCTAAAGATTATTTAGAAACATTAATTAAGAAAAACCTTTTTGCTGAATTGACTAAAAAGAACTTTAAAGCATATTATGCATTACCTCAAGTGAATTCAGGTATTCTTGGTGCTGTTATTTATGCAAAAAACATACTAGACAAAAAAGCAGCATAAGGAGTAATTATGAAGGTACTTTTGTATTCACAAAAAAATAAATTACTCGTAAGATCTGGTATTGGTCGTGCTTTTTATCATCAAAAGAAGGCACTTGAATCTATTGGTGTTGAATATACTGTTGATCCAAATGATACATTTGATTTAGTTCATGTAAATATTGCTCATTCAAGAAAAATCAAACAGTTTAGAAAAAAATATCCAGTTATTGTTCATGGACATTCTACTGTACAAGATTTTAGAAGAAGTTTTACAGCTTGGAGATTTATTGCCCCATTTTTCTATAAACATCTTCAAAATACATACGGTGCGGCTGATTTGATTATTACACCGACTAGATATTCTAAATTCTTAATTGAATCCATGCATGTGGTTAAAGCACCAGTGCTTGCTATTTCAAATGGTATTGATTTAGATAGTTATGAATATAAGAATGAAAAAGTAGAAGCATTTAGAAAACACTTTAATTTAACTGAAGACTCTAAAGTCGTCATTGGCGTTGGATTACTTTTTGAACGTAAAGGTATTCATGATTTTATTGAAGTAGCTAGAACTATGCCAGAGTATACATTTATTTGGTTTGGTCATTTACCTTCATATATGACAACGCATTTTATTAAAAAGGCTATTAAAAATAAACCGAAAAATGTAATCATGGCTGGTTATGTTGATGGTGATGTGATTAAAGGTGCATTTAGTGGCGCTAATTGTGTGTTTTTCCCTAGTTATGAAGAAACAGAAGGTATTGTTGTTCTTGAAGCACTAGCAAGTAAAACACCGATTGTTTTAAGGGATATTCCGGTTTATTATGATTGGTTATATGATAAAACACATGTATTAAAGGGTCATAATAATTTTGAGTTTAAAAATTTGATTGAACAAACAACATCAAAAGACTTTAGTCAAATGGTTGAACGTGGTTATGATGTTGTCAAAGAAAGATCAATTGATAAAATAGGTATTGAACTTAAAAAAGCTTATGAACATGTTATTAGTGTTAAGAAGTGGTAAAGAGATTTAAAGGGGGTAACGATGGAACATTTCACTTTAAATAATGGTATTAAAATACCTAAGGTTGGGATAGGAACAAATACGTTTGGTAAAATCGACC
The DNA here is from genome assembly GCA_002399815.1 of Acholeplasmataceae bacterium UBA4853. Classification (GTDB taxonomy): domain Bacteria; phylum Bacillota_I; class Bacilli_A; order Acholeplasmatales; family Acholeplasmataceae; genus Acholeplasma. The sequence goes on from DHEJ01000003.1 coordinate 60,313, forward strand.
ATAACTTTAGTGCACCAATAAATATGGAAACTAAAGAATTATTGGATGCTTTTTCTAATGGATATCGTTTAATTGATACAGCCATTATGTACCGTAATGAAATGGTGATTGGTAAGGCACTAAAAGAAACGAATATCCCAAGAGAGTTATTTATGATTACATCAAAAATAAGCGCTCGAGTTGAGTATATTAGAGATGATAATACCATTGAAGGATGGTTAAATAACTCACTGATGCATATTGGTTCATATATAGATCTATACTTGATTCATCATCCATCAGAACAAAATGAGGAAAACCTAAGACTTTGGAAAGTACTAGAATCATATTATTTAAAAGGACATTTTAAAGCAATTGGAGTATCTAATTTTAATATTCAACAATTAAGTTATTTAATCAAACATGCAACCATTAAACCAATGGTTAACCAAATTGAATCAAATCCAGCTAACTGGAATCATGAATTAATTAAGTTTTGTTTAAATAATGATATATTACCTGAAGCTTGGGGTCCACTTGATCCTGTACCTAATAAAGAAGTACTATCAAAAATTGGTATGAAGTATCAAAAGAGTTGGGCTCAAGTTTTACTAAGATATCAAATTGAACGTGGTGTGGTAGTCATACCAAAAAGTCATAATAAAGATCGACAATTAGAAAATATTTCTATCTTTGATTTTAAATTAGCACCTGAAGATATCCTTTTAATTGAGGGATAATTTGGGATTAATATCTAAATTAAAAGGTTTTTAAAAGTATCATGTTATAATATTTAGAGTTTACGTCATTTTAGGAGGAAATTATGAAATTTGAACGTATTAATAATAATCATGTAAAGTTTACCTTTACAGTTACACCACATGAGTTTGAACATGCACTTGAACATGCATATGCACATATCAAAGACACCGTTGAAGTCAAAGGTTTTAGAAAAGGTCATGTCACTCAAAAAGTTTACGAACAAAAATTTGGTGAAACAGCTTTATATCCTGAGGCATTAAACCATGCGATTGGACATAAGTTTAACGAAGCAACACTGATTAAAGAATTTAGTATTGTTTCAGATCCAACAAATATTGATTTAGATTTTGCAAACATTAAAAGAGATGAAGCTTTTGAAGTCTCATTTGAAGTAGCAATCAAACCTGAAGTTACTTTAGGTAATTATAAAGGTGTTGAAGTTAAAAAAGTTTCAGATAAGGTTTCTAAAAAAGAAGTTAAAGCTGAAATCGATGCATTATTAACTCAAAATGCAACTTTAGAACCAAAACTTGAAGGCGCACTAGAAAATGGTGATACTGCAATCTTTGATTTTGAAGGATTTGTTGATGGTGTTGCATTTGAAGGTGGAAAAGCTGAGAATTTCTCACTTAAAATCGGTAGTGGTCAATTCATTCCAGGTTTTGAAGAAGGTATGATTGGATTAAATGTTGGAGAACAAAAGGATGTTGAAGTTGTTTTCCCAGAAGCTTACCAAGCAGAAAATCTTGCTGGTAAACAAGCAATCTTTAAAGTGGTTTTACATGAGATCAAATCATCGGTTGGTGCTGAATTAAATGACGAATGGGTTAAATCATTAAACCGTCCTGGTGTTGAAACAGTAGAAGCATTAGAAAAATCAATTTTAGAATCATTAACTGAAGACAAAGTTAAAGAAGCAAAAAATGAATTAACCGATGCAGTATTAAAAGTTGTTGTTGAAAATGCAACAGTTGATGTGCCACAAGAAATGTTTGATTCTGAAATCGAAAACTTCAAGAAGAATGTCGAAGAACAAGCAAAACAATACCAATTAGACTTAGATACATTTATTCAATTATCAGGTTTAACAAAAGAATTGTTTGAAGAACAAGCTAAATCTCAAGCACAACGTCGTGTATTACAATCCTTAGTGGTTGAAGCGGTTGCTAAAAAAGAAGGTTTAGGTGCAACAGATGATGAACTTGCTAAACGTTATGAAGCATTAGCAAATCATTATAAGATGAAAGTTGATGAGATTAAAAAGTATATTAATGATGAATTAGTTACTAATGATATCGCATTTGAAAAAGCAGTCGACTTCTTAGTAGAAAACGCAATTCAAAAATAAGCATATAAAAATAGCCTCTGATGGATTAGTCAGAGGCTTTAGTTTCTATATTTATCTAAAAAATTGTAAATTATGTTAAAAATTGGCACTCAAGCGTTATGATTGCTGATTGACAATTTTGTATTATAATATATAATATAGATTATATAATAAAGAAAGGGATGAAGACATATGGAATTACAAACAAGTTTACCTGCAGTTGTTGTTCGTGGCATCGTTCCGATACCGAATAATGACTTTAGAATAGAAGTCGGTAGAAAAGTATCCCTAAGGGCTGTAGAAGAATCAGAAAAGAGTTTTTCATCATATGTATTAATACTTGTCCAAAAAAATCCTTTAATTGAAAACCCAACCACATCAGATTTAGAATCTTATGGTGTTTTAGCTAAAGTTGCAATGAAAATCAAGTTACCGAATGACAATTATAAGATTAAGTTTAATATTGTTTCAAGAGTTAAAGTGAAAGAATATTTTTTAACTGATCCATATTTTGTGGCTGATTACGAAGAGGTTTCTACGTCATTTGGAAATGTTGAAGAAGAAGCAACATTACTTAAGATGATTACACAAGAAACTATTGCACATTCAAATCAATTATTGAATAATGCTCAACAAATAACTGAACAAATTCAGTCTGGTTTAACATCGGATAAAATATCGGATATTCTTGGATACAATTTAAGAATTAATGATGTTGAAAAGTATAAATATTTGGCGGAACTTAATTTAAATAGTCGCTTAAAATTGATTTTAGAAGACATCAATAAATTAAAGATGATTGCTGATTTAGAACAACGCATCAATGATGATGTTAAAAAGGCAATTGATGAAAATCAAAAAGAATACTATCTTAGAGAAAAAATGCGTGCGATTCAAAATGAATTAGGTGACAAAGCGAAAAAAGAAGATGAGATTGATGCACTTCGTGAAGCGATTCAAAAAGCTCAAATGCCTAAACAAATAGAAGAAAAAGCACTTCAAGAATTATCTCGTTACCAATCAACACCATCAGCTATGGCTGAAAGTCAAATTATTAAGACATATCTTGATTTCTTAGTGGCATTGCCATGGAAGAATGCAAGTACAGACTTAAATGATTTACAAAAGGTTCAATCTAATTTAGATAAGAATCATTATGGCTTAGAAAAAGTTAAAGAACGTATTATTGAATATCTAGCAGTTAAGATTATGACAAATCGTAATCCACAGACTATTCTATGTCTATCAGGTCCTCCAGGGGTTGGTAAGACATCACTTGCTATTTCAATTGCTGAAGCACTAGGCAGAAAGTTTGTTAAACAATCACTTGGTGGTGTTAAAGATGAATCTGAAATTAGAGGTCACAGACGTACTTACGTTGGTGCGATGCCAGGTCGTATTTTAAAAGGTATGAAGGATGCAGGTACAATCAATCCGGTATTCTTATTAGATGAAATTGATAAAATGGCATCTGATTATCGAGGAGATCCAGCTTCTGCAATGTTGGAAGTATTAGACCCTGAACAAAACGCTAAGTTTAGTGATCACTATTTAGAAGAAAGCTATGATTTATCTCAAGTACTATTTATTACAACAGCAAACTACTTAGAAAATGTTCCAGCACCATTAAGAGATAGAATGGAAATTGTTGAATTATCAAGTTATACTGAACATGAAAAGATTCAAATTGCTAAAAATCATTTACTTGAAAAGCAATTGATTGCTCATGGTCTTGAAAAAGATAAGTTTAGTATTGATGATGAATCCATTTACTTTATTGTAAGACATTACACTAGAGAAGCTGGTGTCAGAGAATTAAACAGATATATCGGCTCATTAGTACGTAAAGCTATTAAAGAAATCTTGATGAAAAAGGTTGATAAAGTAGCAATTACTAAAGCAAATATCGAAAACTATATTGGTAAACCAAGATTTGCACATAATTTAGTTGATGAAAAGGAACAAATTGGTGTCGTCACTGGACTAGCATATACTGCCTTTGGTGGAGATACTTTACCAGTTGAAGTTACTTACTATAAAGGTAAGGGTCAATTAGTATTAACTGGTAAGTTAGGTGATGTTATGAAAGAATCTGCAATTACTGCATTATCTTTTGTTAAATCACATGCTACTGAGTTTAATATTGATCCAACAATCTTTGAATCTAACGATTTCCACGTCCATGTACCAGAAGGTGCAGTACCTAAAGATGGTCCATCAGCAGGTATTACTATGGCAACAGCAATTATGTCTGCTGCAACCCATAAGTTTGTTAGAAAAGACTTAGGTATGACCGGTGAAATTACATTACGTGGTTATGTCTTACCAATTGGTGGATTAAAAGAAAAAGCAATTGCTGCACATCGAAGTGGATTAAAAACCATTTTAATACCGAAAGAAAACATTAGAGATATTGAAGATATTCCTCAAGAAGTTAGAGATCAATTAACCATTGTCCCGGTTGAAAAAGTTTCTGATGTATTCACGCGTGCATTACTATAATTTTAAACGGAGTGTTGATAATTTCAACACTCTTTTTAATCGTTATAAAGTTGCTTATTACCCCATTTTATGAAAAGTTAAGAGAGTTTATGCTACAATATTATTAAAGGCGGTTACATATGATTAAAAAAGCAGAGTTCGTAAAGTCGGCAGTTTCTATTAATGATTTGCCAAATGATCTATACCCTCATATCTTATTATTGGGACGGTCAAATGTTGGTAAATCTTCTTTAATCAATGCTTTGACAAATAGAAAAAGTTTAGCCAGAGTATCAGCTACTCCTGGTAAGACAATTACTTTAAACCTATACTTATTAAATGATGAAATTTATTTAGTCGATGCACCAGGTTATGGCTATGCAAGACGCTCAAAAATTCAATCTGAGTCATTCTTAAAAATGATTAAAGAGTATATTAAGAAAAACGGTCATTTAAAAAAAATTGTTCAACTCATAGATTTTAATGTTGGACCTACAGCAGATGATTTAAATTTATATCGTGAGCTACAAACCTTAGATATTGAGTTGGTCATTGTTGCAACTAAGTATGATAAGGTGAAGTCTTCATTTAAGATTAAACAAGAAAAAGAAGTTCGATCAAAGTTTTTACCGGGACAAAATATCATATTAACTTCAAGTGCTACGAAATTCGGAATAAATACTATTATAAGGCAGGTAATTATTAGTGAATAAAATTATTATTAGTACCGACTCAACTGCGGATTTAAATGAGTCTATTGTTAAATCAAGAAATATTGAGGTTATTCCTTTATATGTTCGATTTGAAGATCAAGTATTTAGAGATGGTGTAGATATTAATACCAACAGATTATACGATATGGTAGATGAATTAGGTTATTTACCTAAGACTCAAGCAGTATCTCCAGGAGATTTTGAAACACACTTTAAAAAGTTTATTGATCAAGGTTATGAAGTTGTTCATATTTCAATTGGATCAAAAATATCTGCTAGTTATCAGTCAGCAAAAATAGCTGTTGATTTACTTGAAACAGACAAAGTGCATGTTATTGATTCAGGTAATCTTTCATCAGGTATCGGACTACTTGTTTTAAAGGCTGCTGACTTTAGAGCATTTGGTTATAGTGCTAAAGAGATTAGTCAGAAAGTGACAAGTTTAGTACCCAAAGTTCGTAGTCAGTTTGCAATTAAGACATTAGATTATTTACATAAAGGTGGCAGAGCAAGTGGCTTAAGTGCATTTGTTGGATCTATCCTTCAAGTTAAACCAATTATTAAGGTTGAAAATGGGAAACTAGATGTTTATAAGAAGTCTATCGGTAAGATGAGTAAAGCACTTGATATTATGATTGATGATTTGGTTCAATTAAAAGATCGTATTGATAAAGATTATGTATTTATAACGCACTCAATTGCGAATAATTCATATCAGTATATGTTAGAGGAAGTTCAAAATAAAGTTCAAGTTAAAAATATATTAGAAGGTCACGCAGGTTGTGTGATTTCATCACACTGTGGCAAGGGAACTATTGGTTTACTCTATATTGAGCAATAAGGAGATTTAGTATGAAAACACATAAAATTTCAATTATTGGTGCTGGCAATGTTGGTGCAGCAACTGGGTTTGCTTTAATGCTGAACAAAGTTGCATCAGATATTGTTTTATATGATATTGATGAAAAAAGAGCTGAAGGTGAAGCGCTTGATATATTTCAAGGAACCTCACTGGTTGCACCGGTTGATATTAAATCAGGTACAATTGAAGATACTAAAGATTCTGACATTGTTGTAATTACTGCTGGAGCTGCTCAAAAGCCAGGTGAAACAAGACTGGATTTAGTGAATAAAAATATCGCAATCTATAAAAAGTTGATTCCAGAAATTGTATTACATAATCCAAATGCAATCTTATTAGTGGTTTCTAATCCAGTAGATATATTAACATATGTTACGTGGAAAATTTCTGGATTTCCTGAAGAACGTGTGATTGGTTCAGGTACTGTCCTTGATACTGCACGTTTTAAATCTGCCATTGGTCGAGCATTTAAAATTGATGCTAGAAACGTACACGGTTATGTTATTGGTGAACATGGAGATAGTGAAATTTCTATTTATTCTAGAACCAATATAGGTGGTATAACATTTGATGAATACTACAAGAAATCAAAGATAAAAGAAAAAGAATTTAAGAAAAGAATTTCAAATGAGGTTAAAAATGCAGCATATGAAATTATATCCAAAAAAGGATATACAAATTATGCAGTTGCGGTTGCTGTCTCAAGAATTTGTACAGCTATTTTAAGAGATGAACGTTCAATTTTAACAACTTCATCTTACTTACGTGGTCAATATCATGTTGACGATGTTTATTTATCAACACCAGCAGTTATTGGTAGAAAAGGTGTTGAAGAGATTTTAGAATTTGATTTGGCAGCCGAAGAGCAAATTGCTTTTGAAGAATCTGCGCACATCATAAAGAATATTTTAAAGGAATCGAATTTATAATGAAAATTGCAATTATTGGCGCATCAGGATTTGTCGGTGAGAAAATTGTTGATGAAGCTTTATCTAGAAATCATATAGTAGAGGCGATTTTTAGAAGAAATCCAATTGTGAAGAGAAATAATCTTACCTTACATAAGATGACTATTTTTGATGAAGAAATTTTTGAAAATGTGATCAAGGATGTTGATTTGATTATCTCTGCTTATAATCCTGGATATTATCATGTGGATCAAAAGAATCGTTATATGGATGCATATAAAGTTATTTTCTCACTTTGTAAGAAACTTAATAAACGTATTATTGTTGTTATTGGAGCAACCTCATTAATTCAATATGATGGTGAGTTTGTTAAAAATGGGTTAGTCTATCCAAAACCTTGGTTAAAAGCACTTGAAGGACCAGACTTGGTTTATGATACATACAAGGATGATAAGTCTTTAAATGTTACCTTTGTCTCACCTGCAGTTGAACTTATTGATGGTGTTCGTACAACCCACTATGCATATGGAACCAATCACTTGGTGTATGATAAGAATTTTGAATCTAGAGTCTCTGTACAGGATTTAGCGCATGCAATATTAAATGAGGCTGAAAATCCAAAATACACTGGTTCAAGATTTACCATTGCATATCAAGAATAATTAGTATATAATATTTTAAAGCGTTGAAATGAAAGAGTAAGTATTATTAAACTTAAAAGAGATAGGCTGGTTGGTGAAAAGCTTAAAGTTTATGATAGTGAAAGTCATCATGGAGCTAGTTTAGAGAACTTATAGTAACTAAACTCGGATTCATCCACGTTATCGGATTTTAAAGTGCGTAAATCTTTTTTGCGAACTAAGGTGGTACCACGAGTATAAAATTCGCCCTTAGACTATTTTTTAGTCTTAGGGTTTTTATTTTAACAAAGGAGTATGTATCCATGTTTCCAACTTTAGAAAGTAAACGAGTCATATTAAGATTACCAAAACCATACGATTTAGTATCCTTTTTCTATTATGCCTCTAAACCAAATATTGGTCCTAGTGCTGGCTGGTTTCCACATCAAAACCTAGATGATACAAAAAAGGTATTGGATTTATTTATTAAGGAAGGTAACATTTGGGCAATTACCATTAAACCAGAGGATGTGATGGTGGGGTCCATTGGATTACATTCTAGAATGGATGATATTGTTAATGGTATGGGTTGTGAAATAGGGTTTGCTCTTGATGATAGTTATTGGAATAAAGGTTATATGACCGAGGCTGTTAAACTCGTTATGGATTACGTATTTAAAGAGTTATCCTTTGATTATTTATTAGTCAGTCATGCTGATTTTAACTTATCAAGTAAAAAAGTGATTGAAAAATGTGGTTTTAAATATCAATACACATCAAAAAAGACATATATTGAGAATCCGGAAATAATGGATGTATTATATTATAAGTTAACAAAAAAGGAGTATTTGAAGAATGAAAATAGAACTGAACACGAAATATGATTTTAAAGAAGTAGAAAAAGGTAGATATGATTTTTGGTTAAAAAATGATTTTTTTACTGCAGGTAAGGATTTAAGTAAAGAACCATTTACAATTGTGATTCCACCACCAAATGTTACAGGTAAATTACATTTAGGTCATGCTTGGGATACTGCAATCCAAGACATTATTATTAGACGTAAGAGAATGCAAGGTTATGATGCATTATATTTACCTGGAATGGATCACGCAGGGATTGCAACTCAAGCAAAAATTGATGAACGTTTAAAATCTCAAGGGATTAGTCGATATGATTTAGGTAGAGAAAATTATTTAGTTAAAGCATGGGAATGGAAAAATGAATATTCTCAATTTATCCGTACTCAGTGGGCTGCTCTTGGATTATCCCTTGATTATTCAAAAGAAAGATTTACTTTAGATGACAAATTAAATCAAGCTGTTAATGAAGTTTTCATTAAGTTATATGAAAAAGGTTATATATACCGCGGTTATCGCATTATTAACTGGGATGTTGAAGCTAAAACTGCATTATCTAATATCGAAGTTGAATATGAGGAAACAGAAGGTAAACTTTATTATTTTAACTATCCATTTGTCGATCAAGATGGTTATTTAACTATTGCAACTACACGTCCTGAAACCATGTTTGCTGACCAAGCATTAATGGTTAATCCAAATGATGAACGTTATAAAAAGTATGTAGGAAAAAAAGTATATATTCCAGGAACAAAAACAATTATTCCAGTCATTGCTGATGATTATGTTGATGTTAGTTTTGGTACTGGTGTAGTAAAAGTTACACCAGCACACGACCCAAATGACTATGAAGTAGCTAAAAGACATCAACTTTTGATGCCACTTTGTATGAATGAAGATGGAACAATGAATGAAATGGCATTTGAGTATGAAGGCCAAGATCGATTTACATGTCGTAAGAATGTGACAAAAGCACTTGAATCCTTAGGTTTATGTGCGAAGATTGAAAACTATACACATCAGGTAGGATATTCAGAGCGTACTGGTGTTATAGTTGAACCGAGATTATCTTTACAATGGTTTGTATCAATGAAAGAATTAAGTAAAAACACTGTGGATAAGAATAAAGTTAATTTTGTTCCTGAACGTTTTAAAAATACATTTGAAAATTGGATGTCAAACATACAAGACTGGACAATTTCTAGACAATTATGGTGGGGTCATAGAATTCCTGCATGGTTTAGAGGTGATGAGGTTAAAGTTCAATTAACTTCTCCTGGTGATGATTGGATACAAGATGAAGATGTTTTAGATACTTGGTTTTCAAGTGCTTTATGGCCGTTTTCTACACTTGGATGGCCAGATACTAAAGATCCACTCTATCAAAGATATTATCCGACCAATTTGCTTGTTACAGGATATGATATTATTTTCTTTTGGGTTGCTAGAATGATGTTTCAAGGTCAAGAATTTACTCAAAAAGATCCATTTAACACGGTTTTACTTCATGGTTTAATTAGAGCTGAAGATGGTAGAAAAATGAGTAAATCTTTAGGTAATGGTGTGGATCCGATGGATGTGATTGATGCTTATGGACTAGATGCTTTAAGATATTTTATCGTATCAAATTCAGCACCTGGAATGGATACACGCTATGATGTTAAAAAGATTGAATCTTCATGGAATTTCATCAATAAATTATGGAATATTACAAGATTTGTTACTTTAAATATTAAAGATTCAAGTCTTAAAATCAATGAAGCACATCTAAATTTGTTTGACAAATGGATATTAACGCGCTTATCGGAAACAATCGAACAAGCAGATCATTTTTATGAACGTTATGAATTTAATGAAGCATCTAAAGTGTTACAAAACTTTATTTGGGATGATTTTGCAAGTTGGTATTTAGAACTATCAAAAATATCACTTGCTGATGCTAAATCAAATGAAAATACTCAGGCAGTATTACTATACGTGCTCAAAGATGTTTTAAAATTAATGCATCCATTTTTACCGTTTGTAACAGAAAAACTATTTATTGATATCTATGAGGAACAATCAATCATGGTGTCATCATGGCCAGAGGTTACATATAAATTTAATGAATCACTTATTGATTTTAAAGAAATTGAAGAGGCTATTACAAAGGTAAGAAATTTAAGAAGTGAATATAATATTGCACCATCAAAAGGATTAAATATTACACTTCAATCTTCACATAAGCATATATTAGACTTACTAATTAAAGAAGAAAAATATTTAACTAAATTTTTAAATACAATAAGCTTAAAGTTTGAAGCATCAATTAAAGATGCTGACTTGTTACTATTATCTGGTGCGAATGTGAATATCTTTGTAGCAAAAGCTGAATTAATTGATTTAAAGGCAGAAAAAGAGTCGTTACTTAAGCAAAAAGAACAATTAGAAAAAGAAATAGAACGTTCTAAAGGTTTATTATCAAATCAAAATTTCATTAGTAAAGCACCAAAAGAAAAGCTAGATAGTGAAAATGAAAAGTATCAAAATTATCAAAAACAATACAATGATGTCGTTGAGAAGTTAAAAAAACATGTTTAATACAGTTGAAGCGGCAGTTACATGGGTAGAATCTCAAATCAAGTTTCGTCCTAAAACAAGTTTGGACTATATTAAAAATGGTTTAAACTTGTTGGACATAGATTTAAGTCATATGAAAAAAGTTCATGTTACAGGTACTAATGGTAAAGGGTCTGTATGTATGAATATTACATCAATTCTAGTTAATCAGGATATTAAAGTAGGTACATTTACCTCACCTTACCTAGTGAAATTCAATGAAAGAATTAAGTTAAATGGTTTGGATATATCAGATCAAGATTTACTAGGTGAGATTAATCACATTTATGAACTGAATGAAAAATATGCTTTAATTTACGGATTTTCATTATCATTTTTTGAATTACTCACTTTAGTTAGTCTACACTACTTTAGTAAACAAAAAGTTGATGTCATTATTATGGAAGTGGGTATTGGTGGGTTACTTGATGCAACCAATATATTAAATTATGATGTCTCTGTGATTACTAACATTGGTATGGATCATATGAAACAATTAGGTAATACACTTGAGTCGATTGCACTCAACAAATTAGGTATTGTTAAAGAAAATAATACACTTTTTACAACGGTTGATGAAGCATTAGTTCCACTTTTTATGAAATACTGTACAAATGTTCATGCGAACTTTTATTGGATCGATAAAAAGAATATTAAAACGATATCAGAAATACCACATATTATAGATTACAAAAATTATATTTATAAACTATCGTTGTTAGGACAACATCAAAAATCTAATGCAGCGCTTGCTATTGAAGTTGTAAAGTACTTATACAATGATATAAGGGATGAAAGTATATCGATTGGATTATCAAAAACTGTACATCCAGGTAGATTAGAAACAGTGTTAGATGGTGTAATCATTGATGGTGCACATAACATGCATGCCATTGACTCATTAATTTTTTCTTTACAAACGACATTTAAAGAGTATAATATTAATGTACTGTTTAGTGCACTATCTGATAAAGAGCCATTATTGATGTTAAAAAAACTTGAACCATACGTTCATTCCATCACTACGACTGCTTTTCCGGATACTCGTTATGAATCACTAGAATTTCTTCCCTATAAATTTGAAAAGAATCCAAAAACAGCCTTATTAAATTTAATAAAAGAAAAATCAACTAAAGACTTAGTGCTCGTAACTGGTAGTTTGCACTTTATTGGGTACATGAAAAAGGAAATCATACCCGCTTTAAAATAAGGTGATACTATGTTGATCAATCAAGCTTTAATTTATACTGAAAAGCATACCGTAGAAAAACCTAAAGGCATCGTTATTATTTCTCACGGTATTGCACTCCATTCAATTTATTATAGAAAACTTGCAGAACTACTTAATGGCGGGGGATATTCCGTTGTTTTGTATGATTTAAGAGGTCATGGTAAGTCCCAAGGAAAACGTGGCGATATCAAATCCTACAAACATTTTTTAGATGATCTTAACGCCATTATTATTGAAACTAAGAAGGATTCTAATTTGCCTATTTATATATTAGGTCATTCCATGGGTGGAGTTATCACAAATGTCTATGCGAGTCTTTATAGTAATTTTGATGGTGTGATATTACTTGCTACACCAACCCAAACACCAAGTATGGGTTTACTCTCGATTATTCCTTATAATTTATTTGGATTTCTAAGAATTAAAACGGATTTTTCAGATGATCGTTTATCTCATTTTCCGCCATCCGATAATGTTGATCCTTATGCGCTTAAGAGTTTTACATTACGACTTATAGGTAATGTATTAAAGACTGCTATGAAGACACTGAAAAGTAATCTAGGTAACTATAAACATAGTATATTAATCATTCACGGAACTGAAGACAAGTTAGTTCCTTATAAGGATTCAGAAAAGTTCTATCAACAAATTCCTTCAAAGGATAAGACATTAAAGTTAATTACTGATGGATATCATAATTTAAATCATGATACGGTCACAGAAGAAGTAAGTAGAGAAATAATTACATGGTTAGATAAGAAAAATGCTAAGAATTAACTTAGCATTTTTTATTTTGTGTATTCTTTTTACTGACATATTTTATGGTTGTTGTTAACCATTCTATAATATATATTCCGATCATAAAGGCAATCATTGTATAAATAATGATATTTGTCCAATAAGTAACAGTTGTTAAATCAGTTTCAAATAAAGCAATTAAACCATCATAATACATTGGTGTTAGAAGGTTAGGTAATAGTAATATAATAATAGTTCCGATAATACTTAATAACTTGACAACTGCTCTAAAGATTAATAGTTTAGAATTCACGTAACCGACATTTAAATGATATGCATATCTTAAGAATAATAAGATATTACTGATGATGATAAATGCGGTAAATAAAGGCTTATAATCAAGGTTTAAAATTGGATATGATGTTTGATCGACCACGTAAATAGCAATATTTTCGTAATATACGATGAATAATACACCGAATGCTACAGAAAATAGTACTGCAAAAATCATCTCGATTAGTATGGATAATCTACCTGAAGGTTTAAATTTAATTTCTTCTTTAGGAACATCCATTAAATCTTTAGTCTTCCAATTGGTCAACCATTCATCCACATTTTGTTTAACCTTTGGAATACTATATGACCAAAATGCTAATGTAGTGAATCCAAATGCAGCAAACATGAAACTGAATAAGTTAGTAAAGGTATTTGTTATGATGTTACCAACAAAGTTCACTGGAAATTGACTGTCTAAATTCACTAAACTCTCAATCATTGATACAATGACAGATATTATAATAAAGCCGATAAGTACGTATTTAAGGATTAGAATATAGTCCTGATAAAACATTGGTGGTACGACATGTCTTTCCTCTGTTTGATATTTAGAAGCTACATGGATTGGGTTACCTATCTTATGTAATACATCATCTATTTCTTGATCAGTAGGCTTTGTATTATCACCTAACATATCAAAAATATATGATTCTAATTCCTTTTTGATTTCTTCTCTGTTGTTACTTGGACAACGTTTGGTTACTGCATAAATATACTTTTCAATCATGTGGTTCATAGTTTAGATTCTCCTTGGAATAAAATATTCATTTCATTTGATAATGTTAACCATTCATTTTTTAATGCTTTTAAGACATTTTGACCTTCACTACTTAATTTATAGTATTTCCTAGGTCTAGATTCTGTTGTATCCCATTCTGAGCTTAGTAATCCTTGTTCATCTAATCTTCTAAGAAGTGGGTATAACGTACCAGCTTCAATTGTGATACCTTTTGCTAATAATTTTTCTAGTAATGAATAACCATACTGGCTTTCAGATAATGCATCTAAGACGAATAAGATTTGAGTTCCACGTCTAAGTTCAATAATTAAATTTGTTAGTATTTGATCCATATGAACCACCTTTCATTCATATTATACTGTATGACGTACTATATTGTCAATAAAAATACAATGTAAAAAAAATAATAAAAAAACATTCCCTAAGGAATGTATCTTTTAAATTGTTATATGATATTAAGTTATTTTTTGTTTCTTTTGCCCAATTTTATTTTCCGTTCCATTTTTTAATCGTATAAAGTTCTTTTTGTGCATAAAGATCACTGTGAAAATAATAAGTGTGATAACAGTTAAGTTAACAGCTTGAGATTGATAGTTTAGTTCAAGGTTTTGTGTAGGAATCCATAATTCAGGAATTAAAATTCCAACCCACATCATGACTCCAACCATGAAGGTTGCTACAACAGAACCGATTGACACATATTTGGTACTAAAAGCCACAATAAAGAAGATTGCTATACCAAGTAGTCCAATGATCGGATTAATTGCAATAATTGCTCCAACTCCAGTTGCAACTGCTTTACCACCTTTAAATCCAATATATATAGATTTAATATGTCCAACAGCAGCAAATGCACCATAAACGATCGAAATATCATATCCACTTACAACATTTAATTCTGGATACCCTAAGATATATCTAGCGATGATAATTGGTAATGCACCTTTAAAACAATCTAATAAAAATGTTGGGATTCCATATTTAGGACCCAAAACACGGATAACGTTGGTAGAACCGACGTTTTTACTACCATGTTCTCTAATATCGATACCTTTAAATATTTTTGGAATGATATATCCAAATGGGATGGCTCCTATTAAATAGGAACCAATAATAAATAAACCTATCCATAAAAATTGCATATTTCTCTACCTCGCATAAGATTATAACATAATCTATGAAAAACAAACAAAAAAGAAAAAATGTGAAGATAGCACATAAGTGTTGACAGTGCTAATGAAATATTATACAATAATGTTGGCACTAAACCGAAGTGAGTGCTAAAAGGTGGGAATGTGATGATTTCGTCAAGACAGAAACTCATACTTAAGGCGATTATAGATATTTACTCAGAGACAGCTGAACCGGTTGGTTCTAAAGCATTAATGAGTTTACCTTACTTAGATTTTTCATCTGCAACTTTAAGATATGATATGGCGATACTTGAAGATTTAGGTTTTTTAGAAAAAACACATACTTCATCAGGTAGAATACCTTCTGAAAAAGGATATCGCTATTATGTGGATCATTTAGTTACAAGAGATTCTGAAGTTACTAAAGTATTTCCATTAGTTGATAAAATCTTTGAAAAAAACACATATACCAGAGAAACTGCAATTCAAGAAGCATTAAAATTGCTCTCTGAATTAACAAACTATATGGCGGTTGCAGTTGGTCCTGATATTTTACAAGCTCGCATTAAAAAGATAGATTTTATCCCACTGGGAACAACTGATGCAGTCTTACTTATTGTAACAGACCATGGTCATGTGCAACATCAACAAATACATATTGCAGAAGATATGAGTACCAGTGATTTAAAAGAAGTTATTAAAACGTTAGATGATTTATTAAAAGATCGTTTACTATCTGAAGCAATCGAAACATTAAAGGTAGAATATGCTGCATCAGAGCTAAAGGATTTCATGAATTATCAAGCACGTATCATTGATTCATTCATCCAAGCATTTTCCAAATTTGCATCAGATACATTCTATTTATCAGGAATGACCAATGTATTTGAACAGCCTGAATTTAATAATGTAAGTCATATTAAACGGTTCATTGATATGATGGATCGTCGAGAAATTATTAAACTCATAGGAAGTGATGATGGATTGTCGGTAAGATTTTCAAGTGATATGGAAATTATCCCGTTTGATCAGATGACAATAGTTTCAGTACCTTACCGCATTAGTGATGATGAAAGTGGTACGATTGCACTTGTAGGGCCATCGAGAATGGCATATAAAAAAGTGATACCATTATTAGAGTATATTGCAGCCAATCTCGCAAAATTATATAAAGACAATAAGGAGTGACATAAGCATGGAAGAAAAACACCAAGAAGAAGTAGTTGTTGAAGAATCAAAAAAAGAAAAAAAGAATAAGCACCTTGCAAGAATTGAGGTACTTGAAGCTGAAATTAAGGAATTAAATGATAAATATTTAAGGACTCTAGCAGAAGCAGATAACTTTAAAAAGCGTATTCAAGCTGAAAAAGTTATGGATAAAAAATATGCGGCAAGTAGTTTTGCAAATGAATTACTTACACCATATGAACAATTTTCAAAAATAGTTGAATTTCCAACAGACAATGATTTATTAAAAAACTTTCTAATCGGATTCAAAATGATTAAAGATCAATTTGAACAAGTATTAGAAAGAGAAGGTGTCAAAGAAATTAAAGCATTAGGTGAAGTGTTTGATGCAAAAGTACATCATGCCATAGAAAAAACTAGTGATAAAGAAAAAGCAAATGGTATTGTACTAGAAGTATTACAAAAAGGATATTATTTTAAAGACAGAATTTTAAGACCAGCCATGGTAAAAATAAATGAATGGAGTGAAGACAATGGCCAAAACTAATAAAATTATAGGTATCGACTTAGGAACTACAAACTCAGTAGTTTCTGTTATGGAAGGTAATGAAGTTAAAGTAATCGCGAATGCAGAAGGTGGTAGAACAACACCATCAATCGTAGCATTTAAAGGTGATGAAATCTTGGTAGGTGAAGTTGCAAAGCGCCAATTAATCACAAACCCAGATACAATTTATAGTATTAAAAGACATATGGGTGATGCAAGTTATAAAGTTAAAGTGGGTAGTAAAACGTATACTCCACAACAAATTTCTGCATACATTTTACAAAATTTAAAGAAAACAGCTGAAGATTATTTAGGAGCAACTGTAACTGATGCTGTTATTACAGTACCTGCTTATTTTAACGATGCTCAAAGACAAGCAACAAAAGATGCTGGTACAATCGCTGGATTAAATGTTAAAAGAATTATTAATGAACCAACTGCATCAGCATTAGCATATGGTATTGATAAGACTGAAAAAGAACAAACAGTTTTAGTATTTGACTTAGGTGGAGGTACATTTGACGTATCTATCCTTCATTTAGCAGATGGTACTTTTGAAGTTGTTTCTACAGCAGGTGACAACAAACTTGGTGGTGATGACTTTGATGAAAAGATCTATAAATTCTTAGCTCAAGAATTCAAAAAAGAACACGGTGTTGATTTATTAAACGATAAAATGGCACTTCAAAGATTAAGAGATGCTGCTGAAAAAGCTAAAAAAGAATTGTCAGGAGTTACAACAACTACAATCTCATTACCATTTATCACAATGGGAGCTGCTGGTCCATTACACTTAGAATATAATCTATCAAGAGCTAAATTTAATGAATTAACTAAAGATTTAGTAGAACGTACTATTATTCCAGTTAGACGTGCTTTAAGCGATGCTAAAATGACTGCTAAAGATATTCATCAAGTACTTCTAGTAGGTGGATCAACACGTATTCCTGCCGTTCAAGAATTAGTAACTAAAGAATTTGGTAAAGAATTAAACCGTTCTGTAAACCCTGATGAAGTTGTTGCTATGGGTGCTGCAATTCAAGGTGCTGTTTTAGCAGGTGATGTAAAAGATGTCTTATTACTTGACGTTACACCACTTTCATTAGGTATTGAAACTTTAGGTAATGTATTTACTAAATTAATTGAAAGAAATACTACAATTCCAACATCTAAATCACAAGTATTTAGTACTGCAGCAGATAATCAACCAGCTGTTGATATTCACGTTTTACAAGGTGAAAGACCAATGGCTCCAGATAATAAGACTTTAGGTAGATTCCAATTAAACAATATTCCACCTGCACCAAGAGGAGTACCTCAAATTGAAGTTACATTTGATATTGATGCCAATGGTATTGTTTCTGTTAAAGCTAAAGATTTAGGTACAAATAAAGAACAAAAGATTACTATTTCTGGTAATGGTGGACTATCTAAAGAAGAAATTGATAAGATGGTTAAACAAGCAGAAGAAAATGCTGAAGCAGATGCTAAACGTAAAGAAGAAGCTGATTTAAGAAATGAAGCAGATAGCTTAATTTTCCAATCAGAAAAAGCGATTACTGACTTAGGTGATGAAGCAACAACTGATGAAAAAGATGCTGTAAATAAAGCAATTGCTGACTTACAAGAAGCATTAAAGGGTACTGATTTAGAATTAATCAAGAAACAAAATGAGGAATTAAATAAAGCTGCTCAATCGATTGCAATTAAAGCATATGAAAAGGCAAGTAAAGCAAAAGAAGCGAATAAGGAATCAAAAGACGGTTCTGATGATAATGGATCAGATGCTGTTGATGCAGAATTTACAGAAAAATAAAAAGTAAGGAAAGGAAACTTTCCTTTCTGACTAAAAAGGATTGAAACTATGGCAGAAAAAAGAGATTACTATGAAGTCCTAGGCTTAACAAAAGGTGCATCAGCAGATGATATTAAAAAAGCATACCGTTCACTTGCTAAAAAATATCACCCAGATGTTTCACAAGAAAAGGATGCAGAAGCAAAATTTAAAGAAGTACAAGAAGCCTATGATACATTAAATGACCCAAATAAGAAAGCTCAATACGATCAATTTGGTCACCAAAGTCAACAAGGTGATCCATTTGGTGGTTTTGGCGGTGGCGGGTTTGGCGGATTTGATGATATAATTAATTCATTTTTTGGTGGCGGTAGAACGCAACGTCGCGAAAAAAATGAAGGTGATGATATTAATATGCGCATGACAATCGATTTCATGGAAGCTGTTTTAGGTACTAAAAAGGCTGTTGATGTTGAAATTACTGAAGATTGTAGACACTGTCATGGTTCTGGTGCTGAAAGTTCTAAGGATATTCACACATGTACAAGATGTCATGGTTCTGGATATATAAATGTTGACCAAAGAACAATGTTTGGTACAATGAGAACTCAACAACCTTGTCCAACTTGTGGTGGTAAAGGTCAAACAATTGATAATAAGTGTCACGTTTGTAGCGGTCAAGGACGTGTTCGTAATAAGAAACATGTCGATGTTAAGATTCCAGCCGGTGTAGATAATGAAATGACCTTACGTGTTCCAGGTTATGGTCACGGTGGAAAGAATAATGCTGAAGCTGGAGATTTATACATTACATTTAGAGTTAGAGCTCATAAGATGTTTAAACGTAATGGTACAGATATTATCCTTGATATACCTGTAACATTTACTCAAGCAGCTTTAGGAGATAAGATTGAAGTACCTACGATTTATGGTAATGTTGAATTAACTATTCCTTCAGGTATTCAATCTGGTACTTCACTGCGTCTTAAAGATAAAGGTACTTCCGATGTAAGAACTGGTAAAAAAGGTGATCAGTATGTCAATGTAGTTATTGAAACACCAAAGAACTTATCATCTGAAGAGAAAAAATTATTTGAACAACTAAAAAATTTGGAAAATCCAAGAAAGAAAAGTAGTTGGGATAAATTTAAGGAATTTTTTACAAATTAAGAGGATTTTCCTCTTTTTTGTTTTATAATAAATCATATTTGGGAGGATCATACATGATACTAGTAAAACATCATAACGAAGGTAATTTAGAACCATACTTTTATTTTGCATTAGAATCATATGTCTTAAATACCTTATTAAAAGACGATGAAACATATTTTTTTACATGGAAGATTAAAGGGATTGTTTCAGGAAAAAATCAAGTGATTGAAAATGAGATTAATTTTAAGTACGTTAAAGATCATCACATTAAATTTTTTAGAAGACCAACTGGTGGTGGGTCTGTTTATGCAGATGAAAATAATACGATGTTTACAGTGATTACTAAAAGAAGTAAAGAAAACTTCTCATTTAAAACCTATCTATCTAAACTCATAGATGCATTTAAGTTACTAGGTGTAAACTTAGAATTTAGTGGAAGAAATGACATCTTATTAGAAGGTAAGAAGGTTTCAGGTAATGCTTTTTTACAAAATAAAAACGGTATGTTAATGCATGGTACATTAATGTATGATTTAGACATCGAAACGATGGTTAGAGCTTTAAATCCACCGGATGAAAAGTTGATTAGTAAAGGTATTTCAAGTGTCAGATCAAGAGTCAATAACTTAAAACCATATTTAAATGGGATGAGTCAGGATGAGTTAATCAAACATTTAGAAATGACATTATGCGATAAGGTCTATGAAATTAGTTGTGAAGAAGTTAAGATGCTTAATGAACAAGCTAAGTTTTATCAAACGGATAAATTTTTATATCAAGACCAACCAGGCTACACGCAAGTATTAAAAAAGCGTTTTAATTGGGGTGGATTTGAATTACGTTTAGATATTAAAGAAGGTATTATTGAACATGCAAAAATTAATGGTGACTTCTTTGAACTAAATGAAGATTTATTACCATTTGAAGCATCCTTAAAAGGTGTTAAGTGGAACTATAGTGATGTCATGGAAGCATTTGAAAAGCATGGGATAACAAACTATCTTTTAGGTTCTAGTTTAACTGATTTTGATGAACTCTTTAAAGATGCATTTTTAAATGTGTAAATGGATGTATTTTGTTGACATCTCAGTGAGTTTTTAATATAATTAGTTAGGTTGGGGTGATATTTATGATTATAGAAGTAAAAACATTAGAACCATTATCCTCAATTGATGTTGATTTGAATCTAGAAGATTATGTACAAGCATCAAGTGATTTAATCAGTTTATCGCCTTGTTTGGTTAAAGGACGCATTAAAAAGGATTTTGAAACGGTAACTTTAAGATTAAACATTCAAGTGGATGTTGTTCAAAAGTGTGCGTTAACATTAAAACCTGTTGCCTATGACTTAGCATTTGAAACCGAAGTGATATTTTCTAAAAATATAGATATTCTAGATTATTACTTAGAAGATGTCATCGATTTAAATCAGTTGGTATTTGCAGAAATCTTGTTAGAAAAAGAGCCTTTTGTTTATCACGAATCAGCTGACCACAGCTTATTTGAAGAGAAAAAAGAGGGACATCCTGTATTTAAAGGTCTCAAGAAGTAAGAATTTAAAGGAGGTGAATATGCATGGGTGCAATATTCAGAAGACATAGTAAAGGGTCAAAAGGTCGTCGTCGTTCACATTACAAATTAAAAACGCCTACAATCGTTGTGGATCCACAAACTGGTGAATTTACTTTACCACATAGAGTAACGCCAAATAGCGGTTACTATAAAGGTCAATTAGTTTTAGAAAAGAAAAACAAGGAAAACAAATAACCTTTATGAAAGAAGAGCACGAAATGTGCTTTTTTCTTTGGTATAATATGAAGTAGAGGTATTTATGGAACATATAACAGTATTATTAAATGAATCAGTTGATGCACTCAATATTAAAGACGGTGGGATCTACGTGGATGCAACCTTAGGTGGTGGTGGACACTCAGAGCTTATTTTAAGTCGGTTAAAAAATGGACACTTATATGCATTTGATCAAGATACCTATGCACTAAAAAGATCAGAAGAACGTTTAACTAAGTATACAAATAAAACATTAATTCATTCAAACTTTGAATTCATGGAATCAAAGTTAAAAGAACTAGGTGTAACAAAGGTTGATGGTATCTTATTTGATTTAGGATTATCCTCTTTTCAAATTGATGACGAAAAACGTGGGTTTTCTTATTTAAAGGATTATGATTTAGATATGCGTATGGACCAATCTAATCCATTAACAGCAAAGATCATTGTAAACACTTACTCTAGACAAGAACTAGCAGATATTTTTAGACTTTATGGTGATGAAAATAATGCTTGGCATATTGCAGGTCACATTGTTGATAAAAGACCTTTAGAAACGACAAGTGATTTAGTTAAGATTACCGATTTGGTCAATAGAAATGTTAAAGGGCATTCAGCAAAGCGTGTTTTTCAGGCTTTAAGAATAGAAGTGAATAAAGAACTCGATGTATTAGAAAAAGCATTAAAATCGAGTTTAAACCTACTAAATAAAGGCGGTAGATTAGTGGTCATTAGTTTTCAATCATTAGAAGACCGAATTGTTAAGCATTTCTTTAAATCCAATAGTGAAATTCATATGCCAAAGCATGTGGATATTCGTTTTATAGATAAACCACCTTTAAAGATGATTAATAGAAAAGCAATATTACCTTCCCAAAAAGAGTATGAAGATAATAAAAGAAGCCACTCTGCGCAATTAAGAGTGGCTGAAAAGCAATAAGATGTAATTAATTAAACACTAATTCAATATGATTGGTGTTTTTCTTTTTTTTTTGCAGAAACTAAGATTCGGATATATTCGATTTCATAATGTTTAAATACTGGATGACTAAAAATTGATTCATAAATTTCTGGATAATCAATTTCTCTAATCACGGATTCATTCGTTTGAGGGTCTTTTATGACCATGTGTAAATGAGAGTCATGTTGATGATATGGGTTATCAATACCTAAATCGTAGTATTTTGTTCCATCTAAATTAATTTCAATAACCATATTATTTTTGATGAAAAAATCAAGATTATTATAAAGTGTTGAAACATTCTTAAAACCTGCTTTAGAAAGTTCTTCGTATAGTTCTTTAAAGGTTAAGTGTCTATTCTTAAGAACCTCTAGTAAGGCTCTTCTTGTTTTAGTAAAACGTTGATTTTCTTGAATCATCACTTTAGGCTTCATTTTGGATCTCCTCTTTGTAATCAGAATGTAGATAGAAATACTCTGACATAATCTGATGGACTTTATCTTTTATTTGAACTTGAGTTTCATGCTTACTTTCATATCGAGTGATTTCGACTGGTGGAAGCACATGTAATTGGATTCTTGGTTTACGACTGATAAATCTTTGAAAAGCATTTGGCTTCTTATAAATAAATACGAAAGGCATGATTTTGGCATCTGCATCTGTTGCAAATCTGAATGCACCACTTAAAAATTTTCTAATGCCTATATGATATGGTTTGATCGATGCTTCAGGCATTACCAAGACTGGTGTTTTCTTAGAAAGTTCATCTTTAAGTTCTTTAAGGAATTTGACCATATGATCTTTCGTTTCTGGTATTGGAATACCACCTGCTGCACGTAGGATTTTACCAGCTAGTGGTAAGCCTAGATTAGATTGTAGCATAGTAACATATATTTTTCTAGGGAAAATTAATGAACCAACCCAAATAGCATCCATGACATGCATGTGGTTAGAAACTAAGATATAACGGTCATCTTTGAGATGCTTTAAATGTTTCTTACCTTTAATGCGAAGACCTCTAAAAAATATCCCATAAAAGTAAAATAAGGTGATTTTCATTAATAAAACCGTTAAAAATGATAAGAACTTAAAAAAAGGATTCTGATTAAAAAACGTATAATCCTTTTTTAATTTAACGGGTTTTACTTTAATTACTTGATAATCGTGCTGATTGTCTTGACTGTCTTTATTCATAAATTTTCCTTTTATGCTTATTCATAAAAATTATAACATTATTTATATAAATAATCACACAAATATATAATGAAAAGTAATGATATGGTTTTAAATAAAAGTTAAATGGGGTATCACGTGATATAATAAATATGAAAAGGTGATATAAATATGGTACTTGTTTATGGTGGAAGTTTCAATCCGCCTTCAAAGGCACATGAGTTAATTTTAAGTCAATTAATTGAAACATATAATCCGAATAAAGTCATTATTGTACCCGTTGGAGATGCTTATGGTTGGAAACATAACTTAACATCTTTTTTTCATCGTTATAACATGGTTAATTTAATGTTAGGTTCTTATAAAAATGTTGAAATTTCAAGTTTGGAAAATAGTTTAGAGTTTAAAGGTACTTTCCAAACACTCAACGAATTAAGTCAAACATATGAAGATATATACTTTGTTTTAGGCACTGATCATCTTGAGACTTTAACAAAATGGATTGATTATGAAAAGCTATTAAAAACTTATGGATTTATTATTATTAATCGAAGTGATTATAAATTAGATGTTTCATTATTTGAGAAGTATCATACAAAATATCATGTGATGCAGTTCGATAGTATAATCAGTAGTTCTAGAATTAGACTTAATGTAGAAATGAATAAAAATGATTTAAACCCTCATGTGTATCAATATATTAAGAAAAATCATTTGTATCAAGAGGCTAAAAAATGACAAAATATGGATTCTTAAAAATTTCACTTGCAACTCCTAAAATTACGGTTGGTAACCCACTTTTAAACGTGGAACCTATTTTAGAGATTCTTGATCAGAATCAATCAGGATTGGTGTTATTTCCAGAACTAACCTTAACAGGATATACTTCAGGGGATTTGTTTTATCAAAGTGATTATTTAAACAAGGCAGTTGAAGCGTTAAAAAGAATCATGCATGAAACAACCTATAAAGGTGTTTATGTATTAGGAATGCCTTTAAAAATTATGGATGTGTTATATAATACTGCAGTCATTATTCAAGATAAAGTGATTAAAGGGGTTGTACCTAAATACTTTTTACCAAATTCTAAAGAGTTTTATGAGAAAAGATGGTTCCAATCGGGTCATCAGATGCATGTGAATAAGATCAAACTTTTAAACCAAGAAGTTTTATTTGGTAAGATGATTTTTAAAGATGATGTCAATGATATATCATTTGGTGTTGAAGTTTGTCAAGATATGTGGGCAATTCAAACACCAGGTGATGAGTTATCATTATCAGGGGCAATGATGATGTTGAATTTATCAGCCTCAACAGAAAGTGTTGGTAAACCACAAACTAGAAAATTAACTGTTAAAGAATCATCTAGAAAACATATGGGGGCATATTTATATACCTCAAGTGGTCCAACTGAATCGACAACGGATGTTGTATTCTCATCTCATAAACTAGCTGCTAGTTTAGGTGAGTTGATTGATGAATCTAGTTTATTTGAAAATACCGAGCTCTTAACATTTGATTTAGATCTTGAAGCAATCAGATTTCAAAGACGTATTGATTCAACATTTAGAGATGAACAACTCTTTCAACATACCTCTATACCAAGAGTTGCAGTAAGTTTTAAAGAAGTAGCACATTATGTTTTTGAAAAACCATTAAATAAACAACCTTTCTTACCTAAGTCAGATGACTTAGATGCATATAAATTAGCCAATGAATTACAAATTCAAGGACTTACTCAAAAGTTTGTCCATATGCCTAATTTAAAGCTCGTTGTTGGTATATCAGGAGGCTTAGATAGTGCCTTAGCATTACTGGTTGCACATCAAACATTTAAAAGACTAAATAAAGATTTAAAAGATATTATTGCTGTAACAATGCCTTCATCAGTAACTAAAAATGATACCCTTGATGATGCTTTAATGCTTATGGAAAAGTTAGGCGTTACCGTTTTAACTAAGCCAATAAAAGAACAAGTAGACCTACATTTAAAAAGTTTAAATCATGAAGTTAAAGATGATATTACTTATGAAAATGCACAGGCAAGAATTAGAACACTTATCTTAATGGATTTAGCAAATAAATATGGTGGTTTTGTTTTAGGTACTGGAGATATGAGTGAGATTGCATTAGGATGGATGACATTTAATGGTGATCATATGAGTATGTATGATATTAATGCGGGTTTGACTAAAACCTGGGTAAAGTCCCTCATTTCATATCATATGAATCATGCGTATCAAGATTTAAAAGATGTACTTAAAAATATATTAGAAAGACCGATTTCACCAGAATTAAAAGATGATCAGAAAACCGAAGATGTCATAGGAAAATATGAAATTAATGATTTTATGTTGTATCATTTCTTAATTAACGGTGCAGATGAAAAAAAGGCTGCTTGGTTGGTTAAACACACATTTGGTTTAGACGAGGTTGAATCTAAGCTTTATGCTCAAAGATTCTTTAATCGTTTCTTTAGCCAACAATTCAAAAGACAACCGATGCCTGAAGGACCAAAGATTTTACAAACATCACTTTCACCAAGAAGTGAGTTAAGATTACCTTCGGAGATTAAAAGAAAGTAGAATATTAGATTGAAAAAGAAAGTATTAATTGGGCTATCTGGTGGTGTAGACTCTTCTGTCGCAGCATATTTATTATTAAAAGATGGATATGATGTTGAAGCAGTATTTATGCGTAATTGGGATAGTGCAACCAACATGGATTTTAAAGGTAATCCGACATTATATGATGAAACTTGTGAACAAGAAAAAGATTATCAAGATGCTAAACTTGTTGCTGATAAACTAGGTATTATTTTACATAGAGTTGATTTTATTCATGAATATTGGGATCGTGTTTTTTCTTATTTTATTGATGAATATAATAAGAATAGAACACCTAACCCAGATGTATTATGTAATAACGAAATTAAATTTAAAGCTTTTGTTGATTATAGTGAAAAGTTTAATCCTGATTATATTGCTATGGGTCATTATGCAAGAATTGACCATAGTAAAGAAGAATCTGTTTTATTACGTGCATTTGATCAAAATAAAGATCAAACCTATTTCTTATCACAATTAAAAACCGAACAGTTAAGAAAAGTTTTATTTCCAATTGGTCATTTACCAAAGAGTGAAGTTAGAAAAATAGCGAAAGAGGCTGGATTAATTACAGCTGATAAGAAAGATTCTACAGGTATTTGTTTTATTGGAGAAAGACATTTTAATGAATTTCTAGCAAATTACTTACCTGCTAAAGAAGGTGATATGCGTCGTTTAGATCAAACATTTATTAAAAAGCATTATGGTTTAATGAATTATACGATTGGTCAAAGAAAAGGTTTAGGT
Source organism: Acholeplasmataceae bacterium UBA4853 (assembly GCA_002399815.1). Lineage (GTDB taxonomy): Bacteria > Bacillota_I > Bacilli_A > Acholeplasmatales > Acholeplasmataceae > Acholeplasma. The sequence continues at coordinate 87,555 of DHEJ01000003.1, forward strand.
ATTGGTGGTTCTGATCAAACAACAGATGCTTGGTTTGTTGTAGGTAAAGACTTAAAAACAAACACTTTATATGTAGAACCTGGTTTTGATCATCCATATTTATATTCAGATAAAGCACTTATTACTGAAGTAAAATGGCGTGGAAAAAAAGAATCCAAGAAATATACAGCTAAATTTAGATATCGTCAAGAAGATCAAGATGTTACTTTAACATGGATTGATGATGAAACCTTTGTAGTTGAATACCCACAAAAGATTAGAGCAGTAACTCCTGGTCAGGTTTGTGCTATTTATGAAGGTGAAGTGTGTATTGGATCTGGATTTATTAGTGAAGTATTTTATCAAAACGAAAAAAGATTATATAGCTAATGTCAGAAGTCATCAAAGGGTATGTCAAATCATATATATATAAAAACGATGAGAATGGATATTCGATCGCGAAATTAGAAACCAACACACATGAAACAGTGACGATTGTTGGTTATTTTCCGCTTTTAAATGAAGAATTAGAGTATGAATTTACAGGTGAAATGATTAGTCATGCTAAATACGGGAAACAGTTTAAAGTGACTAAGTTTGACCGGATTGAAGATATATCTGAAAGTGGTTTAGTTAAATATTTGTCAAGTGATTATTTTACTGGGATTGGTCCTAAAACAGCTCAAAAGATAGTAGATTTACTAGGTAATAAAGCAATCGAAATGATTTTAGAAGATGATTTAGTTTTATCAAGTATTCTAAATCCAATCAAACGCGTTCGATTAAAAAAAGAAATCATTAAACATCATTTAGAACATTCTATTTTCATTAAATTATTAGACTTTGGTCTGACCTCTAAAATAGCTTCTAAACTGTATAAATCATATGGTAATGAAACTATAGAAAAATTAGAAGAAGATCCTTATCGTTTAATGTATGAAATTGATGGTTTTGGATTTATTAAATCTGCAGATATTGCAGATAAATTAGGTATTTCAAAAACCGATATTAGGTCATTAAAGGCAGCAGTTGTTTATGCACTTGAACAAACTGCATTTGGTGATGGAGATCTATATTTAGATTATGAGTTATTATCAAACAAAGTTTCTAGATTACTCAATGTAGAAGTGAATTATCAAAGCGCTATAGATGAACTGATTTTAGAAGGTAAAATTAAGTATGAATCACCAAATTACTTTTTATCATCTGTCTATGATGCAGAGATTCATATTGCTAAAAGAATATTGGAGATTAATTCTCATAAAGTTGATCAAATTGATGAAGATTTATTGTCTTTAATGCTTTCTCAAATCTCACTTCAAAAGTCAATTGACTATACTGAAAAGCAGATAGAAGCGATTATTAAAGCGATGAATGAACCAATTACTATTATTACAGGTGGTCCAGGTACTGGAAAGACAACATTAATTGATGGGTTATTAAATCTTTATGCAAACTACTATAAATTAAATTTAAAAAGTCCTGAAACTAAAAACGATATAGCTTTAATGGCACCAACAGGTAGAGCTTCTAAACGAATGAAAGAATTACTGAAATTTGATGCTAGAACTATTCATAGTCATTTAGGTTATGATTTTGATAGAACACCTAAATTTGATAGATTTGATCCTTTACCACAAAAATTAATCATAATTGATGAAGCATCAATGATTGATATATTTTTAATGAGACGATTAATTGAGTCGATTAAAGATGGGAGTCGAATCGTCATTGTTGGAGATAAAGATCAACTACCTTCAGTTGGACCTGGTTATGTTCTAGGTGATTTAATAGAATCTAAGGTTGTTCCAGTAATTTATTTAAATGAAATTCACCGACAAGCTAAAAATTCACACATTATTAAATTATCTAACAGTATTAATAATCAAGCATTAACTCAGGATGACTTAACGAGTCATGAGGATGTCATCTTTTATAAAGGTGATGCAGGCGATATTAAAAAAGTCATTTTAAATCAAATATCTGGAGCATTAAAAAAAGGATATGATTTAATGGATGACATTCAAGTTTTAATCCCACTTTACAAAGGCGACTTAGGAATTGATTTAATGAACAAAGAGATTCAAAAACAGTTTAATCCAAATTTTGGTAAATCCTTATCGATGACATATGGAGATAAGATTTATTATGAGAACGATAAAGTCATTCAACTTCAAAATGATCGAGATAAACAAATCATGAATGGTGATATTGGTAAGATTACAAAGATTTATAAAAATGAAAAAGAAGTACTTAACATGGATGTTAAATTTGATGAGCATGTAGTGACTTTTGAAACATCTGATTTAGAAAATCTGAATCTAGCTTATGTCATTTCGATTCATAAATCTCAAGGTTCTGAGTATAAAATTGTGTTTTTACCGATTATTCGAAGTTATTTACATATGTTAAAGAAGGAATTGATTTATACAGCAATTACAAGAGCTAAACAATTCTTATTAATATTAGGTGATATGAATTTACTTCAATATGCATCGAATCAATTAGTTTCTAAAAGAAATACGAAACTCATAGAAAGACTAAAAAGTGATCAAAAAGAGTTGGATAATAAAGAAGAAGCACTCGATGAAACAAGTACTTTAAGTCCATATGATTTTATGTAAAAAAATAATGCCTTAATATCTAGGCATTGTTTTTTTCTTAGAGAATAACCAATCAAGTAATCCTGGTTCTTCATAGGCTTTATTCCATACACCATGTCCGGTATTGTTATATAAAGTATATTTAACATCGGCACCAAGTTGATCTAGTAGATGATAAGCTTTATCAAATTTTTCATAATTTACAACTGGGTCATCAGATGAGTGGAATAACCAAAGTGGTGTTCTTTTTAATGTCTGAATTTCGGATAAATCAAGCGTTCCACAAATGGATATGGCAGCAGCGAATTTGTTAGGGTATCTGGTAATATAATCAATAGTTGTAACACCACCCATAGATAATCCACCAATATAGAAGTACTGAGGATCTAACTTATATTGTTTTTCAATTTCATTTTCTATAAAATCATTTAATAAAAGTTGAATTGGTGTGGTTGTATTTGTTTTATATTGATAGGTACCCATTAAGGTGTCTTCTAGAGAAACAATACGTTCATTTTCTGGTATTTGAGGTGCAATGATTATTGTTTCTTTACCATATATTGGATGATCAATGATATATTCTAATAATTTAGCATTGTTGTTGACATGGGATAAACCATCGTTACCACGTTCGCCAGCACCATGTAAAAAGATAAAAAGTTTATTTTTTTTCCTTTTAGACTTTGGTACATAAACTCGGTATAGTAATGGTGAACTATGGATCGATTCATTTTTATAAGTTTCTAATTTCATATAATCAGTTAATTTCATTTGTATACTCCTAATAGTTTCATATTGAGATTCTTATTTTGATGGATTGTTTTTAGTAATTGATCTAAAGTATTTCCATTGACATCAACTTCCAGAAAGAATTCATAAGCATTTAATGTATTCATTTTAGGTCTTGAGATGATTGATTTTAAGTTGATGTTTAATTCTGTAAAGTAACTAAGTAAGTGATAGAGTAATCCTGGCTTATCTATGGTTGGTGATAATGAGATTAAAGCCTTATAGTCAATGTTTAAATCAGGGGAGATTTGATTTTTACCAATTAAGATGAATCTTGTTTGATTGGTGAGCTGATCTTCTATATGATGAATTGTTAATTGGTAAAAGGATTTGACTAAATGTGAAGGAATAACTGCTGCCGTATGTTTGGGATTTTTAAGATGTAAGGCTAATGATTGTGAATTTGAATCGGTAATAACAAATTTTAAGTGTTTATAATGAAAAAAGAAATCTAAACATTGGTTTTTAGTTTTAAATTGCACATATACTGTTTCAATATCCTCAAGTGATGCTTCATTTGAAACCAGAGAAAATGTGATAGGTAAATTCAATTCAGAGATAATAAAGGCATTGGATATATTGAGTAAATCAAGCGTTCTTTGGATATAACCATCAATTGAGTTTTCAATCGGTAAAACTAAATAATCGGCAGTTTTAAATCCATGAAAACAATAATCGATACTGGGTTCATAAGTGATTTTAACTTGAAGATTAAGTTGTTTTATAAATTTTTTAGCAGCAATTTCTGAATATGTTCCAGAAGGTCCTAATGTAATGAGTTTTTTCACTTTTTTATCCTTTTTCATGTTGTAGATTAATCTTCTGACTTTTTAACAAACAAACTAAAATCATATAATTATTACATTCATTTTACCATATTTTACCGTAAAAAAGCATATCTATGGAAATTATTTCGAATTCGAAATATAATGATACTATAAGAAAAAAGGAAGTGGACTTATGAAAGTAACAGGTATTCATCATATTTCAGCAATTGTATGGCATGCTCAAGAAAATATTGATTTTTATACGAGTGTACTAGGTTTAAAACTATTAAAAAGAACTTTAAATTTTGATGATTCAAATGTTTACCATTTGTATTATGGTAATCAAGAAGGTGCAATAGGAACTGCAACAACATTCTTTCCTTGGCCAAAGCATTATAAAGAAGGTATTGTTGGAGATGGTCAAGTCGGTATAACTTCATACATTATTCCTTTAGGGAGTAAAGCATTTTGGGAAGCTCGTTTAAAATCATTTTATATTGATTATAATGTGGTTTCCAGATTTGATCAAAGTTTTATTCGATTTAAGGATCCTCACGGTATTTCAATTGAATTGGTAGAATCAGATTTAGGATTGGATAATACATTTGAATATCATGGAGTGACTAAGAAAGAAGCAATTAGAGGATTTTTTGGATCTGTTTTATATTCTAACGATTACGAATTAACTCAAGCATTTTTAATTGATGAATTAGGGTTAAAGTTAGTTAATGAATCAGATTTATATAT
>DHEJ01000003.1:92750-107504 GCA_002399815.1 Acholeplasmataceae bacterium UBA4853
CTTGCAACCAATACTCCAGGATTTAGTGCAGATAAAACGTATGTAGAAGAACCTATCTTATATATGCCTCCACATTTTCTTCATTTAAAAGAACAAAGTGAAAAGACGTTGATGCCGTTATTTATTAGACCAGTTGATCAATTGGTTAACTATCCATACCAAAATAAAGCAGAGTATGTTACATGGAAAGCACATCAAGAGTTATTAAAGGATATTAATTATTATGCTAGACTTGCTAAACAAAGAGCATTAACTGAAGAAGAGCTTTCAATTAGAGAAACACTTAGAAAAAGATATATTGAAAGTGTTACAGGTTCAGTGCTAGATCAAATGAAACGTGTTCAAGTTAAGGATAAAAACGGTGAATTTCAACCATTGAAATCTAAAAAGGATTGATGATATGAATAAGTTATTAGGGATTCACCATATTACAGCTATTACCTCAAGTGCACCAAGGATTTATGATTTCTATACCCATGTCTTAGGACTTAGAATGGTGAAAAAATCTGTAAATCAAGATGATATTCAAACCTATCACCTATATTTTGGTGATGATTTGGGTTCACCAGGTACAGCGATGACATTTTTTGATTTCAATCAAATTCCTAAGGCATTTCATGGGACAAATGAAATATCAAAAAGTGGTTTTAGAGTACCAAGTGATGAGGCATTATTATATTGGTTAAAAAGATTTAGTAAGTATGAAGTAAAGCATACTGAGATTAGAGAAATGTTTGGAAGAAAATATATTAATTTTTATGATTTTGATGATCAACCATATGCAATATTTTCTGATCAAACAAAAGTCGGTGTTAAACCGGGGATACCTTGGAAGAAGGGTCCTATACCAGATGAATTTAGTATTTATGGGTTAGGTCCAGTATTTTTAAGAGTGAATAGAATTGAGAGTATGTCAAATATTTTAACAAATGTTTTTGGATTTAAGATGGTTTCTAAAGAATCATCATATCATTTGTTTGAGGTTGCAGAAGGTGGTAATGGTGGATCCATTATTGTTGAGGAAAACAAATTATTACCAATAGCAACCCAGGGATTTGGTGGTGTCCATCATATTGCATTTAGAGTTAAAGATAGAGCATCACTCAATGATTGGGAAACATTCTTTAAATCTATTGGAGCACCCAACTCAGGTTATGTAGATCGATATTATTTTGAATCACTATACACGAGATTATATCCTGGAATACTCTTTGAACTTGCAACCGATGAACCAGGGTTTATTGATGAGGATGAAGGTTATGAGATTTTAGGTGAAAGTTTAACCTTACCACCTTTATATAAAGATAAACGCGCATATGTTGAAAGTGTAGTTAAGATGTTTGATTCGAAAAGAAGTGATAAAATATTTAACAAAGAATATTTATAAGGAGGTATTAGACATATGGATATGAATCCAGATTTAAAAACTATGACCATACTATTTAGAACGGTTCAAGCGGTTGAAGCGATTATCAAAAAAGATATTTCTAAGTATGGATATACCATTAATGAGTTTTCCGTTATAGAAACGTTATTTCATAAGGGTAGAATGCCGGTGCAAGGTATGTGTCAAAAGGTGTTGATACCTAATTCCTCTATGACATATGTTTTAGATAAGCTTGAAGAAAGATCCTTAATCAAACGAAGTCAAGATCACTTAGATAAAAGAATTTACTATGTTGAATTAACAGATTCAGGACTAGATCATGCAAAGGATATATTACCTAAGCATTATGAAGTGATGCGTTCGGTATTTGATATATTGAGTGTTGAAGAAAAAGCAATTATTAATGATCTACTTAAAAAGATTGGTTATCATGCTTTAAATGTTGGTGATATGCAATGATACATATCTATCAAAAAGGGATGAATCAAAAAACATTTTTACTGCTTCATGGTACTGGTGGGGATGAACAGGATTTAATCCCAATAGCAAAACTTTTAGATCCAACCTATCACATATTAAGTCCAAGAGGTAATGTTTTAGAAAATGGTATGAACCGCTTTTTTAAACGCTTTGGGATGGGCAAATTTGATATCGATAGTGTTGTAAGTGAGACGAAACACTTAAATGATTTCATCAAGAAGCAAGCATCAAACTATCAAATAGATTTAGATAGTGTTGTGGGTTTAGGTTTTTCTAATGGTGCAAATATCTTAGAATCGCTCATTCAACTTTATCCAAATAGTGTCAAGTATACTATCTTACTAAGTCCTTCATTTATACAAAAAGATGTTAGTTTTAATAATCTATCGCAAACAAAGATTTTTATCTCAAGTTCAGCAAGAGATCAATATACATCAAAAGAAGATATTGAGTTATTGGTCGATTCTTTAAGAAAAGCTGGTGCCAATGTATATGTATTCATGCACGATTTTGGTCATACAATTACCCAAGATGTAATTCTTCATGTTAAAAAGTGGTTATTAGAAATATAAAGAGTCTTTTGACTCTTTTTCATTTATAATAGATATGTATCTTTAAGGAGCATTATATGATTATTTTTCTACCAAATAAAAAGATTTTAAAAAGTTACCTAATAACCTTACCGTTTTTGGTTATCACTGGCGTACTAGTTTATATTGCATATATCAATAATGATCAAATATTGATGAATATTGCAACAATTTTTCTTTTGATGATTTTTTTAGTAATCATGGTTTTTACTAGAATCTTTAGAAAAGATAATATCATTTTAGATGATATCTCACTTTCATATGAGACAAAGGAAGATAAGATAAATTTATTAAATCTAATTTTTCTTCAATATGAAAAAAAAGTAATGATCTTAGAAGAAATTAAAAAAGTAGTTTATGATGATATCAATAAAGAACTAAAAATAGATTTAAATTTAGAAGTTCATAGCCTCAATTTAAAGTTTTTTACACATAATGATATCAACAGATTGATTAAAGAATTAGATAAAAGGGTGAATAATAATGGTTAAAGAAGTTTCTGCAGGAGCAATTGTATATTTAAAAAGTGAAGGTAAGTATTTATATTTGTTAACTCAAAATAAGAATGGTAATCATTATTCTTTTCCTAAGGGACATATTGAAAAAGATGAATCTGTCATAGATGCTGCTAAAAGAGAGGTTTATGAGGAAACAGGTATTATGTTTGAGTTTGCATCAGACAAGATGCAGACAACCACTTATTTGATGCCTAATGGTATATATAAAGATGTATATTATTTTCTAGGAGAAGCTATAAATAGTAAAGTTACAAAACAAGATAGTGAAGTTTTAGTGGCTGGTTGGTATACAAAAGAACAAGTTTTTAAATACTTAACTTATGATTCAGATAAATTAGTATTCATAAAACTAGCAGGGAAGTTAGAAAAATGATTCATATACATGTCATTGGAGATTCAACAGCAGCAAGTAAAATCAATGAGAAACGTCCTGAAACTGGTTGGGCAGAAAAATTAGGCGATTTTTTTAGTTCTGATATCCGGGTTATAAATTATGCACAAAATGGACGATCAACTAAATCCTTTATTGATGAAGGACTTTTCAAAAATGTGTTGAAAGCATTAAAACCTAATGACTTTTTATTGATTCAATTCGGGCATAATGATGAAAAGGTTCAAGATCAATCTAGATATACGCATCCATTTAAGGATTATCAAGATAATTTGTCATATTTTATTCATCAAGCAAAAAAACTTGGTGTGACTCCAATAATATTATCTAGTGTGACTAGAAGATCATTTATTGGAAAACACCGGATTAAACGACATGCAGTTGGTTTATATCCAGTTGCTGCTAAATTATTAGCTCAAAGAGAAAATATCATCTTTTTAGATATCTTTAAGAAATCTAAGCAATTGCTTGAATATTTAGATATAGAACATTCAAAACAATTATTTTTACATTTAAATCCAAATCAATATGAAACCTATCCAAATGGTGTGGCTGATAATACGCATTTAAATCAATTAGGTGCGCTAGTGATTGCATCCTTAATTGCTGAGGAATTACTATTTAGTAGAATAGAACATAAATTGAAAGACTATATTAAAGAAACAAGGTTAATAAATATGATTGACGTAAAGCGAGCACTTAAATGAATAAAGACTATAATGATAATTATTTTTATGATGCCCATAAGTCTTCTGATTTTGAAAAATTAAAATTAAGTGAACAGCTTACTTTTAAACAAGAAATGATTGAGACACTTTTTGGTAAAAATGCTTTAAAGATTATTGAAAATCCAAAACCTAAAAACTATCGACATAAAGCAGTTTTATCTGCAACAAACATTAGAGTAGGGAATAATTTTCAAATAAGATTAGGGCTTTTTGAAGAAGGTACTAAAGATATTAAACCTAAAAACTCACATTTTTTACATGATAAAGAAATTGATGACGTTTTCAAAACGATTGAACAATTATTAATCAAATATAAGTTTAAAGCATATCATGATCGTTCTAATGATGGCATTATAAAACATGTGATGATTAGAAAATCATATAGTTATTCTACATTCATGGTAGTATTTTCTACTTTTGGAAACACTTTCCCTAATCATAAAGATTTTACTAGAGAACTGGTTACATTACATCCAAATATCATAACAATCATTCAAAATATTCATCGAAAACCAAGTAAGTTTGTTTTACTTGAAGAAGAGCGTATTTTATATGGTAATGGATATATAACAGATAAAATTCATGATTTAGAGTTTCAAATTTCATCAAGAGCTTTCTATCAAATCAATCCTGTTCAAATGATAACACTTTATGATGAAGCAATTAAATTAGCTGATTTAAAACCAACAGATTTGGTTTTAGATGCATATTCAGGTATTGGTACATTAACACTCTTGGCAGCTAAATATTCAAAACATGTTTATGGGTTAGAAATTAATGAGGCATCAGTTAAGGATGCTATTAATAATAAGAAGCTTAATAATATATCAAATGCGACATTTGTTTTAGGTGATGTTGAAAACACAATTGAAGAGTTTAAAGATACCATTGATTGCTTAATAATGGATCCAACCAGAGAAGGTGCATCTTTAAAATTCATACAAACAATTATGAAACTCAAACCTAAAAAGATTGTATATATATCTTGTGACCCAAGAACGCAGGCTAGAGATTATAAACAAATGGGTAGATTATATAAGATATCCGCAATCCAACCTGTAGATATGTTCTCATATACAGCGCACGTAGAGAATGTGGTATTACTCGAATTAAAATAGGTAAATAAAGTACATAGTTCAACAATAAAGAGGCATCTAACCAAACAAAATAAAGTTAAATGCCTCTTTCATTTTATATAATTAAAAGTGGTTGGTGTTTTAGAACACCTATCAATTAGTTGATTAATAACATTTTGAATAAGATGAGCTTGTTTACATTTTTTTAATCTGTAACATTTCAACTATTTTAAGGTTAATCAATATAGATATTTCTATAGATATATTAATATATAAATTATTAAAAACTATTCATAATTAGTTCAATATGACGACGATGATTTCTGTTATGATTACCAATATTTGAAGAGAAAATCCGAAAACTTGCATAAATCTTGTAAATACTAATCCATTCTTTCTACTTGTATCAGAAAACAGTATACATTCACTAATAAAAGAACTTGGAAATATCATATCAGCTAGTTTAGTCAACCTAAGTGTAGACAAAACACCTAAACCCATAGAGATAACAAGATAAGTAATCATAATAATCCAATTTATCATTTGAAACCCAAAGATTAATGAAAAAATCATGGGAGCAAATAAAACACTTAAACTGTATAACAGTAAAATCAGATTTAACATCAGCTGATTTTTTTGTCCACTATTCTTTTCTATTCTCCAAATTATCTTCACTAAAGCATAAATTATTAATATTACAATGGCATAGAAAATATGATTAATTAAAATATCTAACTTACTCATATAATAGAATAACTACTGTAAAGTATCGTATTATAATGTGCAATGAATGACTTACCTTTACTGATAGCTGAAAGCATTTCACTGGCATGTACAGCTGGAGGAAAAACCATTTTCAAAAAAGTAACTACAAGTGATATAGTTGCAGACACTACACTACTACTGAATCTCATCAATGTTAGAATACCTGTAACAATATATTGTGGAATTTTGCTAATTGTTGATACTGCTTGAGACATAATTGTATACATGGTTCCTGTATAAAAATACGCTATTCTAGCATAAGTATCCTTATCAAAAGTCAAGATATCATAGATTAATGAAGCAGTACCTAAAACTAAAAAAATTACTGCAAGTATTGTTGACCAAACCCCTGGTTTTGCAACAATATCATATCCAACCCACACGTTAACAAACCAAACCATCACATATTGACCAATAAACTCAATATTACTATCTTGAATCACAAATTCCTCTGCACTTTCAGCTAATATCAATGTGCCCTCTTCATCTAATAAAAGTGTACCTTCATTATACAATTGTATTGAGTACTGACTTGCTTCAACTACGTTTTTCAATTCGGTAGAAAGATCATTATAAATCTCAGTAGGTACATCTAATACATAAAATTCTTCATCATATAATACAAGATAATCACTTAAAATTGAAGTGGCTTCTTGCTCAAGAATTTTCTTTTCATCAGCCTTTATGATTTCAGCAGAATAAATTTCCTCTAATTTCTCATCTGATAAAACTTGTGATTCAAATTCTTGATTGGTTGGGATTTTATCTCTTATTTTTCTTTTGGTTAATAAACCACTAATGCCCTCTAGCATGTGATACTTATGTATCCACTGTCTTTGGGTTTTGGTAGCAACGTTATATTCTCTCATGATTGACTTTTTGGATATGTGATCGTTTAAAATCATCTTCAAAATCTTTAGTTTAAAATCTACACTATACTCATTCATAGGCTTTCAGCTCCTTATATTTTTATATTATACAATATGTTCTTTTAGGTGGTACCTATGTGACCCACTTTTTCGTAGCAGAGCAAGCAGGATACGAATAAAAATATGTTACTTTGGTATTTTAGACCTTTTTCAACCATGTAAAGGTAAACATATTTTGACTGATTTTGATGTTTCTTTAATACACTCGAGGTTCATTTTGCAAGCAATTCGGTCGTATCAACGCACGTTGAAACTATCACATTGCTTTCTTTAAAAACCGCTTAACAAAGCCATTCATACAATAGAACAAGAAGCATCTAACCCCATCAAATAAGGTTAAATGCTTCTTTTTTTGTTTTATGCGTAATGTGGAAACATATCGAAATCATTGTGGAAACATCAAACTATGCACTAAGCATATATTTTGCTTGAGTGGGGGAACATCAATTTTCTAATGTTATTAATATTGATATAATGTACATAAATCACTTTAAAATAATGTACATCATCCTTTAGTTTACAATATGAAATTTCACTATTGACATGGAGCATACTCCATCTTATATAATATAAGTAACTAAAGGAGATAGTGACAAATGAAAACAAGCGAGTGCGCAAAGTTAGCAGGTATTAGTGTTGATACATTAAGGTATTATGAAAAGTATGGACTGATTAAACCAAAAAAAGAAGGATACAGCAGAGAATATACAACAGAAGATATTGAACAACTAAAGTATATTGCGATTTTTAAGGCTGTTGGTATGAAGTTAAGTGACATCAAACTGATCAATGACATGGATGAAGTTAACATTGATTATGAAACCATCAAAGCGTTATTGGAATCATATTTAGAAAAAGTAGAAAAACAAGAAGAAATGCTTAAGTATTCAAAAAACATATTAACAAGAGCGTTAAACAAAGTCAAAGGAGTGCTGAAATGATTATTATAGGATATAGCCTGACGGTACTTTATGGATTATTAAGTGCTATCGTTGCAGTTTTAGGTATAAAAGAAACCAAAAAATATTCAACCATCATTATGTTAATAGGTGCAATAGAACTTATTTGTTCATCCATATATCTAACTTATCAAAATGATTTCATATGGGGCGTTGTTTTGGGATTAATACTTATTCAAACAGCTGCCATTATAAATGGGTATGCGATATATGGCAAATTTAATTTTAAACATCAAATCATAAGATTAATATTTGGTATCATTTTACTAGCGATATTAATAGTTTTTAAATGAAATAATAATTCGATTTAATGTTTAATCGAATTATAAAAATGAATCTCTGTACGGACAACCCACTTATAGAATGTGGTATTAGTTGAATTAAAATAACAACATTAAATAATCTGTTACATAAGATGACATCCATATTGTACATAATATGGATGTTTTTTCATAATTTTTTATATAATAATTAACAATAATAATAGAATTAATTACCATAACTAAACTTGGTTATTTTCTTAAAAAAAATACTATCCTTTTATGAAAATGAGAGTATAATATTTTTTTGGGAAGAGACGGTAAATCATGAGAAAAGAAAAAACATCACTCAACCATATGTTGGTTATCGTATTATTATATTCAGGTCTTACAGGTATTATTACAGGTTTATTTCTATATTTATTTCGTTATTTAAGTAGTTTATTATTAGAACTTACATATTCGATATATTCATCTATTCAATTAAATCTATGGTACCTACCATTTTTTATTATAGGGTTAATTATATTAGCCTATTTAGTTTCTTTATTAATTAAATGGGAACCTCATGCAGGTGGTGGAGCAATTTCAAGAGCAGCAGGTTTTGTTAGGGGAATTCTTCTATTTAATTGGTTAAAAACTTTGGTTGCAACATTCATTTCAGCACAATTAGTTTTCTTTGCTGGATTACCATTTGGTATTGAAGGTCCTTCAGTAATTATGGGAACTGCAATTTCTGGTGGAGTAGATGATCTTGGAAAAGCACATCCAGCACATAGGAAATATTTACTGACTGCTGGGGCATCTGCTGGGTTTTCAATTGCTACAGGTTCGATTTTTGCTGGAACAATATTTACATTGGAAGAAATGCATAAGAAATTTTCGTTCATGCTTTTATCTGTTGCTATGAGTGGAGCTGTTTTTGCATCAGTGACTATGAGAATACTAGATTATTTATTAGGTAATCATACGGCATTTTTCTCACTGACAAATGAGTTTAAAAATATACCATTTGAGTTTATTTGGTTAGCTCCACTATTAGGTATTGGAGCGGGTTTACTTGCTGCAGGGTTTAATTTCTTAATTGAATTTTTTGGAAATATGAGTACATATAAGTTTAAAAAAGTTCCACTCTTTGTGAAATTAACTTTAAATTTTTTACTTGTAGGCTTTGTTGGTTTATTTGTTATTGAAACTATAGGTAATGGTCACCATAGTATCATCGAACCATTATTTGATAAACAGTTTAGTTTTGGTATGATTGCATTATTATTTGTTTTAAAGATTATTACTATTGTAGCATCATCATCAAGTGGTACAACAGGGGGCTTATTTATTCCTGTTTTAGTGATTGGTGCACTATATGCTGGATTATTCAACGAAGTTGCTATATTAATGGGATTTAATAGTGAATATACAGCTGCTATCATTTTAATTGGAATGTGTGTATTTTTTGGTACATCAATGCAAGCACCAATTACTACAATAGCATTTATTATCGAAGCATCACTTCATCCGGAAACGATTATTTTTATGATGGTTGCTATTTTAGCAGGTATATTGATTGCAGAATTATTACATATGAAACCTTTAAATGAGATTGCTTTAAAAAGATTCATGAAGATTCAAGATCAAAATAGAGTATGGAATTTATATAATGTAAAAGCAACTATTCAAGAAAATGCATTTGTCATAGGTAAAACAGTAAGAGATATTTTATGGCCAGCAAATACACTCATTAAAGAATTAATCCAAGAAAATCAACAAAATGCTACAAATATTGCCGTACATGGTGGAGATCGTGTATTAACATATAGTGATCAAATTCTATTCCAAATTCAATCGTTTGACATTGATAGAACGTTAAAAGAAGTACAGGATTTAATTGGAATTCAAGAAGTAAAAATCGAATTGATTAGATAGGTTATAAATATGGGGTGTTTGGTTTCAAATGTTATGTTAAAAAAGTATATCTTGACTTTTAAAGATAAAATTTGCTAAAATATACATATTGAAAAAATAATCACATAAACTGAACAAGCGGTAGTAAATTTACTATGCAGCCGGGCTTTTATAGCAATAGATTTTAATTAAAATCTGTGGGACAGAATACATCCAGCAGATTTTTTTAATTATTGAATTAAAAACTTTGATGTAAGGTTTTTATATTCGATATAAAATCAAATAATAAGAGAAAGATCTTCATTAAATTACGTAAATTAATTTATTGACAGAGGATATTATATGAAAAAGAAAAGTAAATCACTTCAAAGAGTTATCGTCATTAGTTTGATTGGTAATTTACTACTTACAACATTAAAACTAGCTTTTGGGTTCTTTGGTAATTCTCAAAGTTTATTAAGTGATGGATATAATTCTCTTGCAGATATTATGGTAAGTATTTTACTTTTAATCACAACAAAAGTTGCTTATAAAAAACCTGATGAGACACATCCTTATGGTCATCAAAAATTTGAAGGTATTATGTATTTCTTATTGAGCCTTCTGTTATTATTTACTGCACTTGGTATTGGTTACTCAGGGGTAGAGCATTTTGTTCGAATTATCAATGATTCTTCAAGTTCTGTAGTTCCGGGGTTAAACACACTAATTGCATCCTTGATTGCACTGTCAATAAAAATATTTTTATTCATTATTAATCAAAAAGCTTATCTTAAATACCGTTCATTATCCATTGGTGCAGATGCACAGAATCATTTATTCGATATCTTTTCTACACTATCAGCAGTAATTAGTATTTTCTTAGCACTTAATGGGTTTTTATTCTTTGAATCCATTGCCAGTGTTTTCATTGCTGCAATGGTATTTAAACAAAGCTATGCTATGATCAAAGATTCAATATCGTTTCTTGTAGATCAAGCACCAGAACAGGATGTAATTAACCACATCGCGACAACGATTGAAAATGTATCAGGTGTTGTCACTGTGGACGATTTAAAAGTGAGAAAACATATGAATCAATTATATGTTGATGTTGAAATTTCGGTAAGTAAAGCATTATCTTTAGAAGAAGCACATGATATTTCTGAAAACGTACATGATAAAGTTGAAGATATTTATGATGTTATTCATTGTATGGTACACGTTAATCCCATTTAATTTATATTTTAATAGTATGTATAAATTTAATTTAAGCTTAGACTTAACATTATGAAAAACATATGATATAATACCTATAAGAAATGAGGTATTTTTATGTTTACATGGTTTATGACTTTAGATTTATGGATTCAAGCATTATTAGCGGGTCTATTTACATGGTTTGTTACTGCACTTGGTGCATCCTTAGTTTTTTTCTTTAAAAATATCAATAAAAATGTTTTAAGTATGATGTATGGTTTAGCGGCTGGAGTTATGGTTGCTGCAAGTTTCTGGTCATTACTTGCTCCTGGTATAGAGATTGCAGAAGAACAAGGTAGAATTGCCTGGTTAGTAGTTGCTATTGGATTTTCATTAGGTGGATTGTTCTTATATGCTGCAGATAGAATTATTCCACATATGCACTTTGGTAAAGCACATACCAAAGAAGGTATTCCAACAAAGATGAAAAAAACTATTCTATTAGTATTTTCAATTACTCTACATAACATTCCAGAAGGTTTAGCAATAGGTGTTGCATTTGGTGCTATTGGACATGTTACTGGATCCATTGAAGCTGCAACAATTGCTGCAATGACGCTTGCATTAGGTATTGGTATACAAAATTTTCCAGAAGGTGCTGCAGTATCAATTCCATTATCCAATGAAAAAATGGGACGTAAGAATGCATTTTTCTTGGGGCAAGCTTCAGCACTGGTTGAACCTTTAGCTGCTGTATTAGGTGCAGTGCTGGTCGTATCTATATCGGTTATCTTACCTTATGCATTAGCATTTGCAGCCGGAGCAATGATTTATGTTGTTGTTGAAGAATTAATTCCTGAAGCTCAAGAAAATTCAAGTTCTGGAACACATTATGCAGTTTTTGGATTCATGTTGGGTTTCATTATTATGATGATTTTAGATGTTGCATTAGGTTAATCAATAGAGGTGTTAGTAGAATTTGACTACTAACACCTTTTGTTAGTTAATTGCTATTAGAGACAAATATTACCTAAGTATATGATATATTTGATATAATTAAAGCAGATATACGTATCTAAACATTCGATTCTAATGGGGGATATATGAATATAAATAACGTAATTGATAGTATCGTTACAATTTCTAACAATATGTTTATTTTGCTTATACTCTTATTTTTATATGCTACAACCAATTATGAGATTGATAAAAAGATTACAATTAGGTCTGTATTATTAGGCTTGGTTATCGGTTTGGTTGCTATTTTTATGATGAGTAATCCGTTTGTTTATGGTGAAGGCATTGTATTTGATCCAAGAAGTATTTTGTTTAGTATTTCCGGTGTGTTTTTTGGACCACTTCCAACAATCGTTGGTGGAATCCTTGCTATAGCATTTAGAATTTACATGGGTGGAGTCGGCGTTTATGTTGGTTCATTTACAGTCGTCATTAGTGTTTCAATTGGATTTTTGTGGAAATACCTTGTTAGAAAAGTTAATTTTAAAACAATTTTTCTAGAATACTATCTTTTAGGTCTAATGATTCATATATTAGTTTTTCTTTCTTTTTTAACTTTACCTAATAATCAAGATGTCGCAGCATCCTTAGCTGTTCCATTTATCGGTATATTTCCTGTAGTAACAATGTTTATAGGTGTTGTTATGCAACAACAAAAAGAACGTATTGTTATGGTTAAACTGAATAAAGCACAGCATTTATTACTACAGTCCTCAATCGATGCAACAGAAACTATTGAAATTTATTCTATAGACAAAAACTATAATTATTTAACATTTAACGCACTTCATCAAGTTCAAATGCAAAAATATTACAATAAATCTATTAAAGTAGGAGATAACTTCTTAGAGGTCATCGATAACCCATCGATTAAGAATAGACTAAAACTTTCATGTGATATTGCACTTGGTGGTGAAAAACTTAAAACAGTTGTTAAACTTTTTCCTGATAAAGATAAATTTATTGAGGAATATTTCATGCCAATAGAACGTGGTAAAGAGATTATTGGTTTAACGATTTTTACTAAGGATATTACTGAACAAAAACAACATGAAACATCTATTACAATAATGAATTATTATGATGCAATGACTAACATCTATAATCGTAGATTTTTTCAAGAAAAAATTGATGAACTTAGTTTAAAAGAAGAAATGGGTGTTGCCATTGTCATGTGTGATGTCAATGGACTTAAATTAATTAATGATGCTTTTGGACATCATATAGGTGATGAATTACTTATCAGTGTTGCTCAAAAATTAGAATCATCATTTAAAGATTTAGGATTTGTTTGTCGTATTGGCGGTGATGAATTTGTCGTAGTTATTCCTAATTTATCAAATCAAGAAGTAGTTTCAATTATGGAAGACGTTCAACAATCAATAGAAAAAGATAAAGAGCAACTCATCACTGTATCTATTTCATATGGTGTAGCAATTAGAAATCAAGGAGAATCATTGGAGCAAACTATTAAAAACGCCGAAGAAGAAATGTATAAACATAAGCTATTTGAACTCAATTCACATAGAAGTGAGTTTATAAAAACTATTTTGAATACATTGCATGAGAAAAATCCTAGAGAACAAGCACACTCAATTCGTGTATCTACTATATGTACTGAAATTGGTAAACAACTCGGTATGAAAAAAAGTGAGTTAAACTTACTTGAAGCAATTTCTTCACTGCATGATATTGGAAAGATTGCTATTGATGAAGCGATATTGAATAAACCAGGAAAACTTACACCTGAGGAGTGGGATGTTATAAAAAAACATCCAGAAATTGGTTACAGAATTATCTCAACTGCACCTGAATATTATGAGATTGCTGAAGATATATTATCTCACCATGAACACTTTAATGGTAAGGGTTATCCAAGAGGATTAAAAGCTGATGAAATTCCTCTAAGAGCTAGAATTATTTCAATTGCTGATGCATTTGATGCTATGATATCTAGAAGAACATATAGAGAACCGATGACTAAAGAAGCTGCAATCAATGAAATCAAACGTTGTAGTGGTACTCAATTTGATCCGGAATTGGTAACTATTTTCGAATCTATTATGAGTGATCAAAATATTTCAATTAATTAAGTTATAAAAAAAGCATTCCTGGGAAGGAATGCTTTTATCTTTATACTAGAAGAATTTTGATCTTGCTTGTTCTTTAGTTTCTTTGGATACTGAGAAAGGAATTCTAGTTGTATATCCTGACTTAGCAGCAACCATCATTTTAGTTGGCCAAGCAAAGATATCTTGATTCCATTTTAATACAGTATCGTTATAAACTTCTCTAGCAGCAGTAATTTCTTTTTGTAAATAACTGTTTTGTTGCATTGCATCAGCTAAAGTACGTTGAGCTTTTAAATCAGGATATGCTTCAAATGCAACATTGATAGAACGCATAGCTGTATCTAATTCTGTTTGTACTTGATTTCTGTTTGCTTCATTAGGATGTACGCCAGCTCTAAATGCTGCAACTGATTTCATAACATCTTTATCTAAATCGATAGATTTTTCTACTATACCGACAACGTTTTGTAATATTTGAACACGTTGTTCCAAGTAGTTATC
>DHEJ01000003.1:107805-109014 GCA_002399815.1 Acholeplasmataceae bacterium UBA4853
TTCATCTAATTCATTTGCCATGTTTTTATTCTCCTTATTTGTTATTATTTTAACATGTTTTTAATCTTTTATAATAAATGCTATAAATTTTGTTAATACAACTGCATTTTCTGGTTTTATATTCTTTGATCTTAAATCTTCAACCAGTGCCTTAATCTTTTCTTGTGGAGTTAATTCTTTTGGTTTATCTACAATGTTAATACCAACAGAAGCTTCATTTTGGACAGGAATATATTCATCCCATTTAATTGGTATCGTGTGTAAACGACCATCTCCGCCCATTCGAGTTTCATATTCAATTCTAGGTTCAGTTCGGAATCCGTATGATGTTACTTTAATGATATCCGTATGTTCATCCGTTTTAACAATGTTTGTTTTTAAAATATTTCTAGTTACAGACAATGGATGTTTGAATAAAGATTCATCCATTTTATTAACTGTTTCTTCATGTTCGAAGAATGAAACGTGACTATCGTATAAATCCTTATAAATATACTCTTGTGTTTTAGTTTGTTGATATAAAGGAATCGCTAGTACTGTAGCAAAAGTGAAGTATAAATGTCTAAAGTATGCATTTTGATAATCAATAAATCTAGTCTTTATAACATCAACATCATAATCGTGAAAATATGAAGGGGCAATATTTAGTTTGATTTGTGCTAAGTGTTCAGGAATGATAATATTGATTTTCTTATGTTTTATGAAATCAAAATCATCTCCAAAACCAATTGTCTTTTCTTTCATTAATTGAAGTAATTGTTTTTGAGCAAGTGGTGTAAATAACATTCTAAATTGTACTTCGTTATTACGATTCGTTGCACCCCATAATACTTCAAATTCTGAATTACCTAATACTGTATAGTTAGACCCTTGAGAAATACTTTTCTCTGATTTTTTCTCTAACTTCTTAATCTCTTTATTTACAAGTTTATCAATTTGTTTTTCGGTAAGATGTTCTGCATTTGAATCTTGTCTAGAAAACATGAGAGTTGGTGCAGCATCATTACCATAAACTAAATAGGATTGTTCTGTATATAAAGGGAATGGTCGATTAATAGAAGCGGTTAAAACTTGAGTATGATGGTTAGTTACTGTACGGTTATTTACTCTACTTGTAGTTGTCCAGTGAATGGTTATTGATCCAGTATAAGTTTTCTCACCCATCTTATGGACTAAATCTTCAGCAATATAAAATGGATTTCCTTTAAT
>DHEJ01000030.1:0-32646 GCA_002399815.1 Acholeplasmataceae bacterium UBA4853
ATGGTGGAACCGATGGGAGTTGAACCCATGTACGAGACCTTTCTGCAACTATAATCTACATGTTTAGTTAATTTGATAGTTTAATACCGCTTAGTAAATTAACAAAATTAGCAAGTACGAGGCTAGTTTGGATTTTCATATCATGAACCTAGTCATATTCATAATCTTATCTTGCTTTCTGAGGCAAGCTTTAAGTCGCAAGAAAACTTAAAGGTGCCACTCTATGCTATATTAAGCGAATGAGTAAGTTTGTGTTTGATTTCCGGTTATTATAACCTCGCGTTTTTAAGAGCGCTACCTCTACATGCATATAGTAGTTTCGAAGCCCCGGCAAATCCATAAACGGCCCCGTGGTGTTTATATTATATACTATAAATAATAATTTAACAATGCATGTGTTAATTGATGTGTTTAAAATTGTTTTCAACAATAGGTAATCTTCTTAATGCAGTATAAATAGGGGTCCCAATTGCTACTGCAGCAAGTGCTTCAATCAAACCGTTACTTGCAGCAATACCATAAATTAAAGTGACTGCATCGCCAAATGCCATCTTAAATGCATCTGCAAATAGAATAACAAAAGTAAGAACAAAAACAGTATGTGATAGTGTCCCAAGTATAAAACTAGAAGATACTGCTAAATCACCATAATTATCCTTAGATACCAAATAATAATAAACGGATATAAAGATAACAATTATAACAAGTGAAATAGGAATCATAGTATTGATAGCTGGGCCTTCATTAGCAAGTGCTTCTTGTTCATAGACTGCTAATAATGCCTCATTTGGTGCTTCTTGTGAAGTTTCTACGGTATACTTGTTCCATACAACATTCTTAGTAATTTGAATCGTACCAAAATAAATAGCGAATGTTGTAATTAAAGTAACCAATCCAAACATAATATACTTTCCGTATGATAACTTTCTCAACATCATAAAACCATGGAAAATTGCCCATGATGTTATACCAAACAATACTCTTGGAATAACAGAAATCAATGGATTTTGAAAAGCTAGATCAAAAGCCGTAGATGCATACATGAAGGATGCAAAAAGTGATCCAAGTCCAAATGCCAAGCCAAGAATAAACCCATACTTGGGTCTTAAAATAAAAATTCCAATCATTGACGGTATGTGCACTAATGTAATAGAAACACCTGGAAGGATGGTAACAAATCCTAACTGAGGTATAAGTGACATAATTAAAATGATTGAAACAAATGTACTCGTAAGTACAAGTTCGAAAATACTTTTATTTTTCATTAAACTCTCCTTTTTAGGCCACTAATTGGGTCCCATAAGTATTTAAATTATATCATAAAGATTTTTAATTGTATTTAATTTTGATTAAAAAGTAAACTCATTTGTCTTAAACGTTCACCAACAATTTGTTCATTAGACTTCGTCTGATAATAAACTACTTTAATTAAGTAATCAAGTGCTTTTAATGCATGGGTTTTTACATGAAGTGTAGAAACCATATGTCCAAGTGCTCTTAAGTAAAATGCTTCATCATTTTGACTACTTTTTGCTAAACGATGTATGTCAAATGCTAGTTTTCTAGCATCTGACACGTTAATAAGACCGTTTTTATAGGATTCAAACATCCTTATGATACTTTGTTCTAAATCAAAAAATTTGTCTTGATGAAATGGTTCAAAAACCAGTATTAAATAATCTAAAAGCTCATGAAGTGACTTTGATTCAAATACCTTTATAAAATCATTTGAAACATCAATATTTTTACCAATTATTTTATGCATAATAACTTAATAAATTCCCAAAGTTTTACATACATTTATATAAAAATTATATCCATTAACAAGTACTTTTTCATCAAAATTAAAGTAATTCGAATGAAGCGGGTGTATATAATCTTTTTCAATATTCTTTGTACCAATAAATGAAAATATGCCTGGAACTGCCTTTTGATAGTATGCAAAGTCCTCAGAAAATGTATAAGGTTTAATATCAACAATCACTTTTGGATCTAATGATTTTTTTACCACATGATATAAGTGACTATCATTAATAACTGCAGGATAATAATCAACAATAGCACCAGTTATATCTACCCCATAAGCTATTTTAACACCACTAATCATATCATTCATTTTTTGTTTCAAGGTTTCAAAAATATCGTCATTAAACGCTCTAATCGTACCTGAAATAGATACTTTATTAGAGATAATGTTTCTAGCTTCACCACCATTTATAGTACCAGTTGTAATTACAGCTGGTTCAAGTGGATCAATGTATCTTGAAATTATCTGATTAAATAAAGTAACTAACATGGATGCTGCTAGTACAGCATCCTTTCCTTGATGTGGTTGAGCACCATGAGATGAAACCCCTATGATATCAAAATCAAATTCTGCATTTCTTGCTAACATCGGTCCATCTTTAATACCAACTAATCCCTCATCTAACCCAGGAAATAAATGTAAACCAAATACTTTTGTTACAAAGTAGTCAGATAATGCACCTTCTTCTATCATAACCTTTGCACCACCTGGACCTTCTTCAGCAGGTTGAAATAAAAACACTATGGTTTCATTTGGTGTTGGTTGTAACGATACATAATGTGCAAATCCCAATAACATAGCTGTATGTCCATCATGACCACATGCATGCATTTTTCCTTCATGAAGACTTTTAAATGAGACATTTGTTGCTTCTTTGACTGGTAAAGCATCCATATCTGCTCTAAATGCTACTGCTTTTTTTGATTTCCCTTTTTTAACTGCTACCAATCCAGTTTTCGCATATACTTTAGGTTCATAACCAAAAGAGATTAATTTATCTTTAACATATTGATGTGTTTTAAATAAATCAAAACCAAGTTCTGGTATTTGATGCAAATCTCTTCTATATGTTTTAAGTTCTTCTAAAATCATATGGTCTCACTTTCTTAAATCGTCTAATAATTTAGTCTTATCAACTGTCTTTGAATCCTTATATTTAACTATTCTTGCTGGTTGACCTGCAACCACAGCATTTTCAGGAACATCCTCAGTAACTACCGCACCAGCAGCAACAACAGCACCTTTTCTTACCAGTACACCTTCTAAAACTACCGCATTTGCACCTACTAATACACCATCTTCAATAATGACCGGTTTAGCACTAGGTGGTTCTAAAACACCAGCAATGACTGCACCCGCACCAATATGACAATCCTTACCAATTGTTGCTCTTGCACCTAAGACTACATTCATATCAATCATCGTACGTTCACCAACAACAGCACCTATATTGATAACAGAACCCATCATAATGACTGCACTATCATGGATTTGTGCATGTTCTCTAATATAAACACCCGGTTCAATGCGTGCATTAACTTTAGTAATATCCATCATTGGAATTGCAGAATTTCTTCTATCATTTTCAATAACATAGTCAAAAATATGTACTTTATGCATTTCTAAAAATGGTAAAACATCCTTTGCTTCACCAAATAAAACACCTGATGAATCATCACCAAAGTATTTAAATAATGAAAAATCAAGTTCTCCTAAATTACCTTTTAAATACACCTTAACCGGTGTTTTTTTAATTGATGTTTTAATAAACTTTGCTATTTCATATGGATCTAATAAAAATTCATTCATGTGTTACCTCCTAGTAAATCGTCCATTCCATAAAGTCCACTTGCCTTATCCATCATAAAGGAAGCAGCCTTTAATGTGCCTGCTGCAAATACAGATTTATCATGTGCTGTATGTTTAATCTCAATTGTTTCACTCATATTAGAGAAAAAGACAGAATGTTCACCAACAAAATTCCCTAATCTTAAACTATGCATGTGAATGCCTAAATCACTTGATGTACCCACAATCATTTTCTTTTTCTCAACAAGTGCTTCATTAACTTCATCATATAGTTTAATCGCTGTACCACTAGGAAAATCCTTTTTAAATCGGTGATGCGTTTCTACAATTTCAATATCATAGCTAGAATCAATATGTTTTGATACTTCTTTTAAAGCTTTTCTAACTAAGTAAATACCAACTGAATAATTTGCTGAATAGAAGATTGCTACATCTTTAGCATAAAGATTGATTAAATCAAAGTCAGATTTCTGATATCCTGTTGCTGCTAGTACTAACTTAACATGATTTTCTTTTGCATAGTCTAATAAAACCTTTAATAAAGATGGATGAGAAAAGTCAATTAAGACATCCATCTTAGGTAAAAGATTCAAATGCTCAACGGAAATATCAGTATTTTGTTTATCAAGTCCACCAACAAGCTCAAATCTACTATCCTTTAAGACAGTATTTCTTAATACACCACCCATTGTTCCTAATATGCCACTGATACCAATTTTAATCATTTTTTCACCAAATCATATTGTTTTAATACTTCTAAAAGTATTTTATCATGTTTCTTCTCTAATTTAAGTAAAGGTAGTCTTGGACTTCCAACTAAAAAACCCATAAACTCTAATGCTCTTTTGACTGGAATTGGATTTGTCTCAATAAACATACTGTCATGAAGTTTATTATAATGACTAAATTGTTCATCCATATAAAGCCCTTTTTTAAATTCTTCAATTAAACTTTTTAGTGCACCTGGAATAATATTTCCAGTAACTGATATAACACCTTGACCACCTAATTTTAAAACATCAAGTGTTTGATCATCATTACCTGAATACACTAAAAATGATTTACCAGTTAACTTAATTACATCAAAAATTTGTTTCAAGTCACCCGATGCTTCTTTAATACCAATAATATTTTCTATTTTACTTAATTCAAAAACAGTTTCAGGTAATATGTTACATGATGTTCTTGAAGGTACATTGTATAACATAATTGGTATGCTTACATGTTTAGCAACATATTTATAGTGTGCAATTAATCCTTTTTGAGTTGGACGATTATAATATGGTGTTACAACTAATAATGCATCAGCACCTAATTTTTCTGCCATCTTAGATAAAGAGGTTGTTGTTTTAGTATCATTAGTTCCACTACCAACCATAATTGGAATTCTTTTATCAATATACTTAACTACAAACTCAATAATTTTCTTTTTTTCTGTCAAACTTAAGGTTGCAGCCTCAGCTGTTGAACCTAAAATAACTAAAAAGTCAGTCTTTTGAGTTAAATGAAAATCAAGTAATTCCTTTAGAACATCATAGTTTACTTTACTACCCTTAAAAGGTGTAACTAGTGCAACCCCAACGCCATTTAAATTAATCATAAAAACTCCTTTAAAATATATTGTGCAATCTGTACGGCATTACTTGCTGCACCTTTTCTAACATTATCTGAAACAGTCCAAAGTAATACTTGATTCTTATGATTCAAATTCAATCTAAGTCTTCCAACATAAACCTCATCATGATCAACAACATCAAGAGGTGTTGGATAGTTCATTTGATCATAATATACAATACTTGGATGTGATTTATATGCATGAATTAATGCATTTAAATCAATATCTTTTAGTGTTTTAGCATGAATAGATACACTATGTCCTGTATGAACAGGTACTCTGACACAGGTTGCAGATATATCTAATTTTTTTCCTAAAATTTTGTTACTTTCTAAAACCATCTTCATTTCTTCTTTGGTAAATCCATTATCTAAAAATGAATCTATTTGAGGAATTACATTCATATAAATCGGTTTTGGATAGAATAAAGGGTCTAACTTTTCAATACCTCTTTCTAAATCCAAGATCCCTGATAAACCAGAACCACTCACTGCTTGATATGAAGTATAATCAACACCCTCTAGACCAAATAGATCATCAATCACCTTTAAAGCAACTACACTTTGAATGGTTGAACAATTTGGATTTGCAATTAAATAATTATCTTTTTTAAGGGTCTTAATATTGACCTCAGGTACAATTAAAGGAATATCTTCATACATTCTAAAAGCCGAAGAATTATCTATCACATAAATACCTTTTTGACTAGCAATTTTAGCATATTTTAATGCAAATTCAGATTCAACTGCAAATAATACAATATCTAACTCCACATCAAATGAATGTTCATTTAATTCTAAAATTGTATAGTCTTTACCTTTAAAAGTCACTGCTTTACCGGCAGAACGACTGGAAGCATACACATATAAATTATGAATAGGAAAATCATATGATTCTAAAACCTTTAGCATTGTTTGACCAACTAAACCTGTAACACCTACAACACCAACATTAACTTTTTTCATAACCATTCACCTTTTGCCACTAAAACTGCAGGACCTTTTAAATAGAGTTTATCAGTTTCAATCATGACACTTAATTTTCCACCTGGTACATCCACTTTGATATGATTTGATGCCACTTTTCCAATCATATATGCATGATATGCAGAAGCTGAAACACCAGTACCGCATGATAATGTCCATCCGGCACCACGTTCATAGGTTTTAACAAACATATGATGATCATTAAGTATTCTGACAAAATTAACATTTGTCTGATTCTTAAACACAGCATCATTTTGTATGAGTGGTGCCAAACTTTTTGGATCTAACGAGTCATAATCGTTTAAATAAACCACAGTATGTAATGTTCCAACTGAAAGTATATAACCTTTATATTGATTAAATTGATAAGGTGTTAATCCCTCTACTTCTTTAGTTAAAAACTCATGACCGACATTTAAGTTACTTGGTCCAATATCAACTAAAACTTCATCAGCTTCTATAGTCACAGTTTTAATACCAGCAAGTGTTTCAATCGTAAAGTGAGGTTTATCAACAAATTGATGCAAAAAAACAAATTTAGCAAACGCTCTAATACCATTACCGCACATTTTTGCAATCGAACCATCTGAATTATAGTAATTCATCTGAATATCCGCATTCACAGACTGACTCGGGAATAAAATACCATCAGCACCAACACCAAAATGTCTATCACATACTTTAATTGCTACTTCCTTAGGATTTAGTAGTTCTTCTTTAAAGAGTATAAAATCATTACCAGTTGCCTGATATTTTTCAAAATACATCATAACCCTCCTTAAACACCAAAATGTCTAGCAAGTAAATCAACAGCTTTTTCTTTATGTTGCTTATCAAAAGTATATGAAATAGAAATTTCTGATGTCGTTACTAATTTAAACTCTAATCCGTTATTCGCAAGCAGTTCAAATGCTTCTGCAGCAATCCCACTTTGTGTACGCATCGCACTACCAATTAATGAGATTTTAACAACATCATCTATTTTTGAAATATTAGCTTTAGGATATTTAATTAAGAATTGATCTAGTACTTCATTAATTGCATCAAAATCATCAGCATGTGCAGTAAATGCTATATTCATAGTTCCACCAGAACCTGGATTTTGGTTAATGACGTCAACGTTAACTTCATTTTTTGCCAAATCTCTAAATAATTCAGCAGTTAATCTTGTTGAATAAGGAATTTTTCTCATTGAAACCATAATAACTTTCTCTGAAACAGCAATCCCTGTTATTTTTTTATTTTCCATATTTTTATACTCCCTAATATACGTACCTTCAGTATCACTATGTGCCGATGCAACATATACTGTCACATTAAAGTTTTGAGCGATATCGATGCTTCTAGGTTCCATCACTTTAGCACCTAAAAAAGCCATTTCCTTCATTTCTTCATAATCAATTTCATCTAACTTTTTAGCTTCTTTATATAATCTTGGATCAACTCCATATATACCATCAACATCCGTATATATTTCTGCAACACAATTGAGTTTAGCAGCAAGTGCAATAGCAGTTGTATCAGAACCACCACGACCAAGCGTTGTAATTTCACCATCTTCATTTAAACCTTGGAATCCAGCAACAATTACAATCGTATCTTTACTTAAATGTTTTTCAACATTTTCAATATGAATATCTGAAATCTTATTTTTTGTATGTGTTCCTTTTGTTGAAATACCTGCTTGAAATCCAGTCAGTGAAATCGCATGATATCCCATATCTTGTAAAATTAAGGATAAAAGTGCTACAGATACCATTTCACCTGTTGAAATTAATAAATCAACTTCTCTTTTATTAGGGTATTTAGTTACTTCTTTGGCCATTGAAAGTAATTGATTTGTTGTTTTACCCATAGCAGATAAAACAATCACTAATTCTTCATAGGTTTCTTTTCTTTTAATAATCTTTTGTGCAACTTTCTTCATCAAATCAATGGTTGCAACCGATGAACCACCAAACTTCATCACTGCTCTCATTTAGTGAATACCTCATCATGACTAATTAAATCCATAAAGCTTTCTTTTCTTACAATCAATCGATCTTTACCCTTGGATACAAAAACAACAGAAGGAATGGTTAGCCTATTATAATGTGATGCCATTGAATAATGGTATGCACCGGTTGTTTTAACAAGTAACATATCATTTTCTGCAGCATTTGGTAATAAAATATTATGTATGATAATGTCACCAGATTCACAAGCTTTACCAGCTACAGTATATGTTACACTTTTAGGTAATTGAGCTTTACCAACAATTATTGCATCATAACGAGCTTGATATAAAGCAGTTCTAATATGGTCATTCATTGAACCATCAATAAATAAATAATGTTTGTCATTTAAGGTTGTTTTTATTTGATTAATCGTATATAACGTATATCCTGCTTCAGCAACAATACTTCTACCTGGTTCAATCATAACTTTAGGCATACTTAAGCCTAAACTTTTAGCATGTTCATAGACAGTATCAAGTAATTTAGGTAATACCGTTTTCAAATCAAGTCTTTGGTCACTTGGTAAATATTTAACACCAAATCCACCACCTAAATTTAATACACTTAATTCGACTCCAGTTCTATCTTTTAATGTCTTATAAAAATTTAATACAGTAACTGCATGATCATAAAAAGAATTTGGTTCTAATATTTGAGAACCAATATGTGAATGTGTGCCTAAAAATTTAATATATTTATGTTCTTTTAACGTTTTAATTATTTCTAGTGTTCTATGGTCTAATATCGACATTCCAAATTTTGAATCAACAGTTGATGTCTTAATATATTCATGTGTATGTGCATCGATACCAGGATTAATTCTTAACATGACATTTGGAATGTTATGTTCATCTACAATATCCATTAAAAGTTTAGCTTCATAATCATTATCTAAAACAATCATACCAAGCTTAAAATTCAAAGCCATCTGTAGTTCTTCTTTAGTCTTGTTGTTCCCATGAAGTACAATCTTATCATGCGGAAATCCAGATTTTAATGCAGTATAAACTTCACCTTGTGATACACAATCTAACCATAAACCTTCTTGATGAATCAATTGAGCCATGCCTAATGTTAAAAATGCCTTAGAAGCATAAATAACCTCCGAATGAACTAAAGGGTGTTTAAAATAATTTTTGAACAATTGACATTGTTCTCTCATATGATCTTCATCATATATATATAAAGGTGTCTGATACTTTTCCTTTAAAAAATCTAGTGATACGCCAGCAATTTCTGTCATTTTTTCCTCCTTAAAAAACAAAAATCACAGCAAAAGCCAGTGATAGTATCATAACTCTTGCCTATTCTCATGAAATGCGCAATTCTTAATCCTTTAGGCGAGTTTTAAGAAACAGTTGCAAATTTATTCAATTTGCACCCAGCATATACGTATGCTTCGGCGGAAACACCTTTCCAATTGTACTATTTGTTTTCCGCAGCCTCATTAGATGAGATGATTAATTTAACTTTATTATATCATGTATTTAAATATATGCAATATTGATATAAATTCATGTTTTTTAAAATATAATTATTAATATAAAACATATGTTTAATAAAGGGGAGAATTAATATATGAAAAAAACAAACATAATCATGTTATCAACAGCTTTTGTTTTAATCGTACTTGCAACAATTATCGGTGTTGTTTGGAGTACTGCTTATAACGGCGCTGAAACAAAATTTAGACAAATCAAATTAAGAGAAACTGAAATCTATTCAGCATACTCTGGAAGATATGAAAAGGTACTTCAATATATTGATGCAATCGAAAGTGCCGATCAAACGATTTTAGACCAATTAACATTAATTACAAATGCGAGAACCGCATTTGCTAATGCCATGTCAAATAATGATTTAGATGTTGCAGAAAGTGCATCATCTACCATCGAATCAACTTTCATCGATTTAGTATCCTATATGGAAGATAATCCTAGCAACTGGACAACCATTGGATTAACCAATAACTTTATGTCAGAGTTTGCTGCTTCTACTAATAATGTAACCAATCGTATCAATGCCTATAATGCAGCTATTACTGAATACAATACGTTCATTGTTTTATTTCCTAACAACTTATTCACCGGTGGTTATACTCAAAATTCTGACTTTTACATAGCACCAAACTTTAATACTGAGCTACCTACATTTAATTAATATGCAAACATCTATAATATTTAAGAAAATCTGTGGTTTTTTTGCACTGTTACTAAGTATTTTTTTACTTGTATCTTGTGCAAAACCTTATGATAACTTAGATAATCCAACACCAGAGTTTTATATTAATGATGCCGCTGATGCACTTCTACAATCTACAAAGTGGTTTATTTTTCAGAATGGTCAAACCTTTTATGAAGATACATCCCTTGATGATATTGATCCAAACCTTAGAGGCGTTCAAATTGTAGTTGCTACCTACCTAGGTAGCAGTGGTTCAATCGATACAACAGCTATCTTTAATAACTATGGGGTCGGTAGTAACAATTTAGGTATTATGATGTTTTTATTCTATGAACTAGATGCTGAAGGCAATAAAGTGTTTTCTGATCTGATATTTGAAATTGGAACTGAAATGAGTACTTATTTATCCGCATTTGAAGCAAGTTCAATGATTGATACATACTTTTATGATGATACATTAGATGATTTTGAACAAGGCTTAATCAATTTATACTACCAGCTCATAGTTGATGTATCCAATAAAATTTATGGTTGGAGTGAAGCATATATAGAATCAACCTACTTCACTTTATATGATTACATGGAACAACAATACTCAATTTCAACTCCACTTCCAAGTGAGGAAAATATTTGGGGATTTACACTTGAACCTTACCAAGTAGTTATTCTTATTTTAGTTATTCTAATATTCTTTGGTACATTTGGCCGATTCTTTATCCCACTGATCTTATCGATGTTAGGTCGTTCATCCAATCGTGGCGGTGGTGGTTCATCGTTTGGATATTGGTTTAAAAAGTAAAAAAGGCTTTCGCCTTTTTTTATATATATAGTGGAGTGACTACTGGATAATATTGTACATATGTTAATGTCTGATTAAACGTAATCGGTAAATTCATCGACCAAGTTGTTGCACCACCTAAGACTTGATTTTCAACAACTTCAACAAATAAATCTAAGACTGTATCTCCAGTATAAATAACATTTGATAATGATCTCAGAGATTCATTACTACCAAATATATAATCATTTAAAGCTAAAGTATACGTTTCATTATAAAGAATACTTCCTTCACTTAAACCATTTCTAAAAGTTGCTGCATGTCCGGATATCGCACTTAAAAGTAAACTACCACTAACCTCTACTACAACCACCGTATTATCAAACGGTGAAATTTGAAATAATTTTGAATAGGATATGTTTTCATTATTTTGAATGGATGCTCTTGTACCACCAAAGTTATGTAAACCCACATCAGTATTTTGACTTAATTGCATCAATTTTGAAATATACATTGCTAAACTGGATTGACTATAATAATCGCCTGAAACAATCATGGTTTCATATAGATTATCAATTTCATTATAATATGTATCAATTTTTGTTGATAATACACTATGTGCTTCTGTGATTTTAACTGAGTTTGAATCGTTTAAATTAATTGCTTCTGATGATTTAATACCTTCACCTGCTTGGTAAGTTAAACTAACCTTACCTAAATTCTCACCATTAGCACCAGTTTGAATGACTGGAACGCCATTAGAATTTCTTACATAAGCTTGATGTGTATGACCATTAAAAATAGCATCCACTTTTTGATTTCCTGTTAATTGTGACACTTGTATATTAAAATAATCGTGATCTTGATGGTTAACTGCTACAACAATATCAACTGCTTCTGTTGTTCTTAAGTAATTTGACCAATAAGAAACTCTTTCAACTGGATCCACAAATGTATGATCTTTAACTCTAACATAAGAAATTGATGACTCTAGACCATACCCCATAGTTCCTATAACACCAATTTTAACACCTGATTTTTCAATAATGGTATATGGTTCAAAATCTTCTGCAATTTGATTTGTACTCTTTAAATATACATTGGCACCTAGTAATGGGAAATTTGCTTGCATACTATGATTACCATTAAAGTACTGAGTAACTACATCTATACCCCAGTCAAACTCATGATTACCGACAACAAATGCATCAAGTTGCATCGTATTTAATAAATCTATAACTGAAGCACCATCATACCAATTAGAAATAATTTGTCCTTGCAACATATCACCACCTGCAAGAAAGATGGTTGTATCAGGATTTTTTGTTTTTTCATCCATGATAACATTACCTATTTTAGCAAGTCCTAATGATGTATTATTTTCCAATATTGCACCATGTAAATCATTTAAATAATAAAAATTAAATGTAACTTCATCATTACTTGTTCTTCTTAAAACATTAACAGTTGACTGCAGTTGATTTGTCTTATCTTCGTAAGTTAAATAAAATAAAACAGTATAAGTACCAACTTTTTGATAATTGACTAAAGCTTCATTAATAATCACATCTGCTATTAAACTAGTTCCATTACTTAATCTGGCATCAATATCTGCTTTATAATCAGGTATTTCATCACCAATATAATGGTCAAAGGATTCTGGTGCATTAAAGATTAAAGTAACTTCTGTTGGTCCACAAGCCACCAACAGTCCAATTGATAAAACAAGTAAAACAAACATTGCCAATTTCTTCATCATAAAAAACTCCTTATAGGGTTACCTTAAACATTATACCATGTTAAAAAAGATACATATTTAATTAATTTCTTCGTACTTTTTAATACTGTTTTTTCCAGCATTTTTAATCCGATACATTGCATCATCAGCTTTTTTCATTAAGTCCTTTAACTCAGTACCATGAACATTATAAATTGCATACCCCGCTGATGAATTAATATTAAACTTTTGACCAGAAATCTCAAACTCATCT
This sequence comes from Acholeplasmataceae bacterium UBA4853, assembly GCA_002399815.1. Taxonomy (GTDB): domain Bacteria; phylum Bacillota_I; class Bacilli_A; order Acholeplasmatales; family Acholeplasmataceae; genus Acholeplasma. Next base: position 13,168 of record DHEJ01000030.1, read on the forward strand.
TGAATCAGTTCAAGCATCTTTTTAACTTTTTGTTCTAACAACATTAAATCGTCTTGATAATCCAGAATTAAAATGAACTCATCCCCACCATATCTAGCAACCAAATCATTTTGATCTAAATGAGTTTTTAAACGATTTGCTATTGATTTGAGAACTTGATCTCCCATATCATGACCAAATCGATCATTAATTTTTTTGAAATCATCTAAATCAATAGTGGCTATAACAAAACTTTTTTGATCTGCTTTCATTTGATCAAAATGTTTAACAAACATTCTGCGATTTGGTAATTCAGTTAATTGATCATAATGTGCATAACGATGTAAAATCTCTTTTAATTGGTGAATCTTAGTAATATCACTTAATGTGATCACAAAAAAATTATCTATCTTATTATGAATGGTAGAAACAGATAAAAGTGCGTGCATAATTTCTCCATCTTTTTTATAAACAGGTACTTCACTATTTACAAGTCTACTATGTTCTTCTAAAAATGCTTGAAGTGTTTTATCTTTAATTAATTTATCAAATATGGTTAATTGATTAAACTTTTTACCGATCATTTCTTCTTTACTAAAGCCTAACTGCTTGATAAACTCATCATTTAAATCCAAAATGACTTCTTTATCATAAGATCCCATCATCATTGCAAGTGGTGATTTATCAAATACAGCTCTAAACTTCATTTCTTCAATACTTGTTTTTTCCAGTAATCTTTGATTAATCAATAAATTAAACTGTACTGCTAATAAAGTAAAAGATAAATAAAAAATAAATATTAAAACGTAATCCAGTTCATTAATAGCTAAATTATCAACCATCGTTACATCTACATTAAACGAATTAACACCTCTAACAAAGGATGATATAGACATTAAAAAGATAAACATCGATAAAACTAAACGATTAGAATATCTAATTGGATGATTTGGCATAATTAAATTAATACCACCACGTAAACAAATATAACCTATTGAAAATGACAAACCTGCAGTTAATAAGCTTCTATCAAATGCAATCATTGAAAAATAAACAATATAAATTGTTGAAATTAGTAATAAAACATATAAGTCATAATGATGTCTAAACTTGTCTAGGAATCTATCAATTCCTATAACCAAAAAAAACATACTTACAACAAGTAATATCGATGAAATCATAATGATATAAAGATGATTTGCGCTAAACACAGATAAAAATCCCATGAGAGACACAAAATTAGTTGCAACACTCACCATCCAACTGCGAATACCTTTAAAATGTTTTTGTGTCATTTTATAGGATATTGCTAGTAAAAGTGTGATAACTAGTGCAACAATAAAACAAGTTAAAATCAATGTTGTATAAACCATATACTCCCCTACATGATTTAGAATAGTAACATTATATCAAAATAAAATCATAATATTCAATATATATATTATTATATGCATCTAAATTGAATAATCCATATAAAACAATAAAAAATAGACGCAAATTCATGCGTCTATGCTTATTTTTTACATAATTTAAATCAATTAAATCCAATCACCATTAAAAATAGAATTTTTAACAACAACATAATCTACCTTTGTTAATGCTTCAATATCTTTTCCACCAGCATATGAAATGGATGATTGTAAATCTTCTCTCATTTCTTTTAATGTGTTTTCAATTTTACCTTTATGTGGAATTAAAATCTTCTTACCTTCAACATTAGTTTTATCACCTTTTTGATACTCTGATGCTGATCCAAAATACTCTTTTAATTTAGCACCATCAATTTCCACTGTTTTTCCTGGTGATTCTTCATGACCGGCAAATAAAAAGCCCATCATAATCATAGATGCACCAAATCGAATAGACTTAGCAATATCACCGTGTGTTCTAATACCACCATCAGCAATCAATGGTTTTCTTGCAACCTTTGAACAACGAGATAATGCTGCTAATTGCCAACCACCTGTACCAAATCCAGTTTTAACTTTGGTAATACAAACTTTACCTGGACCAACACCAACTTTAGTTGCATCCGCACCAGCATTTTCTAATTCACGTACTGCTTCTGGTGTTGCAACATTTCCAGCAATTAAAAAGCTTGTTGGTAAATGCTTTTTGATATGATGAATCATGTCAATGACACTATCACTATGACCATGAGCAATATCAATAGTAATATAATCAGGAATTAAATGTTCTTTTGCTAATTGTTCAACAAATTGATACTCTAATGCTTTTACACCTACTGAAATAGAAGTATAAAGATTCAAAGACTTCATTTGTTTCATAAATGGAATTCTACCAGGCTCATCAAAACGGTGCATGATATAAAAATATCCATGACTAGCTAACCAAATGGCTAACTTTTCATCCATAATTGTTCCCATGTTCGCTGGTACCACCGGTAATTTAAAACGCATTGGACCAAATTGGATGGATGTATCACATTCACTTCTTGACTTAACAATACATTTTGACGGTATTAACTGTATATCTTCATAATCAAAAACTTGCATTTTGCACACTCCTCTTTAACAACCAATCTATCTTAGCACATTTCATGCGATGAATTCAAATAATAAGACAATGACTATTCTAAGAATTCAATTGCAGTATGTATACAATCCTCTGAACCAATAAATTCGACTAAATAACCATTTTGTGTTTTATAAGTTTTCAAATGAATTTTCTCAAACAATTGAAAAGCCTTTTTATACTCACAGACTAAAGTCTGATAATCAAAATCCATTGGTAATTGATTACTTGCAAACTCTACGTAAAATGCATTATTTAAATGTTGATAATAATCTAAATGTGAAGGCTGTACAATAATGGAAGTTTCACTAATCAGTTTTTTATCTTGGTTTAAATCAATTTTTCTACCGATATAATCCATCGGATACTTTTCATAAGCTCCAATAGATTTTAAAACATAATCAGAAATACGGTGTGGACTCATATGTTCTAAGTTAACAAATGATCCTAAACAATAAGATTCAGCAATTAAGTTTCCTAGTAAATCATGAATGATCGTATTTCTATATCCATAAAAAGGCTTCGTTTCATAAGGATAGGTTGTAACTTCTAACATATCTTTATACTTTGGCCACTTTCTAATCCTTAAATATCTAAAATTGAGAATAATTGCAAAATTCTCATTTTTAGCTGACTTTGATAATGCACTTAAAGATTCAATATGTGCGCCTTCAACATCTTGAATGATATTGACTAAATCAGTTATTCTTATTTTATGGTTATATCCAATTTCTGATGCTTGAATAAATCTGGTCTCTTTATACATATTTTATCTTCTTTCATTACACTCTATAAAATCTTTTATTTACTTTCATCTTTGGTATGTTAAAATATACTCAAGGTTAGGTGAATCAACAATGAAATTTCTACTAAAAATTATCTTAAATCGGTTTATGTTATCATTAATCATACTTTTTTTATTTGCTTTAGACTTTAAATTACTTAAACTATTTCCAACTGAATTCTATGACTTTAATCGTGCACCTGAATCTGTTCTTGCTACTGAGTATTACGAGATTCAATTTGGTGAACCAACATTATATATTGAAATCACTTATCATGAAGGTCGTATTCATTTAGTACCTAAAGATACACTTGATCCAACACTTATATTAAACGCTCCAATGGTAGCTTGGTACTATTATGTCGGTGCATTAGCACTTGCTAATATTATACCTTTTAAATGGTTTTTGAAAACAGACAAACCTAAAAATAAGAATCAAAAGCACTAACTTATTATTTAAATAATTGATTAGATTAAAGGATTATTCATTTAATCCTTTTTAATTTGTTATACGTTCATTGAGATGTGTTTTAAATACATCTTTTAATCCTAATAAATCATTAAAATCTGATTCGCTAATCTTGAAGTTTAAGTCAAAATTGTTTCTAATTCTTTCTTCATGAGTTGATTTAGGTAATGGTAATGTCCCTAAATCTAAACAAAATTTAATACATAATTGTGCAGGTGTTACTTGATATTTTTCTGCCATTTTAACAATTGCATCCACTTTTAGTAGTTTTCCGGTTGCAAGTGGTGAATATGCTTCAACTAAAATATTTTTCGAAGTACAATAAGCTCTTAATTCATTTTGTGGAACTGAAATGAATAAAGGTATTTGATTTACATGCGGAATAAAATTGGTTGCTCTAATGAGTGCTTCAATGTCCTTAATTCCAAAATTTGAAACACCAATGGATCGAATCAATCCCTTTTCATATAGATGAATCATCGCTTTCCATGCTTCAATGTTACCAGCAGTATGATCACTACCTTGATCACTCCATGGCCATGGTGCATGGATTAGATACAAGTCGATATACTCCATATCAAGTCTTTCTAAGGATTCATGGAAATGCTTAATTGTTTCATCATATGTTTTGATATGACTTGGAAGCTTTGTTGTTAGAAAAATATCACTTCTAGCAATTCTTGAATCTTTAACTGCTTTACCTACTTCTTTTTCATTGCCATATGCTTCTGCTGTATCAATATGACGATACCCAGTTTTTAGTGCGTATTTAACAGATTCATATGCACCTTCTGTAATCTGCCATGTTCCAAAACCAACATTTGGAATCTTGACTTGATTGTATAATGTAAACGTAGTTTTCATTTCAAATTATTCCTTTCTTAAAGCATATGATTATACTCTCATTTTATCATGAATATCATTAAATGACTAAAATCATTTGATAGATATTTTTTTAATTTATAATAATTTTCAGGAAATAAAAGTGCTTTTTATACCATTTTTGCATAAATAAGCATTATAATATGGTTAAGAAACTCAATTATCATTTTAAAATATAAAAAAGGGGGATTTTTAAATTGAGCAAGTTTCTAAAATCGTTACAAAGTTTTGCACATACCACTTTGGGGTTAGTGGTTGTTATTATTTTGGCATTATGGCAATTAAACATCTTTAGTTTAATTAGTAATATACCAGCACTTTCATTATCAGTATATGGTTCATGGCTTAGTATTGCAGTTATTGCATTTGCAATCATCTGGGCTCAAATGAAAGATAAAGTATTATTATCACATGGTATACTATTCTTTATCTACTCATCTGCATTAGCAGTATTTGTGACTACATTATTTAGTAATTCACCAGTAAATGCATTTGATGGTTATAACATCATTTCATTATTTGCAATGGTCTATGCTCTCGCTGTTGCTGTTGGTGAATTCATGGTTTCAAAACCACAACCTGCAAAAGTCAATTTTAAATCCTTATTCGCACTTCTATTATTCATTGGTGCATATTATTTCTTATATGGATTTACTGATACATTTGTCGTTGGATTAGTCGTTCTTGGTGCTGTCTTATTAGGTAGTAAAATTGTTGCATTACTATTTGCAGCAGGTTACTTAATTGGACCAATGTTTTCAAGTTTGGATATGATTATTTTTAATCTAACAAACAACTTCCCATTTCAAGTCAGTTTATTCTTCATATTGGCAATTACTTTAGCAGCATTAGTCTTTATCGTTTTAGATTTAATTCAATCATTTACAAAAAATGAACTTTAATATTTAATAAGCAAAATGCTGCTTGATTACTCAGGCAGCATTTTTTATTATTTGATAATCTACTTGTTTAAGTGATTCTATATCTTTAGCACCGATAATCAACATAATCTTTTTTAAATCATAAATAAAATCTTCAACATATACGATTGCTTCATCTAAGGAAAGGTCCGTTAAATTTAAGAACCATCTAGAAAGCCCAACCGCCTTAGCACCTAAAATTAAAGATTTTATGACATCAAGCGGATTTCTTATACCTCCTGATGCATAATACGTCATATCATGATTATCTTTTAAATGTAACAGTATATCTAATGTTTCTAATCCAAATTCATTTAAATAACTATAATCCTTACCACTTCTTTTTGATTCAATCTCTAAAAATGAAGTGCCACCACTACCGGCAACATCAATATGTTTGACGCCAATAGTTTTCAATTGCTTAATTGTACTTGGGGATAAGCCCATGCCTACTTGTTTTACAAGAATCGGTTTATCAATCTTTTCAATGATTTCTTTAATGTTTTTAGTCCATTTAGTAAAATCACGATCACCTTCAGGCATAACCAGTTCTTGAATTACATTTAAATGAATTGATAACCCGTCTGCTTGAATCATATCCATCGCTTTTAATGCATCATGGACACTTGCATTAGCATTTAAATTACTAATCACTAAGCCATCATGATTTTTTCTAACAATTGAAAAAGATTCTATTTGTTTATGATCTCTTAATGCAATTGACTGACTTCCTGTGACAAATGGAATCTTAAAATGGTTTGCAATTTGAGATAAAAAATCATTAACATCATATCCCTTAAGTGATCCACCTGTCATGGCATTAATATAAAATGGATAATCCACTTTATAACCTAAAAAGGTGGTTGATAAATCAATATCTTCCATTGAAAGATTTGGTAAATCGGTTGAATTTAAAACCATCTTATCAAAAGCATTTTTCTTTTCTACTTGTGCTTTTGCTAATAGTAAATGTTCATCTTTTCGATTACTGCTCATAATACTCCCATACGTTTAAATCAAGTGCAACTAGATTTTGCTTAATCCATTCATCATGAAGTAACGTTCTATCCACTTTGTTTTTAACAATAGCAATCCCACAATCACCATAACCAGCACCTGAAGTTTTAGCTGCAAATCCTAGCTTATTCGCTGTTTCTATCATCTTCTTAAAAGGTTCTGACTCGATTTTAATACCTGCTTGTTTTTCTAATTCAAGTAATAATTCTCGATACAATTCTATCATGTATTTAATCGTATAATAATCCGATCGAATCAATGCTTCCTTAAACTGTGCAACAATCAGTCTTGTTTTATTTAGAAACGTTGCATACCAAGGATTTTGATTAAGTACTTGTACTTTATTTGTAAATGACTTAGTCGATTGAGAAAAACCACTAAAACAAACCGCTAGTGTTACATAGGGTGGTTTTAACTTAGTAATGGATAATAATGGCCATGTTGAATGAAGTATTTCATTTAACTTACCTTTATTATTTAATACCCAAATCAAATCATATCTTTGATAGTGAACCCATCCACCATAAATAGATGCAGCAAGTTCACCACCTGATGTAATATCTGATATTTCGATTTGTGCAAGTACAGATAATTTAAATAAATCTAGTTTTCTTAATTTAACACCATGAAACTCTAATATACCTTTGATGATTGCTACAATAACAGCACCTGATGAACCTAATCCATACTTATGATTTTCAGGACTGGTTAATTCAGAATCCAATTGAATCTTATAGGTTTTAGGCATAACATTTTTATACTTTAAATATTGATGTGCTACATAGATTGCAGCTTTAGCATGAGTTAATGAATCATACATTAAAACTGGCAATTGATCTGAAATCATCCATTTAAAACGTCCCATTTCAGAAGAAAATTCATATTCAACATCATCATCAATTCTTACATATATAAACTTATCAACCGCAACTAAAACAGCCTCATTACCAGGCTTTAATACAGAGTATTCGCCCATAATAAAAAGTTTCCCTGGTACTTTGAGTGAAATCATAATGATGTAACTCCATTTCCTGGATAGCATACAATGACTTTACATTTTTTCTCTATTGCTGGTAAAACATCTTTAATCGCATCTTTTTTAACAAGAATTTTAATATTTGGACCAGCATCCATAGTTGCATAGATTTCATGACCTTGGTTTTTTAGCTTTTCAACTAAATCTAGAACTAAAAAGGATTCATTTGTTAAGTAACTTGTCCCTGTTTCTTGAATAATATAGTGCATCAATTCAGCATGAGACTGACTGATTTCACCAATTTGCTTAAAATCTTGTTTCTTAAATGCTTTTTTAATATCTTTAATATAGTCGTTAGTTGTATCAATCCATGTTTCTTTTAACTCTGGATAGTCATCAAGTTTGAGCATCGCTGTACGACTATCAACCTTCTTTTCACCTTGATCAATTAAACATACAATGACTGCAATATCATCTAATTTCCCAAAACTTTCTGCATATGATGTATCGTGACTTTCACCTTCATGCCAAATTGCAAAATCACCATAAATAGATCTTGCAGCAGATCCAGAACCTAATCTAGCAAGTTTTGATAATTCGATTTGACTTAAATCAAGTCCATATGCTTTAGTAGCTGCAAGAGCAAGTGCTGCAAATGCTGATGAAGATGATGCTAAGCCTGCTTTTTTAGGTACATAATTTTGAGATTCAATACGTGCAAAATATGGAATACCGTATAACTTTCGTACCCAATTCATAAATTTTACAACTCGGTTTAACTCCTCACCTAGTATAAAATTTCCATCAATGTATAGATGATCTTCCATCATTTCCTTATGATATTCAACAGTTGTAATTGTATAAAATTTATCTAAAGTTAAACTTAAAGAGGATGTTAAAGGTAGATTCCAAGTACTATCTTTTTTACCCCAATATTTAATCAGTGCAATATTTACATGGGCTTTAGCAGTATGTTTCATATAATAACTTCCTTCAAATCATAAAACCATGTATCAATGGCTCCACTATTCTTTAATGAATCCGCAATTAAAATTGCCTGTTCTGTATTTTTAGCTAAGGCTATCATACATCCACCCTTACCACCACCGGTAAGTTTAGCACCTAAAGCACCACTATTGATAGCAACATCAACGAGTAGTTCTAATTTCTCATCTGAAACATGAATACTTCGAAGCAACTGATGTGCCTCAGTCATAGCAATACCTAAACGAATCACTTCATTATTCTCTAAATATGCTTTAACATCATTAGTTAACTCACCTAATCGGTCCATAATCGGATTAATAATATTTGGATTTGATTCCCATAACTGTCTAACTTCGCTCACTGCTTCTTTAGTTAAACCTTTAACACCTGTATCAGCTAAGACAATAACTGCATCCATCTTTAAAGGAATCACACTTTCACCTGAATCTTTTTGGTAAAACATAGCTTTCCCAAATGCAATTGTTTTGGCATCTAAACCACTGGGATTGATATGATGTATTTGTTCAGCAATATCAACGAAATGATTTAATCTATCTTGATGTAATTCAACATCAAATGCATCAAACAACGATCTTACAATAGCAATCGATACTGCAGCAGATGAACCAAGTCCTCTTTGGGCAGGTAAATTTGATTCAATAATTATATGAATCCCATGGAATTTTTGTTTTAAATAAATCAAGACAATATTAATAAGCTGTTTAATACCATATAATTCATCTGGTGCTTCATCTAGTGAGCCTTTATGGTAAATACAATCGATCGTAATTGATTGGTCAGTTTTATAGATTTTTGAAGTTATTTGAACTTGATTAAAAGGAAGCGCAATTGCTGGTTTTCCGTATACTACAGAATGCTCACCCATAAGGATGATTTTACCATTTGCGACTCCATGCCCAAAATCATTCATATATTACCTTCACTTTCTATACTCATTATATCATGATATAATTAAATAAAACATCATCTGAAAAGAGGAAATCAATTATGTCAAAGATTTTATTAGAATTAACGATTCAATCATACGGAACCATGGAAATAGAGTTATATCCAGAAATTGCGCCAAATACTGTGGCTAATTTTATGAATTATGTAAAAAAAGGATTCTACAATGGTTTAATCTTCCACCGCGTTATCAAAGGATTTATGATTCAAGGTGGTGGATCAAATGAAAGATCTAAACCGATTAAAGGTGAATTTAATTCAAATGGTTTTAAAAATGATTTAAAACACACTAAAGGTGTTCTATCAATGGCTAGAACAAATGATCCAAACTCAGCAACATCACAATTCTTCATTATGCATAAAGATTCACCACATTTAGATGGCAGTTATGCAGCATTTGGTAAATTGATTTCAAACTTAGATATTATTGATAAAATTGCAAGTGTACCAACTAATGCTTATGACCAACCAATCACAAATGTTGTTATTGAAAAATTTGTTGTCAAATTAGACCAAAGTTCACTAAAAGATGTCGTATATGTATGAAAAAGGTAGTAGTTATTGGTGGGACCAATATTGATTTACTAGCTCATAGTTATACGCCAATCATTCTAAATGATTCAAATCCTGGTTTCATTAAGAAAACCTGGGGTGGTGTTGCTAGAAATATTGCAGAGAATTTAGCACGTCTAGATTTAAATCCTTCATTTATAACAGTGTTAGGTAAAGATGCAAATGAGTTTATATCAATGGCCAAATCTATTAACCTATCACTAAAGTACCTAAGTGTTCCACTGACTTCATCCTATATTGCTATTCACGATAGTGATGGGGAATTAAAGTTAAGTCTATCTGCAATGGATAGTATGAACAAAATGACCCCAACTTTCTTAATCAAACATTTTGATTTAATCAACAGTGCTGATTTAGTAATATTAGATGCTAATATTTCTGATGAATCCTTAAAATATTTATTTGAAACCTTTGATAAGCAGTTTTATGTCGATGTCATTAGTAGTGTTAAAGCGTTAAAATTCTTACCATATCTGTCTAAAATTGATACGATTAAACTCAATTTACAAGAAGGATATGCTTTAACAACAAGTAATGACCCCTTAAAGATTGGTGATTTATTATTATCACTTGGTATTAAAAACATTTTCTTAACCTTAGGTAGTCAAGGTGCATATCATTTTCATGATAAGCAAATTGGATTTTACAAAAAGGAACTTGAAGGAAAAATTGAAAATGATACTGGTGCTGGTGATGCATTCTTCTCAGGTGCAATCTATGCATTAATCTCTGGTTTAGATCCCTTAAAAACTGGTACACTTCTAGCACATTTAACACTGCATTCAAAGGATTCAGTTTACAAAAACATTAAAGTAAATCATTTGATAGAAATGATAAAGGAGACTTTATGAATCAATATATGGATATTCATCCAAAAGTATTAAAAGCAATTCGTAATGGAGAACCAGTTGTTGCGCTTGAATCAACAATTATCTCACATGGTATGCCTTATCCTCAAAATGTTGAAATGGCATTAGCAGTCGAAAAGATTATTACCAATGAAGGTGCAGTCCCTGCAACTATTGCAATCATCAATGGCCGTATTAAAGTTGGCTTAGATCCAGATGAGATTACTAAATTAGCCCAACTTAAAAATGTCTTAAAGGTTTCTAAAAGAGATATGGCATATTGTATATCTAAAGGCTATAATGGTGCTACTACTGTTTCAGCAACCATATTAGTTGCTAGTATGGTAGGCATAAAGGTATTTGCAACTGGAGGTATTGGTGGTGTTCATCGTGGTGCTCAAGAAACATTTGATATATCAAGAGACCTTGAAGAACTCGCATCTAAGAATGTAGCAGTTGTCTGTGCAGGTGCAAAATCGATTCTAGATTTAGGTTTAACACTAGAATATCTAGAAACAAAAGGTGTTGAAATTATCGGTTATAAAACAGATGAACTTCCAGCATTTTATACAAGAGAATCTGGATTTAAGATTGACTATAACCTTGATAACCCACTAGATATTGCTAAACTAATTAATGTTAAATGGAATTTACCTTTAGAAGGTGGGGTTGTTATAGCAAATCCTATTTCACCACTTTATTCAATGGATCGTAAGTTTATAGATGATGAAATATCTAAAGCTTTAGACTCAGCTAAAAAAGATGGTATCACAGGAAAAGATATCACACCTTACTTACTATCTAAAATTAAATCTTCTACTGAAGGTGCAAGTTTAGAAGCAAATATTCAACTTGTTTATAGTAATGCAAGATTAGCAGCTCAAATTGCTAAAGAATTTTCTGCATTATAATAATTGTAAATTTTAGATTATTGTGATAGAATAGTCACTATAGAAGGGGAGTAGTTTCCCAAAAATTAATCGTCAATACGATCGAAAGATCCGGTTAATTTTCAAGTCAAATCTTGTAACGAGACCTTCAGGACCTACTTTGGTTTTGAAGGTCTTTATTTTTGAAAAAAGAAAGAGGAAAAAGTATGCAAGAAAAACATGTTTATCAATTGAGTGTCGATGAAGTATTAAAACTTCATGATACCCCAATTAAAGGGCTAACAAGTAGTGAAGCTGCACACAGACTTGAAATTAATGGCCACAATAAGTTAAATGAAGGAAAGAAACGCAGTATCTTTTCTAAGTTACTCGATCAGTTTAAAGATTTCATGGTGATCGTATTAATCATTGCATCATTCATCGCATTTGCTGCTGCAATTATTGAACAAAAACCAGAAGAATTAACTGAAGGATTATTAATTATTGCAATTGTTGTGATTAATGCAATTCTAGGTGTTGTCCAAGAAGCCAAAGCTGAACAAGCACTAGAATCTATTAAGAAAATGTCATCACCACATACAACGGTTTTAAGAGATGGCGTTGAACAAGTTATTGATGTTGAACATGTTGTATTAGGTGACATCATTGTTTTACAAGCAGGTGATTATATTCCTGCAGATGTACGTATTATTCAATCAATCAATCTAAAGACAGATGAATCTGCTTTAACTGGAGAACCTGTTCCAGTGGAAAAAATTATTGACCCTATTACTAAAAATGATGTACCATTAGGTGACCGTATCAATTTAGGTTTTATGAGCACTGTAGTTACTTATGGTAGAGGTTTAGCAGTTGTAACTGGTACTGGTATGAATACTGAAATCGGTAAAATTGCAAGTATGCTTGAATCAACTGAATCTGAACAAACACCACTACAAAAAAATATTTCTCAATTAGGTAAAACACTTGCATTAATTGCTTTAGTTGTTGTATCAATTATCTTTGTGATTCAAATTATTAGAGGACTTCTGGAAGGTTCTACACTTGCTCAAATCCACTGGTTAGAAATATTTATGTCTTCTGTTGCACTTGCTGTTGCAGCAATTCCTGAAGGATTACCTGCAATTATTACGATTGTACTAGCTATTGGTATGCAAAACTTAGTTCGTCAACGTGCCATCATGAGAACATTACCTGCAGTTGAAACACTTGGTTCCACATCAATTATCTGTTCTGATAAAACCGGAACATTAACTCAAAATGTTATGACTGTAACAAATACATATTTATATGGTCAAGTTGATAAGGTTTCAGATATCAAAAATCCGTCCAATGAACTTAAAATGTTAATTGATTATGGTGTCTTATGTAATGATACTAAAGTTCAATTAACAGATGAAAACAAATATGTTAAAATCGGTGATCCAACTGAAATTGCATTAACAGATTTAGCAATCAATACTGCTATCAACCCAATCGATATCATCGCTAAGTACCCAAGAGTACATGAACTACCTTTTGATTCTGAAAGAAAACTAATGACTACAGTTCATGAGATTAATGGTAAATATGTATCAATTACTAAGGGTGCACCAGATGTATTAGTTGCTCGCTTAAAATCAGTAAATATTAAAGGTGAAGTAAAACCTGTTACATCAAGTGATTCAGAACAATATTTAACTCAAAACCAAATGTTTGCTGACCAAGCATTAAGAGTACTAGCAATTGCTTATAAAGTATTTGAAAAAAATGATATTATAAAAACTTACTCAAATAAAGAATTAGAACATGATTTAATTATGTTAGGCTTAGTTGGTATGATTGACCCTGCAAGACCTGAAGTTAAGGATGCAATCATTGAAACCAAAAAAGCTGGTATCACTACCGTTATGATTACAGGAGACCATAAGAACACTGCAATCGCTATTGCAAAAGAATTAGGCATTCTAGAAAATGGTCATATCGCAATTACTGGTAAAGATTTAGATTCTATGTCCGACGAAGACTTCAAAGCACAACTAAGAAATATTCGAGTTTATGCACGTGTATCACCTGAAAATAAAGTACGTATTGTAACCGCATGGAAAGAAACCGGACTCATTGTTGCAATGACCGGAGATGGTGTAAACGATGCACCATCCATTAAAAAAGCAGATATCGGTATTGCAATGGGTATTACAGGTACTGAGGTTGCCAAAGGTGCAGCAGATATGATTCTAACAGACGATAACTTTGCAACCATCGTTGGTGCTGTTAAAGAAGGTCGTACGATCTTATCTAACATTAAAAAAGCAATCCACTTCTTACTATCGTGTAACATTGGTGAAATCATTACAATCTTCTTAGGTGTAACTGTTGGTATTCTATTATTCCCTGGTGAATTAAACCTTACGATTTTAACTGCCTCACAAATTCTATGGGTTAACCTTGTAACTGACTCATTTATGGCAATTGCTTTAGGATTAGAACCTAAGGAACCAGATGTTATGAATTACCCTCCAAGAGATAATTCTAAGAGCTTATTTGCTGGCGGATTAGGTTTCAAGATTGCATGGCAAGGTATTATGATTGGTTCTATAACATTCTTAGCATTCTTTATTGGTTACCAAATCGGTGGCGTACAACATGCTCAAACAATTACCTTTATGGTACTTGCTTTATCACAATTATTCCATGCATTTAACGTTCGTAGTGAAAACTTCTCAACATTCACATTAAAACCTAATAAGTATTTAATCTTTGCATTTATTGGCTGTTTAATACTACAACTGCTAACTGTAACCATTCCATTTGTTGCAGAAAAAATCTTCGGAATTGACTCTGTATTAAGTTGGCAATTACTTGACTGGGTGGTTGTGGTTGGATTATCAATCTTACCACTAGTTGTTGTTGAAATTGTTAAACTAGTTACACATTTTGTTAAAAAATCTGCATAATATATTAAATAGTTTAACTAGGTACTTTCTTTTATGAAGTACCTAGTTTTTTTATATGTAAACTCGATAAAATAAAAACCACCCGAAGGTGGTTTTTGCATAAGAATTGGTGCATAAGCCATGTTCTGTAGAAGATTTGAATCTTCTTGTGACTATTTATCTCGAGTATTACTCGCAAGATCATATATTGCTATTGATCTCGTGCCCCTACCAAATTTGGGTTGCTAGCTTGAGGGGTTTACCGCGTTTCATCCTATTTATTTCTAAATAGTATCGTTTCTGTGGCACGTTATAATCTTTTTAACATAGTTTCCCTTAGCTAAATCGATCGCCGTTATGTTTTAACATACCCAAGGTTATTGCTTCCCTTGGCACAAACACTACATACCAAAAGGTATGTGCTAGCATGGACTTTCCTAACAAAGTATATTACTTTGCTCAGTCACCTTCCCAATTCTTTAATGCTTAATCATTTTATATTTATTTATGTTAAATGTCAAATTAATTAAGCGTCTTTACGACTTAAGTCAACGCGACCTTTTTCATCAATTTTAACAACTTTAACTTTCACAACATCACCAACTGCAACCTTACCGTTTAAACTCTCTGTTCTTTCCTTATCCCATTTAGAAATATGGATTAAACCTTCAGTACCAGTAAATATTTCAGCGAATGCGCCTTGAACTTTCTTACCATCTTTATCCATTAATAAGCGAGTCACTTTAGCATCATATACTTCGCCAACTTTAGCTTCTCTTACAAGGCTTTGGATGTATTCTGCAGCTTTTTTGATCCATGCAGAATCAGTATGCATAATAAATACGCGTCCATCTTGTTCAATATCAATCTTAACGTTGTTATGATCTTCAATGATTTGAGTAATAATCTTACCACCTGAACCAATTACATCACGAATCTTATCTGGATTAATCTTAATCATTTTAACTTTTGGTGCATAATCACTTAAATCAGATCTAACATCACTAATTGTTTCATTCATGTGACTTAAGATATGTAATCTACCAAGACGCGCTTGTTCAAGTGCTTCTTGCATGATTTCAGTTGTGATACCTGTAATCTTAATATCCATTTGAAGTGCTGTAATACCATCTTTTGTTCCAGCAACTTTAAAGTCCATATCGCCTTCATGATCTTCCATCCCTTGAATGTCAGATAAAATTGCGTAATGATTACCTTCTTTGATAAGTCCCATAGCAATCCCAGCTACTGGAGATAAAATCGGAACTCCCGCAGCCATTAAAGCCATTGAACCCACACAAATAGTTGCTTGAGATGAAGAACCATTGGATTCTAAAATTTCAGATACCATACGAATGGAATAAGGGAATACTTCTTCACTAGGTAATACTTGTAGTAACGCACGTTCACCTAAAGCACCATGACCAATTTCACGACGACCTGGAGATCCATAACGACCTGTTTCACCTACTGAGAATGGAGGGAAATTATAATGTAACATGAAACGTTTTGTTACATCAGTTGTTTCAAGTCCATCAATAATTTGATTTTCACCTAATGATCCTAAAGTAACTACACCTAAAGCTTGAGTTTGTCCTCTTGTAAATAATGCAGAACCGTGTGTTCTAGGTAAAATATCTACTCTAGATGATAGTGGTCTAATTTCATCCACTTTTCTACCATCAGGTCTAACTTTATCTTCAGTAATTAAACGTCTAACTTCTTTAGTAACAATCTTATCAACAACCATACCAACTTGACTTAAGAAATCTTTTGATTTTGCTTCATCAAGTACTTTAATACCTTCAACTTCTTTCCAGAAGTTTGTCTTTTCAAAGTGTTTTAATGTTTGGTCTTTAATTTGTTTAATTGCATCTTCTCTTTCTAGTTTTTCAACAATAGAAACAGCACTTAATAAATCTTTTTCAGCATACGCTTGAACCATCTTAAAGATGTCTTCATCGATTGCTAATAATTCTGGTGTAACTTTAGCTTCACCAGCAGCAGCTTTAATCGTTTCTTGGAAAGCACATAATGTCTTAATTGCTTCATGACCAAATAAAATTGCTTCTAACATATCTTTTTCTGAAACTTGTTTAGCGCCAGCTTCAACCATGTTAATTGCTTCTTTAGTACCTGCAACAATTAAATCGATATCTGATTTTAATAATTGTTCTGGTGTTGGATTTAAAATAAATTGACCATCAACACGTCCAACATGAGCACCAGCAATTGGTCCTAAAAATGGAATATTAGAAATTTCAAGTGCTAAACTTGAACCTAACATTGCAGCCATTTCATTTGAACATTCAGGATCACTTGATAACACTGTACTAATCACTTGTACTTCGTTTCTATAACCTTCATCAAATAATGGACGAATTGGTCTATCAATTAATCTTGATGTTAATGTTTCATGTTCAGAAGGTCTACCTTCTCTTCTTAAAAATCCTCCAGGGATTTTACCTGCTGCATATAACTTTTCTTGGTAAATTACCATTAATGGGAAAAAATCAGTTTGACCAGGTTTCGCTTTTGCAACAGCAGTTGATAATACAACTGTGTCACCATAATAAATTAAAGTGGAACCACCCGCTTGTTTAGCGACTTCTCCAACTTCAACACGCAAGGGTTTACCCGCAAGCATTGTTTCAAAAATTTGTTTTGCCATATATAAAATCTCCTTCATTTTATATTAAAATATTTATATTTTTTAACCTTTACTATTATAACATCTTTTATAACCTTTTAACTCAAAATTAAGGAATTATGGTTATAAATAGAAAAAAAACTCCAAATGGAGTTTTTTATCTTCTTAATCCAAGTTCAGTGATCAATGCAGTATATCTAGCTACATCTGTATCTTTAAGATACTTCAGTAAATTACGTCTACGACCAATTTTCATGAATAAACCACGTTTTGAGTGAAAATCATGGGTATGAGTTTGTAGATGCGCATTTAACTCGTTGATTTCATGTGTTAGAATTGCCACTTGAACTTCAGGTGAACCTGTGTCCCCTGCAAATCTTGCAAACTTTTCAACTAGTGCTTTTTTGCTGTCTTTTGATAATGCCATGTGTGTCCTCCTATGTCTCGTATAACTAAAGATTTCGTTTTGGCTAACGTTGTCCTTGTTACCGACCTACGACATAATACCATATTTAAAAATAAAAATCAACATACTTAGTGTTATTTTTATTAAAATACGCGAATTAAGTGACAAAATGCATTAAATTTTGATAAATTGGTCTACATTTAGGATAAAAACTGTTGCACCACCAACTGAAACTTCAATTGGTAAAGAGCTAAATGCACCAAATTCATTGACAATAGCATTTGGTACAATTTTGTTTCTAGTTTTTGAGTGTTTCTCAATAATATCTAATACTTCAGGAACTTTTTCATCGTTAACACCAATGAGAAACGTTGCATTTCCTTCACGTAAAAATCCGCCCTTAGTTGCCAATCTGGTAGCAAAAAAGTGATCTTTCACTAATCCTTTTTGAACTTTGTTTGCATCATCATTAGATACAACTGCGATAACCATTTTCATGTAAAGTACCCCTCTTTGTGTATATTATTATTTTATCATAGTTTTTTATTTATGCATTAACAAGAGTGTCTGTTTGACATCTTTATTAATTTGCTTTAATAGATCTTCTAGATTATCATACTTGATTTCGTCTCTTAAATAATATTCAAAAAACACTGTAATCTCTTTATGATATAAATCTCCATCATAATCTAAAATGAATACTTCTAATCTTCTAGTTGTTGAATAATTCAAAGTAGGATTATGCCCTAAATTTGCACATCCAATATAGATATGGTCATCAATCTTGACCTTAACAGCATATACACCTATTTTAGGCAAATAATAGTTCTTATAATTAATGTTTGCTGTTGGGTAACCGATAAGTTTACCTACTTTATCTCCGTGAATTACTTCACCATGAATGCCATAACTACGGTTTAGTAAAGACTTCGCTAATCCTAGGTTGCCGTTATCAAGTAATGCTTTAACATAGGTAGTTGATACTCTAACATTTTTATATAAAAAATCATCCATAATAACTAATTCGAAATGCTTTTCTAAATCATGAACTGTACCAAGTCCTTTATGACCAAACTTGAAATCTCTGCCTACTACAATTCTTTTTACATGAATGCGTTTTAAGAAGTTAATAAACTCAGCTGCTGGTAACTTAGAAAAATTATCCGTAAAATCAACAATAATAAAATAATCTAAATTAAACCCTTCAAGTACTTTTTCCTTATCATGGTTATCCATTAAAATTGGCAACTTTGTCTTTGTAATGACTGAAATTGGATGAGGATAAAAAGTCATCACTGCACTTTTAGTATCTGCATATGATTGTGTTTTATGTATCAAATTTTGATGCCCTAGATGAAGTCCATCAAAATTACCAATTGCTAAAGTAATTGGTTCGTTGATTTCAATATCTTTAAATTCGCTATGTATCGTTTTCATGTTAACCTCTTAAAAAAGTATTTCGGTTCAAAATGATCCTCAACCAACTCATAATAAGCAATATAATGTTCCTCTGAATCAATAACAACAAACGGTGTTTTTTCTAGAGTCTGTCTCTCATCTAAATATACGCCATTTAAAACCAGTTTCACCATATAATCATTTAACTTAACAGTTCTGACTTGATCAAATAATAAAACATCTGTTATGACATCATCTATACTAACATCCTCAATAAGTTTTGC
>DHEJ01000030.1:32807-33862 GCA_002399815.1 Acholeplasmataceae bacterium UBA4853
CCATAACTTCCAAGCTTTTCTCCTAAATCTTTTGCTAAACTTCTAATATATGTACCCTTAGAAACATGACAATTAAATTGCAGTTTCTCATTATAAGATATCACATTAAAATCATAAACATTAACTATTCTAGGTTCAAGAACAACAGTCTGTCCACTTCTTGCAAGTTCATAAGCTTTAATACCATTTTTCTTAATTGCTGAAAAATCTGGTGGCATTTGACTATATGAGGGCATAAATGATTTCATAGTATCCTCTATCATACTTAAATCAAAGACACTACTTTTTTCATCTAAGACTTTGCCAGTTGTATCTAAAGTATCAAATAGCTTTCCAAATACAACAGTACCTTCATATGATTTATCCAGCCCATCAAACATAAACGCTAATTTGGTTGCATTACCCAGTAAGATAATTAACAACCCAGTAGCAAACGGATCAAGTGTTCCAGTATGTCCCACTTTTGAAATATTTAATTTTTTCTTTATCTTATAAACCACATCATGACTTGATAAGCCTTTTGGTTTATTGATTAGTAAAATACCATTCATAATTTAAATTCCCAAATCATTAATTTCTTATCTAATTCATTATAACATAAAGAAAAAAGGCTCGATTCTCAAGCCTTAATCTTTTTTACTTATGTTCTGCTAACCATGCAAGAAGTTTTTCTTTTGGTTGATAACCAGATGCTCTAGATACTTCTTTACCATTTTTGAATAGAACTAATGTAGGTACAGCTCTAATCCCATTATCAATTGCTTCTTTACGATATTCATCGATATCAACTTTGATAAATGGTGTTTCTGGTTGTTCAGTACTAATTTGTTCTAACACAGGCATTAACATTTTACATGGTCCACACCAAGTTGCGAAAAAATCTACTAATACAAGTCCATTTTTTGAAACAGCTTGTGAAAAATCTTCACCTTTATATTGTTGCATAAAAATGCCTCCTTTATTCTAATTATTAATCAATTATAACCCCAATGATAAAAATAATCAAAGGATATGGCTAGTAATTAAAGATTAATGATTGTAACTCCATTTAAACC
>DHEJ01000015.1:0-4060 GCA_002399815.1 Acholeplasmataceae bacterium UBA4853
TTTTCACCACCACTGGCAACTTTTGAAAGTGGCTTTAACGGTTCACCATCATTAAGTGAAATCATAAACTCAACAGAACTTATACCTGATTCATCCAGTGTAATACCTTCTTTAACTTCATCAAATCTAATCTCAAACTTCGCTTTTTCTAAATCTAATTCTTGAAGTGATTTTGTAAGCTCAAGTTCAAGTTTTTTTGCTAACTTAATTCTTAGGTCATGAAGTTTCAATGCACTTTTAAATGCATCTGTGTATAAAGATTCCGTATGTGTTTTAGCTTTACTTAAATATCCTTCATAATCTACTACAAGTGCTAATTCTTCTTTAATTAAAGATAGATAATCCACTAACTCATTATTTGATTTTTGATATTTTATTTCAATCTTACTGAGTTCATAAACTCTTTCTTGGTAACTATTAAATAAGTCTGCATCAAAATCAAGTGTATCAAGTAAATGTTTTATCGAGCGAATTGCTTCTTCTATATTATAATAACTATTTTCAAGTACATTATGTACTTCATCATATGATGGATCAAGATCTTTAATTCGATTTAACTGTTTGATTGCATCATACATTAAATCTATTTGGAACACTTCACTTGTAAGTACATCATTTGAAAAACTTAATGCATTCTTGATTACATCAAAATTCTTAAGTTTAGCTATTTGATCTTCTAATGTAGTCTTTTCATCTTTAACCAGATTAAAAGCCTCTAGTTCTTTAATTTGAAAGGTTAGATAATCAATCTTTTCCATACTTTCATTTTTTCTACTTTTTAAAGACTCATAATGCTTCAACGCTTCAAGATAACTACTTCTTTTAAGTAAATAACTACTTAATAACTGATTTACCTCTTCGATTTGAATTTGATCAATAAATGGGACATAGGTATTCTTATCAAGGAGTTGATATAGATCATTTTGACTATGAATGAGTCCAATTTCAGAGGATATCGCTCTTAATCTTGATAATGTAATTGTTTCATCATTTAGGCGAACAAAATGCTTACCAGAGGCATCAATTTCCCTTAATAAAGTAATCTCATTTGGTAAAGTTAATTTTTCCATCTGTAATTTGCTTAGTAAAAAAACACCTTTAACTGTGGCTTTAGACTTTCCAAATCGAATATATTCTGAATCACTTCTTTTACCAAAAAGAAGTGATAATGATTCTAATAATATGGATTTACCACTCCCTGTAACCCCAGTAAGTGCAGTTAAACCTTCATTAAAATCAATCTCTAAATCATCGATTAAAGCAAAATTTTTAACATCTAGATGTTTAAGCATGATAAACCCTAACCCCTATATAAAGATATAATCTCTTATAAACAAAAATAATTACTTAACTTCAACAATTAAACTTTCTGCTTCTTTAATCATTTCGTATAAGGCTTTAGATAAATCCAAACCTTCTTTATACTTTTTAATAGAGTTTTCTAATGAAATCTCTTTACCTTCTAATTCTTTAACAACAGTCTCTAACTTTTTAATTGTATCTTCAAAACTCAATTTTTCACTCATTTTTTAAACTCCTTATCCAATACTTTTGTTTTCATTAAACCATCAATTAATTGAATATCAACAATATCATCCACGACAACATCATGTATACTTGTAATTACTTTATCTTGTTTGGTTGTGAGTGCAAACCCACGTTCCATCACTTTTAATGGATTCATACCCTCAAGCAGTTTACTAAATTCTTTAAATCTTGTTAATTGATTATGAATGTTACTTCGATAATTTTGATGTAAATTCATTTCTAAATTCGTAAGTTTTTCTTCATATCTTATGAGTTTTTCTTTAGGTGAAACTAATCGTTGTACCAATAAGTTAACTTGATAAGTAAAATCCTTAATAATCGTTTGATATAACCGGTTCAATCTTTGATCTAAATTATCAATCATTTGATAATTTAGTTCTAACTTATTCTTAGGACTTGAAACAACTAAACGTTCATCTAAATGAAGTAAACTTTGACGCAAGTTTTTAATCTTTTCAGTTATATAGTAGTTTAGCAAACGCTCTTTTTCTTTTATATCGTTTAATAAATCAAAAATATTAGGTGTTGCAAGCTCTGCAGCTGCAGTTGGTGTTGGTGCTCTAAGATCAGATACATAATCAGATAACGTTGTATCGGTCTCATGGCCGATTGCAGTAATAATAGGAATTTTAGACTCAAAGATAGATACAACAACCTCTGCTTCATTAAAACTCCATAAATCCTCAATTGATCCACCACCCCGACCTAAAATGATGACATCAACTGCTTTATCCTTATTTGCTTGTTTAATCTTTTTAACAATATCGTCTTTAGAACCTTCACCTTGGACTAAAACCGGATATAGAATAATTTTTGCTAATAAATATCTTCTAGAAATGGTCGTTTTAATATCTTGAATCACTGCACCAGTTTCAGATGTAATAACGCCAATTGCCTTAGGAAACTTTGGAATAGGTTTCTTAATACTCTGATCAAAATAACCCATAGCTTGAAACTCATTTTTTAGTTTCTCATACTTTAAATAAAGTTCTCCAATACCATCTAAGGTCATTGAATATATAGAAATACTATAAGTACCTCTTGCTTCATATAAAGAAATATACCCTTCAACCAATACTTGACTACCATCTTTAGGTTCAAATAAGATATTTTTAGCATAAGTAGAAAACATCATTGCTGAAATACTTGATTTATCATCTTTCAATGAAAAATAAAAGTGTCCTGAACTATGACGCTTAAAATTAGAAATTTCCCCTTTTAATAATACTTTTTTTAAATGGGGATCATTTTCTAATTTTGCTTTTAAATATAAAGTTAATGCACTAACTGTTAAATATTGAGGTTGCATCTTCTACCTACTTAATATTTTTATAGATCGTATCCAATAATTTGTTTGTGAATTTATGTTGTTTTTCATCATCTAAGTCACTAAACTCTTTAGTAAGCTCAATACCTAAATTAATCATAACTTCAGCCGGAAATCTCTTAAGTAAAAGTTCATATACTGTAATTCTAATAATAGCTAAATCAACTTTATTTAATCGATCTAACGTGTAATTTGTTAAGTTATTTGTGATTATTTGATCAATTTCACCTAGTTTATGAATAATTTCCATAAAATTCAATTGTTCTTCTGCAAGTAAATCATCAAAATCTTTGAACTTAACTGTATCATAAATTTGAAATTGATAGAGTAATTCCATCCGTTTAATAAAATCTGTTTTTAACGTGTCTGTCATATAAAAATACCTCGTTAACATTTTATCATAAATCGCTGTATAAAAAAAACGAGATGAGTTAAACTCACCTCGATTTATTTAATTACTTAAGATAACTAATTCCCAAGCATCATCAATCTTTGATTTTAAATCCGCATCATAACGATAGAACTCAAAATTAGTAAATGGTACATCAAATGCATATTCAATACGAGCATCTAGATTAAACTCTTCATCATCTAAAAGTTCATCAATAACATCTTGTCTAATAGAAGTATATCCCATAGCCCATGTATTTTCTAAGTTTTGTTCATAACTTGACATAAAGTTAATGAAATCATATGCCCATTGTTCATGTTTTGTATTGGTTGGAATAACAAATCCATCCATCCAAACATTTGACCATTCAGGTACATAATAACTATATGCTTCTGTTTCTTGTAAAATATATACAGCATCTCCGCTATAAACCATTGCAACATCATAAGGTGTTTCTCCACCAATTGCTTCAGTTAAAATTTCATCAGACTTAATGTATGTATTTGGTTGGTTATAAGCATTAATTAACCAATCCTTAGCAGCATTAATTGCTGTTTGATCTGCAGATGACATTCTTTGATCAGCCGCATTTAGAGCTGCCATGAATGCATCTCTTGATGAATCATAAATCATTTTAGAGTATGATGCATTATTTAAAATGCCCCAACCTTGTTCAGCAATAACTGTATCTAATCCAGGTATTGTATTGTTATAAATCATGCCTACAGTACCCCAAAAATATGGCATAGCATAATTTAACATATCAAATCCGCTATCTTCTAAAGAATCTAGTG
>DHEJ01000015.1:4264-11304 GCA_002399815.1 Acholeplasmataceae bacterium UBA4853
GCATAATCACTAGGGATAATTAAATCATATGAATTTACCTTAGCATTGGTTAATAACACTTCATTTGAATCAAAATAACGTAGTGCAACTTTAATTCCAGTTTCTTCTTCAAATGCCTGAACTACATCTAAAGAAATATACTCTTTTGGCATATATAATACTAATTCGTTTGATGTACAAGCATTTAAGATGAATGCAGCAACTAAAACAAACATTAAACCAAAGATCTTTTTCATTCTTCTTCCTCTTTTCTATTCTTTTTTAAATTGACATAATCAAAGACTACTTTGATTCCAATTAATACAACAATGATGGTTGATAATGCATTCACACTCGGTCTTATACCATGAGCTTGTGAATACATGTATGTGGATATATTACTGACTAATTCTCCACTTGCGAATTTTGAGGTTATATAATCATCAAAAGACATTGTAAATGCTATTGCAGACCCTGCAAGAATTGAACCTCTTAATTGAGGAAATATTACTTTCCACAACGCTTTACCAGGGGTAGCTCCTAAATCATATGCAGCATCTACTAGGTTAGGATCTAAGCTTCTAACTTTAGGATAAACTGCTAATAATGCATAAGGTGTACAAAATGAAATATGTGCTAAAATCATCGTTAATAATCCACGTTCAAAGCCAAATGCGATTAAGAAAACAAAGAATGCTACTGCAGTTAGAATATCTGGTGATAAAATCGGAATATTGTTAAATGATAATGCCATTTCTCTAAAAATACGGTTTTGTTTAGATAATGCAATCGCACCTAATGTTCCAATAATGGTTGATGCCACCGTAGATATTAATGCTACCAATAACGTATTAATAATTGGTTCTCTTAAAGCACTATTGGTAAATAAATCACTATACCAGTTAAACGTAAATCCAGTAAAAACAATGAGTGAAGTTGATTCATTAAATGAAAAGATAATCATCGATAACAGTGGTATTAAAACAAATAATAATACAATAACTAAATATATATCTGCAAATAATTTTGTTTTATTTTTCATTAGCCAATACCTCCTCATACTTATCAACCTTTTTAATTAAGAAAATGAAGAGTACTAAAATAACTGCAAGTACAAGTGCGATTGCTGCACCATACCCAAACTTACCATTTTTAATCGCTAAATCAATTAAATCACCAATCATTTTTCTTTGTCCATTACCTAAATACTTAGTAATGACTAAAGTTGTAGAAGCCGGTAAAAACACCATCATAAACCCAGTTAAAACGCTAGATAATGACATTGGAATAACTACTCTAACCAAAGTTTGAAATTTGTTCGCACCTAAATCAGCTGCGGATTCAAACAAGTTTTTATCCATCTTAGTCATATGTGTATAAATTGGTAATAACATAAATGGTAAGTATAAATAAATCATTCCAGTAACAATTGCAAAATCGGTTCCTAAGAAATGTGTTTTATCATTAAATAATCCATTACCAATAAATTCAAATATCGATCTAACAGCATATGCTAACAACAAAGAGTTAATAAACATTGTTGAAGTAATGGTTGCAATCATAACTTTTTGAGTAATGATTTTTCTTTTAGAGATAATGTACGCTAAAGGATATGAAATCATCAAACAAAATACAGATGAAACCAGTGATAAATAAATTGACTCAGCCATACTTGATATGAATGTCGGTTGAATAAAAAATTCTTTAAAATTGTCAAATGTAAACTGAATCGGAATGATTCCACCAGAGTTTCTGGTAAATGCATAGAGTAACATCATGCCAATTGGAATTAAAACTAAAATTACAATTAAGACATAAAAAGGAATACCTAAGAAAAATTCATAATTTAATTTTTTTGGATCCTTTACTTTAATCTTTGAAGGGAAGTCGACCATTTACCAGACCTCCATCACATGAATATCTTCAGGATAGAAATCTAAATCAACCGCCATACCTTCTTGTTTATAATCCGTCGTATGAACAGTATAGACACGTTCTGGAGTTTTTACATCAATTTCAAAGTGAACACCTTTAAATGCAACACTATCAACAACACCTGATATCTTTCCTTTACCAAGCTCTACAATATCTAAATCTTCAGGACGTATTACAACATCAATTTCTTGATTATCAGTAAAACCTTTATCAACACATTCGAAATCTTTACCATCAAAAGAAACTAGAAAATCTTTTTTCATAATGCCACTGACAATATTAGATTCACCAATAAAATTAGCAACAAAACGGTTAATTGGTTCATTATAAATATCTACCGGAGTACCAATTTGTTGTATTTCACCCTTATTCATGACAACAATCTTGTCACTCATCGTAAGTGCTTCTTCTTGATCATGTGTTACAAATATAAATGTAATACCAGCATTTCTTTGAATTTCTTTTAATTCATATTGCATTTCTTGTCTAAGCTTTAAGTCCAGTGCAGCAAGTGGTTCATCGAGTAATAACACTTGTGGTTCATTAATGAGTGCACGTGCAATAGCAACTCTTTGCATCTGACCGCCACTTAATTTAGAGATACTACGATCTTCATAACCCATTAAACCAACCATTTTTAAATACTTAGAAACTTTTTCTTCAATAACCTTTTCAAAATCCTTCTTACTCATAAAAGTATTTTTAATCGAATTAATCTTAGATAAAAGTTCTAGTTTCAATGCCAGTTTATTATCTGCATGTTTCATCTTTTCTTTGTATTCACTTTTGAGTGCATCGATCTCATTTTTCTTTTTTTCGTTGCGATCTTTGACTCTTAGTCCAAAAGCAACATTTTCAAAAACATTTAAATGTGGAAATAATGCATAACGTTGAAAAACTGTATTGGTTGGACGTTTATATGCAGGTAAACTTAAAATATCAACATTATCAAATAAGACCTCACCGCCAGTTGGTTCTATAAACCCACCAATGATTCTTAAGGTTGTTGTTTTACCACAACCTGAAGGTCCGAGTAAAGTAACAAACTCGTTACTCTTGATTTCTAAATCAATACCTCTTAAGACAACTTGTCCATTAAATTCTTTAGTTACATCTTTTAATTGTATAAATGCCATAGTAGTTTTTAATTCCTTTCAGAGGTTTACTCACAGTAAAAAAATATTTTATAATTATCCTTCAATGTTTAGTATATATATACACGGTGTTAATATATAATAAACAGTAGCGGGTATATTATATATATTTATTTTGATATGTCAACAAAAAAACTTTCATAAATTTTTTATACGAGTTTAAAGACTCTCTAAAGAGACCTCGTCCTTTTATTTCAAAACTTTCTTTCTTATATCCCTATAAAAAAGAAAAGCCAAGAGTCATCATACTCCTAGCCCGTAAACTGAAATGGAAGACATAGTTTTTATCAATACTCTAAGGTATAAAAGGTTTACGAGCTCAAATGCTCAATACATTTAAACTATGTCTTCATCTCAATTATACTACTTCATTTCTAAGAAAGAAAAAGACTAAGAAATAACTCTCAGTCTTAATATACAAAAATGACCCTAAGGTCATTTATTTAACAAGCATCAGACATATAATCTGAATGAATTCGTATTGTACCATTATCAATGATATCGGTTCTTCTCACTTCAATTTCACTTAAGTTTAACCACTTAAGTTGTTCTTGTGATATTGGGGTTCTCATACGGTCAGTTATGACGTATTTTTCTGGTTTATTTAACTCCAAATATTGTTTAACTGTCATGATTGATACCTCCTTGATACTTTTATTATACCACCATAGGTATACCACATCATGTTCATGCTTTATTGTGGCAAGATTCCCACTTTTTGATACATATAGGTGATATGTTTAAAGTAATAGTCTAGTGTAAAGCAATCCAGTATTTCATCTTTGGTTAAATAATTACTAATTTCTTCGTTATCTATTAATACTTGATCAAAATCAATATTTAGATTACTAGCATTAAAACTT
The DNA here is from genome assembly GCA_002399815.1 of Acholeplasmataceae bacterium UBA4853. Lineage (GTDB taxonomy): Bacteria > Bacillota_I > Bacilli_A > Acholeplasmatales > Acholeplasmataceae > Acholeplasma. Next base: position 8,196 of record DHEJ01000015.1, read on the forward strand.
AGTTTTTGAACTAAATCATACGCTGTTTCTCTGGATAATCCTTTTAGAATCAGTGCATTCAGTACACGTTGTGCATAAATGATTTTGTGATTTAAATTGATATTAGAAAGCATTTTTTCTGGATATACTTCTAAATTCTCTAAAACACTTGCATAACGGGTTAACATATAATCAATTAAGCTGGTTGCATCAGGTATGATGATTCTTTCACTAGATGAATGTGAGATATCTCTTTCATGCCATAAATTAATGTTCTCATTGGCTGTAACAACAAATCCTCTTAAAACTCTTGATAATCCTGACATGTTTTCACTTGAAATTGGATTTTTTTTATGTGGCATTGCTGAACTTCCTTTTTGCTTATCACCAAAACCTTCTTGAACTTCATTGACTTCAGTACGTGATAAATTTCTAATTTCAGTAGCAATTTTTTCTATAGTTGAACCAATAAGAGATAATGTTTGAATGTAGAACGCATAACGGTCTCTTTGGATGATTTGAGTAGAAATGTTAACACTTTTAAGTTCAATGATTCCACAAACCAAATCTTCTATTCTTGGATCAATATTTGCATAATTGCCAACAGCACCACTAATCTTTCCAACTTCAACATGCTTTCTTGCAAGATCAAAACGTTCTAAATCGCGTTTCATTTCCTCATAATATAATAAAAACTTCAATCCAAATGATGTGATATCTGCATGCATACCATGCGTTCTACCCATAATTGGTGTCATTTGATACTTAAGTGCAAGTTTTTTTAGAACACCCATAAAGTTTAAAATATCTTGATGAATTATGATATTTGCTTCTTTAAGTAGTAATCCACAAGCAGTATCTACTACATCAGATGAGGTAAGTCCATAATGAATCCATTTTTTCTCATCTTTGAGTGATAATGAAACAGCTCTAGTAAACGCTACAACATCATGTTTAGTCTCTTGTTCAATACGGTAAATATCTTCAAGTTTAAAAGATGCTTTTTTAAGTAATTTTAGTTCATCATCAGAGATGACTTGAAGCTTATTAAATGCTTCACAAGTAGCTAGTTCTACCTTTAAATACGCTTCAAATTTATGTTGATCACTCCACAAATCTTTAAATACATTTCTCTGGTATCTTTCTATCATGGTTCTACCCCCAAATTTATTATAACAAATTCTTTAAATCTTAAAAAAAATAAAACTGATTATTCATCAGTTTTATCAGTTTTAAGGTCATGATTTGTTAGTATTGCTACCATCGGTATGGTTAAGTAAACTAACCAAGCATATGCATATAATCCAAAGAATTGTCCTAATACAATAAAGATAATTGTTGAAATAAATGGCATATATGCAACAGGGCTACTAAATTTAATAGATCCATATATTCCAAGCATCGGAATTCCAAGTAAGATAATCCAGCTCCAGTTCCATGCATAAGGTATTAAAATACTGACTAAAATGTATGCTGTTAAAATCATTAATGCAAGTAATAAAAGTACTGGATGCTTTTTATAGTTTTTAAAATCTACACCAATTTGAATATCACCAAAGAATAATGCAACAATAGCTGGAATTAAATATACTAACCAAGTAAATTGCCATTCCTGTGTCATATGCCCAATCACTTGATGAGCCACTACCGCTAGAACAATCGTTATTAGTAAGATGATTCTAGATGGTGTTAAAGGTTTTAGAACAATAGCAAGGATTGGTGTCAAAGCAAATATCGCCCAACCATATATATGAAATCCATCAACAAACATACTAACTAAAATATAAATAGTTGTTAAAGCAAATGGTGATAATGCAACAATCTTTTCTCTACCTTTAACATTAATTGATATAGCTAGTACCGGTATGATTAAAAATATTAACCAAGTCGGATGCCAAAATCCTGTCGTAAAACCTGTAATCATAAAAATCAGAACTGCTACAAACGGTGATAATGCTACAAATTTATCCTTACGTTTTACATTAACAATGATTGCTGTAATCGGAATGATGAAAAATGCCATCCATGAGTATTCCCATAGGTTTCCTAAAAACCCTAATAAGTAAAATGTAATGATTGCTACAAATGGTGTAATTGCAACAATTCGATTATGTTTATGCATTTGATGTTTCACATCATCCTTAATTGCTTCATAAATCGTATTTGGATTACCTAATTTTGAGACAACATCTGTATGACTTAATCCACTATCAAGTGCTTCATCGTATAAATCTGAATAGTCCGAAATGATTAAATCTATATCCTTTTTAATTACTTGTTTTTCACTCAAGTAAACTTCTAACGCTTTTAAATATTCTTGTTTATTCATGTTTTTCCCCTTTTAATATGATCATGACATTATCTATAAACTGATGCCATTCAGTTGAATAAATCTCTAGTTGTTTGATACCCTTACTAGTAATTTTGTAATACTTTCTTGGTGCGCCATATAAACTTTCTTTTGTATATATTTCAAATAAATCTTGTTCCGTTAATCTTCTTAATATTGGATAAATTGTATTTTCATTCACATCAAGTAACTTAGAGAGTTTTTCAATAATTTCAAACCCGTACATTTCTTGATCATGTATGACCTTAAGAATACATAAATCCAATATGCCTTTTTTAAATTGTGTGTTCAAAGTATCTCCTTTCAATAGCTGGTAATATCTTACTGTGTATTACGCACTACTAGTATATCATAGGTACTGTGTAAGACACAATACATATGCTTCAAAAAATATTGAAAAACAATTCATAAAAAAAACAGTCTAAAGACTGTCTTATTCTTTAATCAATGTAGTTGAATGTTCGAAATGCTTTGTTTTATCAGGATAGAGTTTCGTAGTGATTGATTGGATTGCTGTTGCAGCTTCACCTTGACCTGTTGAAATAAGTTTTACCTTACCAGGATAATTTATACCATTACCTGCTGCATAAATGCCTTCAACACTAGTTTCCATTAAATAATTGACATTAATTAAACCTTTTTCACCATCAAGTTGCCATTGTTCTAGTCTTGATTTAGTCAATAAGAATCCATAGTTAACTAATATATAATCAACATCAAGACTGAGTTCTTCACCAGTTTTAGCATGTTTTAATAGTAATCTATTTGCTTGATGATTGA
>DHEJ01000038.1:0-3554 GCA_002399815.1 Acholeplasmataceae bacterium UBA4853
ATGATTACTAGCTTAATTATATTCGTTTTTAAATTACCTCAGACAATTTATAAAACGTTTAAGAATTTGTTTGTAAATTTGTTTATACCGGCGAATAAGCGTAAAAAGTTTAATTCAAAAAAATATAAGACATGATATCAGAGCTCGAGAATTTTACTTACGTATGATTATGTTACTTATCTGTTTAAAATTGATGTTAAGAGGTTAATAAATGATAAATAAAGACTTAAATTATAAATTAGCACACTTCTCCGATAGTGTTTATCTGTTTATTTCCAAAGTAATAAAATTGCTATTAGTAAGCTGTAATGGTTTTTTACTAATATGGTCAAATCGAATTAGTATCACAAACCGTGAAAGTAAGTTTTATAAGCGAATCCGTTTTATCACATTTCCCTGGCATTGGTTATGGATTTGGACGTACATGATTATTAAAAAAACCAAGTATGATCATATTCTTTTGGACGAGCCAGGTTTCCATGTGATTGGTGGAAATACCGGGGACGGTAAAACAAGCTTGGCCAATGAATATATTGAACGTTCTATCGCTTTATTTAATAAACCCTGGTATGTCAATTCCGACTTCGAATTACCACGTTATTACGAAGATTTAAAGGCTTATGTTAAAAGACATCGATATATTGAATTTGAAAAAGTCTGGAGTGATTGGAAGATGCATATTCAACTAAATAAATACAAATTTGGTGGATATGTCATTGATGAAATTCATAGAATATTTGACTATAGACTTAATCAAACAAATGAATACATGAGTAAGTTTAAACCTTTCAGAGATTATTGTGTACTTATTCGAAAGCATATCGGACGTATCATTGGAATAACACAGATGAACAAGTTAGATATCCAGTTAATGCAGCTCGTTAAGTATTGGCATAAACCAAAAATCGATATAGGATTTGATTATGAGGATTGGATGCTTGAGACCGGTGCTTTTAGATTTAAGCCCCTTGGTTGGAAGATTTCTACATTTACAGTTGATTTATCGGACTCATCAAGCACTCAACTAGTTCTATATAAAAAATGGTATTTAAAACAACAATATGCCGATTTTGATTACTTTAATACGTATGCATTAGCTGATGCATATAACTACATCCCAATGGATTCACCTAACTAGAAAAGAAAGGAATTACATCATGACATTAGAAATTGCATTAGAATTTGCTTTAACATTATTGATTTACGTTGGATCCATTACGTTTGCTTTATTTTTGTTAATAACGATCCTTTATGTACCTAGCTTCTTTCAAGCAAAAGTTAACTTAAGAAAGTCTGAGGAGATCTTGCAGCATAACATTGAAGTTGTCGAGAAAGCCACATTCTTTCAAACTAATCAGGAGTTTAACAAAACAATTGAGGAGCAAATGAACACGATCAGAAGCAATGCAGCAAAGATAAAATCACTGAATGCTCAAATTGATGCTTTAGAACAAGAAACAACCCGGAAAAAAACTGAAAAGAAGTAAACCATAATAATATATACTTTAGTATATATATTATAGGTAAGGGAGTGCGCATGATTTCAATACTAACATACTTTATATTTAAAATCTTTACATCAATTCTAAAACTAATTTACGGAATTTTGTACATACTCTTACTTCCTAAAAAATTATGGAATAGACGACATCTAAGAAAAGTTTTTTTCATGCATCCATCACATCTAGTATCTGATATGGATGCATATAAGATTGGCAAACAAAATAGAGATAATAAGAGACCTGCATCAATTAACAAGGTAAACAAGGATGGTTCTGTAGGATTATCTAAAATGTCTAAACAACAAGTCTCAAAGAAACAAAAAAAGAATAACGAGGCGATTCCAATTACCCAAGGTAAATACAAGGGTCAAAAAATATCAACAATAGTAATTGAAGTTGATCCATCAACTAATCAGAAGTTTCGCCCTGGTAAACCACCACTAACTGAATCTGAAGGTAAAATCTCTAAAAAGGATTACAAAACATTAAAGCGGGTACAAAAACAAAAAAAGAGACCTGAGTAGGTCTCCCGGCGATCACTCTGGATTTAACCAGCAAGCACCTCGCCTCTAATGCTTGTAACATCATTATATAGCATATTTAATCATATGTCAATCTCACTATATCGAAGCTGTCGAGTTATCCACATATTCCGTGGAAAACTTAATGTTGTTTTTGTAAGGCTGTCAAGTATAATATATGATGTATACGGTTGGCCAACCTTTCAAATTGAAAGGGAAACATAAAAATGAATATCAAACAAATGTTAAGCAATTACTACAGAAAATCTCTAGCTACTAAATCACCAGGTACATGCAATTTCGAAATGAAGAATATAAATGGATTGTTAAAGTGTTTTAATGATTTAAATATAGAAAAAACATCACAACTAGATGAAGATGTTTGGTTTGAAATGATTACCTGGTATCAAGAAATTCTAAAAGTTAAAAATACAACAATCAAGAAAAGACTTTCTTATTTACGTACAGTCATGCGTGATTTTAGAATTAAATCTGTTTTCTTTGATTTGAAATATCCAAGGAACGACAAAACACCATTTCAAAGATTTCAGGATAATGAAGTAACACTTATATTCAAAACAGTAAATAAACTATTATTAGAGCATCCTAGTGATGCAAATTTAAAGATGATGTCATTAATGATTTATCTGCTTTTAGATACCGGAGTAAGAAACTCAGAGTTATTTGACATGAGAATTCGCAACATTGATCTACTAAATAAGTTTATATTTTTAGATCACACTAAGAATAATAAAAAAGAACCGGTTCTCTTCTCTGAGTTTAGTTCTAAGCTGTTGAATGATGTAGTTAAAAGTAAATATCATTATGAGTTTTTATTTTATGATGTCGTTGAAAATAAACCGATGACATTTAATTCAAACCTTAGAGGTTTTTTATTAAAGCTTAATAGATTAACCGGATTAAGAATTCATACACATAGATTTAGAAAAACATTCGGTACTCTGATGTATATGCAAACAAGGGATTGGCGATTCGCACAAAAAGCACTCAGACATTCAGATATTAGAACAACACAAATCTATGTGAGTGAAACATTAGAATTTGTGAGGGAATCATACGACCAAGCATCAAAAGCATTCGATAAATTTAAAGAATAATTATTTACCCTTTTTTGATAACTTAATAAGCTTCTTTCCTACCTGCTCATGGGCTTCCCTGATGGATACAAGTTCATCCAGGGAAACACCAAGGGCATCGGCTAAAATTTTGGCATTATCTAATAGTGGAGTATTTAAACCACGTTCATAAAGTGACAGCGTTTGTTGAGCAATACCAGACTTTTCAGCCAACTCGATCTGAGTTACCTTCTTACTTCTTCTGACGGCTCTTAGATTGAATTTGACGTCTTTCATAGAAATTTACCTCACTTTCCTTGACAATACAATTAATTCGTTGTAAAATCCTAATATACAATTAGTTCGTTGTATTAAGATTTAAAATTATATGCACCAGTTTTAGGGGATGTAACTGATGCATTGAAATTACTAATGGCGTCTGAAGAGGGATTCGA
>DHEJ01000038.1:3647-194498 GCA_002399815.1 Acholeplasmataceae bacterium UBA4853
TGGCGTCTGAAGAGGGATTCGAACCCCCGACCGATAGCTTAGAAGGCTATTGCTCTATCCAGCTGAGCTATTCAGACACTTTAATTCAGCAATGAATATTATAACTTAAACATTACTGAAAGTAAAGCATAATTTTATTCCTCAAATTGAGAGTTGTAAAGTTGGGCATAAAAACCGTTTTTTTCTATAAGGGCTTCATGGTTACCTTGCTCTACAATATTACCATCTTTCATAACAAATATAACATCTGCATTTCTAATGGTTGAAAGTCTATGTGCAATCACAAATGAGGTTCTACCCTTCATCAATTGGTCCATAGCCTTTTGAATTAGAATCTCAGTTCTTGTATCGACTGATGAGGTAGCCTCATCTAATATAAGCATTGGTTTATCTGCAAGCATTGCTCTAGATATTGTAATAAGTTGACGTTGACCTTGAGAAATGTTTGTACCATCTTCTGCCAACATAAAGTTATAGGTATCAGATAGTGAATGGATAAAGTGATGAGATTGTGCAGCTTTGGCTGCGTTTTCAACTTCACTAAATGTTTTATTACTAGAACCATATGAAATATTATCTAGAACACTACCTTCAAATATCCATGAATCTTGTAACACCATTCCAAAGTAACTTCTAACTTCTTCTCTTTTCATATCTCTAATATCAACACCATCAATCATAATGGATCCAGAATCAATTTCATAAAAACGCATTAATAAATTAACAATGGTTGTTTTACCAGCACCAGTTGGTCCTACAATAGCAACCATTTGTCCAGGGTTAATGGTTGCACTAAATCCTTGGATTACAGGCGTTTCTGGTAAATATCTAAAGTGGACATCCTTAAATGTTACACTACCCTTAATTTGGCTAATTCCTTGCTCTTTTTGACTTTCATCCGGTTCACTTTGTGCATCAATTAAGAAAAATATTCTTTCTGATGCTGCAGCTGTTTGTTGCATGACTGAGGCTGTTTGACCAATGGATTGAATTGGTTGAGCAACTTGTCTTGCATATTGAATAAACATCATAATGAATCCAACTTCAAAATAAGCATCTGTTAAGAGTAAATAGCCCCCAATGATGGCTACTGAAATATATGCAAGGTTGGTAAAGAAAAACTGAATAGGAATCATTATTGATGAAATAAATTGTGCCTTCCAACTTGTTTCATAAATTCGGTTATTAATCTCATTAAACTCACCAAAGGCTTGTTTTTGGTGGTTAAATACTTTAACAACTTGATGACCATGATAGATTTCTTCAACATGACCATTTAAATCACCATTGTTTTTAGCTGCTTGTCTAAAGTATTTTTGACTTAATTTAACAAATCTACCTGCCACAAGTAAAGAAACTAAAACTGATACTGTTGTGATTGCTGCTAAGTCTGCACGCATGACAAACATAATCACTAAAATACTTGTTACAAGTGTGAAGGATCTAAATATTTCTGATAAACTTTGAGTTAATGTTTGATTAATTGTATCCACATCATTAGTAACTCTAGATAAAACATCACCATATTTATGTTTGTCAAAGAACTTTAGTGGTAATGTATTGATCTTATCTGCTAAATCACTACGCATTTTATAAGTTAATCTTTGAGTAATGCCAATTAATAAATACCCTTGAGTTAAGTTTAACGCAGCAGCAATTGTTGCAGTAATAATGAGTAACACTAATAATTGATTGAAATTTAAAAGTAGTCCAAATAAGTCTACAAAACCTTCTGGATTACTTCCATTCCACATTAATGTCACAGATGTTAGTAATTTTCCAGTTAATACCGGTGTAAATACTGTCGATAATGCTGCAATGACTGCAAAAATCCCCGCCATAAATACTGTCCATTTATCTTTGTTTAAATACGCTAGTAAACGTTTAATTGTACCCCAGAAATTACTTGCTTTTTGATTACCTAAGGATCTTTGTTGTCTGTTCATCGACTTAATTCCTCCTTACTTAATTGTGACTCAGCAATTTCTATATAGACATCACAGGTCTTTAATAATTCTTGATGGGTACCAATACCAGCAATCTTTCCTTTATCTAAAACAATAATTTGATCAGCATTTTTAATCGTATTAATTCTTTGTGCAACCACTAAAATGGTTGCATCAATATGATCATGCAATGCCTTTCTTAATTTTTGATCAGTTTTATAATCAAGTGCGGAAAAAGAGTCATCAAAAATATAAATTTTAGGTTTTTTTGCGATTGCTCTGGCAATAGATAAGCGTTGTCTTTGTCCACCTGAGACATTCGATCCACCTTGACTAATCTCTGAATCAAATCCTTTATCAAGTTTTTCAATGAAATTTGTTGCTTGAGCAATTTCTGCTGCTGTTTTCACAACAGAATCATTAATTTCTTCTTGACCAAATGCAATATTTGATGTAATTGTTCCTTTAAATAGATTTCCTTTTTGAGGCACATACCCAATGTATTTTAAATACTCATTTTGTTTATAGGATTTAATATCTACCCCATCAACTAAAATTTGACCATTTGTAGGGTCATAAAATCTTGGGATCAGATTAATTAAAGTTGACTTACCGCTACCCGTTGAACCAATAAATGCAGTCATTTGACCTTTTTTTGCAGTAAATGAAATATGGTTTAAAATCGGTTCATCACTATCAGGATATTGAAATGATACATTATCAAAAGTAATTTCACCTTGAAGATCATTTAATGTAAGAGGTGCTTCTAAATCTTTAATTAATAGATCGGAATCAATAACCTCCATAATCCGTTTTGCTGATATTGATGCACGAGGAATCATCGTTAAAATCATTGTAATCATCATGAAATTAAGCAGCGTTTGTGTACCATATTGAATAATTGCAGAAATAGAACCAATTGCAGATTCAGAACTTAAATCTAAGAATCCTAAATTAATAGCTGCAAAATATAAGAGTACTGTAGTAAGTTGCATCATTAAGCCCATAACCGGCCACATGGTATTAAATAATCGGTTAACAAAAATATTTTTTTCCATCGATTCTTTAGCAACTTTTTTGGATTTATTTGCTTGTAGTTTTTGGGTATTAAATGCTCTTACAACACGCAAACCCGATAAGTTTTCTCTAGTCACTAAATTCATTTTATCAGTTAATTTTTGAATTAACTTAAATCTAGGTATCGCTATAAATAACAAGGAAAACAAGAATATAATAACAATGACTATTGAAATCACTAAAAAGACAGCTAAATTAGGACTTGTAACAAATGCCATAATAAATCCACCAATTGCCATGATTGGTGCCATAATGACACTACGTAATAATTGAGCAATCATCATTTGTAAGGATGAAATGTCATTGGTTGTTCTTGTTATCAGTGACGAAGTTGTAAACTTATCAACCTCATTCATTGAAAATGTTTGTACTTTTTTATAAAGTGCAACTCTTAAATCTCTAGCATAAGCACTAGAAACTCTAGATTCTAAAAACCCAGAAATAAGAATGACAACAATCCCTAAAAGTGTTGTTACTAACATCAGTATACCGTTTAATGTTAGTGATGCAATTTTTGCATCATAAGATAAAACAGGATTTACCATATCATTAATCAATAAGTTTAATAAAAATGGTAAAAGTAAATTCATAAATGCTCTAATAGCTACTAGAACAAAAATGAGAATTACCCATCCAATATATGGTTTTAAATACTTAAATGATTTAATCATAATATCATCTACTTTCTAATATGTTTGAATAAAAAAATTATATCAAAATCCTTAACAAATACTCAAACATATGAACTAACAGATCAAAAGCGTTTATAAATTGTGTAAAGTTTCCCTAATTCTTCTAATCTTTTACCCTTTGTTTTTGTTAATAAATTTTCATAGTATGTCGCTTTATGCGCATAATACGGTATTGCTTCTACTTTGTTTTTTAAAATTGGTCCCAAGTACAGATCACTTTCTGTTAAATGCATCTGACCTCCAGTGACTTTTAAAAACACATAATAAAAATCGTCATATATCACGTATTCATCAATAATCATAAACCCTAAATCACAAATGATTTGTCTTAACACTTCAATCTTCTCATTTGCACCTAAAATATAGGTTTTATCTTTTGAAGCTTTTTTCATGATATCCCCAATTAAATTAGGTCCCATGCCAGTAATAATGCCTAAATCATAATCACTTATAATACTTTCAAGTCCATCAGATAAATAAAACTCAACTGGATAACCAGTTAGAGTTTTTTTAGCATGATTTAATGGCCCAATATTTAAATCTGTAGCAATACCTTCTTTGATAAAGTTTTGATCAATTGCCTTTTTTAAAACAAGTCCATGATCTGAACCAATATCAATCACTTTATCAAAGCCTTTAGTTAATGATGCAATAAATTCTATTCGGTTCATTTTCTTGCAACATAGAATTCTTTAAGTTTATTTTGTCTTTGAGGAGAACGTAATTTTCTTAAAGCCTTCGCTTCAATTTGACGAATTCTTTCTCTTGTTACACCAAATTCACGACCTACTTCTTCTAATGTATGAGTTTTACCATCAAGTAGTCCATAACGTAATCTTAAAACTTTTTCTTCACGATCAGTTAATGTTTCAAGTACTTCATCTAATGTCTTTTTAACCATTTCTTGCATCATATAATCATGAGGATTGAGTGCATTTGGATCACTAATAAAATCACCTAATGAAGAATCTTCTTCCTCACCAACTGGTGCTTCTAATGAAATTGGTTCTTTAGCAATTCTTTGAATGTTTTGAACTTTTTCAGGTGATATACCCATCTTTTCAGCAACTTCTTCAACAGAAGCATCACGACCTAATTCTTGTACTAATTGACGTTGAATACGAATCATTTTATTAATAGTTTCAACCATATGTACTGGAATTCTTATGGTTCTTGCTTGGTCTGCTACTGCTCTAGTAATTGCTTGACGAATCCACCAAGTTGCATAAGTAGAAAACTTAAATCCTTTTTCATAATCAAACTTATCTACCGCACGCATTAAACCCATATTACCTTCTTGAATTAAGTCAAGGAATAATAAACCACGTTGGGTATACTTTTTAGCAATACTGACAACCAAACGGTAGTTCGCTTCTACTAATTTATCTTTTGCAAGATGTGCTTTTCTAACTGAGTTTTCAAGTGCATCAATATCGTCTTTATCCAGTGTTAATTCACCATTTCTAACCGCTTGAAGTTGCTCACTAGATTCTCTACCTTCAGATACCCAAATTGCATATTTTCTTTCATCATCAATATTTAATAAAGGAATTTGTCCAATTTCTTTTAAATACATTCTAACAGGGTCATCAACTTTGACAGATGAAACAATTGTTTCAATATTTAATAATTCTTCTTCTTTAATATCTTCAACTTCAAGGTTAGATAATGAAAAATCATCTGGTTCATCAGGTTCAACTTCAATTTCAATATCATCTTCGTCAAATAAAAGAGACTTGTCATTATCATCTGATTCTTCTTCTTCATCATCTAGTAAAACATCGATTTCGTAAGTAGCAAGTGATTTTTCAACTTCATAGTACTCTTTAGAACCAAATTCAAAATATGCTTCCACGTCCGATTGGTTAAGTGCTTTTTTCTTCCCTGCTTTTTTAGCTAATAATTCAACAATATCTTTAACTGTCATTGTTTTTTGACCTCTTTTCTTAATCTATTTATTTTTTTTAAATTCTCATCCAATTTATCACTATCGATGTCATTTGTTGCTTTATATATTAAGGTTTTAATCTCAACTTGAATCTGATATTCATCTAGTTGTTTTAATAAGCCATCAAATACTGATTTACTAGTGATAAGTAGATTCTTTTTATACTCTGTGGTATTTAAAAGTTTTGTTAATAATTCACTTTGCTTAGAATACCCTAGTTTAAAAGTTTCAATATCCATATCGCTATTAGGATTCATTTGATAGTATGTCAGTAAATCCTTATACAAGTCTTTTTGAAGTGGTGTAATCATTTGTGTTAAGTCGATATGCTCTTTAATCATTTCTAGATTATTTTTACTTTTTAAAAGATCTGTCAAGATGAAATCAATCGCACGTTCGGCTTTAGTAACTACTTGTTTAAGTACTGGTTTTTCTTTAATAGGTAGCTGAAATTCTTTTTGTTTAAGCAATAATTGAATGCCCAAATCATCAAACGATTTTCTTTCATAAAAATCGATGATGGTTGGATCAACATTTAGTAGTAATTCTTTCATTTCTTGTTTAAAACTTGTAATATCATCAGCCTTATTAAAGTCTTTATTCTTTTTATATTGCTCATAACCAAATTGATAAGGATCCATTAAGTGATCAAATAGTTTTATGTATGACTCACTACCAAACTTTTTATAATAATCATCTGGATCTAATTTATTGGGAAATGATACAATAGATATTTTTAAATTCGCATTTCTTAATATTGGTATCGCCTTTAAGGTAGCTTTTTGACCAGCACTATCACCATCATATGCAATCACTACATGATCAGATACTCTTCTTAAGAGTTTTGCTTGATCTTTTGTTAATGCTGTACCCATGGTTGCAACCGATGCCTGAAGTCCTGATTTATAACTTGCAATGACATCAAAAAATCCTTCATGCAAGATAATATACTTCTGTTTAACTGCTGCACGTAATGAATCACTGAAGTGATATAATAATTCACCTTTTTTAAAAATCTTTGTTTCTGTTGAATTAATATATTTTGTAATATCTTTAGGATTTAGACTTCTTGCAGAAAATCCTACAACGCGTCCTTGATCATTTTTGATTGGAAAGGTTACTCGATTACGAAACACATCATAATAAATACCTTCTTCATTTTGTTTAACAAGTCCAAGTAACATCATATCTGATACGGCATAGTTTTTAGACTTTAGCATCTTATATAAAGCATCAACTTGATTTAAAGCTAACCCAATTCCAAAATACTCAATATCTTCATTAGTTAAACCACGTTTAACTAAATAGTCATATGCACTTTCACCAGTCGCTGAATTTTTAAGTGCAAACTGGTAAAACGCTGAAGCATCTTCCATTAAATTAAATAGATGTTCATCTGGATTTGATACTTTAGTTTGTCCTTTAACTTCAATACCCAATCGTTTTGCTAAATCAAGTGCTGCATCATCAATTGAGATATTTTTAATTTGAGCATAAAAATTAATTGGAGATCCACCTTTACCACACCCAAAACATAATGCTAAATGTTTATCTGGAGAAACAGAAAACGATGGTGTTTTTTCATCATGAAAAGGGCACAAACCCATATAATTCTTACCTTTTTTGGTAAGACTCATAAATTCTTGGGCAAGTGCAACAATATCAGTTTCTTCATTTATACGTTGATAAAGTGCGTGGTCCATCTAGTCTCCTTATTAAAACTTTAATGATGCTCTAATATGTGCTTCCAAATCCTTGATTGATATTCGAGATTGTTCCATTGTATCTCGTAGTCTAATTGTAACTGTTTCATCACTCATCGTTTGATGATCAACTGTAATACAAAATGGTGTTCCAATTGCGTCTTGACGACGATATCTTTTACCAATATTTTGTGTTTCATCATAAACCACATCAAATTGTTCAGCAAGCATTTGATAAATTTCATTTGCTTTTTGACTGTGATCTTTTTTAACTAGTGGTAAAATTGCTGCTTTGTATGGTGCAAGTGCTGGATGAATATGTAGTACTTGTCTAATCTCACCATCTTTAAGCGTTTCTTCTTCAAGTCCATTTAATAAAATAACAAGTGCCAAACGTTCAACCCCAACAGCTGGTTCAATGACATAAGGAATATAGCGTTCGTTAGTTTCCGGGTCTAAATAAGTCATATCCTCTTTTGATAACTCTTGATGTTGAGTTAAATCAAATGATGTTCTACTTGCAAGCCCCCATAACTCATCAAAACCCCAAGGATACTTAAATTCAATATCGGTAGTAGCATTTGAGTAATGTGATAAAGCTTCTTTAGCATGTGGTTCAAAACGTAGTAATTCTGGTTTAATACCTAGTTGATATAAGAAATCTCTCATGTAATTAATCCAAAAGTCAAACCATTCTAATTCGGTACCTGGTTTACAGAAAAACTCTAATTCCATTTGTTCAAATTCTCTAGTTCTAAAAATGAAATTACCCGGTGTGATTTCATTTCTAAATGATTTACCAATTTGTGCAACACCAAATGGTACTTTTTTACGTGCAGTACGTTGAATATTTTTAAAGTTAATAAAAATACCTTGAGCAGTCTCAGGACGTAAATAAACTTCACTTGCTGTATCTTCAATGACACCTTGGAATGTCTTAAACATCATATTAAATTTACGGATAGGTAGCCAGTCTGTTGTTTTAGACACTGGATCTTTAATCTTATGATCGATAATATACTGATACATCTGTTCACTAGTCCAACCATCTGGTTTCGCATTTGGATCGTGTTCTAAAATCAGTTTATCCGCTCTATATCTTTGATTTGATGTCTTATTTTCAATCAGTGGATCAGAAAAACCTGATAAGTGACCACTTGCTTGCCATACGAGTGGATTTAATAAAATAGATGAATCCAGTCCAACAATATTTGGTCCTTGTCTTAAGAATTTCTTTAACCAAGCTTCTTTAATGTTTTTCTTAAGATTCGTTCCTAATGGACCGTAATCCCAAGTATTTGCTAGTCCACCATAAATTTCTGAACCTTGAAAAATAAAACCTGTTTGTTTTGCATATTGTACTAAATACTCTAATGTAACCATGATAACTCCTTTATTTGCGTGTTAGTTTCGTGTCGGTATGAAACTCATAATAGTCATACATAAATGATTTTAATGCGGTAAAACTGTCTAAATCTAATAATGGTAACATATCATAGGTTTGATATGTTAATTTCAATAACTGGGTTGTTAAATTTAAATCAAGATCTCTTTTCAAATGTTCATTTTTATAAACTAGTCTTGCTTCTTTTAAATTAAACCCTAAAACATCCCTACCATCTGGTTTTAAATTCATTTGGTAGCCTAAATATCGTAATAATTTAAAACCAAATGATAATACAACTTCTTTACTAAAATGATTCAGTGCATCTTTCAATAACAAGTAAATCTTTTCATGGTCATCATTTTCTGATACAACATTTAACAAATCAAAGAGTATACTTGCTTCTAAAGTCTTACTATAATCTGTTTTAAGTACCTCATACCCATTAATCAGTTTTGCTTCCATTAAAACATACATTTGTTTAAAGGGTAATTCTTTAAACTCAATTAAATTTAAGTACTGTCCGATGACTCTTAACTCAGATGTCACTTTTTGTGCACCTTTTGCAATTAACGTAAGTTTTCCAACTTTAGTATATAAAAATAGTAACCGATCGTTTTCATTGTAACTTGAAATACTTTTAACGATCCCTTCCATTTTTATTTACCATAACCATATTTTGAAATAGTTGTTGGATCATTACGCCAATCTTTTTTCACTTTAACCCAAAGTGTCAAATGTACTTTTAAGTCAAAGATTTGATTAATCTCTTTTCTTGCTTCAGTACCAATCCGTTTTAATTTTTCACCTTGTTTACCAATTAAAATACCTTTTTGAGAGTCTCTTTCAACAACAATTAGTGCATCCACATCTAATGTTTTTAACTCATCATTGGTAACCATACGTTCAATCATCACTGCAACACTATGTGGAACTTCTTGTTCTGTATAGTATAAAACTCTTTCTCTAATAATCTCACTCATTCTAGATTCATCCGTTTGATCAGTTAAATAATCTTTAGGATACATCATTGGTCCATCAACTAAATGCTTTGCTAAAGCCGCTTTTAAATGTACCAAATGCGTTTTATCTTTAGCTGAGATTGGAATGAATGCATCAAAATCCATCTGATTCATAAAACTAACAATAATCTCATCAATCAATGACTTTTGACTTAATTCATCAATCTTATTAATTGCTAAAATAGTCGGTAAATGTGCTTCTTTGATTCTTGATAAAATCATTTCATCTGATTTATGAAACTTTTGATCAACAACCCATAAAATCATATCAGCATCCATCATAGAATCCAGTGCTGTTTTATCCATAGATTTACCTAAACCATGTAAAGGTTTATGCATACCTGGTGTATCAATAAAGACAAATTGATTATCATCTTCATTTAAGATACCTGTAATTCTAAAACGTGTTGTTTGAACTTTAGGTGAAGTTATTGCAATCTTTTCTCCAACTAAAGCATTTAATAATGTTGATTTACCGACATTGGGTTTACCAACAATTGCAATAAATCCAGATTTTTCAGCCATTATACTTTATCTTCTTCCAAATCAAAACCATAAGGTAATAATTCTTTAATTGATGTAGTTTTTGATTCACCTAATTGATTTGTTAAATAAATTGGTGTATTTTTAGGTAATAATTCACTCATAACTTGTCGACAAGCTCCACAAGGTGAAATAGGTTTTTTAGAATCCCCAATGATTGTAATTTCAACAATATCATTCACATCATAGCCTTGAGAAATTAATGAAAACAATGCATTTCTTTCTGCACATGATGTTAAACCATAACTACCATTTTCAATATTTGCACCATGAATGTACTTACCATTTTTTAATAAAATTGCAGCCCCAACTTTAAACTTTGAATATGGCACATATGCCTTTTTTTGAGCTTTTCTTGCTTCTTCTATATTCATATACTTATCCTCTTTTTAAGTTTGCATTTTCTAATATTTGTTCTTGTAATGCAATCATTTCTTTTTCTTCTAATTCTGTATGATGATCATACCCTAATAAATGTAAATATCCATGTACTGCTAGAAATCCAACTTCTCGTTCATAGGTATGACCATATAACTCCGCTTGTATAAAAGCTTGTTCTAAACTAATAAAGATATCACCAAGTGATGTATCAATCGGATCATCATTTGGAAAAGAAATTACATCGGTTGGCACATCTTTTTTACGATACGCTTTATTAATCTCTTTGATGCCTTCATTATCAACAAAAATGATTTGCATATTCTTTTTTTGTTTGATTGGTTTAAAAATTGTTCTTATCAATTTTTTTGTTTCTACAATATTTTGTTTAGTCTGATTATGAAAATTAATTGTCATTGGCATCATATCTTTCTAATATCTTTTGAACCAGTGGATGACGTATGACATCTACTTTTTCAAAATAAATAATTTTTGTATCTTCTAAATCATTTAAAATTCCTAATACTTCTTTTAATCCGGATTCTTTTTTATATCCTAAATCAACTTGTGAAGGATCTCCTGTAACAACCATAAAGCTAGAGAATCCTAATCTTGTTAAAAACATCTTCATTTGAGTTCTTGTTGTATTTTGTGCCTCATCTAATATAACAAATGCATTTTCTAAAGTACGCCCTCGCATATAAGCTAGTGGTGCAACTTCTATAACACCACGTTCTAGTAAGGATGTTGTTGTTGCCACCCCTAAAAAATCGTATAACGCGTCGTATAAAGGAATTAAATATGGGTCTACCTTTTCTTTTAAATCCCCTGGTAAAAACCCTAATGATTCCCCTGCTTCAACTGCTGGTCTTGTTAAAATTAACTTTTTAACTTTACCTTGTTTTAAGGCACTTACTGCATGTGCAACTGCTAAATAGGTTTTACCAGTTCCAGCAGGTCCTACCCCAAAAACTAAAGGATATTTTAATAATGCTTCACTATATGCTTTTTGATTAAATGTTTTAGCAACAATAGATTTACCTGTATCCGAAACTAAAATCTTTTTCTGTGACTTATATAAATCCAAGATGTTATCTAAACTATCATTTTGAGCCATTTTAATAATGTATAAAACATCACGTTCTGATAGTAAAATTTTATGTTCCGCTAAATTCACTAATGTTTTAAAAATTTGATCTAGTAATTTTTTATATGAATCTGGTGCATCCACTACAATTTCATCTTTATGTATGGATACATCAAAACCAAAATGAGACTTAAAAACTGCTAGATTTTTATCCTCAACACCTACTAATAATTGTAAAGTCTCAGCTTGATTTACTTTAATGTTTAATTTCATTAAGCTTCCTCCAAATAACTATATATATTTTACCTCAAAACATCAAAAAATAACCGTATTAAGGTATATTTCTCATCCTTTTCCTTATTTTAATGATAATTGCTTACCTAGTCTATCATAATGTTTCATAAACATGGTTTTTTTCATTAAATTCAGATTTATTTTCTTTATGCTGCTTTGACTTTATATATTAATTCGTTTTTGGTATATTTTATATAATAAAAGAATCAAAAAAATATTCACAATAAATCCTAATATATAATACCAAATTTCATTTAATAAATACGTACTTGGAATTAACGACATTGATACAATTCTAGCAACCCAAAATCCAGGTACAATCCCTAAGAATAATTCTTTCCAATCATTTATAAAAAGTGATAGTATCGGAATCAAAACAATGATTCCGGTTGCTTTCATAAAGACAAATCCTTCTACTTTATTTTTTGCAAATGCATTGATAAATAAGGCTAACATCGGTGCTTGTAAAGCTGCTAAAATTGAAATTCCAATCATTTGAAGTATTGAAGTATTTATTAAATTTGTAATATAAATTAATAAAAAGGTTGACATAACACCAAGCATATAACTAAAAAGTAATTTGATTAGAATATAGTTAGATACTTTAATTGGTGTAATTTTTAAACTAAATAAAACATGGTCATCTTGATCATCCAGTAACGTAAATCCGGTAATAGCACCAAACATAAAGCTAACCATTAAAACAAACAATAATGACACAATATTTGCAGCTAAATCTCCAGAATTATCCTTTAAATATGGAATTAAAAAATATGAAACAATACCAATAATGATAGGATATACCATAAAAAATGCATACATCTTATCTCTAAAAATGTTTTTAATCTCATGAAGTAATACTCTTTTAAACATGTTTATAATCCTCCATGTTTCAAGCTATAATACTTATATTTCGGTCTAATATAGTAAATATAACCCAATATTCCTAACGTAGTTAAAGATATCAAAGCTAGTATGGTAGATAAAGTAATTTCACTTGAAAAAGCTGCATTGATTAATTCATAGGCAGCATTAGCTGGTGTGATTAAAAGAATATAACCCCATATCTCTCCTTTGAAAAAAATATCAAGTTGATGCAATAAAGTAGGTATTGTAAGTATGAACGTATACATCATTACACCTAACAACATTGAAGTAAAATCTTTTGAATGGAAAGAAAATATAAAACCTAAAAGACTATGAAACATAATTGAAATAATTAATGAAATCACTAAATATAACCAGTTCACTTCAACTTGTTTAACAACATAAAAAACTAATACTATTAAAAGTGTTGAGATAAACATCTGAATGGTATTACCAATGACTTTTGAAAGTATTTGAACATTTACAGATGTTGGAGTAACTAGTAACGTAGATATGGTTTGTTCACTTTTCTCAAAAAATAATATAGAACCAATAAAAATGACACTCATCATCGTTGCATCAATAAAAATGATCATTGGTAACATGGTACTAAGTAATCCGATATCATCAATAAAATAAAGGAGTAAAAACCAAACTAAAGCAATCAAAAAAGACACTAAAGTAATTCTGTATTTATGTAATCTTTGGAGTTCTCCTTTAATTAGAAATACTAGATTGTTATTCACTTTGTTAACCCCACACCAGTAACTTTAATGAATATCTCTTCTAAACTAGTTTCTCCACTATGGATTGTTTCAATCGATTTGGTTTTTAATATATTTATGAGTGCTTCATTTTGAGCGATATCATCCATTGAAAACTCACTCATCTTTGTTTGATTATCTTCTTTATACTCTACTTTTAAAGTTCTTTTACCATATTTTAATTTAAGATTTCTAGGTGAATCAATTTCTTTAATCTCTCCATCTACTATAAATGCAACACGGTCACATAACTGATCGATATCAGACATGATATGACTTGTTATAAATACAGTACCTCCCTCATGCTTAAACTCTTTAATAAGGTTTTTTAAAATCATAGCATTCACAGGATCAAGGCCATTTGTTGGTTCATCTAAAAATAACATGTTTGGATGATTAAGCATAGCTCTAACAAAGTTTAATCTAATCTTCATACCTTTGGAATATTCAGATACAAGTTTATCTTTATCCTCAAACAATCCAACTTTCTTCATCAAGTCTTCAACATCTATCGTATTTTTATATAGTTTTTGGAAAAATCTGATATTTTCCATGGCTGTAAGTTTAGAAAAATGAATCGGCATTTCAAAAGAAACACCAATGTCTTCAAAGTAACTTTGATTCATTTGATTTAAACTTTTCCCATCATAAATGATGCTGCCTTCATAGTTTTCTAATAATTTAATTAATATTTTTTGAGTTGTACTCTTACCAGCTCCAGATGGACCTAAGAAACCAAATATTTCTCCTTTCTTAATTTCAAAAGAAATATTTTTTAGGGTGAGTTCTTTTTGTTTTGGATATGCATAACTTAGATTTTTTACACTAAACATGATTTACAATCCCCTTTTGTATAATATCAAGTACTTCATTAACCTTAGTTGCCCATAATGATTCTTCATATGTTTCATAAATAAAACTGTCAATCGAAAGTTTGCTGGTAATTTCATGAGAAATCTCTGCAAGAATTAATGTATTTAAATCTTTTCTAACTAACCCTTTATTTTGATCTTTTATAATCCAGTCTTGATATATCTTAATTACTTTAAGATTTAATCCACCTTGAGTTAACATACGTCTGTACTGTTCACTTTCAATCATCTTTTTTCCTACTAATACGAGTTCTGGATACGTTTTTTTAAATGTTATACCCGTTAAAAATAACTGCTTTATTCTTTCAATAAACGTTAAGTCTTCAGACATAAAGATATGATGAAACAGTGATTGTTTAAGTGTACCGATATATTCCACCATATACATAAATAAATCTAATTTATCATCAAAATACTGATAAAAAGAACCTCTTGAAATATTGGCATCTCTAATTATGTTCGCTATACTAATATGCTCATAGGTGTGTAGTGATAGTTCTTTTATAATAGCTGCAATAATTAAATCTTTCTTTTTACTTTTTAAGTTTTTAAAAGTATCTGTTGGCATTACATCCTCCAATATGACAATGGTGTCACATTTAGATTTTATGCTTTTATAACTATTTTGTCAACGATATTGGATTGATAAAAAAGAAAAAAGCATCAAATAAATGATGCTTCTATTTCTATGAACTTATTTTTTCTTAGTTCTAGCTGCTTTAGCTCTCATGCGACGATCTACGCCTGGTTTAATGTAGAATTCGCGTTTACGTGCTTCTGCGAGGGTGCCGTCTTTGGAAACGTTACGTTTAAAACGACGTAATGCGTCTTCAATTGTTTCACCTTTGCGTACTTCTGTTTTAGGCATGTCTGCCCTCCTTCCACACGTTTGATATTTCAAACCTCATTTATTATAAAACATTTTTGTTAATATGTCAAAACTTTTTTTACTATCTTACAAAGAAAAAGCATTCAGTAACGGAATATGGGCTAGTTCCGTAGGTAGAATCAATTCCCCAAGACTTACAAAGACTGCATTAAGTGATTTAAACAGTAATCTTTCTTCATCATCAATACCACCTTCAGGGCCAATGACTGCAACAATTTCTTCATTTTTATATAATTTAACAACTTCACCTAATAAGTTTTCTTTTTCAGCTTCATCTAATATCAACAATACTTTATTTTTCAAGTTTATTTTGTTAATTGAATCGATAAAATCAATAAACGGTAAAAAACTTCTTTTTGATAATTCAGCTGCTTCTTTAGAAATCTTATGTAATCTTTCTAATTTAAATGAAGCATTTGAAACTTTAGCAATACTTCGTTTCATGGGCATAAATAAAATTGATTTCGCATTAAATAGTGTCGCATATTTAGTAACAGTTTCAAGTTTATCACCTTTAGGTAATCCTTGGACGATTGTAATATTTAACATAGGGCATATACTTAATTTTTCCTTTAACTCAAAACTAACCATTTTATCATGAATGACTAAATCAGCTAGATAACACATACCTTCTTTACAAAGTTCAACTTCAGTTCCAGACTTAAAACGCATCACATTGATGATGTGATGTGTATCGTCTTTAGATATTTGATTGTTTAGGTCTAAAAAGTATCTTTGCATACAAACTCCTTTTTATAAAATAAAAAATGGGTACTCCAAATTGGAATACCCATTTTATTGATTAATTAAAGAATCGATCGATGGAGTTACTCCAAATAATCATTGCGAAAAATAAAATACTCATAATCAGCATAGATCTGTTTAAAAATACTTCAGCACCTTGTGATTTTCTATTCTTGAATAAATCTTGATTGCTACCAGTGAATGCTTCCATTACATCTTCTCTTGATGATTGTAATGCTGATGCACCGATCATTAGAAAACTTACTACAAATATAATCCAGTCTGCGAATTGCATATATCATAACTCCTTATCATAAGCCTTATTCATTATAACGGATTTTCACCTTAAAAGTCAAGAATGTTTGGCAAATTGTACCTATTTTAAATATATATTTATGTTATATCCAAAAAATCAATCTAAATTGAATAATTTTTATACTGATTAACTAAATACTTGCTCAATATCTTCGATCATTTGAAGTGTTGATTCAATCCCACCAGGTAATATATACCAACTATCTGCATTTAGAATATAGATAGCATTTACTTGTCCTGCTTTGGTGTTTTTAATTAATTGATTATTCATAATTAAATCAATGGCACCACTACTTCCTAATGCTTGACTACGATCTAATAAAAAGATAATACTTGGATTAACTGCAGATACATATTCAAAGCTTACAATATTCCCATGAGATTCTAAAGTTTGTGCTCCAGGATCACTTGGATTAAATCCAAATTCATTATAAATCACACCATATCTTGATCCACTACCAAAAACAGATAAATTATCATCATTGACAAGTAAGAATAAAGCATCTTTTCCAGTAGATTTTTGTTTGATTGCTGTAACACTAAAATTGAATTCATCAATGTATGTATTCAGTTCACTTTTTAAACTATAAAAGATTTTACCAAGATTTTCAAATACCTTAGTTTGTTTATCAAAACTAAAATTTGAATTAGAAACATCAACAATATCTGTATTTGGATATCTTTGTTTTAAAGTTTCATATAGATTTGAACTTCTACCACCAATAAAAATCATATCTGGCATCATTAAATCAAGTGCATCATAGTTAGGGACAAATAACGTACCAACATTTGTGTATTTTGATTCATTATAAACACTGACCATTTCAGGTAAATTACTTTTTGGTAAACCAAAATGTGTAATACCAGTTTTACTTAAACCCAGAGTATTAAATATTTCAGCTACTTCTAATGCAAAACTAACAACCACTTTAGGTTCTACACATACTTCAATGGTTTCAACGACACTTTGGTAGGTTGGCTCATTTAAATTATTGACGCCATTTTGTTTAGAAACCGTATGCGTAATTTCAGTCACAAATTTAGCATATAACGTTGTATGATTAGACACTAAATCTGTTTCAAAATTCCAAAGATGTCTAAACATTTGATCTTTATACCAACCCTTAAATGTATAATCCTGGTAACTTGGTAGTTCGGGTTCTTGAATTAAATTTCCACTTTCTACTTGTTCACTATGGTATAAACTTGAATTACTTAATCTAAATTCAATGGTTGCAGTACCACTAAAGGTATTTTGTTCCATACAAGCACCAAGTGTCATGCCTAAAATTATGATACATAAAGCTAAATATATTTTTTTCATCTACAATATTTCCTTTTTATTTATTTTTTTTCTAATTGGTCATACAAACAAACCTTTTTTCCATCAACTTCTCTAACGCAAAAATCATGATCATAAATACCTTTTAATACGTCCTCATCCATGAGTTGATCAACATGTCCTTCAAAGTTAACCATCCCATCTTTAATCGCAATAATATACTCACAAAAACTACTTGCTATATTAATATCATGCATCACAACAATGACAGTTTTATTTAACTCTTTAACAAATTTACCAAGTAACATCATCATCTCAACAGCATGCTTCATATCTAGGTTATTTAATGGCTCATCTAACATAATATATTTGGTATCTTGAACAAGCACCATGGCTAAAAGGACACGTTGTAATTGACCACCTGATAACGTATTAATGTATTGATTTCTAACATCATCTAGTTTTAAGTAATCAATCATCTGTTCAATCATCTTTAAATCATTTGAAGTGAGTTTACCCTTAGAATGTGGATATCTGCCAAATGAAATGAGTTCATAAGATGTTAAGTTTAAAGAAAAGTTATTGGATTGTCTTAAAACAGAAATTACTTTAGAAAGGTTTGTTTTATGATTTGAAATGTTTACATCATCAATGATGATATTGCCACTTTTCTTTTCAATCATTTGACTTAAAACATTAAATAATGTTGTTTTACCAGCACCATTTGGTCCAATAATACCGGTTATTTTACCTTCAGGTATTTCTATACTAATATTTTTTAGAATTTCTTTATTACCATAGTTTTGATATACATTTTCTAATTTGATCATACTTTATGCTCCATAATGACAAGATATATCATGTAGATACCACCAACAATACTCATAAATGTTGTCACAGTTGTTTTAAATCCCAATAATTCAACAATGGATTGTCCAAAGATGAGTGCGACAATCGCAATTAAACTAGACCCAATAATTAAGACACCATGATGATATGTTTTATAGATTTCTTTTGCAATATTCACAGCAATTATCCCTAAGAATGCAAGTGGTCCTACTAGGGCTGTAACCAATGATATGGCAAGAGAAATCATAATCAAGTTTAAATAGGTCTTTCGGTTATAATCAACCCCTAAATTAACTGCTTTATCCTCACCTAAACTCATGACATCAAGCATACGTCTATGATACATAAAGTAGGCTACAACAACAATTCCAACCGGAATACTGATCAAAGTTAATCTTTGTTCAATGTTTACAACTGAAACAGTTGTTAAACTTTGAAGCATTTGAAACTGAGTAGGATCCAAAAGTATTTGAAGGAATTGTGAATAGTTACTTGCTAATGTAGAAATCACCATACCAATTAAAAGTAACAATAAAATATTATTCCTATGTTTTCTTAAAACTGCCTTATATAAGAAAATAGTTACACCGCACATTAAACTGACTGATAAAATGAAATTTAGAACAGGGTTTAATGCTATAAAAGATACTTGATTCAAAAAGTAGATTAAGGTTGTTTGAAGCATCACATAGATAGAGTCAAATCCTAATAAACTCGGTGTGATAATTCGGTTACTTGTTAGTGTTTGGAAAACTAATGTTGATGATGCAATTAAAACACTTGAAAGTACTAATGCAATGACTTGAAATGTTCTTCTTTCAAAAATCTTTAGTATGACTTCGATAAATAACTCTGCTCTAGCAGGATCACTTAAATTTTGTTGAATCGTATCTTTTAATGAAACCATCCATACAACTAAATATAAAAGCACTGATATGACTGCTAAAATCGACCATATAATAAGTTTTTTACGCATGTTTGGTCTTCCTTAATAGTAAATATAAGAATATAACAGCGCCAATAATACCCATAATAAATCCAACTGCCAATTCATAACTAGAACCTGTAATCATAAAAATTAAGGTTCGTGCAAGTAGATCACATATTAAGACAAATATACTTCCTAACATCATTAGATCAATCACACTCTTTTTTATATGATCACCATAATATATAGATACCAAATTAGGAATGATTAATCCTAAAAACGGTAAAGGACCAACAACAATAAATGTACTTGCAGTAATCACAGAAACAATAATTAACCCAATCATCATAACCTTTTGATAATCAACACCTAAATTACTAGAAAAATCTTTACCTAAGGACACTATATTAAATCTTTCTGCATAAATAATTGAAATAATTAACGCCGGTATCACCAGTAAAATCATCTCAAACGTACCAATTGTTTTATTTGTAAAACTACCTAAACCAATGAGTGATAAATACTGTAATGTATTTGTTGATTGTGCAATAACTATTGAAACCGAACTAATTAAAGAACCAAACATCATACCGATTAAGGGTATATATACTTCATTTTTTAGTTTAATATGATTTAAAAAGAATATAAAACAAAAACTAGCAATTAAAGAAAAAATGAATGAAAAGATAAACTGGACCCATAAACTTAAGCCTGGAATCAATAAATAACCTAAAAGTACGCCAAGTGTTGCTGCTTGTGTAGTACCAATAATACCTGGTGAAACAAATTTATTTTTAGCTACCGATTGTACAATAATACCAGCAACACTTAATGCAGATGCAGTTAAAATAATCGTTAAGGTTCTAGGAATTCTAGATACAAGTAATATCTCTAAAGCATCTTTATCTAATCTTAAAATAGACATAAGATTCACATCATGTCTAGCATCAATACTTAAGGAAGCTATGATTAAAATAGCAAGGATAATTACTTGTATGAACCGTTTTTTATTCATTATTTACTGGCTAGCACTTCGTAAGTTTCTCTAGAGAATTCAATAATTTCTTCAGGCTTTTCCTGGTTTTTCTTCTCTTTATGCATCATAATATGTTCAGGACTACCTTCCCAAACAAAAAAAGCCTTCTTATCTAACCAAAAAATCTCTTGACGATATAAATCATACTCTGGATTCTTTTTATCGACCATTAAAACTGATCTAACAAACCCAGGCGATAAACTCATCGCATTCTTAGATAAAAAACCTTCTGTTATCTTATCTGAAAATCCCTTTTGGACTTTCATAACACGTACCACTACATACATATTTAATTACCATGCCTTCTACAATGTTTACTTTAAATAGTATACTTTAAAATGATTAAACAATCAATCAAAATTATTTATAAAAAATATAATTTACTTCTTATCGTTATGTTTTAATTCTTTAATAGCTTGACTCACTCCAATTGGCTATATAATACTTAAAGACAACGGTTTTCCTAAATATTTTGTTTGTAGAAAATCGTTTGTTGTTGTATAATCATTTTTAGGGTGAAATAAATGGAAATTATTGGACTTAAGTTGGGAGACATAAGATCTAACGCGTATGTTGTTTCAGTAGGCAAAGAATGTTTTATCATCGACCCAGGTTTTGAAAGTACTGTAGTTATAGAATATATAAAGTCAAGAAAGCTTGATCCACAGTTTATATATATAACGCATGGACATCATGACCATACAGGCGGTGTTAAACAATTAAAAGAACTTTATCATATACCTGTGTATGCACCTCTAAAGGATAAAATTTGGATGGGTGACACGGTTTATAATTATTGGCCTTATGAAATTCCAGTTGATCAATATGTTGTAGAAAATGATGTCATAGAATTTGGAAAACAAATATTTAGAGTGATTGAAACACCAGGACACTCTCAAGGTTCCACTGCACTTTACTGTGCCCCACATCTTTTTACTGGTGATACATTGTTCTTTGAGGCAATCGGACGTACAGATATTCCGTTTGCTAATTTAGAACTTTTAAAAGAATCTATTCAAAATAAATTACTACTTTTACCAGATGAAACAATTGTTTATCCAGGACATGGCAAACAAACAACCATCGGACATGAAAAAGCATTCAATTATTTTGAAAAATTAGAAGCTTCAACAAAATAAAAAGACCTTGTGGTCTTTTTTTAATCGTTATTTTAAGTCTAAGACAACAAGTGTCTCAATAGATGTTGTTTGTGGGAACATCCTAACTGGATATACTTTTGAAATCTGATAATGTTCTGTTAATGATTTTAGATCTCTAACTAACGTATTTAACTCACAAGATAGATAAATGATTTGATAGAACTTTTTCTCTTTAATCATTTCTAATAACGATGGATGTAATCCAGTTCTTGGTGGGTCAAAAATTACGACTTCACTTTTTAATTTAGGTAGTATGGTTTCAACATTACCTAAGAATATTTCATAGTTACCTTTATGAAACATTTTAATATCCTTAGCCATCGATACGTTCTCATGATTATTTTCTATCATAATTACTTTTTTAACTTGACTACCAATATAATAACCAATGGATCCAATACCTGAGTAGCAATCAACTACTGTATCAAATTTAACTGATTTTGCAATCATATCATATGTTTTTAACATAACATCACTATTTACTTGCATAAATGAGCGATCATTAAGTTTAAGTTTTAAGTGACCAAGGTTAAAGTTAATTTCATTTTTTCCATACAATAGAATACTTTGTTTACCTAAGATTGTTTTTTCATTTGGTTTTATATTTAAAGTAATTCCAACAACCTCTTTAAAGTTCTTGATGAGAGAAACAAGTTCATTAAGTCCAACGAAATTCTCTTGATATGCAACTAAAGTTACTAAGACTTCATCTTTTTCATTAGAACGTAAAACAATATGTTTAAAGACTTCTGGGTCAACGATAATCGATTGTTGTTGAATCTTTGAGATACATCTTTGAATTGCCAAACTATTTAAAATGAACGTATGGACTTCTCTTAGTTCAATCGGTTCTTTAGTAAATAATCCAAGTCTCATCAACGGATTATTTAAAACATGATATACCACTTTATTTCTATAATTTAAGGTCTTACTTGAAGCGATAACCGGTTCAATAGGGCCATTATACCCAATGTTTCTTTCGAGTGTTGTTTGAGTGATTTGGTATTGCCAATCATTTTGACTTTCATCATTTAAGTGATATAAATCTAAAGATCCTAATTGACTAGGCATTGTTTTTCTAAGTGGTGATTGAATCAGTATTTTCTTAATTTTTGATTCAATAAACTTTTGTTTAATCTTAGTAATTGTAACTAATGCTTTTTCATCTTTTAATAAGCCATGTGTAAAAACAACTAACTCATCTAGTCTACTTACACCTTGCCCAAAACGATCTACCTCATGAGCAACTACTTCAATTGTTTGTCCAACTTCATGAACCATGGATATGCTTTCTATAGGCTAAATCTGACTTAATAATATCTTCTAAAGTCAGTTCGGTTTGCCAATTTAATATCTTTTTAGCTTTTGTGGCATCTGCTGTTAAAATTGCAGGATCCCCTTCTCTAATGGGTCCAAAACTATAATTTAAGTGTAACACTTTATCCACAGCTTTAGCGACATCAAGATTTGAATATCCTTTTGAAGAACCTAAATTAAATACTTCGGATTTACCGCCATGACCTAAGTAGTCTGCCCCAAGCACGTGTGCTTTAGCAAGATCTGTCACATGGATATAGTCTCTAATATTGGTACCATCTTTAGTAGGATAATCATTTCCATAAATTGTTAAACTTGGTCTAATACCTAATGCTGCTTCAATGGCTACTGGAATTAAATGTGTTAATGTTCTTTTCTTTAACCCAATCTCTAAACTCTTATCTGCACCAGCAACATTAAAGTATCTAAAAATAACATAGTTCAAATCATGTGCAACACTTGTCCAGTGAATTAATTTCTCACATGCAAGTTTTGATTCACCATAAGGATTAATCGGATTTTTAGGATCCGTTTCTAAACAAATGCCTGTTTCTGATTCACCGTATACTGCAGCAGTTGATGAAAATACAATATTTTTAACACCGCACTCAACCATTGATTCTAAGAGTAATCTCACACCTTCAACATTATTATGATAATAAGAAAGTGGTTCTTTCATACTTTCTGGAACAATAAGTTTTGCTGCAAAATGCATCACTACATCAAATTTTTCACTTTTTAAAACATTTAAAATATCTTCTTTTTTACGAATATCACCTAAATAAAAGTTAACATCCTTAGGAACAAATCCTCTTTCACCTGTTGATAAATTATCCATAACAGCCACTTTATGACCACTACGTCTTAATTCATAAACAGTATGAGAACCAATATAACCTGCTCCACCTACGACTAATACATTCATGTAAATACCACCTTAATTAGAAAATTTTCTTTTTAAATACTCTATATAATACTTAGAACTAAATGGTTCTTTAGTTGCTAGCATAATTAATTCTTTTGGTGTCTTTGTTTGACCATAAATATGGATTTTTTGTTTTAACCACTCATTAATCTTACTAATTTGATTATCTGAAATCGCATTTTCGATATTAAAATCCTTATTCATTGCATAGTAAATCTGAGCAGCATACGCACTACCTAAAGCATAGGTAGGGAAATAGCCAAACGATCCACCTGCCCAGTGAATATCTTGAAGCACACCTTCACTATCACTTTTCGGACGAACACCAACATATTCTTGATACAATTTACGCCATCTCTTCGGTAAATCTTTAGCTTTTAACTTACCTGAAATCAATTGTTTTTCAATCTCATAACGGACCATAATATGTAATGGGTATGTTAATTCATCTGCTTCTGTTCTAATCAATGAACGTTCTGCACGATTGATGTATTGATAAAAATCAAGTAATGTAACTCCTTTTAACTCTTTTGAAAAGATTCGCTTAAGTTCATCAAAATGAACTTCCCAAAATGCATAACTACGTCCAATCATATTTTCATACATTCTGGATTGTGATTCATGAATTCCCATCGATGCACCACCATTTAATCTGGTTTCATTCAATTTAGGGTCAACTTGTTGTTCATAAATTGCATGACCCATTTCATGAATCGTGGAAAACACTGCTGATTCAATTGCTTCTTCGATATATCTAGTTGTAATTCTGACATCAGTTGATGAAAAACCAGATGTAAAAGGATGTGCACTTGTTTTTAATACAGCATGTCTCATATCATATGCAAAAACTTTAGTTAAATACTCATTAAATTCTTTTTGTTTATCTGCTGGAAAATGGTTTTTAGTTAACTTTCTAGATAATGTTTTCTTACCACTGGTTGCAGTTAAGACAAACGGTACAAGTTCTGTTCGTAGTTGATCAAAAAATGCATCATATTCTTTAGTTGTCATACCTTCTTCATACATATCAAGAAGCACATCATAACCTTTTAATTCCGGTGTTTGAAGATATTTACTAACTTTTCTGACATATGCAATAATTTTTTCTAATGTTGGTAAAAATGACTCGAAATCATCATTTTTTCTAGCATTAGCCCAAATTGTTGTGGATTTATTAAGCAGTACTTGAAAGTCGATATATTCATCTTTAGGCATTTTTTTAATCAAACGCATCTCTTTTTCGACTTTAATGATCTCTCTTTTTAATAAATCATCTAATTGATTTCTTCTTTCATATAAAACCTCAATAGCTCTTAAATATTGCTTATTGGTTTCAAGCGCGTAAATCTCGTTTGTTAAAACTTCGATTTGCTCACTTCTGTAATCAATTGCACCTTCAGGTGTTTCTGTTTCTAAATCCCAACTTAATACCCACATTGCATAACCATAGGCTTTAAGTCTCTTACGCATTTGTTGATACGTATTTATAAATAATTCCATCTACACACCTCGAGATTCCTCATATTTTCACTTAACATTATAACATCAACAGTCCGTTTTATACCCGACTAATTACCTATAATACCTTAATTTATGATAAGTAAACGTTTACATCTATTTTAATCACATTTCATAAAATTGTAAGAAAATTCCCATAATTAGCACTCAACATTTGACAGTGCCAAATACTGGTGATAAAATATTAGTGTACTCAAGGAATAAACAAATTATATGCACAAAGGAGTGATGATTTATGTTGAGTATTTATAGAAGAAACAAAGACTTTTTTGAAGACTTCTTCAATGATTTCAAATTAACAGGATCAAATCTTCCATCTGGTATGATGAAAACAGATATCAAAGAATTAGACAATAATTATGTATTATCTGTTGAATTACCGGGCTATGATAAAGATGATGTTAAGGTTAGCATGGAAGATGGATATCTGACAATTGAAACTGAAAAGAAATCTGAAAATGAAGAATCAAATAGCGAAGGTAAATTCATTAGAAAAGAAAGATATTATGGTCTAATGAAACGTAGTTATTATGTGGGAGATGTCACAATTGATGACCTCAAAGGTACATTCGATAAAGGAATTTTACATTTAGAAATTCCTAAAGAAGTTAAGAAAGTTCCAGAAAAACGCTACTTAGAACTTAAATAATCGTAAGAAAGCAGGTTAGTTTAGTAACCTGCTTTTTCATTTTCATAGACACGATATACAATTTCTTGGTGATATGTATCTGATTTTCTTAGAATAACAGAACTGAAATGCGGAATATTAATAGCGTTTGGTTCAAATTGTGGTTCAAATGCAATTCCAGCATGGAATTCAAATTGTCGATTACCTAGTAGTACTTGTTTTACCGGGTTATTCATCGAATATATTTGGACACCTGGGTAAGTAGTTTCTATATCCAAATGTTTATCTTCAAAGACTAAACTTACTTGTGGTTTTTCTTTTTTCAATATGTATGCATGATCTAAACCCTTTGTAATATGTTGTACTAGTGGATTTTTAATCACTTTTTCTAATTGAATACTTTGATTTAAATCAAAAGGTGTATTCTTTACTTCTATATAGTTTCCTGATGGAATCAAATCCTTATCAATTTCTAGTACACGGTCAGCTTCTACAGTAACAAAATGATTTAAAACAGTATTTTCTAAAGATAAATTAAAATGCGCATGGTTTGTAATATTTGCAATTGTATCTTTATCTGTTGTACCATCATATGTTACTTTAAAGTACTCACCATCAAGTTCATAGGTAACAAAAAGTTCAAAGTTTCCTGGATATCCACTTTCGCCATCACTGGATAAATATCTTAGCACTACGCTTGTTTGTGATTGACTCACTACACTAAATTCTTTAGAGAAGAATCCAGTTGAACCACCATGACCATGGTTATTCCCATGAAAGTTACGTTCTAATAAATAGGTTTTATCATTTAAGATAAATTTGCCATCTTTAATTCGATTTGCAACTCTTCCTATAGTTGTATTGAAAAAACCTTTAACAGGATCTTTATAATCTTCTAAATTATGATTAGAGATTACAATATTTCTTCTATCACTAAATGCATTCCATTCATGTATGGTAGCACCTAATGTCAAAATCGTTAATGATTGTTTTTCATTTTCTAATTTGATTATTTTCATGTTGTTTTCACCTCTAATATATATTATACAATATTTTAGTAAATGTTTACTAAATTATTTTTTTATTATATAATATGAATTGGAGGTAAACATATGCCAACTTTAAAAGACATTTCTAAATTAACAAACGTTAGCATTTCAACTGTGTCACGCATCTTAAATCATGATGCTTCTTTAGTTGTTACGGAAGAAACAAGACATAATGTAATCAAGGTTGCCAAAGAACTTTCCTATAAACCATCAAAAAAATCAATACATAATGAGCACTATACCATAGCAATGCTTCATTGGTATACCAGAGAACAGGAATTAGAAGATACTTATTATTTATCGATTCGTTTAGGGGTTGAAAAGGCTTGTCATGATTTAGGTATTAAAGTCGTTAAAATATTTTATGATGACCCTAAACCTGAAAACACTTATTGCCATGGTGCTATTGCAATAGGTAAGTTTGATCATAAAGAAATAACAGCCTTTAAACTACTTTATAAACATGTTGTATTCATTGATTCTTCACCAGATGACAATCAATTTGATAGTGTTGTTATAGACTTTGAAAGTGCCTATTTAACATCCATTAAACACCTTCAAAACTTAGGTTTAATTGATATAGGTTATATTGGAGGACGTGAATATACTCATTCTCTTAAATTACCTATCGGAGAAAAAAGAGAAACATTCTTTAAGAACTATTTCAAATCGCAAAAGAAAATCTATATTGGTGAATTTACGATTGAAAGTGGTTATAACTTAATGAAACAAGCAATTCAAGAAAACAATTTAGCTCAAGCATATTTAGTTGCATCAGATGCCATGGCACTTGGCGTATTAAGAGCTTTATATGAGGCAAATATACATGTACCAAATGATGTTTCCATTATAGGTTTTAATGATATTCCGCAAAGTGCTTATACCATACCACCTTTAACCACAGTTAAAGTATATAAAGAGCATATGGGATATAAAGCATTAAATCTACTTCTTGAACGAATTAAAGGACGTACCATTGCTGAAAAAGTTGTTGTACAAACAGAACTAATTATTAGAAAATCAACTAAGGAGCTTTAGATGAAACAACATATAGAAAACTTAATTCATTATGAAATATCAAAAGGCATCATTACTAAAAGAGATTATGTCTACGTTAAAAATCAATTGTATCATCTACTCAATCAATCTTTTGATGATGTGATATATCATCCTAATTTGATTATCTATCCATCTGATGCATTAAATCCAATTCTTGATTCCTTAGAAAAAGATGGCGTACTTGATGGTTCATTCGTTTCTAGAGACTTATTTGATGCAAAAATCATGAATGTTTTTGCATCCCTTCCTTCTGTTGTTCAACAAATGTTTGATGAAAAATTTAATATAGCACCTAAACATGCTACTAACTTCTTATATAACTATGCTAAAAGTTTAAATTATATTAGATATGACAGAATTTTAAAAAACGTTTCCTATCATATCGACTCGAAATTTGGAAAACTTGATATCACAATCAATTTATCTAAACCAGAAAAAGATCCAAAGAGTATCTTACTTGAAAGTCAAAGTGTAACAACTAGTTATCCTAAATGTTTACTTTGTTTAGAAAATGAAGGCTTTTCAGGAAACGCTAAAAAAGACTCTAGAGATCAACACCGTTTAATTGAACTGAATTTAAATGAAGAAATCTGGTATTTCCAATATTCACCTTATATATACTACAACGAACACGCCATTGTATTTTCAAAAGATCATAGACCAATGTCAATTAATGAAAAGACATTTAGAAATCTCTTAGCGTTAGTAGATAATTTTGATGGCTACTTCTTTGGTTCTAATGCTGATTTACCAATTGTTGGTGGTTCAATCTTATCGCACGATCATTATCAAGGTGGATTACACCATTTCCCGATTGAAGATGCTAAAGTCATAAAATCATGGCAACTTCATTCAACAACACTTGAGATGCTTTATTGGCCGTTATCAACCATTAGAATTAAAGATACTAATGAAGAGAATTTAGTAAAGCTTGCAACAAACATCTTATCTATTTGGAAACAATATTCTAACCCTTCAATAGGTTTATATGCAAAAACTGGTGAAACACCACATCATACCATCACACCAATTGCAAGAAAAAAAGGTGAGACCTTTGAAATGGATTTAATTCTAAGAAGTAATCTAACTACTCCTGATTTTCCTAGTGGTGTATATCATCCAAAACCTGATAAGTGGCACATAAAAAAAGAAAACATTGGATTAATTGAAGCAATCGGTTTAGCAATTCTACCAGCTAGATTAAATCAAGCAATCAAACGTTTAAGAGCTTACTACTTTGACAATGTTACACTTGAAATAGGTGAACTCATTCATAAAGATTGGTTTGATGATTTATCTAAGAAACATACATTAACACCATTTAATTTTGATGACATCATTGAAAAAGAAATAGGATTAGTCTTTGAAAAAGTTTTAATTGATTGTGGTGTATTTAATATTTCTAATCAACAAACATTTAACGATTTTATAGAAAGAGAAATTTATGAAAAATTATCTAAATGAACAATTTAAAAACGTATTTAACGATTCAAATGGCATAGCCTACTTCTCACCTGCAAGAGTCAATCTCATCGGTGAACATATTGATTATAATGGTGGTTTTGTCTTCCCATGTGCTTTATCCTTTGGTACTTATGGCATTATTTCAAAAAGAGAGGATACCTTATGTAGAGTTTATAGTGAAGGTTACTCAAAAGCAATCTATGAATTTAGTTTAACAAACTATAGTAAGGATAAATCTCAAAGCTGGGTTGATTACGTTAAAGGTGTCTTATTTTCATTAAAATCACATAACTTTGATGTTAAATATGGATTTAACTTATATATTAAAGGTAATATGCCTGCTGGTGCTGGTTTATCATCTTCTGCTTCCCTAGAAAGTCTGGTTTTAATGATGCTTAATGATTTATATAACTTTAACATTTCAAGAGTTATGCTCGCTAAACTAGGTAAATACGCAGAAAATAATTTTGTTGGTGTAAACTCAGGTATTATGGATCAATTTGCAGTGCTTCTTGGTCAAAAAGAACATGCTATCTTACTTAACACTCAAACCTTAAGTTACGAACAAATCCCTTTAAAACTTGGAAATTATAAGTTACTCATTGTAAACTCAAATAAACAACGTGGATTATCTGATTCCAAATATAATGAAAGATTTGGTGAATGTCAAACAGCATTAAAAACATTAGCACCTTATTATTTAGTACCCGATTTATGTTCACTTGAACTCAAAGAATTAAAACACATAGAACAAATGCTTGACCCTATCATTTTTAAACGTTTAAGACATGTTGTAAGTGAACAAGCGCGTACCATTTTATCTGCAAAAGCCTTAAAAGAAAATGATATCGAAACATTTGCTAAACTTATGAATGAATCTCATATGTCACTTAAAGACGATTATGATGTCACCGGTATAGAACTTGATACCCTACAAAGATTATTAATCGAAAATGGTGCATTAGGTGCAAGAATGACTGGAGCTGGATTTGGTGGAAGTGTTGTATCTTTAGTCCAAAGTGATTTAGTTGATCAAATAAAAGAAAAAATTGAAGAAAAATACGCTAAAATTATTGGCTATAAACCATCATTTTATTCACTTGAAACATCAGATGGTACACATCAATTATAATAAATATATAAAAATAGGGACTGTAAAGAAATGAAGAATTAATTTTCTTCAGGGACTTTACAGTTCCTTTATCATTGACTATTTTAATGTATTTAACATTTTAATTTTCTTAATAATTTCTTTCTCATCTTTATAAATTACTAAATCATGAGGACACTTTTTAATTTGATCAATAAAGTGCCAAGATGCTTCAATTTCATCCCATCTAGTAAACAAGGTTCTAGAACCCATATAGATATCTAGTAATAACTTTTCATAAGCTTCCGGTACATTACCTTCAATAGATTCTGGAGTTTGAAAACTCAAGTTTACAACCTCTAAATTTTCTTTTAATCCAGGTTTTTTAGAGTTAATTGTTAAATCAACGCCATCTGTTGGTGTAATTTTAATAATAAGTTTGTTTGCTGAAACTGGTAGATTCCATTTTTGTTGTTCAGATGTTGGGTAATAAGTGACTTCAATAAATGATTCTTTTCTATCCAATTTTTTACCCGTTAATACTTCAAATGGAACACCTCTAAATCTTGGTGAATTCACAAATGCTTTAAAGTAAACAAATGTATCAGTTTTTGAATCCTTTGGAATGTTTGCTTCATCTAAATAACCATCATACTGACCAAATAGTACTGATTTTTCATCAAATGATAAACTTCTTAAAACTTTTACTTTTTCATCAGTAATATAATCAGATTGATACTCTTTTGGAGGGTCCATCGCTACTAAGGATAGAATTTGAAGTAGGTGTGATTGAACCATATCCTTTAATGCACCAGAGGTGTCATAATAGCCTGCTCTATTTAAAATGCCTTCTTTTTCTTTAACATATATCTTAATAGATTCAATAGACTTCGAATCCCATGAATCCTCAAAGATACGGTTAGCAAATCTTACAGTCATTAAATTTTGAATCATCTCTTTACCTAAATAGTGATCGATTCTATAAATTTGTTTTTCATCAAAATATGCCCATAACATTTTATTAATTGCCATAGCAGATTCTAAATCATGACCAAACGGTTTTTCAAAGACCAATACTTGATTTAAATTATGAAATTCAATTAATTTTGCATCGGATATATTTTTAGCAACCCCTGGTAAAATATCTGGACCAATTGCTAAATAATAGATATGCTTTGTATCAGGATTTGATCTTTCTTCAATATATTTTTGAAGGTTAATAAATTCACTAGGTTCTGTGATTTGAATTTTATAATAAGAAACAAATTTTTTAAGTTTTTTAATATCTAGTGGTTTATTGGTTAATTTTTGCATTGCTTCTAGATAACTATCCGTATCAAAATCCTTACGACCAAGTGCAAGCACTAAGACATTTTCAGGAATAGATTTATTTTGGTAGAGTTTTGTTAATGCTGGTAATAATTTTCTAGCAGTTAAATCTCCAGTTGAACCAAAAATAGAAATAATTAGATCTTTTTTCATTTTTTCTTATATACTTTATGGCCACCAAATTCATTACGCATTGCAGCCACAACTTTCTCACTAAATTTGTCATCATCTCTTGATTTGAATCTAGCAAATAGTGATGCAGAAATGACTGGTAATGACACACCAAAATCAAGTGCTTCTTCAATCATCCATTTACCTTCACCACTATCATCTACTCTACCAGTAATACCATCTAATTTAGCATCTTTAGAAAACGCACTGCCGATATAACCAACCAATGCAGACTCGATAATAGAGCCGTTATTCCAAACCTTTGATACTTTATCATAATCAACATCAAACGGTGATTTTTCCATTAATTCAAAACCTTCACCGATTGCTTGCATCATTCCATATTCAATACCATTATGAACCATTTTAACAAAATGTCCAGCACCTGGAGCACCCATATATCCATAACCATCGTTAACAGATATATCTTTATAAACAGGTTCTAAGAGTTCAAAGATATCCTTTGTTCCACCAATCATTAAACATGCACCATTTCTAGCACCTGATGTACCACCTGACGTTCCAATATCTACAAAATGAATCTGATGTTTTTTTAATTTTTCATAACGAGATAATGAACGTTTATAGTTTGAGTTTCCGCCATCAATTAAAATGTCCGATGGTTTTAAAAATGGTAATAATTCATCAATCACTTGATCAATAATGCCATTTGGCACTAATAACCAAACAATCAATCGCTCATTTAATTGTCTTCCTAAAAACGTTTGATAATTACTAAATGTCTTAACACCTTGTTTTTCTAGTGAGGTTCTTGCTTCATTATTTAAATCAAAACCTAAGACATCATGACCATGATCTTTTAAGTTAAGTGCTAAATTAGCACCCATTTTTCCTAAACCAATTAAATGAATTTTCATAGTTATTACTCCCTTTTGATTAATTAGATACCTATTTATTTTATCATAATTCGCTGTATTATATTTTAAATCATCATTAAGATGATGGTAGCTACTAAAAAATATGCTCCAAGTGCGGTAAAGTCATTAATGGTAGAAATCAATGGTCCGCTTGCTGCTTTTTCATCGATTCCAAAACGTTTTAATACGATCGGAATAAGTACACCAAATGAAGCTGAAATAAACATGGCAAGAGCTAAGGATATGCCCACAGTTAAAGCAAGTTCATTAATATACACATACTCTGTAGGTAATATCCATAAAAATAGGTATACTGCAATAAGTCCAATCGCGCCAGATATTAAACTATTAACTAAACCAATTAAAATCTCTCTTGAAATATGTTTTTTCGTTTCAATATGTTTTTGATGAAATCTTAATATTGTCACTGAAATACTTTGAGTACCAATATTACCTGCCATCGATAAAATCATTGGTTGGAATAATATAAGAACAATATGTGCTTCAATAGTTGGCTGAAAAATAGCTAAGAAACTTGCAATAACGATATTTAAAATACCTGAGATAAGTAACCAAGGTAAACGAACAAAAGAACGCTTAATCGGAGAATCTGATGTTTCAACATCATGAATCTTAACTAACTTCCCAATGGTTTCTAAGTGAATTTCTTCCATCATACTTAATGCATCATCAGACGTAATAATACCTTTTAAAATATGTTCATGATTTAATACCGGTATGATATTCATATCATAGTCTCTAATCTTTTTAATCGCAACTTCAATGTGTTCTTCCTCATAGACAAAAGGATATTTATCATCAACAACATTTTTTAGTTTTTGATTTGCTCGTGTAATAATTAGATCTTGAAGTGTGATTGCACCAACATATTTTTCATTTTCATCATGAAAAAATATAACATCAACTTCTTCTTTTTCGGTTGCTTTTGTCGTGACATAAAGTGTTGCTTCTTTAACAGATGTATCAATATCTAAACTGATAAAGTGTGGTGATGAAACAGACCCTGATGAACCAACATCATACGACAATAATTGATGAATAATTGCTTGGGTTGATTCAGATAGTAAATTTATGATTGCTAAGTGATCTTTAATCTCATAGCTTTCAATAAATGTCTTAATATCATCTGCTTCTAAAAATCTAAGCAATGACTTCTTTTGATCTGTATTTAATGTACTAAAAAAGTCCTTTTGAATATCTGTTTTTAATAATATAAAAACCTCGGAAAACTTTTTTACACCAAGTGCATTATATATTTTTAATCTTTGTGTATCTTCTGTTTCAAAAATGTGTGCAATATCTGATTCGTGTAGTTTTAATAATTGCAACTTTAATTTAGGTATTGTTTGATCAAAATTAATATTATCCATGATAAATACCTCCTAACATTAATGTAGCAATTCCGAAGTATACTAAAATACTAACAACGTCAATTAAGGTTGTTATTAAAGGACCAGATGCAACAGCAGGGTCAAGTTTCAATATTTTTAGAGAAATTGGTATCACAAATCCTAGAATAGGAGCAAAAATTACGGTAAACCATAAAGATAAACCTACAACCAGAGCAACTGTTAATCCGTGATCTATTTGCATGATATTAGCAAATATTAAAGTTGCAATAAATGCCATTAACCCCATAACAAGACCACTAAATATACCTGATAATATCTCATTAATACCGTTTTTAATGGATGATCCACCTTTACTGGTTAATGAAATTAAGGTAACTGCCAGTGTTTGACTGGCTACATCCCCACCGGAATCTAGAATTAAGGGTTGAAATAATGCAAGAATAACAACACTTGCAAGAATTTCTTCAAAATTTGATGTTACAAGTGCAATAGGAATACTTAAAACTAATAATATGATTAACCATGGTAAGCGGTGAAAGGCACTTAAAAAAACATTTTGATCTGGGTCTATATCTGGTAATGCTGCTAATTTTTCGATATCTTCTTGAGTTTCTTCTTGGTAAATATCTAAAATATCATCCATAGTAATTGCACCAACCAAAATATTTTGATTATTTACAATTCCTAAATCATATCCACCATAGTGTTTCATATGTTTAACTAAATTATCTACTTCTTCATATTCATTAATCGTTGGTTCCACTTCTAAAATATCACTGACTAACAGTGGCATCTTAGCTCTAATCAGTTTTCGTAAACTCATTTGACCAACATATTTTCCAGCTTCATCGGTTACGAAAATCGTTTGAATTGAATCGACTTCTGATGCTCTACTAATTAACTTTTTAGTTGCTGTTTTTATATCATCTGAATCAAGTACTTTAATCATATCGTTGGTCATATAAGAACCAGCAACATATTCATCATAGTTAATTAGTGACAAGACTTCTTCATCTTTATCTAAACTTAAAAGTAATTCATTTTTATCTGAATCATCCAGTTCATTAATGATATCTGCAGCATCATCAGGGTCTAATTCTTCAACCATTTCTTTTTGTTCATCTAAGGTTAAATCAGTAAACACTAAGGCAGCATCTTCAGGATTTAAATAACTTAAAACTTCTGCTAATTTTTCTGTTGATAAACTACTTAAAATTTGATTTTGTTCATCATTATTTAAAGTATCTAGCATTAAAACAATATCATGTGCATGGATATCTTCTAATGCTTTATTAATTTCTTCACTGGTAGCATTTTTTTCTAACAGTTCTTTTAACATACATACCCCTTTCTAAATAAAAACATCAAGTATTTACTTGATGTTTCGTCCAAAAAGCTTCTTAGCTGAAGGAAATGTAATCACTACATTCTTTCCTTTAACTAAGATCTTCATGAATTCATTATACTGATCTTTTTCAATGATAGATAGTTTGTCACCTAATCCTAATTTCAATTCATCGAGCAACCTTAATAAATAAGGATCATCAGTAGCTCTTTCTAAAATAAATTGATCATCAGGATTCATGTCAAATAGCATTTGATCTTTAATAACTATAACTTGTCCGTCTAATTTAGGGATTGGATTACCATGACTACATGTCTCAGGTTTACCTAAGAATCGAT
Source organism: Acholeplasmataceae bacterium UBA4853 (assembly GCA_002399815.1). Classification (GTDB taxonomy): domain Bacteria; phylum Bacillota_I; class Bacilli_A; order Acholeplasmatales; family Acholeplasmataceae; genus Acholeplasma. The sequence continues at coordinate 39,912 of DHEJ01000038.1, forward strand.
ACATTTCTTCAATCATATGTTCAGATGATGCATGTTCTAACTTTTCGGCTTCATCATGAACTTTATGCCATGGATAATGTAGGTGTCTTGTTAAGAATACTTCCCAAATACGATGTGCTCTAACTAGTTTAACGGCTGCTTCTATACCTTTTTTAGTTAAATTCACGCCTTTATATGGTTCGAAATGGACGAGTTTTTTGTCACTTAAACGCTTAATCATATCATTGACACTTTGATCGGTATAACCGAAAGCATCTTTGATTTCAAAATTTTTAATTAAAGGCTTATTTGCCTCTACTTGCAACTCATAGATGAGTTTCAAATAATCTTCTTCCGCTCGATGCAAAATAACCACCGTCCCTTCTAAGAACATTGTAACATTAAATCAATAAAAATGGGTTAGATTAATGAGTACTTCTTTAATTAAAAGGCATGAATTAAGTAAAATCCTTATGATTTTCTATAACAATAAGTAAGTACTTATTATGAATCATAAAAAGTATAGTTTGGTGGTGTAAATGTCTTAATTTTTCATCTATCTCATGATAAAATGTTCTTAACGATACTAGAAGAGGTAAACATATGAATACAGGTCAACGTAACAGATTGATTGTTACTGGTTCTCTATTCGTTTTATTAATCAGTGCTTCCATAATCTTTGGACCCACTGTATTATTAATCGGATTAGTTGGATTATTAACATCATTAATAATAGAGTTTTTAGCAAGCAAAGCTAGAAAAGAAACATTTGATTGGACAACATTTTGGATTACACCATTAATCATTACACTGTTAACTACTCCAACAATTATTGATCAAGTTTGGATGGTTGCAGTAGCAACTGCATTTGGTGTATTTTTTGCTAAATCGATTTGGGGTGGACAAGATAAAAACGTCTTTAATCCAGCAATGGTTGGGTTAATCTTTATTGCATTAGCATTCCCAATTTATGTGAATTCATTTTTAGATCCAATCCTAAAAGTAACAACAACATCAACACCAGCATTTGTGTTTAAAAATACACCAACTGCTGTGTTTAATAGTTATTCTTTATGGCAATTACTACTTGGTAACTATGCAGGCGGTTTAGGTACTACATTTAAACTAGGTATCCTAGTATTAGGTAGTATCTTAATGATTTTAAGAATTTCAGATTGGAAGATTCCTTTAACATTCTTAGGGACTTACTTCTTATTTTCATTAATCAATTTTGCATCTAAAGGATTTGGTTTTGATTCATTCATTTATGCTTTATATTCATTATTGATGGGGCATTTATTATTTGCTGCCATGTTCGTATCAACCGATCCTCAAACAGCGCCTTTATATGGTAAAGGTAAAATATATTATGGTGTTGCATTAGGATTTATTACTTGGATTATCCAAAATATTTGGTTATTTAATCAACTAGCACCAAATACTGAAGGTATTATTTATTCAGTTACATTTATGAATGCAATGGTTGGTTTAATTGATATTTGGACAGTTCCAAAAATTAAACAAGTACCGTTAATGGAGGAGGTAGTCGAATGAAAAAATACTTAAGTATGCTCTCCTTTGTCTTAATCCTTGGTGTGATATCTGCCGGAATTTTAATGGGTGCTGATTATGTCACTAAAGATGCTATTGCTAAAAATGCTGAATTCTCATGGAAAGCAGCTATTCTAACACATCATGAAATTTCTTATACAGCAGCAGATTTTTCTGAGAAATTTGATGAGACATTTACAGTCAGTGATGCAGTAGATCCAGCAACTGGTGAAACGAAACATTTATATACCAATGAAACAACTGGAAATTTATCTTTTAGATATAAAGGTTATGGTTTATGGGATGTTATTGAAGGTGTCATTACCTTAGAATCTGACTTCCAAACTATTATTGCTATTACTGTAACCAAACAATCTGAAACTCCAGGTCTTGGTGGTATTGTTGCTGAAAAGAACTATTTAGATAACTATGTGGGTCGTAAGTTCGATGAAACATTAGGACTTGTTGCCGTAAAAGTTCCACCTACTGTTGATTATGAAGTTGATGCAATCACAGGTGCTACTGGTACATCTAATGCCTTTGTTGGTTTATTATCTAAGGATTATCGTTTATTCTTATCCTTATTCGGTGATGCAGATCCAAATGCACCATGGATGAAAGCTATATTAGCGCACAATAATACAGCATTTACAGAAAGTAATTATGCTTCAGTATTTGATGCTTCATTTACATTAGAAACAATTGATGATTTAACACTTTATACACATAATACGACTCAAAATGTAAGTTTTAGATTCACAACCGGCGGCTTAAATGGTCCTATTAGTGCTGTAATGACACTTGATGATGATTTTATGACTATTGTTAAAATTACTGTATTATCTCAAGCAGAAGGTTGGGGAGCAGTCATTCAAACAGATCCTCAAACATTAGATAACTTTATTGGTAAGAAATTTGATCCTTCAATTAGTGTTGTCTCAAACCCTACTACCGATTCAGAAGTACTAGATGGTTTCGGTGGTGCAACAACAACTAAGAGTGGTTTTACAACTGGTTTAAATACAAATTATCAATTATATTATGATACATTCGTTTCAGGCGTTGATTCTACCAAAGTTTGGAAACAAGCACTACTATCAAACAATGGTGTGACATCTACTGATGAAAACTATAATACATTACTTCAGTCAACATTTACAACAGATACTGAAGGTACATTAACACTTTATACGAGCACTTCGAACAATAATGTTTCATTCTTATTTGAAACAGATGGTTTATTTGGAAAAATTAAAGGTGTTATGACTTTAAATAGTGACTTTGTTACAATCGTTAAAATCTCTGTTTATGAGCAATCTGAAAACTGGGGTAAAGTGATTCAAACAAACCCAGCATTCTTTGATCCATATATTGGAAAGAAATTTAACCCGAATATAACAATTGTTGCATCCCCTACTACAGATTCTGAAATTATTGATGAATATGGTAGTGCAACAACCACTAAGCGTGCAATGGAAGCTATTCTAAATGATTCATATGAAGTATATTATGAAGCATTTGGCCCAGAATTAGTCTTAACTAAAGAAGCTAAACAAACCTTACTTTTAAGTAATGGTGTTGCATCTACTGATGCTGACTATGAAGCATTATTTACATCAACATTTGATTTAAGTGAAAGTGGACAATTAACTTTATTTACAAATAAGAGTAATCAAAACGTTTCAATGTTATTTGAAACAAATGGATTCTTTGGAAAAATTAAAGGGGTCGTTACTTTAAATAGCGATTTTGAAACCATCGTAAAAATCATTGTCTATGAACAAATGGAAAACTGGGGTGCTAGAATTCAAACAAATCTAACATTCTTTGATAGTTACATTGGAAAGAAATTTAGTCCAACAATTAGTTTTGTTGCAAGCCCTACAACAGATTCTGAAATCGTTGATGGTTATGGTGGTGCAACAACAACCAAATCAGCTATGTTAATCGGATTAAATAATACAGTAAGTGCTTATCGATTAGCATTTAAGGACGGAGTATAAGATGGATCAAGTACAAACAACTAAAAAGAAACCAAGCACTTGGCTTAGACTACAATATAAAAAATGGTTTATTATACTTAAAAATGGGATTTCAGAAGAAAATCCAATTGTCGTTACTGTATTAGGTATTTGTTCATCACTGGCTGTAACAAACCGTGTTGAAAATGCTATCTTTATGGGTATTGGTGTTACATTTGTTATTATGGCATCTTCTGCACTTGTATCATTACTAAGAAACCTCATTCCTTCTAAAGTACGTATGGTCGCATATATGGTTATAATCTCAGTCTTTGTAATTGTTGTTCAGATGTTTTTACTAGCATTTGTTCCTACTGTTGCAGCAAACCTTGGTGCTTATACAGGACTGATCATTACTAACTGTATTGTTATGGGTCGTGCTGAAGCATTTGCGATTAAAAACCCTGTGAAATATACCGTTATTGATGGTCTTGCAAATGGTTTAGGATATACACTTGTATTAATCCTAGTTGCATCTATTAGAGAACCATTAGCGTTTGGTACATTCTTAGGATATGACTTATTCTTTAAAGAGGGTTGGATTAACTGGAACATTATGGCACTTGCCCCTGGTGGATTCTTTGTCTTAACCTTATTTGCATGGTTAATCAGAACATTAACCAAGAAATATGAAGCGTAATAGAGGAGAAAATATATGATAGAACTTATTGAATTATTCTTAGCATCTGTATTATCTAATAATATTGCGTTAATCTTTATTTTAGGTATGTGTTCATTAATCGCAGTTTCAACATCCGTTAAAAACTCTGTTAATATGGGTGTAGCTGTTATCTTTGTTACAACCATTACAGCAATTATTAACTGGCCAATCTATGAATTATTAAAATATTATCAATCAACACAATTAGCATTACTAGTATTTATCATTATCATTGCAGCATTTGTTCAATTCTTAGAAATGTTTTTAGCTAAATATCTTCCTAAGATTTATGAAGCATTTGGTATTTTCTTACCACTGATTACTGTCAACTGTATCGTACTTGCAGTATCCTTATTCTTCCAAACAAGATCTTATGATTTTGCTCAAACAGCTGTATTTGCTTTTGGTTCTTCTGTTGGTTGGACATTTGCAATGATTCTACTTGCAGGTGTGAGACAAAAGATGTACCGAGTTTCAAATATTCCTAAAGGATTAAGAGGCCGTGCAATTGCATTCTTGATTCTAGGCATCTTAGCTTTAGCCTTTATCGGATTCACCGGTATTGGTAGAATAAACTTTTAAGGAGAAAAACTATGGATCCAATAGCAACCCCGATTATACTTATTAGCGTTTTAATGATTGTAACCCTATTAGTTATTTTAGTTGATAAGTTTTTAGGTAGTGGTGGAGAAAGAAAAATCACTGTCAATAAAGATAATGTCATTACTATTACTGGCGATGAAACAGCATTAAATGCTTTAACTAATAATAAAATATTCTTACCATCTTCTTGTGGTGGTAAAGCCACATGTGGTACATGTAAGTTTAGATTAGTTGACTGGCATGAAGCACCAAAGGCAACTGAAGTACCGTTTTTATCAAAAGCAGAAATAGAAGAAGGTATTAGACTTTCTTGTCAAGTCAAAGTCACATCAGATATTGAAATTGAAGTACCAAGTAGTATTTTAAACGCTAAACCTTTTTATGGTAAAGTCGTTGAAATTGAAGACCTAACACATGATATTAAACGTGTCAAATTTGAAATGGATGTAGACTTTGTCTTTAAACCAGGTCAATACTTACAAATTGAAGTTCCAGGCATTGAAACAACGCGTGCTTACTCAATTGCATCAAACTCAAAAGACTTACGTCACCCTGAAGTAATCATTCGTTTAGTTCCAGGTGGTGTTGCAACCAAATTTATCCATAAAGCATTAATTATTGGTGATACATTAAAAATTACTGGTCCTTTTGGAGATTTCTACTTACATGAGGAATCAACAAGACCAATCATTATGATTGCAGGTGGCTCTGGTAAAGCTCCAATTCGTTCTATCATCTACAAACTCATGGAAAAAGATATTCCTAGAAAGGCTACTTACTTCTTTGGTGCAAGAACTAAGAAAGATCTATATTATACCGATTATTTCTTAGATATTGCTAAGATGTATCCTAACTTTAAATATATCCCTGCATTATCAACACCGCTTCCAGAAGATAATTGGACATTAGATGTTGGTTTAATCACTGATGTTGTAAGAAGATATACCGATGATTTAAGTGGACATGAAGCATATCTATGTGGTTCACCGGGTATGATTGATGCATGTATTAAAGTATTAAAAGAAAAAGGCATGCCTGACGAATTCATTTACTTCGATAAATTCTAAAAAAATAATGACTTATTCCAATCTAAGGAATAAGTCATTTTCTTTCTTTTATCTATATACTATTTAATTATTGATTATCTGTATTTTCTTGCTTTTTTAAGATTAATTCTTTTGACTTCATAATACGTACTGTATTACTTCTTTCAGCATCACTAATCTTCATTCGTACTTCTTTAATATTATCTACAATTTCAGGAATTAAAATGTACTCAATCGCATTAACTCTTCTTTTTGTTTTTTCTATTTCTTTAATTAAAATACGATTTTTCTTATCCATAGCTGCAAGTTCTATAAGTTTAGGTAATAAACCCGAAAGCATTAATACAACATCATCAATGACCGGATGTGTACCATGAAATGAATATGTCAGTTTAGGTTCTGTTTGAGCATTTAACTTAATAACCGGTACATCAACATTCATGACTGTTTCTTTATCATAAGAAAGGTTTAATGTTGTTGCAGGAATTAAGAATTTTTCTTTTAATTCTGCTTCAAAATGAAACGACTTAGCATAGTCATATGTTGAAAGAGACTTTAACCATTTTTCTTCAACAGTTAGTCTTAATTCTTTATATGTTTTAATTTGGAGTAGAAATTGACGCATCATTTCATCTTGTTTATCTTTTAAAAGGCGATAACCTTTTTTAGTTGTTGCAAGCTGATTTTTAAGACGCGTAAGTTCCATTCTGGTCGCATTGACCACTGTTGCCATAATCTAGTCCTCTTTACTATAATAAACATCTAAATGTTTTGTTGAAATACGTTTTAGTTCACTTCTTGGTAAGATTCTTAAGAGCTTCCAGCCTAAATCTAGTGTTTCTTCAATACTTCGATTAGATTCAAAGCCTTGAGCAATATATTGTTTTTCAAATTGTTCAGCAAATTTTGCATATAATTTATCGATATCAGATAATGCAGATTCACCTAATACTGTAGCTAGTTCTTTAGCATCTTTACCACGCGCATAGCTTGCAAATAACTGATTTAATGTATCGGCATGATCCGCTCTTGTTTTATTTAAACCAATCCCTTTATCTTTTAATCTAGATAAAGATGGTAATACATCCACAGGAGGTTGTAAACCCTTTTGGTTTAATGCTCTTGATAGAATAACTTGACCTTCGGTAATATAGCCTGTTAAGTCAGGAATTGGATGTGTTTTATCATCCTCAGGCATTGTTAGAATAGGCAGTTGCGTAATGGATCCTTTTTTACCTTTAATACGTCCAGCTCTTTCATATAAGCTAGATAAATCGGTATACATGTAGCCTGGATAACCACGGCGGCCAGGAACTTCTTTTCTAGCTGATGAAATTTCACGTAGTGCTTCTGCATAGTTTGTAATATCTGTCATGATGATTAAGACATGCATATCTAGTTCATATGCTAAATATTCTGCAGTCGTAATAGCCATTCTAGGGGTTGCAATACGTTCAATTGCTGGGTCATTTGCTAAGTTAACAAACATTACAGTACGATCGATTGCACCACTTTTCTTAAACTCTTCAACAAAGAAATTAGATTCTTCAAAAGTAATCCCAATGGCAGCAAACACTACAGCAAACGCTTCATCTTTACCAATAACTTTAGCATTTCTTGCAATCATCGCTGCAAGTTTATTATGTGGTAATCCAGAACCAGAAAAAATTGGTAATTTTTGACCCCGAACCAACGTATTTAATCCATCAATGGATGAGACACCAGTTTGAATAAATTCAGATGGATAATCACGTGCAACAGGGTTTAATGCTACCCCATTAATATCTTCACGCTTTTCAGCAATAATTTTACCTTTACCATCAATTGGACGACCGATACCATCAAAAATACGTCCTAAAATTAAAGGTGATAAATCAATTTCTAATCCTTGACCTAAAAAGATTGCTTTTGCATCTTCAATCTTTAATCCTTGGGAGGATTCAAATAATTGAACTAATGCTTTATCTTCATCAATTTCTAAAACTTTACCAAATCTTGTTTCTCCATTAGCTGTTTTAATCTTAACTAATTCATCATAAGTGACATCTTTAGTTTTTGTTACAAGCATTAAGGGTCCAACGACTTCTTTAATTGTTTTATATTCTCTAATTGCCATCGTTTTACTCCTTATCTAGCATCATAAACTCAGTATCCATATCATCTTTAATGGATGCTGTTTCTTTTGCTATATCTTTTTCTTCAATGTATTTGAAACGACCAATACGTTCTTTAATTGGTAAATTTTCAATATTCTTAAATGATTTACTAGATTTAATAGCTTCTAATCCTAAATCATAAAACTTAAGTATTAAACTTAATAAATCGTATTGTTTATTTAAACTTGAGAAAGTGTCAACATTATGGAATGCATTTTGATGTAAATAGTCTTCACGAATCATTTGTGATACTAATAACTTCAATCTGTCATTTCCACCTAATGCATCAAGACCTACTAAACGAACAATCTCTTGTAAAGAAGCTTCATCTTGTAAGAGTCCCATAACAAGTCTAACTTGTTTGCCCCAATTCTTATTGACCTTTGTGTCAAAATATTCAGCCATTTGATCATCATATAAAGAATAACTCTTTAACCAATCAATCGCTGGGAAGTGTCTTTTATTTGCAAGTGCTGCAGATAATCCCCAGAATACTTTAACAATTCTTAAAGTTGCTTGAGATACCGGTTCAGATGTGTCTCCTCCTGGAGGTGACACCGCACCAATTGCAGTAATTGCGCCTCTTCGATCATCACTACCAATACATTCTACTAAACCTGCACGTTCATAGAATTCTGCAATTCTAGAACCAAGATAAGCAGGGTATCCTTCTTCACCTGGCATTTCTTCAAGACGTGAAGACATTTCACGTAATGCTTCAGCCCAACGTGACGTACTATCGGCCATAATTGCTACTTTATAGCCCATATCACGGTAGTATTCAGCAATTGTAATACCTGTATAAATACTTGCTTCACGTGCAGCCACAGGCATATTTGAAGTGTTTGCAATTAATACTGTACGTTTCATTAACGGTTGATTATTTCTAGGGTCTTTTAATTCTGGAAATTCCATTAAAACGTCAGTCATTTCATTTCCACGTTCACCACAACCAATATAGACAATAATATCTGCGTCAGCCCATTTAGCTAATTGATGTTGAACAACAGTTTTACCGGAACCAAATGGTCCAGGAATCGCTGCAATTCCACCAATAGCAATTGGAAATAACGTATCGATAATACGTTGTCCTGTAATCATTGGTTGAGTTGGTGATATTTTTTTCTTAAATGGTCTTTTCTTACGAACCGGCCATGTTTGTAACATTTTAAGTTCATGAATTTGATCGCCATCTTTTACTCTAGCAACCACATCTGTAATGGTAAAACTTCCTGATAAGATTTCAATAACCTCACCTTTAATCATTGGTGGTACCATGATTTTATGAACAACAGTTAACGTTTCATCAACAAGTCCAATAATATCTCCACCAACAACCATATCTTTAACTTTAACAGTTGGTTTAAATAACCATTGTTTTTCTCTATTTAATTTAGGTAAATCTACCCCTAAAGGTATGCCTGCACCAAACGCATCATAAATCTTATCAAGTGGTCTTTCAATACCATCAAAAATACCTTCTAGTAAACCTGGTCCAAGTTCTACTGAAAGTGGTTCATTGGTAAAAAATACGGGTTCTCCTGGTCCAATACCAGCTGTTTCTTCATAGACTTGAATGGATGCTTTATCATTTCTTAATTCAAGTACTTCACCGATAAGTCTTTTGTTCGAAACACGAACAACGTCATATACTTGAACAGATTCCATATTTTTTGCAACAATTAACGGTCCTGATACTTTTGTTATAATTCCATGTTTTTCCAAGTTAGTATCTCCTTATATAATTGAAATTCCAATAGATTTTTCAATCATTGTTTTTAATTCTTTTAATGTATCTTCATTTTTCTTACCAGTAGGTAATTTAAGAAAAATAGGATACATTTTATCATCATACTTTTCTAATAATGAATTGATAAAACTTTCAGATTCATAGTCATAAATAATAATCTTTGCACCATTAAGAATAGCTTCCTTAACAGAACTTTGTAAGACATCTAATGATTCATCAATAACAACATCTATACCAATTGATCTAAAGATTATAAAGGATTCATTTTTGGATACTGCTAAAATTTCTGCCATAACTACTCCTTAATTTGATAAAATAATTGCTTTAAATGTGTCATTTCCGCTCTTTTTAATAAAGTGATGTGAATCACAGGAGCAAACCCACTATTTTCAAATGAATAACTCGTAAGTAAATTATCCAGTGAACCATATAACTTATCAGAAAATTCGGTTAAAAATCTTTCCTTATGCTCATGTTTTAATGTATCCGTTACAACTTCATCATAATGTAGGTCTAAGTAATTTCTTAATTCATCAAAACTCTTTTGATATAACTTAATGAGCGTATCTTTATCAATATAACCACCAGATAAGAGGTTTTTGTTTAAGTAATCTAATTCTAAATGGTATTTATTGACTCTAAGTAATAATAAAACATTTAAAATATCTGTATGTCTCATAAAATAGTTTTTAATGTCTAGATCTTTAGGATTTAAGTTTTCAATAATAAATTCATGTAGACGATAAACTACTTTATCACTAATAGCTTGTGAATCTAAATTCTTAGTATCTTCTATGAGTACATCAACAAGTACCTTAGTCGTTTGATCAATTTGACGGTCATTACCATCTATGACATAAGATTCGATGGCTGTTTCATTAAATGTAGATAAGTCTTCAATCTTATTTTGATAATTAACACCAAGTACATATGACTTAAGTATATTTGATAAAAACAAATGATCAAACTGCATATATAAGACTTTAAAGATAATATGATTAGAATCAATAATCGATTCTAAAAATACTTTATGTTTCATCTCTTCTTCGATCATGATTTGATCAAAAGAACGATCTAATCCTTTACCGTATTGGTGTGTTTTCAGCAAATTTAAAAAATCTGCTCGATTGATGTTTTCAAAACTTTTTAAGTGTGATTTACTTAGTAATTTATCATATGAAGCAGCAATGACACCACCAATAAAAGATGTATCCATAATTATACTAATTCCTCATAAATAGTTTTTTCATATTTAGCTGCTAATTTATCAAGTGTTTCCTTAAATGAGAAATTTAAGTCAAAATCTTTTCCCATCAGTAAAAAGCCACTATCTACAGCCATATCACTTTGAGTTAATTTCAAGTGATAATTTTTTCCTAATGCTTGGTTTAATAAATCTGCTTCAACTAAATTACCAGATTTACTGGATAATGTTGATGCATATTTTTGGTAATCATGTTTAGCAAGTGCAATCGTTTCATCACCACTAATCGTTTCATTTAGTATTGAATGTTTAACGTATTTAAAAAAGTCTTCTTTGCTAATATTTGATAAATATTGACTTAACTCACTAAAAATAGAACTAATTAATTTTTGTTTAGCTAAAGCAACCTCATCACGAATTTCTCTTTGACTATCTACTTTTGTTCTTAAGACATTCGCTTCAAACTTCTTAATTGCTTTTTCTTTTTGACTCATTAAATCTAGTTCCGCTTTTTTAATTAAAGATTCATATAGTGTTTCTGCTTCTAGTTTTGCAGAAGCTAAAATACTTTCAACTTCCTTTTGACCTTTTTCTAGGATTTTTTCTTCTAATTTAGACATATATACCTCAGCTTGGTAATTGAGTCCACATTAGAATTGAAATCAATAATGCTAAAATTGCATAAGTTTCAACAAGCGCAGTCATAGTAATACCACGTGTTGAGATTTCTGGACGCTTACCTGTCATAAGAATTGATGCTGCAGCCATTTTTCCTTGATAAATAGCTGATACTAAACCAACAATTGCAATTGGTAATGCTGCAGCAAAATACATTTGCCCTTCTAGTTCTGTTAGCGGTAATGGCGTTCCTGCTAACCACCCCATCCTAACCAGCATTAATACTGTAACTAGAAATCCATAAATACCTTGTGTACCAGGTAATGCTTGTAAAACTAAAACCTTACCAAATAAATCTGGTTTTTCACTTAAAACTCCGGTTGCTGCACGTCCTGCGATTGCAACTCCCATCGCAGATCCAATCCCTGCTAAACCTACTGATAATGCTGCACCAAATAGTGCCCAAAATAAACCTTGAAATTCAACAAATACAAATGGCATAATTCTTTCTCCTTATTTTTCTTCTTTTAATTTAACTTGATAAACATATTTTAGTTGTAGTGATAGTGGTTCAAATAAGTACCCACCACCCTCAAAAAACTTACCATAATACTCTAAATACTGTAATCTACCTGCATGCACATAAGCACTTAATAATCCCATAACAAAGTTAAATATATGACCAACTAAATAAACAAGAATACCTAATAAAACTCCCAGAACTGGTATTGAATTCCACACCATATCAGCCAATAGGTTCATTGTAAATGCAATAACTGCTGAGGATAATGCGAGTGCTAGAATTCTTGAATAAGATAAAATATCTGATAAGTAAGCTGTGGAATTATATAACCCAGTAAAGGCACTCATCAGTTTACCCATAATGCTCTTTTGATGTCTACCATTTAAAAGAACAATGATAATTACACCCATACCAATTAATCCAAGTGCTGTATAGGTTAGAATACTCATTAATAATGAATCTAATGTAATGAATAGTGTTAATGCATATAGTGCAATCCCAACTAGAATAAATATCCATGAAACTGCATCATTAATAGCACTTAAGATATCACCTTGACGCACCATATTAATAATCTTCATGATAAGTGCACAAATAATGTGGAACAATCCAATAACAAGTGATGCAATCAACATTGGTACTGGATCATTAATAGGATCCATAAGTGGTGTAAGAATAGTTGCTCCAAAGAATGAACCAAAAACTAAACCTGCTAAAAGTGCTGTAAATCCAGTTAAGAAGAAAATATTGACTAAATCCTTCATTGCACCTTTTAACTTACCAAATAACAGTAATGAACCAAATAACAAGATCATCACTGCACCATAACCAATATCAGCCATCATAATCCCAAAGATAATCCAGTACCAGAAGCTCATGAGTGGGTTTGGATCTAATTCTTTATAGGATGGTACTGAGAATTGGTTGGTAATATATTCAAACGGTTTAACAAACTTATTATTTTTTAATGCTGTAGGAACTACCTCATCTGCTAAGGGTTCTCTAGTGTCTAATTCATATGCAACATGTTTTTTATCTAGTATATTTCTTAAATAACCAATTTGATCAACCCGCATCCAACCTTCAATATATAAGGTAGTATCAGTATTTAATAATGAAACTTGTTTTCTCATGTCATTACTATAATATTGATCATGAAGTAGTTTTAGTTTTCCTAAATCATTAGTCTTATCAAGTAATAATTGATCGATTTCCCTCAAAACTATTTGATGTTTGTTAATCTCTTCTAAATAAAACTTAATTATTAAACTATTTTTTTGATTAAATGATTCATTGGTTTCTTTAATAAATGAACCCTTTTCTAATAAATCATCTAATTGAGATTGATATTCTTTTAATGAAACAATTGAAACATATTTAAATGTATCGTCTTCACTAATCATATCAATATAACAGTCAAGTGATTGAAGTAAACCAGTCAAAGTATCTAATTTTTCTTTTAAAACCTTACCAAGATACACTGTTGTATAAGTTAAGGTTTTAAATCTACCCTGATTGACTTCAAGTGCTTCATAAGGTTTTAGTGCTTTATACTTCTTTTCATAATCACTTAAAAGCTCTTGTGTTTCTTGATATAATTGCTTCTTTTCAACAATTAAATCTACTAAAGCTTTTGTCTCAGAGTCTACTACATTAAATTCATTTTTCGAAACGATTTCATTGTTTCCAATCGATCTCTTTTTTAAATAAGACTCTAATATTTCGATAGCTTTAGATGTTTTAATGAGATCCTCAGATGGACTTAATTGTTTTTTATGTTTTTCATCCAGCATAAAAATACCGTGCATTTGTAACTCAGATAATACGGTATCTAAACTTTCTTCCATAAAAAATAATTTAACCTTATTCATTGAAACAATCATAAGTTAAAAACCTCTTTTTTAAGTAAATCTGAGTATTTTTCAACAATAGCTTGAAACTCTTTTTCCATTTTTTGATTCAATGCTAATTTGTCTAACTCAAGCTTCTTAAGTGTAGCTTCAATCTCTTTTTTGGATTGAAGTTCTAAAGCATTAATCTCATCAGTTACAGCTTTTTGAAGTACTTCAATTTTACTTTGTGCTAAAGTTCTTTTCTCTTCAATCAATGTTTCTTTTTGTTTTTTTGCTAAAGATATTTTTTCTAAGACGCTATCTTCGGTTGCAATGATTGCCTGTAATTTGCTCAAAATAATCTCCTTTTCATCTGACATCTTTTTTTGTTATATCGAAAAATAATTTGAATATTGCAATAATTATCACTGTAAACTCTAATCTACCAATAAACATACCAGCAATACCGGTTGAAAGTACTTGCCATGGTGCTTGATAATGCATAATTCCAGTAGAAAAACCTACCCCACCTAATGCACTAGCAAACTCAAATAGTGCATCCTCAAATGAATGTCCAAAACTCATGATTATAAAGCTACCTAACATTAGAATCATTAAGTAAATGATTATAAAGGCATAATTATGTCTTATCTCCACATCATCAACTTGCTCATACTCACCATTTCTCAACATGAAATTCGTACGAATCGTTCTACTATGACTCATTTTATCACGAATAAACCAATATGACGACTGTAATGCAAGCACAACCCTACCTTGTTTTAGTGCTCCAGCGGTTGAACCTAGTTGTCCACCTACTACCATTAAAGAAGCAACCATAATTAATGAAAATGATGTAAACCCATGAAAGTTTTCTACTGTTTGAAGACCAGTGGTTGTAATTGCTGAAACCAAGGTAAATACTGAGTGTCTTAAGTAGTGCCAAATATCATGATGGCCATATGGATCAATCAATGCTTGATTCTCATATAAATTAAAAGTCATGATTGTAGTGAATATGACAACAAGTCCTATCATCAAGTATAATTCTCCATGTTTAAAGACTTTCTTTAGAACACCTTTAAATAAATACATATGAATTAGAAATGATGTAGCGCCAAGTAACATTAGAATAATGGCTACGAGTTCAATTAAGAAACTATCATAATGTCCAATACTTAAATTTTCTGTTGAAAATCCACCGGTTGCAACTGCTGCAATTGAGTGATTAAGTGCATCAAACCAAGGCATATCCAATAAGATAAATGCAATCGTTCCAAATAAAATATATCCTGCATAAATCGTTAAGATTAAACGAGCAGATTTTGCAAGATTACTCATTAACTTATCATTATGTCCTTCAGCTGTATATAGTCTCATACCATAACGATCAGATACCGTTGATGTGATGACTAAAACTAACCCAACACCTCCAAAGAATAACAACACACTTCTAAAGAATATATAAATGTAAGGTAACTCATGGGCAGAAAAGACCGTAGAACCTGTAGTTGATAAACCTGAGGTTGATTCAAATAAACTTTGTAGAAAATCATATCCTGCAAGTAAAAAAGGTACAGAACATACTAGAATTGATAATGACCACATGACTGTAAGAAAAAAGGAATCCTCAAATCTTTCAAACCTACTTTTTTCTTTATGTCTAATGATAAGTGTTAATAAATACCCTATAATGATTGAACTCACACCAGGAATAATGAAGTTTAAGGCAAAAACACTTTCTTCTGGAAAGGCAATTAACATTACCAATGGGATTAAATTGATAATGCCTGTTAATATTAAAAAGATTCCGATATATCCTAATAATAATGGATAACCTTTGACTGTTTTCATTGTTTATCTGCTTTTTCCATATTTTTTTCGATCATAGAGTATATTTGTTTTTGATCTGTTGTTGCTGATATCATTAATAGTTTATCACCCAAAAAGATCATAGTTTTACCGTTTGGAATAATAACCGTATTGCCTCTTAGGATACAAGAGATATTAATCCTAGGTGGTAATTCAAGATTCATAATTTGTTTACCATGTAAACCATAATTTTCTTTAACTTCGATTTCAGTAATTGATATTTTTTCATCTTCCATCGATAGGGTTTTAAAAAGTGCCTTTAAATTGGATTCTTCTTTAATCGTTTGACCTAACATATAAATAGATGAAATGACTGAATCAATACCTAACTTCTTAAATATTTCAACGCGTTTAGGGTTTAAAACACGACAAATCGCTTTTTTAACATTAAAAAATCTCTTTGCAGTGATACACGTAATATAGTTATCAATATCATTTTCGGATAAGGCTACGATAATATCTGCATTTTTAGCATTAGAATCTTCAAAAGTATAAGATTTTGTAGGATCACCTACTAAAACTGGAATTCTATGTTGTTCAGATAAAAACTTTGATGCAACTTCATCAGGATTAATGACAATCACATCATTCTTTTCTTTTCTAAACATCCCAACAATATAATCGGCTTCGTTCTTACCACCAGCTACAATTATTTTCATTTTTTACTATCTCCTTCCAAATCAAGAAAGGCATCTAAGGATAAATTAAATGGATAAATCGGTTTAATTCTTGTACCTTCAATCAATTTACCCTTAGTTACATCAAAAAGTCTGACATAAATTTTAGGTACATTATATATACTTAAGGCTAGATGTGCAATATAAATATTTGTATTATCATCACCTGTAACAATTACGATACGTTCTGCATTAGAAATCTCGGATTGATCAAGGGTTGTGGTTTCAGAACCATCACCTATGATTTTATTACCACTAAAATCATCCGCTATTTTTCTAAATGCTGTTGGATCACTATCAATAATATCGACACTTTCTTTTTGGTTCGACAAATGTCTAGCGATATTAGCCCCTAAACGACCCGAACCTACTACAACCGTCTTATATCTCATCTATTTGCTCCTAGTTAAATAAATATTTAAACTATTAGTATTGTAACATTTTAATGCTATTTTTGAAAATATTTCGATAGTTAATCGTAGAAAATATATCACTTCTGATAAGTTCTTAACCTTGATTTTATTACAAATCATAAAAAAATCCCTCTTTTACAGATACTATATATACGATATAGGTTCTATTTAAAAGGGATTTTATGATCATATTATTGATTTTTTAGTTATTTATTCTTATTTTTCGTCGCCAGAAACTGATAACCCACCAACATACACACTTGGTGAACCAACACCTGAAACATCAAATGTTAAGTCATTACCAATACCTTTGATTTGGTTTAATAATTCAAACCAGTTACCAGATAAGACAACCATCTTAACTGGATGATCTAGCTTACCATCTTTAATTAAAACACCACCAGCTTGTAAACTAAAGTTACCATTTGTATGGTTGATGCCTGCATGAAGACCAACTAATTCTGTCACGTAAAAGCCTAACTTAATATCTTTGATTAATTCATCAAAGGGTGCTTTGCCTGGTTCTAAATATAAACCGGCTGGTCCTATTGAACCACCAAAGGCATTACCAGTTGGTGTTTCATTAAATAATTTAGCTGTTCTTAGTGAATGTAAGAATCCAGTAAAGACACCATTATCAATAATCTTCTTAGGATTTGATGCAACACCTTCATCATCAAATGAGTTTTGGAAAGGTGCAAGTTCATTTAATGGGTCATCCCATAAGTTAAAGGATTCAACAGCAATCTTTTCACCTTTTTTATCCTTTAATGCTGTCATTTTACGGTAAGCTGCCTCACCAGAGAATAAACCAGCATAAACATCTAACATATCACCAAAGCGTTTTGGTGCAAATACTGTTTCATAAATACCTGTTTTAACACTTTTACCATCTAGTTTAGATAAACCATCAGCAATAGTTTTTTCAGCATCTTTAACCGCATCATATTCATTATAGTTTTTAGCCATAACGATTTCAAATCCAGTTTTAATATCACCATTCTTTTCAAATATAGCAACACCATATGCATAAGAAAAATTATGTTTTCTGGTTAAATTTAAACCTTTTGAATTGGTAATTGTTGTTTCACCATAATTTTCAGTATAGTTTGTTGATTCTACTTGTTTTACAAATTCATTTTTTAAGATATTTTGTTCTAAATCGGTTAAATATTTAATTTTATTCTCAACTGGAACACTATCAAAATCAAATGTATTTTCTTTAATTACAGGGTACTTATCTGAACCTTCAAAAATGATTGCTGGTTCTTTAACAGTCACTGCTTTCGCATTTAAGATTAATTGATCAAATAGTTTATCAATTGCTTGATCACTTAAATCTTCTAATGTAGCAGAAACTAATTTTTCATCATAAATACCTTTAATCTTAGCATTTGTCACATCAGAGTTTGTTAATGCTTCTACTTTACCTTGATAGACTTCAATTGATAATGATTTTGATCTTCTAACAAATAACTCTACATCACTAAAACCTTTTTTTAATCCTAAATCAATCCATTTTTTAAACATTATTTTTTCCCTCCTTGTCCACCAACAAGCATTGATGAAACTCTAATTGTTGGTTGACCTACATCGGTAGGAATTGATCCTGAACCAGCACCACACATACCTTGACCATATGAACGGTTGTTAGCCACACGATCAATTTTTAAGATTGTATCAGCACCATGTCCAATTAACATCGCACCACGTACTGGTTTTGTTAATTTACCATCTTCAATCATATAACCTTCATTCACAGCAAAGTTATATTCACCAGTAGCAGGTGATACGGTACCACCACCTAGTTTTTTAGCAAATAAACCATACTTCGTATCTTTAATGATATCTTCATAGTTTTCAGTACCATTTTCAATATATGTTGTATTCATACGTGCAGTTGGTGCAAATTTATAACTTTGACGACGACCTGAACCAGTGGATTCATAGTTCATACGTTTTCCACTCTTATAATCTGATAAATAACTTCTAAGAATCCCTTTTTCAATCAATAAATTCTTACGTGTTTTATTACCTTCATCATCAAATGTTGTTCTACCCCATTGATCTAAATCATCACCATTATCATATGCTGTAACTAATTCTGATGCGACCTTTTGACCAATCTTACCAACAAATGGTGATAAACCTTTAGATACTGCAGATGTTTCTAGTGGATGTCCTACTGCTTCATGGAAGATTACACCACCAAATCCATTATGGATAACAACTGGTAATTCTTGTGGTTCCATGTTATCAGCATATAAATATGTCATAACACTTTGAGCAACTTCTTTTGCTAACTTTTCAAAATCAATTTCATCAAATAGTTCAAAACCCATTTGACGTCCTGGTGCTTCATATGCATCTTGCATTAAATCACCATCTTGAGCTGTTGCAGATAATAATGCTCTAGTATATGTTCTAACATCATCTTGATAGATACCATTAGAATTGACCACTAAAATCTTTTGAGTCCATTCAATTAATGTAGACCCAGCTTGAATAATTTTTGTATCATGATTTTTAATCATATTAGACAGTTTGATTAAAACTTTACTTTTTTCTTCTGGTGTTAAACTATCATGCGGTTTTTTAATCGTATATATATAAGGTTTAGCATCACCTAATGGTTTAGCATGGTGTTTTGGTCCCTTAAATGAGCCACGTAAAGTTACCATCAACTTCTCTATTTCTTCATATGAGTCATTGTTTGAATAACCATAAACCTCATCAATACCTTGAAGTAGTCTAACCCCTACTCCGTGTACATTACCACTTGTAACATTAATCACTTCACCATTATTTACAGTGATTCTTCCACTATAAGTATCTTCTAAAAAGATTTCTGAAAAATCAGCGCCTGTTTCTAATCCTAATTGTAATAATGTTTCTAATTGTTTTTTACTAAGCATTCATTTCACCTTCCTGTTTATCATATTGTAACTGATAAAGGTTAAAATACAAACCTTTTTGTTTCAATAATTCTTGATGCGTACCAGATTCTTTAATTTCACCTTTACTCATTACAATAATTTTATCTGAGTGTTGAACGGTTGATAATCTATGAGCTACGATCAACATCGTTGATATATTCATCATTTTATTTAACGATTCTTGGATAATACTTTCGGTTTCAGAATCAATATTTGCTGTTGCTTCATCAAGAATCATTAATCTTGGTTTATAAACAACCGCTCTAGCAAATGAGATTAATTGGCGTTCACCACTACTAAAGTTATTACCACGTTCACGTACAACATGATCTAATCCTTCTGGTAGTTTCTTTAAAACATAATCAAGTCCAACATAATCACTAGCCTTATAAATATCTTCATCAGTAATTGTTTCATCATGCAGTGTAATATTATCTCTAATGGTTCCACTAAATAAGAAAACATCTTGTAGCATTTGACCAACAAAACTTCTTAAGCTTGATCTTTTAATATGTCTAATATCAATACCATCAATTAAGATCTGCCCCTTTTGAATATCATAGTTTCTAACAATTAATTGGAGAATGGTTGTTTTACCACTACCAGTAGCACCAACAAATGCAACTGTCTCATCAGGCATAACTTTAAATGAGACACCTTTTAATACCCATTCATCAGGAATATACTGGAACCAAACATCCTTAAACTCAATTTGACCCTTAAATTCATCAAGTTCAATCGCATCTGGATCATCTTCAATATCTGGTTTTGTATCTAGCACATCAAAGATTTTTTCTGCAGAACTAAAGCCATTTTGTAAACTGTTAAATTGTTCTGAGATTTGTTGAATCGGTTCAAAGAACTGACCAATATAAATATAGAATGAAACAAATAAACCAATCGATAACGTATTTTTAAATACTGCATCAACACCAAAGTAAATAGAAAGTAGTGTCGATACCATTGCTAAAAACCAAATAAATGGACGATATAACCCAAATATATTGATTTCAGTCATATAGCTTTTTCTTAAATTACGGTTAATCTTCTTAAACTCATTAATCTTTTTATCTTCTTGATTAAAGATTTGAGTAATCTTGATTCCACTTAGGTTTTCTGATAAGAATCCATTCATCTCAGAAACATTGTTTCTTACATTACGGTAAGCATTTCTAGAATATTTTCTAAATAGCATCGATGACACGATGATTAATGGAAATGTTATGAGTGTAATTAAAGCCATTTGCCAGTGAATAACAAATAAAATGACTCCAACTAACACAAGCATTAAAACGTTTCTTAATAAGTTAACAATAGTATTTGTAAACATATCAGAGATGTTTCCTGGATCATTGGTTGCACGTGTAACTAATTTACCAACTGGTAATTGATTGATTTGACCAATAGATAGTTTATTAATATGTGCAAACACTTCTTTTCTCATTACATGGGTAACATCTTGACCGATTTGTTGTAAGATCACTTGTTGGAAAAATCCAATAGCAACCGATGACATCATAATGAGTAATCCAATACCAGCGCCAATGAATAAGACAAGTAACTTTTGATCAAATGTGACATCGGTTCTAACCATGTAATCAATTGACCACCCTGTTGCAAGGGGTAAAATAATATTTGTAAATGTTGTAACAAACATCATCCCAAATGAAAGTAAGAACTTTCCTAAATATGGTACTAAATACTTCATTAGTCTGCTCGTTAACTTAGAGTCTGCATGGGCTTGATGGTTCTCTGTAAAATCACGCATGATTGACCTCCCCAACTAACGCTTCTAATTCCTGTAGTTTAACCATATCTTGATATGTCTTATTAGTACTTAATAAGTCTTTATGACTACCAAATCCAATTAATTTACCATCTTCTATTAAAATAATTTTATCTAACTTCTTAACTGTTGAAATACGGTGTGCAATCATTAAGGTTGTTTTATTCTTTCTTACTTTTCTTAAGTTAGAAATGATTGCTTCTTCAGTCTTAGTATCAACTGCAGATACCGAATCATCTAATATTAAGATTGTTGGATCTTTAGCTAAAGCTCTTGCAATAGAGACTCTTTGCTTTTGTCCACCTGAAATGGTTGTACCGCGTTCACCTAAGATTGTTTCATATTGATCTTTAAATTCTAAGACATTCTCATGAATATCTGATAATTTTGCAACCTTTGTTAACCATTCATCATTAATAGGTTCACTAAATGAGAATCCAATATTATTTTTAATGGTATCTGAATATAAGAAATTATCTTGCGGTACATAACCTATATGATCTCTTAATGTTTTAATTGATAAATCTCTAATGTCATGAGTATCAAAATAAATCATTTCTTTATCGGTTTGATATACATGTAATAGTAATTCAACCAGAGTTGATTTACCACTACCTGTTTTACCAAGAATCCCTACCATTTCACCTTGTTTAATATCAAAGCTAATATCTTCTAAAGCATTCTTTTCAGCATCTTCATATTTGAATGTTAAATTTCTAACATGAATAGATCCATCTAATTTAACATCTGTTAAAGCATTTGGATCATCTTTAATATCAACTTTTGATTCTAAGAACCTATAAATTCTTTTTGCAGATGCTTGTGCTTGTCCGTTTAAATTCATGAACCAAGCAATTGCAAATACTGGCCATAACAATGTAAAGAAATAACTAATATACTCTGTTAAAGTTCCTGCATTTAAATTGCCTTGGGCAATTAAAACAGATCCATAAACAAGAACAGCTAATATCACAAGCGTAATCATGACATCAATAATAATGTTAACAATGATTGCATAATTCATATGCTTCATTGATTTATTGTAAACATCCTTAGATTTCTTATCAAATGTGATTGCTTCTTTTAACTCTTTTACATATGCTTTAATTACAGTAATTCCAGTAAATGATTCTTGAGTAAAATCACTAAGTTTTTCGAATGATTCTTGTCTGAGTTTAAACTTATGCTCCATCTTCAATTCTAAGAAGAATACTAAAATACCCATAAGTGCTAAAGGAATAAATGCATATAACGTCATTTCCCAGTTTAAAGAAAACATTCTACTTAAAACAAAGTATCCTAAAACAAGTCCATCAATTAAGGTTAATAACCCAAAACCAAATAGTTCTCTAACGGCATTTAAGTCATTGATGAAGTAACTCATTAATCCACCAATTTTTTCTTTAGAATAATAGTTTTGAGATAGTTTGGTTGCATGTGTAAACATTGCTAAACGAATATCTGTTTCAATCTTTCTTCCATTACCGAACAATAAAAAACGCCATAAGAATCGCCCAATAGTCATCCCAATTATGATAATTGATATGTATAAGAGTGGTTCGAAAAGATGTGCAGTTTCGGTAAATATGCCATCTTCAACGTTTGTAATAATCAAATTAAATATCTTTGGAATTTCTAATTGAAAATAGTCAATAGCAACCAAAATTGCTACCCCTAATAAGAATGTAATTCCATATTTAATATAATAATGTCTAAAATGTTTTAAAAATATCATGATGTAAAAACCTCTTTAATCTATTCTAACAAATTATTACATAATATAAGTTAGAAATGTGTATATTATTTTACTTTAAATATACTTATATTTATTTAAAAATGATGGACTACAAAGAACTTTTTAGTAGTCCATCATCAAATTATTCTACAAATATTTTAACGGAATCGCCGTCTTGTGAATCTACTGTGACAATTTCACCCATCACACCTTGATTGATCATTTCTAATAATGAATCGATATCAATATCGAATT
Organism: Acholeplasmataceae bacterium UBA4853; assembly: GCA_002399815.1. GTDB lineage: Bacteria > Bacillota_I > Bacilli_A > Acholeplasmatales > Acholeplasmataceae > Acholeplasma. Next base: position 63,530 of record DHEJ01000038.1, read on the forward strand.
CATCTAGACTGACATTACCAAATTTACCTTTTTTAAGTAATCTAGCAAACTCAACTGGAATGTTAACTCGAACCTTTTCACCATCGTTGGTATCAATAATAATCTTTAACATTCTAAATGGTGCTTTTTTATCTTTTGGAACTGCTTGAACAGTTTCAGTTGTCTTATTTGACATTAAAGCAGATAATAAAGCTTCTGCTTGGTCTGGTGTAATTGTACCTTCTTTTAATAAATCTAAAATCTTTAATCTTTCTTCTCTTAATAGATCTTCCATGTTATTTATCTCCTTTTAATTTTTTAATCATGGCTATTGCCTCTTCAACCTGTAATTCTTTAGTCTTAATTTTATCTAGTATTTCTTGTTGCATTTGCTTAACATCATTGTTAAGTTTTTGAATTGGTGTATCCTTCTTTGTTTCTTGGAAATTATTGTCATCATCTAATTTATATCCTAATGAAACAATTGCCTCATCTAAATATTTTTTGACTGTTGGATAAGAAATATCCATTTCTTTTTCAACAGCTTTAATATTACCTCTGTTTTTAACAAACACTTCGATGAAATATAATGTTTCCTGGTTTAAGTAATTAAACTTTGAGAAACTAAATTCGCCTTTAATTTCTGTATGGCAATGATCACATGCTAAATGTGTAACGTGTAAATCATGACTACATACTGGACATACGGTTATTACTGGGTTTAATTTAGACATTTTCTATCTCCTTCTTATATCGTTTTTATATAGATGTCTGCATCTTCTGATTTGACTTCAAGTGCAATATCCTTAACAGATATTAATTCTGTGACTTGTGCCAAGGTCTCATCATCCATTTCATTGTTCTTTGTTGCTACTTTTCTTAAAATGGTTTTTATCAATCCAATTGGCGTTGGGAGTAAAAATAATGTATTAAGTAATAGAGTCATGAACTTATGTTCTTTAATATTTAACCGTAGGACTACAAACTGCGCCTTTTTGTAGGATACTGGTTTAACAAACATTTGATTATAAGCTTCACTTGTTGACAATTTACCTTTATAAACTTTATTCAACATTTTATTATCTGTCATTTTCATCATCTTTTCCTTAATTATTTTAATTTACACATTAATAATATTACGTTTTTTTAATATTGTCAATGCTTTTGCTTATTTTTTTTAAGAAAATTAATTTTGAACTTAATTATTTTAATTTCGACCTATTTTTTGTATAATATTAGTAATAAGAAAAAGAGGTAATGTTATGTCAAGATTAGTTGATAGATTTATAAAGTACGTCAAAGTGGATACACAATCAAATCCAGATTCAAATACATTCCCATCAACAGAAAAACAAAAAGACCTTTCTAATATATTAGTTAAAGAATTAAAAGCTATGGGTCTTAATGCATTTCTAGATCAAGATGGTTATGTCTATACAAAACTTGATTCAAATTTAAAGAAAAAAGTACCTAGTGTAGGTTTTATCGCGCACGTAGATACGAGCCCGGATGCACCCGGTAAAGATGTTAGCCCTAGAATCATTAAAAATTATGATGGTTCTTTAATCAAGTTAAACGATACATACCAAATGGAACCTAATCAGTATCCATCGTTAAAGAAGGTTATTGGTGAAGATATCATTGTTACAAATGGTGAAACCTTACTTGGAGCAGATGATAAGGCTGGTGTTGCTGAAATTATGGAAATGGTTGAACGTTTAGTTGAAAATCCAAGTATTTTACATGGTGATATCTATATTTGTTTTACACCTGATGAAGAAATAGGTAATGGGGCAGACCGTTTTAACTACGATTGGTTTAAAGCTGATTTTGCTTATACTGCTGATGGTAGTGAAGTCGGCGGTATTGAATATGAAAACTTTAATGCAGCATCAGCTACAATTACATTTACAGGAAAATCGATTCACCCAGGTTCTGCAAAAAATAAAATGATTAATGCACTACATTTAGCAATGGAATTTCATCAGATGTTACCAAGATTCCTTGACCCTGCAATTACTGAAGGTTATGAAGGATTTAATCACTTAACAAGTGTAAAAGGATTAGTTGAAGAAGCAACTGCTAAATATATTATTAGAAATCACGATATGAACTTATTTAAAGAACAACAAAAAACGTTTAACCAAATTGGTACCTATATGAATGAAAAATATGGGTATAATGCAGTTAGAGTAGATATTGAAGATTCTTATTTAAATATGTATGAAATCATTAAGGATCATATGTATGTAATTGATTATGCAGTTAATGCAACAAAAAAAGCAAATCTTACACCTAAGTTTGAAGCCATTCGTGGTGGAACCGATGGTGCTAGATTAACTTATGGTGGATTAATTTGCCCAAACCTTGGAACTGGTGCATATCACTTCCATGGTAGATTAGAATTTGCAAGTATTCATCAAATGGAAAAAGCTGTTGAAGTATTTACAAATATTGTTAAATTAATTGCAGAGTAATTAGATTCATAATAAATAAAATAAGGGGGATTTAAAAATGTATGTAGCAAACGCAGATCGTTATAAGAAAATGATTTACCGTAAATTAGGATCATCCGGTTTAAAATTAAGTGTATTATCATTTGGTTTATGGCAAAACTTTGGTGAACAAAATGACTATGAAGTTTGTAAACAAATGATTCTTAATGCATTTGACCATGGTATTACACATTTTGATTTAGCTAATAATTATGGACCAGGACCTGGTCATGCTGAAAAAGTATTTGGTAGAATTTTAAAAGATGCCTTAATGCCATATCGTGATGAAATTGTTATTTCTACTAAAGCTGGTTACGGCATGTGGAGTGGACCTTACCAAGATGGAGGCTCTCGTAAGTATTTAATTTCTTCATTAAATCAATCACTTGAAAGAATGGGTATACCTTACGTAGACATCTTCTACCATCACCGTTTTGATCATGAAACTAGCTTAAAAGAAACAATGCTTGCTTTAAGAGATATTGTTTTATCAGGTAAAGCACTTTATGTTGGATTGTCTAATTATAATAGTGAACAATTAAAAGCAGCTCATCAAATACTTGATCAACTAAATGTTCCATATGTAATCACACAACCAAGTTACTCGATGTTAAATAGATGGATTGAACAAGACCATTTATTAGAAACACAAGATAGTTTAGGTGGTGGTACTATTTGTTATTCCGCACTTGCACAAGGCTTATTAACAAATAAATATATCAATGATATTCCTGCAGACTCAAGAGCAAAAAACCCTAACTCATGGTGGTTTACTGAAAAAAACATTACACCAGAAGCTAGAGAACGATTAAAGAAACTTGATGTTATTGCAAAATCACGCGGTCAGTCTATTGCTCAATTGGCACTTGCTTGGACACTTAGAAATCCAAAGATGACTTCTACTTTAATCTCAACATCAAAAATTCAACAATTAGAAGAAAACTTAAAGACACTCGATAATTTAGCATTTAGCGATCATGAGTTACAACAAATTGAGGATGCTTTAAAATAATTATTCCTCAAAATATCCTTCTAAATATAGATTTAAAATTTTCTTATCTTTTCTAATGTTATATGCACTTAAGTATGTAAATTTAGTTTCATAGTCTTTCTTGACATAAACTATTTCATTTAATGGAAACAACTTACTGTCAAACAGTAATAAATCATGTGTGGTAAAAAGCAGTTTGATGTCAAATGTTTGATACAACTTATGTAATGTTGTTAGAAAGGTTTTTGAAGTATTTGAATCTAGGTGATTTGTGAGGTCGTCGACCAATACCAAATCACCTTTTTTATTTCTAAGTAAAATCATAGTTAAGACAATTAATCGTTTTAATCCCATTGAAACATCACTTAATGAAATAACCTGTTCATCAATAAATTTTACATCAATCGTTTGAATCTTTAGTGTATCTAGTGATCTTCCTTTTAGACGGTAAAATTGATTATATGCTACAACAAAGAACTCAAATTCATCAGTGGTAGAAAGTTTATTTCTAAATGTATCCATAAAGTGATCATATCGATGACGATTTAAATTTGATCTTAATTCATCAAGTTCAATATAGCGGTATGATAGAGCTTGAATTTTTGTATCAAGTGTTTGAAGTAAGGATAATACATTAGGATAGTTTTTGTAATCTATATGCGTATAGTAAAAAATATCCTCATCTGATGTCACAAATGTAATATTTCTAATTGATTCTGCAGATTTATCTAAAAAGGTAGTTAATTTTGAATCGGAAAAATCTTTAGCAATTAAATTAGATAGTATCAATTCTTTTTTATTAAATTTTAGATCATATATATAGGTTTTTAATCTTTCAAAATCTATTTTTGTAAATAACTTTTGAAAATTACTATAAAGTTCAATATCATGTTGAACTCTTCTGAAATACAATTCAAATGTGTTTTTCTTATATACTTCAAAAGCTTCATAAACGATTTCACTTTTTTCGCTATCTAGTGCAACTGTATATTGATATAACTTATCATCAAATCTAAATGTAATAACGTACTTAAGTTCTTCATGAATCATCGATTTAGGAATCACTCTGGTATTTGTTAAAAACATTTCTTTAAAGAGTTTGATTGATTCAATAATAGTTGATTTACCAGAATTATTCTTACCAAATACTACATTAAACACTTTATGGTTACTAAAATCGATTGTAATTGGTGATTTTATCGTTTTAAAATTTGATACTGTGATTGTTTCTATCATAATTATCACACATTCCTCTATTATCTTATAACTTCAATACATATATTATAGTATATATTACGATTTTTTCGTAATTAAAGCAATCAGTTAAACGTATGAGTCATTTATCTTTATAATAGTAAAGAACAATAATTTAAAGGATTTAACGATGTTAAGACTAACTCATATATCAAAAAACTTCATCACAAATAATAACACTGTTCGTGCATTAGATGATATATCATTTGAAATTGCACCGGGAGAGATTTTTGGAATCATCGGAAAGAGTGGTGTTGGAAAATCCACTTTACTTAAAATACTCTCACTTCAATTAAAAGCTGATCATGGTTCATATGATTTTTTTAATCATGATGCTTTTCTTAGTGATGCTAAAACAAAACAGACTTTAATTAAACAAACATCATATATTTATCAGAATTTCTCACTTTTATACAATCTAAATGTACTAGATAATATTGCACTACCATTAAAACTTAATGGTATGGATAAAACCAATAGAGAAAATCTTGCTTTAGAGATGTTAGAATTTGTTGGACTAGAATCCAAAAAATCTAATTACCCCATAACTTTATCAGGCGGAGAGGCTCAAAGAGTCTCTATTGCACGTGCTTTAGTAACAAATCCTAAAGTATTATTCCTTGATGAACCTACTTCTTCTTTAGATGAGGAAACCGCTCTAGAGGTCTTAGGTTTAATTAAGAGAGTTCATGAAAAGTTTAAACCCACTATCATCTTGGTTTCTCATCAATTGTCAGTTATTAAGTTTTTATGCCATAAAGTCTTATTACTTTCAGAAGGAAAAATTAAAAAGTTAGGTACAATTAAGAATAATTTTGATTTAAATTCAAGTTATTTGGATTTGTGGGATGAATCTTTATGATAGATTTCGCATTAACAAGTCTTGAACAATCACAGCTGATTACTGCAATCTTAGAAACAACTTACCTTTTACTAATAAGTGCGTTAATATCAATTCCAATTGGATCTTTAATCGGTTTCATCTTAGCACTATATGGGAAAAATAAAGTATATGCTCAAGGTTATCTATCAAGTATCTTATCAGTTATCATGAGTATCATTCGTTCGATTCCATTTGTATTATTAATGGTATTAATCATTCCTTTATCATATAACCTATTTAAAACCAGTATTGGGGTTATTCCTTCATTAATATCTTTATCCATTATAGGCATAGCTACTGTATCTAGATTAGTAGAACAGGCAATCACAGATATAAATCCTCAAATCTTTGATTTAGCTAAATCTATGGGTGCAACAAAGTATCAATTATTTAGACATTTTATTTTTGTTGAAGCAAGATCTTCACTCATATTAGGATATACCTCAGCACTGGTAAGTCTACTTGCATATTCATCAGTTGTTTATATCGTAGGTGGTGGTGGACTTGGTTATACTGCGATACAAATTGGTTACTACTCTCCAGTTGGTAAAACACTGATGTGGGTTTCAACCATATTAATGATTCTACTTGTTCAAATCATTCAACTCATTGGAAATTTGATTGCTAATTATTTAAATAAAAAGAAAAGAGGTTAACATATGAAAAAAATATTTTTATTACTTACTATAGGATTTACTTTGATTCTAGCATCTTGTGTAAAAGACGAAAACACCTTAACAATTGGTGTAAACTTTTATCCTATGCCAGAAATCATTGAACTGATTAAAGATGATTTAAAAGCTGACGGAATTACAATAAATACGGTTCAAATGGACTATAACGTATTAAACACACCACTCTTACAAGGCGAAATTGATGGAAACTTGATTCAACATCAATACTTTATGAACTTCTTTAATCAGGCTAATAATGGAAATTTAGTGATTGCTCAAAGAATATATCATTCAAAGTTTGCATTATACTCTAGTGTATTTGCATCCATTGATGACATCCCTTCAAATACTACCATTTATATACCAGAGGATATTGTAAATATTTCAAGAGCATTAATCTTACTTGATGATCTTGGTTTAATTACATTAGCAGAAGGAAAGACGACTGATTCTAAATTATCTGATATCACTTCAAATCCTAAAGGTCTCATCTTTCAAACAAAATCCTTAGGAACAACTGCACAAGCATATCACTCTGATGGTGGTAAATTAGCTATAATGTACCCAAGTTATGCAAGAACACCAGATAATCAACTAATGGATGATAGTGAAGTGATTGCATATGAGGAACTCAATGAACTCACTATGACCTATGCAATCTCATTTGTGACTAGAGAAGATAACTTAAATGATCCTAAGATTCAAAAACTAATCACCCATCTAACAAGTCCTAAAGTAGCTAATTGGATTACCGAAAATTATGGGTGGGCAGCAATTCCAGCTTTTTAACTTTAAAAAATACCTCAAATATGATATATTTATTTAGAGGTATTTTTTTATGGACATCTTAAAGAATTTTTTAACAGAATGGTTAACATCACTTCAATTTCATCCCTCAATCGTACAATTACTTGTTACTACAACAAGTATTTTAGGATGGGTTTTACTTGGATTTATTATGCATATTTCAGCAAAGTATATTATTCAAAGATTAAAAGCTAAAGAAAAAAAGATGGTCAAACGTCAAAAAACGGTTGCTGCATTAATCATTGCATTAGTTAAATATATTTTCTGGTTTGTAATGATCATGATGGTTTTAAAAGAACTTGGACTGGATTTAGCCCCAATACTAGCTAGTGCTGGAATCTTAGGGTTTGCTATTGGTTTTGGTGCTCAAGAACTCATTAAGGACTTAATTTCAGGATTCTTTATCATCTTTGAAGATGCATTTGGTGTAGGGGATTTAATTCAGGTTGGTGATTTTAGTGGTCGAGTCATTGAAGTTGGTATTCGAAGAACAAAACTTATAAACTGGAAAAATGAAATTAGATTAGTCAATAATGGCGATATTAAAGTTATTACAAATTTCTCTGTTGGAGAATCTGTTGGTGTTGTGGAATTCTTTGTGACACCACAGTTTGATTTAAAAGTCTTTTATGGTGAAAAGTTTGTAGATTTATTAGAAGGTTATGCAACAAAACCAGATATGACTGAAGCACCAACCTTTGTAGGTGTTGTTGATACTCAATTACACATGATTAAATTAAGAGTCACATTCAAAACATTAAACTCTAGACAATTTGGTTATGAAAGAGACTTAAAACGAGATATTCATATGTTTATTAGAGAAACAAGGGAAGAAACAAAAGTATATTAAACTATTAAAAAAACCGGTTATTTATGAATTTAATTCATAATTACCGGTTTTATTTTTAATTTCTATTTGGATCCCAGATGATATTATATTCTTTCCATACTGTAAAATCTGTAGATGGTACAACTGGATTACCAAAGTTATCAACTGGTACTTTTAATGCTTCCCAGAATGATCCATCATAAATAACTTTGTCCCCTACTTTATAGGTATTATATGGACGCCATATTTCTGTTAACTCTTGCCAGTTACTTCCCATTGTTCCCGGTGTTTGAGTATTGGTTACTCCATTAGTACCTTGCCACATAAATAATCTTTCATCGTACTTAACCATACTTCTTAATGATGATGAATTATAATACATGTTTGTTGGATTCCAGTTTTCTGATAACTTTTGCCATGCTCCGCTAATCCCTGGTTCTTGATTTGTTGATGTTCCGGTTCTTAGTGCAAAGTATTCTCCGTCATGAAGTACTAATGAGTCTTTTACATAAGTATTTTTATAATGCCATGCACTACCCAATAACCACCAACCTTGGGTTGTTTCAGGATTGGTATTTATAGTTGTACTTGCTTGATTCCAAACATAAATGTTTCCATTATATGTAACTCTTTGATATCTTGAATAGGTTGTTGCAGCATTGTAAGTGCCTAAGTTATTAAGAATTCTCCAGTTGGCATTAGACCCTGGTGCACTTTGATAGGCTGCAATATTAGCAAGTGCAATATAATAATTACCATTGTATAAAATAATATGATTTTGAGGATATGCTTGAACGTTCGTATAATTGAATCCTAATTGTTTCCAAACTTGAGAGTTTAAAGCAGGATCTTCATAGGTACCTGTTGTCACGTTCGTATAATATAATCCGTTATGGATAACATATTCATTGATTAAATATTTTTGTTTATTAAATGCCGAATAATTGATACCTAATTCTCTAAAATCTTGATATGCTTGTGGTTGAGATTGGCCAGAACCTACATTACCAAATGCATAGTACCACTTCGTAATACCACCTGAAATAAAGTATGTAACATCACCAGTATTATATGTATTACCACTATTAAACATCTTATCTAATCTTTCCCATGCCCAAGCAGTGGTTGGTAAAACAGTATTATCTGTTTTAGCTAAATAGAATGCTCCATTATAAAATACAATTGTGCCTTCTAAATATAGTCTACCTGATTGATAATATGGTGAAATTGGACTCCATGCCCATGTTGCAGCATCAGGTACTTGATTTGTACTGCCTTGTCTAGCAACATAGAAACCAGCATTTGTACCATCTGGTAAATCTCTAAAATAAACAATGTTACCGGCAACATAAGTAACTGTTGATGACCAATAAGAAATAACTGATGGTGAATATAGAAAATCCTCAAATCCCCAGTCATCAGGTCCCAAACCAGAACCATATGAAATGCTAATATTTATCTTTCCATTAGAAATAGTCGGTTGGGCTAGTGCTAAATGGTTTACTAAATTAATTTTTATTGTATAAGTACCCGCAGGAAGAGTAATTGTTCTACCTGTAGGGAAATTTCTTGTATGCCAAATGTACACATAGCTATTTGTTGAACCAATGATTTCAATTGCAACTCCGCGTAAATATGCTTCATTTGCAACATTATTAAAGACAACATTCATACCATATGTACCACTTGAGGTTGTTGTAAGAGTTTTTGTAGTCGGTAATTGGTCATCCCAAATATCTGAACGATTGAGTTGAACTGCAGAAACTAAGACTACAAGTCTGACATGATCAACTGCAGCAGGGAAAGTAAATCCAACTTTTCTCTTTAGTGATGTAATAAAGTCTAATGTGACACTAGTTTCTTTATATACTGGGTCACCATATAAATAGTTTATACCAACCTCAGATGTATCTTCAATTAAGTTTTCGTGATAAATCGTATCAAATGCATTTGGATTAGCAATAACATTACCACTAGAATTCATCCACATTTCAACAACTTTAAAACGCACCTTTATATTTTGATGTGCAGTAATATTTACTGCAACTTTAATTTCAAAGTTTGCATGATTCATTTGTGTTTTAGTTAAGTTTACAGATAAATCATCACGGTTATATGATGCATGGTTATAATCTACTAATTGATTTGTTGATTGTGTTAATCCAATTGCTAGACTTGAATCAAATAAGCTTGATGTTCTAACATATAAGTCTAGAGCTTCAGTTGCTTCGTTTAATGCAACCCATGCATAAACACTCATCACAGTGGATAAGGAAAATATAAATGTGAGAAATAAAATGGTAATTTTTCTAATTTTTCTCATATGAAATCACCTAAATCATAACTTTCACGCGGTATACTAATGCATGATATACTGCTTTTTGTTCAACGGTTAAACCATCATAATAACCCCAAATATAGACATTAACAAATCTTGTTTCTCCTGCTGGTACAACAAAACCAGTTTGATTATGTTGAGTCATCTTTTGGAAAACATTTGATCCATTTTGAAAGTTAAGCATTCTTTCAGCTAAATATGCTGATTGAGTTAATGTTGCGTGATCTGGTAAAGCTAAATATTTTAAACCGGACAATGTACCTGATAAAACACCAAATTCTGGAGATGCCATCACATTAATATTGACTTTAACAGTTGCATTATTTAATCCTGGATTTGTAACTTCAAGTCTAATCAATGAAGCATATCCATAAAAGTCAAATCCGGTTACATTAAAATCAGCGTCATTTAAGTAAACTAAATCACGTACTCTGTCTCCTAAGAAGATTGTATCCATATCAGAGTTAACTTCAAGTACTTCATTTTGACTAATTACACTACCACCAAAGCCTTCAACTTTTGCATAATTTCCAGAAAACCAAGCAAAAACGCCAGTTACCATCGTAGCAACTGATACCAATAGGAATATGATTAAGATGAGAGTCTTTCTTATCAATTTCATTTGTACCCTTTATCGATGCAACTGGCTGTCTTTATATAGACCCTTTAGTTTTGCGTCCTTAAGTTCCCTTAAGTTTGCCTTTATATCTTATTTTTTAGTTTTTCTTGGTTTTCTTTTAATTCTTTTTTAAACTTTTCTAAATCTGATGCGTATTTTTCTTTTTGTCGGTTCATTAATAACTTAATCACATGTAATGATTGAATGATAAATATGATACATACAATAATTACGATAATACCAATGATTTGTAATCTTGAATCAATTAAGATGGATCCAATTTCATGTCCACCAAAATGAGTAATTTTACCAATAACTTCATCATGTGTGATGTAACCTTCGACTTCAAAGTCATTCACATCATTGTTAATTCCTTGAGTAATAAAACCTTCTACTTCATGTACATAAATAATTTCATGAACAATTGTAATACCTAAGACTGACTTAAATGCAATCACATCACCTACTTTAAGTGTTGTAGGGTCCATACTTTCAATTAAGACAAAATCTCCGGGTACAATCAATGGTTCCATTGATGCAGTTTCAACAACGCCATAACTATATCCAAATAATGCTACTGGTTTCTTAGTGATAAAGCTCATAAATGATAAGGATACAATAACAACTAATATAAATATCATTGATAGTATTAAGATGGTCGAAATTATTTTAAAGGACTTTTTCATTTACCCTTTTTTAAAGCTTCCATCGCTACTTGATGTTGCGCTTTAATCTTTTCTTTTTGTTTAGCAACAAACTTCGCTTGTTTCTTCTTTTGTAATTCTCTTGCTTTTTCTAACTTAGCTTTTGCTAAATCACGTTCTTTGATTAATTTAGCTTTAGCTTTTTCTGCTTGTTTACGGTGAATTTCAGCAATACGTAAACTTTCTTTTTTAAATGCTTCTTTATACTTATATTTCAAGTCAAGTAACATCTTGTTATCGTTAGCAATTTGAACTTTCTTTTCTTCAAGAAGTTTTTTACGTTCTAACTTCAAGTATGCTTGGTTTGCTTTCTTAACTGCTAAAGCATCTTTTTTAGTAAACTCAGTGTTTTCATCTTTAGCCCAAGTAAAGAAATCTTTTTGATACTTTAAGACTGCAGTGTACCATTTCTTTTCAAGTGCAATTGCCTTTTTATAATCTTGTTCCTTAAGTGTTCTAATAATTTCTGCTACTTTAAACTTTTGGTCAGCTGCACTTAAGTCATCTTTGGGATTAGTTTCTTGAACCAATCTTGCAAACATGTCATCTTCAGCATCCACTTCAAAGTATGAAGCATATAAACTATTTGTAATTTCCATTGTATCTTTTAAAGCCTTTTTTAAAGCAACTTCATATTTAGGTTCAGATTCCATATAGCCATCAATCATTTTTTTAAATAACTGACGATTTTTGTTTAAATAGTATTCATTGATTCTTGTATCTTCAATTTGATACTCTTTAGGATCTGTAATTAAATCTTCCGGATTAATCTTTAAAATTTCCGCTTTTTTAATCTTAAACTTATGGGAATCTAATTTTGCATTTTTATCTCTAAACTTATCATGATAAATTAATGTTGAAAATGCGAATAATGCGTTTTGATTTAAATGTTTACGATAATTTTCATTAAATCTTTTTTGTTTTTCATCACGGATTAATTCATAACCTAGACTATTATATTGATCAAGATATTGCCATAGAAGGTAACAGTTTTTATAATCGGTATTTTTTAAAATGATTTGAGTTTTCATGATTGGGGTTCTAACTTGTTTATAACCACGCATTGTTTTCATGAACGATGAATTTAACAATCCACTCATTTTTTTATTTAACTCTTCGGATCTTTCTAGTAATGACCTATTATGCTCTGCGATCTTATCCTGACTAATCTTTTCAATTTCTTTTAAACCAAGTTCTATTTGATATGTACTATTATCAATACTAAATTCAATATTACTGCTTACATCATGATACTTTTTTGTATCAATATCTTCTTTTAGGATTTTAACTCTACTTGAGATAAATTGACCTAAGCGGATAATCAGTGTCATAATGAATCTATTTTCATAAATTCCATATTCAATTTCTGATTCTTTAACTAATAACTTTTTAGGCATGACGGCTTTTGGATCATCATTACCTTCGGGTCTTTTAAGTAAGTGGGTATTAGCTGCTAAATGTCTGACTGTTCTTGAATCTGTTTTTTTAGCTTTTTCAATAATAACAACATCTTCTTCAATTCTTAAAGTTGATTTATAGTTTCTAACGATACGATCAATGTATGGATAATATGATTCAATCGCGGAAATCCAGTAATCATCAAACTTCTTAGTTTCTGTAACTGTTAAGCTTTTTAATGTGCTTTTACCTTCATATAAGCCTTGATAAAAATGTGCCGGAAAATCTGTTTCAGTCTCAAGGTCATCTAGGTAAGTGATTAACATGCTATAGAATAAATCTAAGTCGTAACTTTGCTTCAAAGATATCTAACCACCTATGCTTGTTTTTTATAGTTTGCAATCATGTCTCTTGCTTCTTGGAATGCTGTCTTACCAAACAATTTATCAATTAAATTTACTAAATCATCAAGTTCTTTTTTCAAGAATGGTAAGTTTAAGAATTCAAACTTACGTAATACTTTTCTTGTAACAATATAATCAAGTCCATCAAGTTCATTTTGCCCACATGCAACATATACTGGAACGAATGAGTTAATTTGCTTCATAATACGGTTACCAAAGGTTATTTGGAAATTTTGAGAAATAAATTGGTCGAGCTTAGTTAAGTTTTCCAATGTCTTTTGAGAAATTGGATTATCTTTAATTGCTTGTGTGAATAAAGATTGTAAATAATCATGTGTCATATGAATGGATTCAGTAAACGGTGCATCAATATAATCTGCTTTAGTTGAAAGAATGATTGAGGCAGCACGGTCATAAACTTTATCAGTAATAGCAAATGTAGAGTCATCTCTATTTGCTGTACCAATAAACCAAATATTAGTTGGTAATAATAACTTACCTTCTTTTAAGTGAATTGGGTCACCAGGAATACTATCAGGAACAATATCAATTAACCATTCCGATGTATTTGGTAATTCTAGAATCGATAAGAAGTCAGCAAAGTAATATTCAACACGCGCTAAGTTCATTTCATCTAGTACAATAAAGTTTAAATCTGTTCTATATGTTGCTTCATAAATTGATTTAAGAAAATCTGTTTCATTAAATTTCTTTGTAAATTCGTTTAAGTACCCGATCATTTCAGCACGGTCTCTCCAGCTTGGTTGAACCGAGATAATCGATGTATCGTTATTAAAGAATTTACCCATTGAATAAGGTAATGATGTTTTACCAGTACCAGAAATCCCTTCAAGAATCATTGTTTTTGATGATGCCATACCAGCAAAGAATATGGATATAATTTTGGGATTATAGAATAATTTCATTTGAGATGCTGCAAACTTTATAAATCGGTCAACTAATTGACTTAATCCAATCATATCTGATTCAGTCATATTGGTTTGAAGTACTTGCATGCGGTATGTTTCATCCACAGCAATTAACTTAGTAAATCGATTGGTTTCTTCTTGAACCTTTTCTTCTTCCTCATCTTCATTTAACTTAGATAATGCACCTGCAACACTACGTCTATTAGATGCCATACCTAGATCACTTGATTTTAAGGTTAGAATTGCATTTTTCTCATCTGTAATATCAATTAGCTTTTGATTCAAATCTCCAATTTCGATTAATAAATCGTCCTTAGAAACTTCTCTTTTAACAAATCTAAAGTATCTACGAAGTAAAATAACAATAAAATATAAGAGTGATAATACGAATATGAAGTTTATAATTAATATCAGTATACCGATGATCCAGTCTAAGGCATTAAAGTTCATCGATGCAGCTACAAATGAATCTACATAGCTCGCAGGATTACCCCAAAGTGCTTGCCAAATTAAATTGAACAAAGTACCAATAATTGATACGATATGTTCAAAAAAACTTTGGATAAACTCAATATACCAAGTAGCAAATTCACTCATTAAGTTTCCTCTTAGAAATTATTTCTTGGAATTATTTTTTTCTTCTAGTTCTTTTTGTATTTCTAATCTTAGTGCTTCTTTATCTGCTTCATATTTAGCTTCTAATCTGACTTTATTTCTTTGTAGTAAATATCTAACTAATACGACTGCTTCAAATGCGAATAAGATTAATAATGGTAATACTACCCATAATAGTAATCCATTTGGTGTTCTAATTTCATTTACAAAATCACCAACACCAGCTAGACTTCCAGTATAACGTGCAATCACATCATCTTTATGATTGGATTCTAATTGCATATTTGGATTTGCATTTGATCCATTAAATGTTCCATATAACTCTGCATTGACATCACCTTGAGTGGTAATGGTTGTACCTTGTATATTAACAATTCTGTGGATGATATGAATCTTTTGTGCGTTATCATAGAATACTACAATTTGACCAACAGCTAAACTGTCTTTATCAGTTTGACTTAAAACATCTATGAACACTAGTGATCCTTTTGCAAATGAATCTGGATTATCCCCGTCCATCGAACCTGATAAAATGGATACAAATCCTTTACCAAATAAATTAGGTAAATCTTTCTCAGATTTTATCGAAAGATTAGAAATAGAGAACATTAGCAGTATCACTAATAGTAAGTAAAACAGAATGTTTCCTGCCAATCCCAAATATTTAAAAACCTTTTGCTTAGTTGTCATTTTTCGTACTCCAATTTATAATTAATTTAATTATAATTATATACTATTTTTGACTAAAATGATAATGAAAGTAAAACCCTATACATTATAAGGTTTTACTCTCATCTAAAATTGACTATTTATATTGCGCCAGCAAATCCTAAAGTTACATCTAAAGTGCCTGATAAGATAGCATTTAATGCTTCTTGATCCCAACCTTCGATCCAAACTCTCACTTTTAATGCACCGATTTTATAAGTTGATGCACCAATAACGTTTGTTACAGATGCGGGTACATTCCAACCAGCAATACCACCGATAAATGTTGAAGCAGTAGCTTGAGTGTGTAAACCAGCAACATCAACATTTTGACTACCAGCTACTGTAGTTGAATATGGATGAGCAGCAGTGAATTGACCATTAGTCAATGCAGTTCCCATAAAATGATTATAGTAAAGTACTGCTTCGTTATCAGCATCAACACCAGGAGATGTGAAAGAACCTTTACCTAATGAGTTAGAGTTTGTTGTCGTATTTTGTTCGAAGATTACAGCATTTGTAGGTTCAACAATTAAATCTGTAAAGCTAACTCTTGCAGCATTTGAAGCATATTCAGTTAGTATGGCATTAGCATTTCCGTCTGTTCTAGTAAATGGTACATCGACTAATGGTTGCCAAGTAGTACCTGTACCAGAATTTAAAACAAGTGACATAATTTCAACATTTCCTAAAGTACCATCACCTACAAAGTATAGATCAAAATCGATGTATGTACCTGATCCTGCAGGATTATTATCTAATGTAGTTAAGGCTTTTCCATTTGTTGAAGTTAATGCTTGGAATGTTACTCCATTACCACCATTGATCTTTGCTTGAATTTCAGCACTTGAAATTGTATTTACCCAATTTTGTCCATCAAGTGATACATAGAAACCTTCTCCTGTTTGAACTGTACCAGTAAATGATTCAACACTTGCTGTATTATTTACTGTAAACCATGCGAATACCCCAACGGATAACGCCACTCCTGTCAGTACTAAAGCTAGTACTGATAAAACTAATTTGTTTGTTAATGTTTTCATAGTTTGATTCTCTCCTTATTTTTTTCTTTCTTTTTGTTAATTGGCTTTTAACCCTTTATAACTTAATCTATTACTTCATTGTATCTTGCTGATTTAAATGACAGCTTGATTTTTAGACTATCAGCCAAAATGGAATCAAAACAATCCGCATCCCAACCTTCAAGCCATATATTAATGGTTGCAAATCCTCTATATTCATAAACCCCTGCTTGATTACTTACTAGAATTAAATCTTCTACTAAACTTACCTTTTCTAGTGCAATATCATCTTGAAGTAGGGAGAACTGAGTTAAAACGTTTGTTACATCAGGTAGATCATCTGGAATATCTAAACTAATTCCTAACCTTTTTTGATAATAATCATATGCTCCAAAGGTTCTTCCAAATCCACGTTCTGGATTATTGGATGGATCATATATAAATCTTAATTGATTGCTAGAATCCACAGCTGAAATTCTTATAGCATCCTTTGAATAATACATGCCAGATTCACCACTGTTAACAATTTTAGAACCATTATCAAATGTTATAGGTGAAATCCAATTTTTACCTTGGGACGTGATATATGTACCTTTAACATTTGAATCTTGATAAGTGGGTGATCTTTTATTTGCTAGATACACATATTTATGATGTGCATCAACATTTGGATTATCAGATACCACCTTAAAGTATATGGTAAATGAAATGTAATCCGACTTAACTTGTGCTTTCGCACTGGATATAGGTCCTTTATAGAACTCATAACCATTAGATGATGTAATACTACTTAGGTTAGGGTTCTCTCCTATATAAGGTATTATCATGTCATTGGTTAACTCTTTATGATAAGTTGCTCCATCAAGTGATAACATCAAATCATCATCTAATCCAACACCCATTTCTAAACCTTCAATCATTCCGGTTCTTGAAACAGAAAACCAAGCATAGACTGATGTAGTCAAAGTAAATCCTATCATGATAAGTGCAATCAATGATGCATAAATCTTCTTAACCATAATTAAGCCTCATTGTTGATACTAAATACCATATTGAGTTTAAGTGATCCACCAAGTAATTCTTCCTCAGTATATTTACCTAAACTTTCAGTCAAGTATTCTTCTAAGTATCCATCAATCCACATAATTACTGATACTTTAGCAATATCTCCAGCAGCAAGATCATATATGTTAGCATCGACTGCAGTCGTATCATTTTTAAACTTCAGGGTCTCTACATCATTAATTCTAAATGGTTGATATTCATATATATCTCTGACCCCATTGACTACCACCATGATTCTTAAGTGTTCTTCAATGTGATTCGATAAATCACTTAGATTAATTTTATAGTTGATCCGGTTAATCGTTGCAGTTTCATTCATGTTTTTCACATAGAATGTAAATGCTGTGACCTCACGGTCTTTATCCATAACTTCTTTTAAGAAATAACCATCCGTGTCCATAATCTTTTGGTAATGGAAACTCATAATACCATTATAGGATGCTTGATTCACAAAAGTCATTCCAGGATATCTAATCACTGTTCTTGGATTCGTAAATGCACTGTCTTCTGCAATTCTAATTGATGAATCAGAGAAATTGTCTACAGTAAGCGACATATCACCTGTTTCTTGACCATAGAATGATACTACTCCAAGCGTAACTGACAAGAAGCCGAATAGTGGAATAAATAGAAATATTAACTTGGATAATTTGCTGGCGCTTCTAATTGTATTTTTTACGCCCCATAACCTTGTAATCTTCATATAAACCCCTTTAAATATATAAAAGCCAATTGCCATGATGGGCAACTGGCTACCATTTGACAGGTCCTGTAGTTTTGCGTCGCTTGATTTCTCAAGGTTTACCTTTATCTATTACGATAACACTATTTTACAACAATATTTTTATTTGTCAACATATTTGATATTTTTTTTTACTTTTTATTTTCGTGTTAGAAATTCAATTAAATTTTCCTGACTTAATGGCTTACTTACGTAGTATCCTTGCGCTAAATCTACGCCTTTTTCACTTAATTCTTTAAATTGTGCTTCTGTTTCAACACCTTCTGCAACTAATAGTTTATTTTTATCATGAGCAAACTCAATAATCATTTGATAGTATTTTCTAAAGTTATAATTATCTTCTAGCATATAGAAGTTACGACTAAACTTAATCATATCAATTTGGAATCGCTCAATTAGGTCAAGTAGATCATAATCGGTTGATGAGATATCAATTGCAATCTTAAAACCTAAGCTTTTCATTTTAATCAAGTTTCTTTTAAAGACTTGATTGGTCTTATAAAGCGAAAAGTCGGGAATTTCAATAGCAATTAATCCTTCTTTAATACGATATTTATCAATTAATCTTTGATAAAGGGTAAATGTTTCTTCATTTAGAATTTGTCTAGGGGATACGTTAATATTAATAATTAAGTCATGAATATTATGTAATTGGCCTAAATCGGTTAGTAAGACTAATGCCTGTTCAACACCAACATTACCAATATCATCTAGTTCACCGGTTTGTTCTGCTAGATGTAAAAATTGTCCGGGTTGTAATAATCCACGCTTTGGATGGTTCCAACGAAGTAATGCTTCAAGTCCATAAACAGTTCTTTGACCTTGAGTTGAAATGATTGGTTGATAGTGATAAATAAATTCGCCTTTTTCTTTTGCTGCTTTTAATTCATGATATAGATCTAGTGATTCTTTATCTTGAGCAAGTTCTTCAGTGTAATATCTAATATCATTACCACCTTTTTGCTTAACCATATAAAGTGCGATTTCAAGTGCTTGATATAATCGATCTAAATTATTACCATGTAGTGGGTAGGTTGCAATGGCAATACTCACTGTTTTTTTAATGGTAATTTTATCAAGAATTTGAACCTTACGTTCAGCTTCTTTTTTAATACTTTTAGCAAGTGAAAAGATATTTGAATGATCAAACGAATCTGGTATATAAATAAAAAATTGATCTGGTTTTAATCCTTGTGAAATAACACTTTCTTCTGGTAGTGCACTTTTAATGTGGGTTGATACATACTTCATAATAAAGCTTTCTTCTTCTTTATTAAAGGTATCTACAATTTCTTGAAAACTATCTAAATCTATTAACATCAATGTAAATGGTTTGTTACCCTTTTTTTGTTTATATTTAATAGTTCTTTCAAGTAAGGATCTAAATCCAACATAAGAAACAATCTCATCAGAAAGTAGCATTTGTTCATCTTGGTATTTTCTAATTTCATATTTTAATAGAAAATAAAGTCCAACGATCATACCAATGATTAATATGGTAACGCCAATTGTTATAAGTGTCTCAATCATTTGCTTTTGTCTTTCTTTCTTTAATAAATAGTTTTGCTTCATCTTCAGGAATTGCTTTTGAAATAATGAATCCTTGAATCACACTACCACCATCACGTTTAATTAACTCAACTTGTTTTTCGGTTTCAACACCTTCAAAAATTACAGTGAGTTTCAAGTTCTTACCAAGATTTGTTAATGTTTTTAAGATTTGTCTTGAAGTAAAACTTGATTCAATATCATCAACGAACTTCTTATCAATCTTAATCACGTCAACCGGTAAAGTCTTTAAATATGATAAGGATGAATATCCAGTACCAAAGTCATCTAATTGTATCTTAAACCCTAAAGACTTTAATGCTTTAAACTTTTCAATAATGACATCTAACTGCATTACCAAAATAGTTTCAGTTAATTCAATTGAAATTCTATTTGGATCAACATCGTATTTATTCTTTAGTTCAATCAACTCTTGAATAAATCCTGGTTGCATCAACTGTCTCGGTGATATATTAAATGAGAAGTCAACATTGTACTTACTAAATTCATGAGCAATCCTAAAGACATGTTCATTAATGACGCGTCCTAGTTCTAGAATTAAGTTTGATTGTTCTGCAATTCTAATATATGAAGCAGGAGACTCTTTTAAATATTTTTGATTATTCCAACGAAGTAATAACTCAAATCCAACCACTGTTTCATCTGAGATATCAAACTGAGGTTGCATGAACATAACAAACTCATTTTGTAAAATACCTTTTTTAATATCAATTTCCATTTGTTGGTTTTTAGTAACTTGTTCGCTTAAACGTTCTGAATAAATCACTTGATTATAAACGGTTGCATTCATCGCGCGGTCTAGTGTAATTCCCATGATTTCAACAAGTTCATCACCGCTCATCGAAGATACTTTATTTAAACTATGTACGATACCTGATTTTAATTTAATTGTAACCGGTAAATCAGACATTAACACAGAACCATTAAGTTTATCTAGTAATGTTTTAACCCAAGATGTTACCATATCATAATTATTGACGTTTCTTTCTAATATAGCAAAGTGATTAAAATCCATATGATATAAGGTCATATGATTATTTGTAATATGTTCTTTAAATAATGAGACTAATTTATCAGTAAATTTTTTAGCATAATCACGGCCAATGGTTTTAATGATGGATTCATAATCCTCAACAGAAAAACTAATAACTGAAAATTTAGCATTCTTATCTAAATTCTTATGATCTTCTAAAAATGCTAAACGATTTGGTAGATTGGTATCATAATCTTGTAGGGCAAGTGTACGGTATTTTCCATCAACACCGCTACTATTCTCTGTATTTTCACCAACTAAAATATAACTTCTAAACTTCTTTATAATTACAAATCTATAACTTAGTGGTCCGGTTATTGTTTGAATTTTCATATAAAAAGGTTTTTGAAGTTTTAATGTTGATTTAATATCAATCTTATCAACAGTTAATTCAGTAAGAAGTTTATATTCAATACTTTTATCGACTAACTTATAAAAAGTAGGATTTGCTAATCTAATTTGACCTAACCCACCAACTTCAAGAATCACTAAATCATTTGGTTGATCCTTACTTAATTTATTAAATGCTAAATCTTCATCATAACGACGTTTAATCGTGAACATGCTAAATAAGATATAAGCAAGTAAGGTTACTAAGCTTAAACTAATATAGCCCCATATTAAAGGATAAAAGCTAGATAAATGATGACTTTGACTTCTAACACTTAACATATTGATACCATTATCAAACTTAGCATAAGATAGTATTTGTGTCTCATTGTTTTCTTGATAATTTAAAAACCCTTTTGATTCATTTGCCATTAAAGTATCCAACTGATTAAATAATCCATTAGGGTAAAGGTTTGATGAAAAGAAATTTGTACCAATATAACTATAATCTTCATAATATAAAATCTTACCTAATTTATCCGCTATGATTGTATGATCAACTAACAACATACCACGGTCCACTAAGACTTGATCAAAGTTTTTATACATCACTTCATTTTCACCAAGTTTTTTAACAACAAAAACAAGTTCATCACTCGTTTCATCAGTAAAGAGTGTACTCAATGGAACAATCGTATATAACTCTAAAACCACACTTGTATTAATTTCAGTGGTATATGTTTTTGTTGTCCAGTTTAAATCATTTGCTTGATAACTTTGATAAAAAGTATTAAATGCATCATTTAAAATCTCTTGATCTTCTAAATGATAACTATATGCAATCTTACTTGCTTCATTTTTAATTGTTGTATCAATTAAGAAGATATAGAAAGCACAAAAAAGGATCAAAAGTACAGTAAATATAATACTTAATCTGATGATACTTTTTTTAGTATACTTCGTCAAAAAAACTTTACCTCTTTTTCTTTATATACATTCTTTGGTCTGCATAGGATATTAATTCTTGAACATTAGAACCATCTTTTGGATACTGTGCAAATCCAATGGATGCTGATACATCCATTGATTTTATTTCATCTGTTAAGTACCCACTTATCTTTTTTTCAAAATCTATTTGAAGATTGTGAAGATCTGATAATGAGGTCTCTAAAGTAAAGTATACTACAAATTCATCGCCACCGTATCTAGCAATTGTATGTCCACTGAATACTTTTTTTAAAATACGTGCAATATTCACTAATATATTGTCTCCAAACATATGTCCGAATCGGTCATTGATTTGTTTGAATTGATCCATATCAACAAATGCGATATATTGAATCTTATCTTCATTTATAGCTAATTGCTTAGAAACATGTTCTAAAAAATAATATCTATTAAATAAACCAGTTAATGAATCTGTTACAACCAGTTGATATAAATCCGATGGATTAGAAAGGATTGTCGAATAATATTTATAGGTTGCAACGTAAAAATCAACTTCACCAAGATGATTTGAAACACTCTTGATTTCCATCCAAACGATTTGATCACTTAAATCAGTTTTTTTAATCCAAGTTTCACCACGCCATACATGATTATTTTGAATTTGTTTCCAAATATTATTAGTCATTTCCTTAGGTAATCTATTTTGATTAAAAATGATACTTCTTTATTTAAATATTCTTTGGATTGACTTAAACCAACTAAATTTAAATAGGAATTATTGGCATACAAGATTTGAAAGGATTGATTTGTTATTAAGACTGCTTCATTCATGTCATTAACAATATCTTGATATGCACCAACTAACTTTTCAGTTTTAACTTCATTTAGGATTTTATTAAAGACCAAGTACGCTCCAATAATCGTATCTTTATCATAAAGGGTTGTTACATTTAAATACATTCTAACGGGTTGTATATTTGAATTATAAATATAAATGATTTCATTTTCATATGTTTTACCTGATGCAATATGATGAATCAATTTTAATTGATCTAAGGATAATTTTGATGTCACAAATAAATCTTGAATACTCTTATGTTTAATAATCTGTTTTACATAACCTAAACTTTCTTCAAAAGCTAGATTAATGCTTTCTATATGACCTTGTTTATTAATGATAATTCCAGGTTGATTATAAGTCTTAAAATATTTATTATCATAATGTTCTAAGGTTGTTCGATTTTGATTTCTTACTGTAATTATAGAACCTTGAATCGATTCATCATCAATTCTAAAGATAAAGACATCATACTTTGTACCCAGTAGATCAACGGTCATGCCTTGTTCATAACTAAATTCATGTTCTCTGATTTTTAAGAGTAAAAAATTAACATTTGGAAAAAGAGCAATGAGTTGTTGATTATAATATACAATCTCACTTAAGTTACGGTCATAAAAACAGGCAGGATTCAATTCTTGGTCAATAATCTCATAAATGACTTCTCTGATTGTTTTCATTATAAGCTCCTTTAAATCTTAATCTTATTATATAACAAAAAACTCATATCAATCGCAATAGCGACCCTGATATGAGTTTATATGATCAAAATTATTTATTGTTTAATGCTTCTAATGCTGCTAAGTTTAATAAGTTCCAAGGTTTATTAAAGTGTGGTTGGAAGAAAAAGTCTACGAAGGCTAATTGTTCAACAGTCATCTTATTTTGAATCACAACAGATAGGATATTCATTTTATCTGTAACATCATAATTAGATAAAATTTGACCACCAAGTATTTCTCTAGAATCTTTATTATAAACTAACTTTAATAAGACATCATCATAAGTGGGCATAAAGGTTGGACGGTTTTGGTCTTTCAATGATACAACACCATAATTAATACCACTGTCTCTTGCAACACCTTCAGTTAATCCAGTTGATGAGATAGATAAATCATAAATCTTAATACCTGATGTACCTTGAGTACCCATGTATTTCACTTTGTTTTCTAAAATATTTAATCCAACTAATGTACCCATTCTTACAGCATTGGTTGCAAGTGGAATATAACGTTGTTCTCCGGTTGGATTATAAAATACGTTGACACAGTCACCACAAGCATAAACATCAGAGTTTGATGTTTGCATGTATTCATTTACAATGATTGCACCATTAGGTGTTGTACTTAAATGGTTTTGGTATAAAACTGTATTTGGTCTAAAGCCAATACACATAATAACTAAATCAGCTTCAAAAGTGTTTTTATCAGTAACAATGTGTGTAACTTTATCGCCTGATGTTTTAAATCCTAATACTTTTTGACCAAGTGCTAAAGTAACACCATGATTTCTAAATGCTTTTTCAGCAATATCTGTAAATTCAGGGTCTAAATATTTAGGCATAATGCGAGTTTCACCATCAATTAAGACAACTTCCTTACCATTCATTTCAAATGCTTCAGCAAGTTCAACACCAATATAACCAGCACCAACAACGACAACTTTTTTAGCATCTAAACCTTTAGCAATAATTTCATTTGCTTGATTGAAGTTTTTAGATAGTAACACGTTTGTACTCTTAATACCTTCGATATTTGGTACAATTGGCCAAGAACCAGTTGCTAGTACTAACTTATCAAATGTATCTTCAAATACTTCATTGGTTTTTAGGTTCTTAACTTTAATCACTTTTTGTTCATAATCAACAGATAAGACTTCATGTTCCATAAAGACATTTGCCCCTAAGTTTTTAAGTTCTTCTGGGTTTGAATAGAATAAACCATTCACATCTTTAACAACACCACCTACATAAAGTGCAATCCCACAGGATAGAAATGAAACATTATCATTTCTTTCATAAACATTCACACTGACTCCAGTTTGATGTTTCAAAATATTTTTTACTGCTGATGTACCTGCATGCGTACATCCAATTACTACGACTTTCATACATGCTCCTTTTTACCAAATTGTTATCAATTATGGTATTGTTTGTTATTTATTTTATAATTCTTTCGAATAAGCACACTCATTATAGTGCATGCAAAAAAAAAGGCAAAATAATTGCCCATGAAAACGTTTTAACATTTTACCCTTTAAAAACTTTATGTAAAACTTTAGATATTATCTCATTTTGAATCTGACTTTTAAGTATCATATTTATAAATAAATATAAGAGTACTCCAATACCTGCCATAACTATTAGAGAAATACCAATTAATAACTCAGGATTGATACTAGAAAAATTATTTAAAATGAGTGGATGTAGATACATTACAAGTAGATAAACCACTAATCCCATCAATATACTTGAAAAGAATGCTTTATAGGTGTCTTTAATATATTTAAAGAAATTGATTTCAGATTTAGATACAATGATTTGATACATACTGACAAATACTTCAGCAACCAAACTCCCAATCACAGCACCAAGCGCTCCATAAATTGGAATTAAGATGAGGTTAAGTACTAAGGTAATCACTGCACCAATAGAAACTGATGTAATAAATGCTTTATTCTTACCGGTTGGAATCATATACTGAATACCAATCACATTTGAAATGGTAACTAATCCAATCTTTAATGCATATAAGCCTAAAATGATTGTGGCATCAATAAATAGATTACCAAAAAACCATGGTACAAAAATACTAGATAAACTCATGAGTCCAATCATCATTGGATAAGCAAGATAGGTTGTTATCTTTAATGACTTACTCAATAAATCTTTAACCTCAGTAAGTTTTTGTTCCTTATATAATCTGGTTATTCTTGGAATCATCACAGTTCCAAGAGCGGTTGCAATAATCAGTACTGTGTTAATAATTCTGCTAGATACATCAAAGTATCCTACTTCAACATCATTGGATAATATTCCAATCATTGTCACATTTAATGATGTATATAATAAAATGATTGCTTGTGGTAGAAATAACAACGACATTTCCTTTAAATGAATCAATGGTTTAAAATCTTGTTTGAGTGATTTTAAATCTTTTCTTAAATCACTAAAAAGAATTTCAAACCATAAAAGTAATTGTCCGACAAGCTCTGCACCACCTAAAATACATGCATAGATCCAAACATCATTTGGTGTTTTAACAAATAAAAATACTGCAATAAGGGTGAGTATTTTAATAATCGAATTTCTAATAACAATCCCTTTAAAGTTCTCACTACCTGTATGATACCAAGTAATATCGACTAAATTAGCTACTAAAAATAGTCCTAATATGAGTAAGATTGTAGGATTTGGTAAAAACCATAAGATAGACACAAAAATTATGATTGAGATTAAACTGGTAAATACCTTTAAAGTATATATTTCCCAAAACGTTTTTTTAAGTAATTTTTGATCATCTTTATGTAATGCAATAATCTTTGTACCATATAAATGTACACCAAGTAAAGCAAAATAACTAAAATAGGTTGTCACTGAAAAACTAAAAGAGTATATACCAACCCCAGTTGGTTCTAATACTCTAGATAAGTAAGGTATCAAGATAATTGGAATAATAACTGCCAGTACTTGATAGATTAAATTATAAATATAGTTTTTTGATAAACTAGCTTGTTTATTATTCATTGATATCCTTTAATTCTTTTTTTACTAAGGATAATGCACTTGCAACAACTGCATGCATATCATAATAGGTATATTCAGCGAGTCTACCGCCAAATAAATATTTCGTTTCTTTGGTTGTTAATTCTTTATATTGTTTAAAGATTTCATTATTTACTTCATCATTAATTGGGTAATACATTTCTTTACCTAATACCCACTTTTCTGGATATTCTTTAGTAATAACTGTTTGATTTTGTTTACCAAATTCAAAATGTTTATGTTCTATAATTCTAGTATAAGGTACTTCTTTATCTGTGTAATTTACTACAGCATTTCCTTGATAATTCATTTGATCTTTAATCTCATGTTCAAATCTTAAACTACGATATCCTAAAACACCAAACTCATAGTTATAAAATGCATCAATCGGTCCAGTGTAAAGTACTTTATGCGCTAAGCTATCAAGTTCAGTTTTTTGTTTCAAATAATCCGTATTTAAACGAACCTCAATACCATCTAACATCTTTTCAATAATAGGTGTGTATCCACCAATTGGAATACCTTGGTAAATATCATTAAAATAGTTATTATCATAAGTAAATCGAACAGGTAACCTTCTAATAATAAATGCAGGTAAATCGGTTGCACTTCTACCCCATTGTTTTTCAGTATATCCTTTAATTAGTTTCTCATAAATTTCAGGACCCACTAAATTAATTGCTTGTTCTTCAAGATTTTTAGGTTCTTTAGTAAAAAACATTTTCTTTTGTGCTTCAATTTTATCAAAAGCTTCTTGAGGTGTAATTACACCCCAGAGTTTATTAAAGGTATTCATATTAAACGGTAGATTATAGATTTCACCTTTATAGTTTGCTATCGGTGCATTAATGTAATGATTAAATGTTGTAAACTGGTTCATATAGTCCCAGACTACTTTATTGGATGTATGAAAAATATGCGCACCATAATAATGCACATTAATATCTGCAATCTTCTTCGTATAA
Organism: Acholeplasmataceae bacterium UBA4853; assembly: GCA_002399815.1. Lineage (GTDB taxonomy): Bacteria > Bacillota_I > Bacilli_A > Acholeplasmatales > Acholeplasmataceae > Acholeplasma. The sequence goes on from DHEJ01000038.1 coordinate 91,432, forward strand.
ATGTTTCCACCGATATGATCTCTTTTATCAATGACTAAAACCTTTTTACCAAGTTTATGTGCTTCATATGCAAAAATACTACCAAATATCCCTGCACCAACCACTAAATAATCATACTTTTTCATATACTACCTCTTCTTTGTATTAGAAATCCCTGATACCCCAAAGACACTACGATAACAATCCTTTAAAAACTCTTTAAATGGTGGTAATTCTGTTGTTACAATTGGAATCTCTTTAATTCTTAACACTTGATTATCTAACCACACATTAAATAATCTTTCAGAAATAAATCCGTAAATTCGTTTCTGATATGAATCATAACTACTAATATCAACTCTTTTTTCAAGTTCAAATAAAATATCAAATAACCATTTTGCATAACGGTCAATAATTTCTTTTTTACCGATAAACATATTAGCTATATATGCTTTTTTACCCTTCATATGGTGATCAAAACTATCTACATAGTTAGGATATAATGATTCAATGACTTTTCTTGTCTCTTCAATATCTTTTATATAATGATTGTGTTTATAGTTTTCATATAAACTTGTTTTGAATCTTGTTTTTTTAGGCAAGATGATGTCATAACTTAATAAATACTTTTCAATTTGTCGTCTTTGTAGTGCTTTATATGAAAATATAGAAAATTTTTTACCAGAGAAAAATCTTCGGTAATGAATTAGTCCTACATATCTGTCAGTACGTTGTTTATATATATTATATAACCCCGTTAATTCCGAATAATATGGGTTTTTAAAACTAATCGAATCAGTTTTATAATCATCACTTAAATAACCACTAATTCTAGGGTTAATGGCACTACCTAATTGCATAAAAACATAGCTATCATCTAAATATTTTTTTAATTGATCGTATGGTTTATGTGTCATGACATAGACTGTTAATTGCATCATCTACTCCTTATATAAACTGATATATTTTTCTTCAATGATACGACCTTGATGATTAATATCATAGACTTTTAATTGATTTAAATCGAGTTTCAATCGATCTTTTGTATCAAACAGCAAGTTTAAAATCGTTTGTTTCCAAATACTTATTTCATCATTTAATGATAAATATGTAATTGAATCATTCAAGTTTAACTCAGTAGTAATTGTATCTGCATATACTTGATAAAGATTTGCATATAAGGCTTCAACCCCAACAACTGGTAAGCCTTCAAATAATGAAGGTAATAAGAATAAATCTATTGCTGAATAGAATTTATAAATATCTCTTCTAGCACTAAAGACAAATACTCTATCTTTTAATTGATGTTTTTCAATATATGCAAGTATTTCTAATTCTTTATATCCATTTCCTACCATGAGTAATTTAATATCACTTCGATCCTTTGATACTTCTTTAAATACTTCAAGCGTAAACATAGGATTCTTCTGATTTTCAAAACGGCCAAAGAAACCGATTAATTTAGTTGATTCATCCATTTCTAGTAAGGTTCTGATATCATTTCGATGTTCTTGATTAAACATGTATTTATCCCCATAGATTGCGTTATGGGATAGATAAAATGGTTTTTGTTTAAAAAAGTACTTACCTGCAACCTCACTACAACTCCAAAACTGATTTGCACTACGAAGTGTCATTGGAATTAAGATTGCATTACGCATTCTATTTAATAATTTAGGTGAAGATAATGTTAAATGTGCATGGAAAATCCTAGTTTTTATATGCCTTTTTTTTGCTTCTTTTAAATATGGCATACCCCAATTAAACTCATGACAATGCACAATATCATAGTGATTTTCACTAAATAAAGTTTTAGCATGTTTTTTAAACTTATGGTAATTTTTAAAAGAGAGTTTCGGTCCATAAATGATATGATCTTCATGTTTTAAAATGATGTCACTATACTTTTGATCTGCACTTTTAACAATTAAAAAATCAACACTAAAAAGGTCATGATTTAATTTTTCATAATGATTCATTACATAACTTGCAACCCCATTAGTTAATTCAAGCGCTGATAGAATATGCAGTAACTTAATTTTTTTCATGACTAATCCATCCTTTTTTTAATGTAGTATGGGTGATTTTTTTTGAGTATATGTCACATGTGCTCGGTCTTTAATATATTTTGCAGGTACGCCACCAACAACAGTATAAGCCTTAACATCTTTGGTAACAACAGCACCAGCTGCAACAACTGCTCCATCATGAATTGTTACACCAGGTAAAATGATTGCTGAGGTTCCAATCCAAACATTAGAACCGATTTTAATCGGTAAAAACTTTGCTTCAAAAGTTGGAGAATCTAGTTCATGTGTACCTGTAATTAATTGTGCTTTACTAGCAATGGTTGTATCACTACCAATTTCTATACCACCTCTTGCATCAATCCAAGCATCAAAACCAATGTTTGTTCTATCTTGAATTTTCAAACCTTTAGGATAAAGTACTGTACTACGTCTAAAAATAACAGTTTTTTTACCTAACTTGGCACCTAAAATTCTATAATAGAGTTTTCTTAGTGTTCTAGAAGGCATAGATTTAAAAAACATGTTACCTAAGATATATATGAATGTATAGATTTTCTTAAATAGTTTCATCATTCATCCTTCTTAAATCCGATTTTACTTAAGTCTTTCCAAATATCTTCCCATGTATGATTTGAAAGCGCATATGCCTTAGCATTTTTAGATAATGTTTCTTGTAACTCTTTATCATCTAATAAGTTATCAATGGATAATGCAATAGTTTCAGGTTCATTAGAAATGAGTAAATGTACTCTATTTTCAACATCAAGACCTTCAACCCCTAAACGATTCGTAATAATAGGCATACCCATTGCAAGTGCTTCAACGACTTTTGTTTTAATACCTGTACCATAGGCAATCGGTATTAAAGCAATCTCTGATGTATGTACATGTAATCTTAAATCATCAACCTCACCACTAAACTTAACATTAGGATATGCTTCAAATGAAGCTTTTATTTCTTCACTAACAGGTCCAATGGCATATAGTTCAATGTCATGTTTAACTAAAGGTAAGATCTTAGTAGCAATCATTAATAAACTATCGACATTCGCAGAATAATAATAATTTCCAACAAATGATACCCTGTTTTTTACTTTATCTACCTTAATCTCTTCACCAAAATAGGCAGTATCAACACCCATGGTGATGCACTCAGCCTTTTTGGTATGGGTTAACATGTTATACATTAAAGTTTCTCTTTGGGAAACAAAATATGCATAATCATACCAATTAACTGTTTTTAACTCTTCTTTTTTAACCTTTTTTGATTCATAGGACAAAATGAGACGTTTTAACCAATTTGGTTTTAATGCTTTTTTAATAAACCCTTTACTATCTTTAGTATATTGACCGCCAATATCTGTTTTAGATGTAACTTCTGTTAATTGTCTTTCATATCTTAAAGATAATAAATCATCTAAATTAATGACTTTAATACCAGAAAATGTATCTAATGACTTAAAGTATCTAGATAATCTAATCATATCCACAATGACTATATCTGGTTTAATTTCTTCGATATATACCTTTATTAATTGCATATTCTTCTTTGAATAATATAAAGAGGATTGAATAGAATATGATCCAAAGATTGTTTTAAATAAGATATTAGATAACTTTGTTAAAAAGTTAGGTTGTTTTAAAATCTTAACTTCTTTAATAAAATCCGGTTGATCTTTAGCATCAAAGACTTGATCGACTTCTAAAAAAGCATATAAATATACATCATAATTATACATTTCATGCATACCTTTAGCATTAAAAAAAGCCGTAATCTTTTTACCGGAGTTTTTTGGCCAAAATAACCTGGTTGAAATGTATAACACTTTTTTATTCATCTAAAAACCTCATCTAGTTTCTGTATTTTGTGATAACTAATCTCATGTGTTGACTCAATATATTTACCTTCTAAAAAGTATAGATTAGGAATCCCTGCTTTATGTGCTGCCAGTAAATCTGATATTTTATCGCCAACCATAAAGGATTTTGATACATCGACATCAAAATCTTTAATTGCATCTAAAAACATGCCTGGATTTGGTTTTCTTCTTGGATGGTTCGTATCCATTGAAATCTCATAATAAACCTTAGAAATCTTAATCCCTTTTTTACTAAATTCTTGTGTCATCCATTCAGAAATATTAATTAAATCAGATTCCTTATAATACCCCTTAGAAATACCGCCTTGATTAGTACAAACAATGATTAAATAACCCATATCCTGAAATCTTTTTGTAAGTTCAAAAATACCATCCATAAATTCAAAATCTTTAATTTGATTTACATAATGATGATCTTTATTAATCACACCATCGCGGTCCAAAAATAATACTTTATTCATTAACTCAAATCCTTCTTCAATTTATCATAATCCTCCGGAATACCCATATCAATAAAATATGTGTCAAAATATACAGCCTTAATTGGTTTTTGATAGACTTGTTTTTCTAAAACGTCCTTTTCAAATGAAAACTTCTTTGGCAGTGCTAAAGACTCTAAATGTTTTTTATTGATGCGGTAAATACCACCATTAATATAACCACTAGCAATCGTTTCTTTTTCTTTAAATCTAGTGACATAACCACGGTCAATCTCAACTTGACCGTAACGTTCATTCTTTTCTAAATAAGCAACAGCCATAACGATTAAATCATCATGAATCATTTCTTTAAAATCAATTTTAAATAAAGTATCTCCATTAATGATAAATGCATAGTCTTCTGTAATATATTGCATTGCATTTAAAACTGCTCCCCCAGTTCCTAGTGGTTCTGTTTCAATTGCATAAACAATTTCCATACCTAAATACTGATCTTTAAAGTGGTTCATAATATATTCATGCATATAACCCACTGCTAAAACAACTTTTGTGAAACCACTTTTTGATAAATGTTCTAATAGTAATTCTAAAAATGGTCGACCATTGACATCCGCCATAGGTTTTGGACGATCTGCAACAACTGTAGATAATCTAGTCCCAAATCCACCTGCTAAAATGATTGCTTCCATCAGCTAAATAGCTCACTTTCAATAATTTGGCATAACGTATGTTCAATCACTAAATGTGATTCTTGAATTCTTGGGGTAATCATTGAAGGTACTATAAGTTCGATACTTGTAAGATTATCTTGATGTATTACCCCACCTTTACCACCACTTAATACAATTGAGGTTAATCCAATTTCCTTACAGTATTTGAGTGCTTCAACAATATTTTTTGAATTACCGGATGTGGTAATACCAATAAAGATATCACCCTTTTGAGCTAAAGCTTCAAGTTGTCTTTTAAATAAATAATCAAATCCATAATCATTACCAACTGCAGTTAAAATCGATGTATCTGTGGTTAATGCAATCGCAGGTAACCCTTTTCTATCAAAATAAAACTTTGATACTAATTCTCCTGCGAAATGCTGTGCATCTGCAGCAGAACCACCATTACCAGCAATTAACGCTTTATGTCCATCTTGATATGCTTTGACTAAGAGTTTTGCTGCTAAGTTAATCTTTTCTAGTAGTAATTCATCAGCTAAAATTGACATTTTAGCTTCTATAGATGATTTAAATGCATTTTTAATAATATCTACATAGCTCATACATACCACCCCTTAGTTCCTTTTTCAACAAACTCAACATCTCTAACAACACCATCAAACTTTTTTAAAGCTTCAATCACGTTTAACCGTTTTAAAGGGTCCACTATAAACATCATAAATCCACCACCACCAGCACCAGATACTTTACCTGCAAGTGCACCAGCATCAATTGCTGCATCATAGATTTGATCAATATGCGCATTAGAAACAGCGCTAGATGTTTTCTTTTTAGCAATCCACCCTAATCTAAGTTCTTCAGCAACTAAGTTTAAGTCTCCCTTTAAGATTGCTTCTTTCATCTTAATGGCTGCACTTTTTAATTGATGTAGTCCATCTAAATTATCTGATTTATTATCGGTTGTATGTTTAATTTGTTCATCAATAATATGTGCTGATTCTCTTGATTTACCAGTGAAAAATAAAACAAGTGATGCTTCAAACTCATCTTTTAACCATTGTCTAATCCGAAGTGGATTGACAATCACATGGGATTCACTTTGAAATTCAATAAAATTAAACCCACCAAAAGTCGCTGCATATTGATCTTGCATCCCACCAGCCAAGTTTAAATCCTTACGTTCTATATCATAAGCTAGTTTTGCTACATCATATTCGCCAAGTGGTAATTTTAAATATTCTACATATGCTTTAATCATAGATACAACAATGGCACTAGATGTTCCCAATCCACTACCGATTGGTGAATCCGCTTGGGTTGATACTTTAACTGCTAAAGGCATATTTTGATTAAAATCTTTAACAATTCGATTATAAACACCACTATGTAGTTTTAAGACATTATCTGTTGGTACTATCGCACTTAAAGGATGTGTCAAACTCACTTTTAAATCCAGTGCCTCAAAAATAATTACATCACCATCTAAAGGTTCTAAGGTTGTGTGAGCATACATATTAATTGTGGCATTTAAAACCATGCCACCATAAATATTTGCATAAGATGGTAAATCAGTACCACCTCCAGCAAGACCTAATCTAAGCGGTGCTTTTGAACGTATCAGCATATCTTATTCTCCAAATCTTTTCTCATACATATTATATAACAAAATCCCCATTAAGGGGATTTATTATGAATTATTTACTTGTTTTTAATATATGCAACCTTATCTTCATTCTTAACTTCAAAGTCTTTAAATGTTTTAAAGAAATTTAAAGCTTTTAATTTAGATCCATAGTTAATCGGATCAAAGCCAGGATATTTTTTTCTTAATTGGTCGGCAACAATACTCCAGTAAGCCCATCCATCATCTTCTAAGTTATCATCAATTAATTTTTTCAATTCTTTAATGATTAGTTCCTTCTTAGGAATTAAGGATTGACCATTTAATTCAACCGTTTTATTCTTAGGATCAGATGCTTCAAGAATTTGATCGATATAATAAAATCTTTCATACGAATTAACAAGTACTTCAGGTGTTTTAGATTCACCCATACCAATTAAATACATATCATCTTCTTTAAGTCTAATGATTAATTTCGTAAAGTCAGAATCTGATGAGACAATACAAAATGCATTAACTTTACCAGAATATAATAAGTCCATGGCATCAATCACCAACGTAAAGTCAGAAACATTACCTTTATTTGATAAATTCGCATATTGCTGAACAAATGTTAAACTATATTTTTCAGCACGGTTCTTCCAAGTTTTTAGTCTTTCTTGAGACCAATCTCCATAAATTCTAGCATTGGTGATTTTACCGTGTTTATTCGCTTCATTAATGATGATATCTAAATAAACTGGTGAAACATTATCAGCATCAATTAAGACAGCAATTTTATAATCAGATACATTCATCATCTATGGTCTGCTACGAAGAATAATGCTAATACACCTTGTCCAGTATGTGCTCCAATAACAGGTCCAATCATATGAATCACTAATTCTTCAATTTCAAATTTTTCTTTAATCATTTTAGCTAATAAATCAGCAGATTCTAAATCATCACCGTGTCCAATAAAGACTGTTTGTTTACCTGGTTTAGCAGTTTTAAGCATTTCATCAAATAAACCTTTAATCGCTCTTTTACGACCGATTGCTTTATGACGAGGAATTAATTTACCTTCATCATTGGTGTGCATCACTGGTTTAATATTTGCTACTTTAGCAACAAATCCAGCCATCTTAGAAACTCTACCACCACGGACTAAATGTCCAACATCATCCACTGTAAACCAGTGTGCAATGTGTGGAATTAAATCGAGTGCGAATTTTTCTGTTGCTTCAATTGTTAAATTCTTTTCTTCAGCTTCTTTTGCTGTTAAATAAACTAATAACCCTTCACCTAAAGATGCTGATTTAGTATCGATCAGTAAAATCTTTCTTTTTGGGAACTTAGCTTTTAATTCATCTACTGCAATTCTTGCAGAATTATAAGTTCCAGATAACGCACTAGAAAAAGCCATCACTAAAACATCTTTACCATCTTTTAATAATGGTGTTAAATAATCAATATAAGTATCTGGATTAATTTGAGATGTTGTTGGTTGTGCGCCTTGTCTTACTGCATCATAGAATAGTTTAGGATCAAGATCTCTTCCATCTAAATAGTTAATATACTCTTTACCCTTTAAATTAAAACGTAAAGATAACACCGCTAAATCATACTTTTCAGCTAACTTATGTGGTAAGTCTGTTGTTGAATCGGTAAGAATAATAAATTTACTCATAAACTTTCCTCTAATTCTTTCATTTTAAATGTCGATGGAACTTTCTTTAATGCTTTAACTAAATTAGGTCCTCTAAACTGCGCATTATGACAATCACTGGCAATAAAATCAACTAAATTTTCTTTTAAATAAAGATGTGCAAGTCTTTTAAACACCTTACCATCAGTACCTAATATTCCCCCAGAGTTTACTTGAATTAATGAACCATCTTTCCTAATTTGTCTCACATCATCTAAGGATAAGTAAGCATATCTTTCAATGTGTGCAACAATCGGAGTGTATCCTTTTGAAACTAAATTATATAATACTTCAACAATTGGAGTTTCCATTTCCACAGAAAACTCAATAAGTAAATATTTTTTATTAAATCCTCTAAATATAAACTTATCGTAATCAGGATGTTTAAACTGGTCATACATGACTTCTGCACCTAAAAAGAGTTTTATCGATGGATAAGCCTTTTTAGCAATCTCATTAAACTGATTAAAACGCTCTAAATATTCACTTGAAGACTTCTTTTGAACCTTGTTTTGAACATGAGGCGTTAAAACAATTTTAGTTACACCTTGTTTGTGTTGTTGTTTAAGCATATCGAGTGCTACATCTAATGTTTTAGCCCCATCATCTACCTCAGGTAGAATGTGTGTATGCATATCAAACATTTTATATCACTGCCTTCATTTTTTGATACTTTGATCTAGTTTGTCATCACCGGTCGAATTGTATCCATATTCATACCCGTAAGTATATGCATACATTTCATTACCTCTGGAATCAACTTGTGTAAATACTGTACCGATGACATTGACATCATTTTGTTTTAAAGTCTTTAATGCATCATTAATAATAGAACGTTTTGCTTCATTTTGAGCAACTACGAAAATCACAGCATCTGTGATTCTTGCAATATATAACGCATCAGATACTGCAATTACTGGTGGTGCATCCACTAAGACATAATCAAATTCTTGACGCAATCTTGCAATTAAATCCTTTAATTTTTGAGTTTCAAGGACATTTACTACTGCAGTTGTTCTTTCACCTGCAACAATAAAGTGTGTGTGTAATGATTCAGAAAACTGAACCAATTCCTCATATTTTACTCTACCTGCTAAATAGTCAGTTAAGCCATTTTCATTAGGTGCTTTAAAGATTCTATTAATCTTTGGTTTTCTTAAATCTAAATCTACAATAACAACCTTTTTACCTTTTTTACCAATTAAATACGCTAGATTAGATACAAATGTCGTTTTACCAGCACCAGCTAATGAAGATGTAAATTGTAAAACTTTTAAATTACCATCGACGTTAACATATTCAATATTTACAAGTGTCTTTTGAAATGCTTCAGCAACAAAGGATAACGGTTGTTCTTTACTTACGATGTAATCATATTCCATCGTTCTTTCTGATTGAAATAATTTTTTACGTCTCATTTACGTTTTTTCTCCTTCATTTCAAACTCTGGTATTACACCTAGCACTTGAATGCCTGTACCCATTTCTAACTGTTCTTTAGTCATATATGAATTACTAAATAGTTCTTTAATAAATGCGATTCCTAATCCAACAATCGCACCACCTATAATTCCGACAATCACATAAAGGATTTTATTTGGTGAATCATCTTCAGGTTCTCCTGCAGATGATAATTGGAAAAATTTATCTTTAAATAAGGAAACTTCAGTTTCAATGATTACTGTAGTAATCGCTTGAGTCATCACTTGTGAAAAATCACTATCTTTTGATGTAAAACTAATTCTTATGATAAATGATGATGTTGATGAAGATACATCAATTGCATCTTTAATATCAGCATTTGTCATATCTGCAAGTTTTAGGATATGAGACTGATTCGTTATGAGATTTGAAACTCTAACTTCATTAATGATATTATCACTTGAAACGAATTCTGCCGCTGTTTGAATTAATCTTTGTGTATCTGTAAAGTTGATACCTTCATCAGGATTACCAGTAGCTGTCGGTACTTGTACAAGCACTTCGGAAGTTGACTTGTATTGATTATCAACCATCGTAAATGCAAAAACACCTGCTAATCCACCGATGATTACTGTAAATACAGAGATTAAAATCCAACTCTTTTTAACTATATTAAAAATGTCGGATAAGCTCATCCCTGACTCTTGCTTCTCTTGTAGTTCCAAATCCATATAAAAATCTCCTTATTGGAAGTAATATTTAACCATATTATAACATAATTACTGATTAAAGACTAAGTAATTGGATAACTTCATCAATGTCTTTTTTAATCATTTCTAAAGAATCTAGCCAAAACTGTTTTGATGTAATATCAATTCCCATTGATAACGCAACATCCTCAGCATCCGCTTTTGTAGTTAATGCTAATAATTCATCATAGTTTTTAATGAATTTTGGTTTATCTTTTAAGTATTGTGCATATAACCCTTTACCAAAGAGTAATCCAAATGCATAAGGGAAATTATAGAAATTTAATCCAGCACTATAGTAATGCCCTTTTACTAACCACATATATGGATGTAGATTTTCATGTTCTAGTCCATCTAAATATGCTTCTTTTTGAGCATCTAGCATCCAGGATTTCATTTCATCTTTTGAAATAGGACGACTTGCAGATTCTAGCACTTTAGATTCAAACATAAATCTAGATAGAATATCAATTATAACTTGGGTGTCTCCTTGAAGACCCGTTTCAAGTATGGATAAACGATCTTTAGGATCAGTAAATTCCCCTAATAAATAATCATTCATAATTGCCTCACAAAAAATACTTGCTGTTTCAGCTAAAGGCATAGAATAACTCCAGTGTAGTGGTGCATTATCTTTAATAATATCACCATGATAACCATGTCCTAATTCATGTGCAAGCGTAGAAACATTATCAAGTGCTCCAGTAAAGTTAAGCATGATTCTTGATTGACCCAATTGTGGTTGGTTTGAGCAAAAAGCACCACCTCTTTTACCCTTTTTAGGATACACATCAATCCAGTCATTTAAAAATGCTTTTTGTGCAAAGTTTCCTAACTTTGGAGAAAAGCTATTAAATGCATTAGTCACTAATGATTTTGCTTCATCATAAGTATAGGTTTTATCCAGCTTTCCAACTGGTGCAAACATATCATACCAAGGTAAACCATTAGAATGTCCTAAGTATTTAGCCTTTGCTTTTAAGTATCTAGCAAAATGTGGTCTAAATGTTTTCATTGCCTCAATCATTGCATCCAATGTTTCTTTTTTCATATTGGATTGAATCAATGTTTTTTCTAATGCATTTGAATATCCTCTAAGATCATTCATAGTATTAACTTCTCTTTTAATATTCGTTAATGCAAGTGCAACAAAATCATCAACCTTTTCATAGGCTTTTAATTCTTTTTCATATGCTTCTTTTCTTAATTTTTGATCATTTGAATATGCTAAATTTCTAACATCAGAAAATGTTAATTCTTTACCCCCAACTTCAATGGTAAGGTTAGCTGTTGCTAGATTTTGGATTTGACTCCAAGATCTAGAACTTAATTCAGAAAGCTTAGCATATAAAACTTCTTCTTTTTCACTTAATAAATGTTTTGCTTCTTTTTGATCATGCTTTAAACCATGTAAATAAAGTTTAATCTTACTTGATTTTGATGCAAAATCATCTAAATCAAGTGTTGTTAAATAACGGTCAAACTTCACATCTGATGCTGTACGATTACGCATAATTGCTGATATTTTAGACATATAGCCTAATGCTTCATTATTTGTAACATCTACAGAAGATTTAAGACTTGCAAAGCTACCTAAGGTTCTTGCAAGAATCGTTATTTCTTCATTATGAGTTAATGCTTGTTCAATATATGCAACATCATCTTGATGTTTCTTATTTAAAAAGATAATACTTTCTTTAACTAGATTATCTAATCTTTCTAAATCCTTTTGATAGGTTTCATTAAACCCTGTATATAAATCATCTAAATTCCATGTTGTTCCCATCTTAATTCCCCGCTTTCAAGTCGTATATTAAATCTCTAATTTCCATTGCTTTTTCAAAATCTAAATCCTTAGCCGCTTGTTTCATCATAACTTCTAATCGTTTGATTTCTTTTTCTCTTTGTTTAGCATCTAGTTTTTCTAAATTGCCTTCTTTGTCAGTTATGACACCTTTAAGTGATATATCATCTCTAATTGCTTTAACAACCTGATATGGTGTTAAGTTATACTTTTCAATATATGCTTGTTGAATACCACGTCTTCTATAGGTTTCATCAATTGCTTTTGTCATTGATTCAGACATGGTATCTGCATACATAATGACTTTACCATGTAAATTACGTGCTGCTCTACCAATGGTTTGAATGAGGGACCTTTCACTTCTTAAGAATCCTTGTTTATCCGCATCAAGAATTGCTACTAATGAAACTTCTGGTAAGTCAAGTCCTTCTCTTAAAAGGTTAATACCTACTAAGACATCATATTTACCCATTCGAAGTGCTCTTAAGATAGAGGTTCTTTCTAAGGATTTAACCTCACTATGTAAATATGCTACTTTAAGTCCTAATGCCTTAAAGTGATTGGTTAAATCTTCACTCATCTTAATGGTTAGTGTTGTAACTAAGACTCTTTCATTTAATTCAACTCTTTTTTTAATCTCAAAGAATAAGTCATCAATTTGACCCATTGATTTACGTATCTCTATTTCTGGATCTAGTAAGTAAGTTGGTCTAATGATTTGTTCTACAATCGGTAACTGTTTTTCAAGTTCATATGGTCCAGGTGTTGCAGATAAGTAAATGACTTTGTCTTGTCTTTTTTGAAACTCTTCAAACATTAAAGGTCTATTATCAAGTGCACTTGGTAATCTAAATCCATAATTCACTAGATTTTCTTTTCTCGAACGGTCTCCAAAATACATACCTTTTATTTGAGGGACAGTTACATGAGACTCATCGATGATCATTAAATAATCATCACCAAAAAAATCAATTAGAGTAGCTGGTGTCTCACCAGCTTCTCTTAATGCGATATGTCTTGAATAGTTTTCTATACCAGATGTAAACCCGATTTCAGTTAACATTTCTAAATCATATTTTGTTCGCATTTCTATACGCTGTGCTTCAAGTAATAAGTCTTTTGATTGAAAATAATGAATTTGTTCTGCAAGTTCATTTTTTATTCTTCTGATACTTTCCTTCATCTTATCTGGGTTTGCCATAAAAAGGGTTGCTGGAAATATAGAGACAAAAGATTGTCTTTCTTTTGATACACCAGTTAGTGTATCAAAGATAATAATATCATCGATTTCATCACCAAAAAAAGAAACTCTAACACCTTGACTTCTTTCGTTTGCTGGAATAATTTCAACAGAATCACCACGGACTCTAAAAGACCCACGAGTAAAGTCAATATCATTTCTTTCATATTGTAGTTCAATGAGTTTATTGAGTAGTTTATTTCGACCAAATGCTTCACCTACTCTTAAAAAGATAGTTGCATTTCTGTAATCATCTGGATCCCCAATACCATAGATACAAGATACAGATGCAACAACGATTACATCATCATGAGATAATAAAGAGGCCACAGCACTATGTCTTAATTCATCGATTTCATCGTTAATCGATGAATCTTTTTCGATATACGTATCAGTTCTTACAACATATGCTTCTGGTTGGAAATAATCATAGTAAGAAATAAAGTATTCTACTCTATTTTCAGGAAATAAACTCTTAAGTTCTCCATAAAGTTGACCGGCTAGTGTTTTATTATGTGCTAAAACAAGTGTTTTTTTACCTAAACTTTGAATGATATTAGCAATTGTAAATGTTTTACCAGTACCAGTAGCACCAAGAAGGATTTGTTCTTTTGTTCCAGATTCAAAATTAGATATTAATTTATCTATAGCCTCTGGTTGGTCTCCACTTGGTTTATAAGGTGATTTTAATTTAAACAATGATGTCACTTCCTTTATATTTAATCAATTCTAACATTTATACATAAAAATAACAATGAACCACAACTTTGATTTATCTTTAAAAACGATATATTATGCATTTTGGTCTTGTTTTTTATTGAATTACTTTCTATCGTTATATTCTATTGCTTTTCCACTTAAATCCATTTGTTCCTGCTCTGTCATTGCGAAAACATTAACATTCTGTTTTCCTTCAACTTCTACTAGGTATTGATTCAATACTCGTAACCTATCTATATGTTCTTTCATTGGATTATGTTCTAAATTGAAGCGAGATATATTATCTAATCTTATAGGATTATCTCCAATATAGAATGTATCATCAACAATTGATTCTATGAAATTGAAATCATATATCACATCACCAATAGGATTATTAATTCCAAAATCCATTGTCCATGTATTATCGCCTCTAAGTATTATTTTAAGTACGTCAGAAAAAGTAATAATTACCTCTTCATTTGCCTTAATAACCTTTAACTTGTTATACCATTTGCTACCATTTGATATTACTTTAATACCAAATTCCCCATCCATTGCTTCTAATATTGCTTTATCAAAATAATATCTGTCACCATTTTTAGTTTCTAATGATAAATATTGTTCTTCATTCTTTGGAGATATTATAATACCCTCATAAACTTTATCGGACATAATAGTCCTTATTCCGTTTACCTGTGTATTTATTGGTAATATTTGATTCTTATTGCCAAGATTACTATCAGTTCTTTTGATGCCGTATACCTTGCATAAGTCCATAACATCTTGAGCTGTAAAAACTTGCTTAGGTTTTATTGTAATTGTTTTTTGCTTTACATCCTTCAATAGTTTTTTTAAGTCATTTGGCATTAACAGTTTCATAAGAATGCGTGACTTGTGCTTACCTTGCTCGTTTTCAGTTATTTTAACAACACATAAAATAACTCCACTATTGTTCATGTAGTTATTTAAATCTTCCACATCAAATGAATAGGCATTGTTTCCATTATCTATCATGCCTTTAATCTGAATATCTATTTTAACCAAACCTTTTTTTGTGGAATTTGTATTGGGGTAATAATAAATATTTCCATCCCATGATGGCTCGTTGGAAAAGCTTTTTATATCTGTCTTTAAATAATCACTCCCGCTACAGATTCTGTTAATTTCCATTTCAGCGAAGGATGCAATAGTTTCTTTAGTCATAAGATTATTACCTTTCTCAATATTGATTATTTTTGAACTGAAATATAGTTTTTATATTACTTTCCAATACCCAGTCTTGTTAGATCCCACACGTTCAATTAAATCTTTTTCTTTTAGAAACTTAATATTATTGTTTACTGCAGTATCAGTTACTTTTAATTTTATAGCCAATTCAGCAATTGTCACATTTGAATTGGCTTTTGGTATATTAAAGTGGACAAACTAAGTAAGAATTAAATAATTTAAATTCTACACAATTTTCTTGTGATTTGTTTATATTCAATTATATTAAAGTTATTTTTGTAATTTAAAACCCTAATTATCAAAATAGCGCGAGAATGGTGCGATAACGGTCACCACGTCTATACTTTTATTTTATAGCTTATATTTTTTTCTAATCTCATTTTTTCAATAACTTTTTATCATTAATGTTTCTTGTTTTTAAATCTAATATTGTTCTATCAAGGTCTAAACTCTTCTCTAATTATTGGGTCCGGTAAATATGCATTCTTAAACACACTTGCAATTGTTGGAATGCCACTACTAGAACGTTCACCTTATACAATAACAAGTTTACGCTCATTCATTAAACGGAGGGAATGCTTTGATTTTCAAGTCAAAAAAGAACCCGATACAAGTCTTCTTACTTATTAGTTCGTTCTAGGTTATCCACAGATTTTTCCGAATTCTGAAGTACTTTCATTTGTTTAATCGCTAGTTTGTTAAGTTGTAGAAGTCTTTCACTTTGGGGAATTCCTTGCTCAATAAATAACGCATTAAAATTTTCTAAGTTAGATAAACAAATAAGTTGATTAATATCTGCATAATCTCTAATATTTCCTTTTATATTAGGATTTTCACTTTTCCACTGTTGAGCAGTCATGCCAAATAAAGCAACATTTAATACATCTGCTTCACTTGCATAAATCTTATTAGCAATAACACTTGATATTGCTTTTGGAATTATTATGTTTTCTTTAATCGCATCTGTATGAATTCTATAATTGATCTTTGTAAGTTCCCTTTTAATGTTCCAGCCAAGTTGTTTTTGTTCTTCTTCTTTTAATCTTTGGAATTCCTTGATGATGTACAATTGAATTTCTGCAGAAATCCAAGAAGCAAATTGTAAAGCAATATCTTTATGTGCATACGTTCCACTATTATACTTACCTGCTTTAGACGTGATTCCAATAGCGTTGACTCCTTCAATCCATTTCTTAGGCGACATTGTAAAATAGTTGTGCCCGGACTCAGTTTTAAACCCGTCGAATTCGGTGGGTTTAAAATTAGGATTATTAAGTTTTTCCCATAACCCTAAAAACTCCAATGTATCTTTTCTTCTTAGCCAGTTTCTTATTACATCATTAGCCTCATTTGGATTTTTAAATTTTGCAATGTCTGTTAACGAGAAATAATCGTTCTTATTCACATTGATTTCTTGATCTAATACAATCAATGATTTTGATTTCATAGTTTTCACTTCCATATTTATTTTTGTGTATTATTATCTTAGCTTGATTATTTTTCTATTATTTTGTTAAAAAACAACTAGTGACGAATTTTGACTACTTAAAGTCACAAACTCATTTAGTTCTTATCTATTATTATATAGCATTTTATAGCATTACTTAGCACTTTTAACTCCAAAAACTTTGGCTTAATAAGGCAATTTAATCGCCATTTTGACACTAAGATATAAAATATTCTACTCTATTTTCCGGAAACAATGATTTTAATTCACCGTAAAGTTGACCAGCTAAAGTTTTATTATGTGCTAAAACAAGTGTTTTTTTACCTAACTTTTGAATAATGTTAGCCATAGTAAAAGTTTTTCCGGTACCTGTCGCACCTAGAAGAATTTGTTCTTTATGCCCAGCATTAAAATTAGATATTAATTTATCTATAGCCTCTGGTTGGTCTCCACTTGGTTTATAAGGTGATTTTAATTTAAACAATGATGTCACTTCCTTTGGTGTTTTTAAATACTTTAAATATATATCTATATTTAGTTAATTTTATCATTTTTATATGATAATAACAAGGAAGTTATAAAATCCCTTGTTATCGTTTTAAACCTTTATTAATTAACTTTGAATCAAATTTATCAATTTTATATAGACGGGTATCTAGTAATAGAAATGATATTCTTTCATCTTTTGTATGAAGATATTCATTTATCAAGAACACAAAATATTTAATGCTATGGAAAGTCACGACTTGAACTCTCTTGTTATTGTTTATCTATAATCAATATATTACTCAAAGAAAAAACATCTTGCTTGGCTTGCTATTCTAATATCCCAAAAATCTTATATAACTCGATAGAATCTCCAGCATCTTTTCTTTATATAAATGTTTTCTAACTATTTATGCATGTGCCTCTTTACTCCTAAAACCTTTGGCGTTCTGCATTAAATCTCATAGACACCTTTAATTGCAAATCAATTGATAATCACCCCTATCAAGCGGTATTGCAGGAATTAATTCAATATTTGAATAGTTCTTACCAAATGTTCTTTGATTCGCATTGATATCTTTTAAAATAACATTTAATTCATATCTTGGGGTTAACCCTTTTCTTGGTACTCCTTTTAATGTGAATTCTACTTTTATTTGCATGTTTTTTCTCTTTTCTTTTTATTTTTAGTAACTGCTTTTGTTGTAGATTTCTTCAGCTTCATAGTCTGAAATCTATTTGTCTTTGCTTTCAAGAAGTTTAATCAGTTCTTGAGCTCGCTTCTTGCTATAACCTAAATCTTGTAAAACGGCGATCAATTTACCTTTGCATGCAATAGTAATCATTTTTATGCCTCCTATCCTTTGGATTTATCCAATGTGCACTTTGGATATATCTATAGTTTAGATGGTGGTAATGACATATAATGGCATACAACAAAAAACCACAAGATTTGCATTTTTCTTGTGGTTAATTAAACAATTTCATTAAGGAGGATTTTATTTGTTCTTTAACGAATCTTTTCCGGTGGAGTATAATCTTCAAGATCAATTTTACAAAGTTTATATGCTGCTTCCCATCCAATAGAACGTTTATCCTTAAATTTATTTTTTATCATTTTTCTTCCTTCTTCTTTAACAATTAGTGCTTGAAGTTTGGAAAGTTCAAAAAGTTCATCTATAGTTATCTCATTGTTCAAGTATCTTCGAACTTGCTGGTTTATTGGATATAAATGGTCAAGTGTAAGCGCCGCATGTTCTTTTATAATCTTGGAATTAACATGGTTTAAGTCTCCATGTTTTCTGATTTCAACACCATAATGGGTAATCAACTCTCTTGCTTCTTTTGAGATTTTAATCGCAGTAACATGATTAGTAAATTGTCTAATCGGTGCTACAACTATGTAAATGAAGTGTGTTACAAAATCTTTTGATATAGTGGTAGTGTCCAATTGATCCCAAATACCTGATTTCAATTTTTCTACAAGCAATTTTGCACTTTCTAGTCTTAACATCTTATCTCCAATCAATTCGTATTTTATTATTTGTCCTCATGCTTTGGTTTCAAAACTAATATTCACTTTTGTGACTCAAGGTACATCTTAAACTCATTCAATTGATTTACTTAAAACATCTGAATAATATGTAGTAGTTACTTCTCCATTTGATAAAATCACATATGCTTTTATAACATTAAACGAATCATCATAAGCGAATGATCTTAAATACTCATTTGTTGTGGGTTGTAATATAATTGATGGTACTGTAGTTACACCATCTTCTCCATTAAAGAAGTTAAAATCGATATCGGCAAATATAAACCCGAATTCTAGTATTGAAAATCCCTCTGGAAGATGAATTTGTCCTAAGTACGATATCATATCTTCACGTATTACGACATTGTGTATTACAACCAGTGGTTGCTCTTCTCCTTCAGTAATCGCAGTCAATTCTCTGTCAAATAGTGCCGTAAACTTATAAATTGGATTATATGAGACGATTTGTCCATTTTCTTGCCACGCAACGAAACCTTCTGTTGTAGATGTTATAGTAACAACACTATTATAGTGAGTCATGTTATTATCAGCATATCCACCATTAACTGTTATTTCAATAGTACCATCACTACCCCAAATAACTGGTCTATTCAATGGATTCCAGTTACTATGCCAACCAGTTGGTTGCGATTCAGTTTCAGAGAATATTGTTAGACTACTTGCACCACTAAATGCTTCAGAGCCAATATTTGTAACACTTTTTGGAATTATTATTGATCCTAAACTACTTGCACCACTAAATACTCCATTACCAATTGTTGTCAATTGACTAAATTCCTCAAACTCAATAGTTGTTAAGTTAGTTGCTGCACTAAATGCATGATATCCAATCTTCATGATTGTGTTTGGAATAAATACAGACTCCATTGTTAGGTTATCTCTAAATGCATTTGATACTATTTCAATTACTTCGTAACCATTGATGTATCCTTCAATAATAACGTTACTATCTATTGTTTCAGTTGCGCCAATTACATAAGCCACATTATTGGACGATAGAGCATATCCTATTCCATTATGCTCAATTGATTGTTCATACCCCCATATTACAGTATTATTGGAAACCCAATTACTTTCCCATCCAATTGGTTTAGTATTTAAGTTTGTATAAATTGCTGTTGATTGATTATTGAATACATTGCTTCCCATATGAATTATACTGTTTGGTATGACAATACTTTTCACATTATTTGACCCAGAAAATGCACTACTACCAATACTTGTTAAGAAACTATTATCTTCAAATGTAACTGATGTTAAGTTACTTGTCCCAGAAAAAGCACTACTTCCAATACTTACTACACTTTTCGGTATAACAATTGATGTGAGACTGGTTGCTCCAGAAAATGCACTATTACCAATACTTGTCACACTGTTTGGGATTACAATACTTGTTAAGTTGAAATTTCCAGCGAATACAGATGTTCCAATGTTCGTTAGGGAACTATTATCTTCAAATATTACAGTTTCTAATCCTGAATTTTGGAAAGCGCTGCTTCCAATGTTCGTCACACTATTTGGGATTACAATACTTGTTAGACTACTTGTTCCAGAAAATGCATTACTTCCAATACTTGTTATACCATTCGGTAATACTATTGATGTTAAACTTGTTGCTCCAGAAAATGCACTATTGTCAATACTTATTGTATCAGTAATAACTACTTCTGTTAAACTCAATGGCAAATACATTCCGTTCGCAATGTAACTTCCTATATATGAAACTGATCCAAATATATGTCCGAATCGCGCATATGCTCCAGTAGCAGTTCTACTTTCTCCCACAAATGGCAATGTGATACTTTCTAAACTGCTTACTCCTCTAAAAGCTGCATAGGTAATATAGCCTGCATTGGTTATAGTTACCGCTTTAAGTGTGTTTGGTATATAATACCCATTCGCATTATAACTTCCCGTGTAACTTGTTGTTCCAAAAATATACCCAAACAAACCAAGATCACCCTGTACGTTACTGAACTGACCAACGAATGGTAGTGTTATATTTGTTAAATTACTCGTCCCTCTAAATGACTGGCTTTCAATATTTGTCACACTATTGGGTATCACAATTGATGCTAAACTACTTGCTCCTTGGAAAGCAGCTGAACGAATATGGATTGCATCTGTAATAATCACTTCTGTCAACGTGTTTGGTAAATATAAATTGCCACCGCCAATTCTGAAAACTGCATAACTATCCGTATAAATAGTAGCTCCAAATATATATCCAAATTGAGCATTGACTCCAGTTGCTGATCTGCTTTGTCCTACAAATGGTAAGGTGATGCTTTCTAAACTACTTGCTCCTTGGAAAGCATTGCTTTCAATATTTGTCACACTATTTGGTATCACAATTGATGTTAAACTACTTGCTCCGAAAAAGGCAGATGCTCCAATGTTTGTTATACTATTTGGTATTACAATAGAAGTTAAACTACTTGCTCCAAAAAAGGCAGATGCTCCAATGTTTGTTACACTATTTGGTATTACAATAGAGGTTAAACTACTTGCTCCAAAAAAGGTTCCATCTGCAATGTTTGTCAGTTTACTATCTGACTCGAATACTATGCTTTCTAATCCTGAATACATGAAAGCATTGCTTCCAATGCTTGTCACACTATTTGGTATTACAATACTTGTTAGACTACTTGTGCCATAAAAGGCATTGAATACAATACTTGTCACACCGTTCGGTATCACAATTGATGTTAAACTACTTACTCCATAAAAGGCAGATGCTCCAATGCTTGTTGAATCTGTAATGATTACCTCTGTCAAGGTGTTTGGTATATAATACCCATTCGCATTATAACTTCCCGTGTAACTTGTTGTTCCAAATATGTGTCCAAATTGTACATTTGATCCAGTCGCTGATCTACTTGATCCCACAAATGGTAAAGTAATACTTTCTAAACTGCTGGCTCCTCTGAAAGCTGACACTCCAATACTAGTTATACTATCAGGTATCACGATTGATGTTAAACTATTTGCTCCTTGAAATGCTTGTTCTGGAATAGTATCAATAGTTTCTGGAATAAGGATACTTGTTACGCTTCCTAGGTTATTTTGAGTTAATGTAACATTGATGTATGCTGAATCGTCTGCAAGTTCCAATGTATGAAGTGTTGTAGGTATAAAATTGATATTATTACCGAAATAATATCTTAATTGATAGTTTGATTCACTTGATAATACTAAATGCTCGAGACTGTTTGAACCAAACAGCACTTGTGTGCCGAATGTTTGTGTACTTGCTGATAACTCTAAATATGTTAAGTTAGTCATTTGATAAAATGCTTGATTTTCGATGGTTGTAACATACTGTCCTAAAACTAAAGATACGATTGTTGTGTTCCCAGAAAACGCACCAGAACCAATTGTTGTTACTGGCAGTCCTGCAATAGTATCTGGAATAATGAGATTTGTTTCAATACCTTGATATGATAAGACAGTAACTTCATCGTTGCTGATTTCATATAAGATACCTGATGATAAACCAATCCATACTGCTACAAACTCAATATCTGCATTACCAAGGAATGTATATGGTAAGACAACTGGATTGCCATCTAATGTCCATCCATCAAAAGTATAGTCTAATCTTGTTGGTGTTGGTAATTCTGAAACAACTGTTCCGTATTGAACAATAATATCTTCTAATTCATCGCCATCACTTGTATTTAAATGAATGAAATAATCTTTTAGCTGCCAAGTTGCTGTTACGGTTAAATTCTCTGTCAAATAAAGTTCAGTAACAAGTTGATCATTTAGTAACCATCCTGTAAAGTTATGATATTCTTTTACTGGTATTGGTAAATCAATAACAGAATTAAAGTCTGCTGTGATTGATGATATTGAATTACCACCATCGGTATCAAAGGTTAAAGTATATGTATTCATTTGATAAACTGCTTTTACAATTAAGTCTGTTGTAACTGCCTTAAATGCTGTATCCCATTCTATAAATGTATACCCAGTTCTAGTTGGATTATCTGGTGCTAATGCATCATTTAAATATTTAACAGCTTGGCTATCGATTAATGTATCATTGTGATCTACAAAGTTTACTGTAAACATTTCTAATGCATAATAAACAGAAAGTACTAAACTATTGTCATTTGTTACAATACCTTCATCCATATTATCTTCATGGTTTTCATTATAAACATATCCTACATATGCCTTTAAAACAACAGAAACTATTAAATCGGTTGCCCCATCCAAAGTTTCAGATTCAAACAAGGTATATGTCCCATCTTGATTTTCCTTATAATGATTCACAGTATATGTTGCATCATTTGCAAGCCAATTTGCATAAAGTGTCAAATCGCTTGCTACTGAGTAGACGTCACCATTTTGATAAGTGTTGTCTTCTTGGTCTTTCCAGTCAACAAATGTATAACCATCTCTAGTTGGTATTGATAAACCATTAATGTTTGAATGATAGATTATTTCTAATGTGTCATTCTCTATTTCGTTTCCACTATTGACATCCAAGGTCAGATGATAGGTATTTGCGACATAAATCGGGTAAACATCAGTATTCTCTGTGATATTTAAAAGTGATGCATCCCATGTATCAAATGTATAGCCACTTACATCAGGTGCACTTGGTGGAACGACATTTGATCCAAATAATACATTTTTACTTTCTAATAACT
Organism: Acholeplasmataceae bacterium UBA4853; assembly: GCA_002399815.1. Taxonomy (GTDB): domain Bacteria; phylum Bacillota_I; class Bacilli_A; order Acholeplasmatales; family Acholeplasmataceae; genus Acholeplasma. The sequence goes on from DHEJ01000038.1 coordinate 115,035, forward strand.
CATCATTAAAATCATAGAAATTTATCTCTAAGATGTGACGCAGGTAATAAACAGTTAATACCAATGAACCATCTGGATTAACAGTGCTCTCTAAGATATTATTTTCATTTGTATCATCAAAGTCAAAACCATCATATGCTTTAATAAATGCCGATGCTGTTTCATCCGATGTTCCTATATATGATATCGTTTCAAACAATTCAAAAGTTAAGCCATCTATACTTTGAAGATAGTATTGAACGTTATAGGTGGTATTTGTATTGGCTTCAAAAATCGGACTTAAGATAATATCCTGCGTAATATTATCCAAACTGTGATTCCAACCAACAAATGTATAACCTACTTTAGTAGGATTTACTAATAGAGATGCTGTGCCACCATACAGTACAAATTGTTCTTTGATGACTTCATCATCTTTATCTAAGAATGTTACGATGAAAGGTCTTAATTCCCATCTTGCATATAAAATCAAATCACTAGTTACTGGTGTTGAATTTGTAAACTGCAACCCATTAATTGTATCGTCAATGTACCAACCAGCAAAATAAAATCCTGTTTTTGAAGGTGTCGGTAAAGTAATACTTGTTCCAAACAAAACATCTTCTAAAGTGCTGTATTCTGTTCCACCTTCAGAATTAAATACTATTTCAAACTTTTCAAGTTCAAAAACAGGTCTAATATCTATATCCTCAGTTATTAAATCAAAATCATTATCCCATGTAACAAATACATGACCATCTTTGACTGGTAGTATTGGTTCTACTGCTGACTCACCATGATAAATTTGTTGATACGAGATGATTGCTCCATCAAAATTGTAAAAAATAACTTGATATTTATTAGGTACAGTTTGTAGATTTCCATTGATTAAATCATTGATCCACTCTTCTTCGGTTCCTTCATAATCTACATAATACTCAGTGTAAATTTCGTATGCAGACTTTCCAGATTCACCTTTAGCACCGACTAAACTTGAAAGTTCAATTAAATTTTGCCATTCTACTTCATTTTCATACTTAAACTGAATGTATCCGCTGGTTACTTGCAGTTGAACTGCTTGCCCATCTGTACCAGGCATTCCCATAAGTGCTGAAAATGGTACTAAATCAATCCAAATATCATCGCCGACATACTGCCACTGAATATGCGTTGCTGATACTTGGAAGATTACTTCTCTGCCATCGGTTCCATTAGATCCATCGTCACCTTTTGCGCCGACTAAGCTTGATAGTTCAATTAAATTCTGCCACTCATCTTCATTTTCATATTTAAACTGAATGTATCCGCTGGTTACTTGTAGCTGGATTGCTTGACCATCAGTACCATCTTGTCCTGCTGGTCCTGTTGCTCCTACCAAGGTTGATAGTGATACTAAATTAGTCCAGTCCTCATCACCTTGATATTGCCACTGGATATGCGTTGCTGATACTTGGAAGGTTACTTCTCTGCCATCAATACCTGCTGCACCTGTTAAATCAATGAGTGCATAAAGATTATTCCATGAAGTATCTCCTACATACTGGTATTGAATATGCCCTTCAGCTACTCGGATTGATAATTCTTTACCATCTAATCCGTCTTCACCTTTAATAGATGTCAACCACTCTTCATAAGTCATATCAATTAAATCTGCATCAACCCCTAATTGATACAAATGTTGTAATGTACTTGATAATTCACTCATGCTTTCAAGTGTGATAACTAGTGTTGTTGAAAAACCTTTAAAAGTGATTGTTATGGTATGTGTTCCCACAGTTGAAAGTTTATTATAATCAACATCACTAAGTAGTTCTTCTGATAAATTAATTGTTTCAGATGTGCCATCAGAATAAAAAACAGTAACCTGTATCGTTGATAAATCAAACTCATTAACAACATAAAAATTTTCTAGTGTATTGTCGTTGATATCAATCGAGGTTATTGTTTTATTTACGTCTTCAGTACATGCAACTAAAACTAAAACTATAAGTGCTATAGCTATGGATAGTACTTTTTTCATTATTAATCCCCCATCATAAAAAAGATGCATCTATTATAATTATAACTTATTTCTTCCATTCTAATTCAATTATAGGATGTTGATTAACTTTTATTATAAAAATGTATGATGCGAATGATTATTATAGGAGTACGAAAGAATTCAGTTTGTATATTTTTTGTGTGTTTTATACTCAAAAATTTAAAAATCTCTTAGTAGTACAAAACTATAATTACTTTCATAGGTACTAAGAAAAATGTTTTAATGATAGTTTTAATCAAAAATATGCTGTTAGGGTCACAAAAACATTGTAGTTGTAGTCAAAATAACTAGTGTCGAATTTTTACCATCAAAAGTCACAAATTCAATTAACTATTATCTATTGCTACATGCTATTTTTTGCTCTTTATTAGCATTATCAATTATATCTTTTTCGGCTTAATAAGGCTCTTTATACACCACTTCGACACTAAGAAATAAAGTATTCTACTCTATTTTCAGGAAATAAACTCTTAAGTTCTCCATAAAGTTGACCGGCTAGTGTTTTATTATGTGCTAAAACAAGTGTTTTTTTACCTAAACTTTGAATGATATTAGCAATTGTAAATGTTTTACCAGTACCAGTAGCACCAAGAAGGATTTGTTCTTTTTGGCCATTGTTAAAATTAGAGATTAACTTTTCTATAGCTTCTGGTTGATCTCCACTTGGTTGATACGGTGATTTTAGATTAAACAATGATGTCACTCCCCTTACTAATTTGATCATTCGGTAAATATATAAGTATATTTAGTTAATTTTAACACTTATGTATATAAATAACAAGAAATTCAAAAAAACTAATGTTGACCTTGATGCCATCTTCAATTTTTAGATATTCTTGTTCAATCATATTAAGTATCTTTGCGCAATCAGCAGGGGTTATTCTCCTTATAGATCTGTTAGTAATAACAATGAGATTTTCTTTTAATATATGAGGATATAATGTTGTCGCAATATAGATAACAAGCTTCTTTATTGTTGTTTTATAGCAGTCTAGTTGTTCCAGGTTTAAATCATGATTGTTTTCTGTTAATTCAATATATTTAAGATCATAACCTTTTTTACTTAAAAATGCATAAATAGTTTCATTTTCATGATGTTTATCAAGTAATATCATTAATGCTCTTCCTAGACAGATTAAGCGCGTTTCTGGTGATTCTTTTCTTGATGTTTTCATAATATTATCGACCTCCATTGCTTAATTACCTTTGTTATCATGATAAAGATTTTTGATATTAATGTTTTGTAAGAATGATGAAGGTTTAAATGTTTGAACTTTGCCATTAATAATGCGCTCTTTAGAACTAAGCAAGTATAGTCTTTCTTTCGCTCTAGTAATAGCAACATAAAATATCCTGCGTTCTTCTTCTATATCTTTAATTGTTGTTTTATATGATGGAATTATTCCTTCATTTATACCAGCAATAATAACTACTTTAAATTCTAAACCTTTGGCCTGATGAATCGTCATTAGTTTGACAAAGTCATAGTTTTGTTTAACCTCGTTTTCTTAATTTATTTGGTTCAGGAATTCAAGTGTTTCTTGAAAAGGATTATCAGTTATTTTAATATCTTCAAACATTTTGATAAATTCAAACATTCTATCTAATTTAATTTTTGCTTTTTCTTGTCTTAATAAATAGTCATTATATTTGATTTCACTTAATAATCTTTTTATGAATTCATGTGGTTCATCTTGTAAAATATATTTTTCTAGAATACTAATTTTTTTAACAAACTCCTTAATATGTTCATTGTCACTTTCTAACATTTGATGATAAACACTTACACCTTTGCTGATTGCCTCTCGTTCAATGTTAAAGAACGTTGTCTCGCCAATTTTTCTATTAGGTATATTATAAATTTCTTTTAATCTTATATCATCATGATATTTGAAAAAATGATAATTCTTGATGATGATTTTAATTTCTTTATGTTTTAAAAACGAAAGACTGCCAAGCATATGATAAGGAATCTGATTTTTAACAAGTTCTTTTTCAAAATTGTTAGATATTTGATGATTACGATATAAAATCGCTATATCCTTATACAAATATCCTGCTTTAGTTAATTTTAAGATAAGTGCTGAAATATATTTAGCTTCTTCAAAACTGTTGTTTAGTTCTGCGTAGATGACTTGATAGTTTTTTAAAAACCGCTCGAATAAAGGGTTTTATCGACTCTTTGTTGATTATTTTTTATCAAATTATTAGCAACATTTAAAATCGAGTCATTAGAACGATAGTTTTCTTTTGGTTTAATAATTTCAGGATTTTTATTATCAATAAATGTTTTAATGTTTTCTAAGTGACTAGCTCTAAAGGTGTAAATGTACTGGTCTTGATCGCCTGCCATAAAAAGATTATTATTAACTTCTGATAGTGTTTCAAGTATTTCATATTGGATTAAATTAGTATCCTGACATTCATCAACTAAAATATATTTAGCTCTTTCCTGAATAGCTTCTTTTAAATACGGATAAACTTGCATTAAATTTTGGAACTGATAAAAAGATCATCTAAATCCATTTTTGCATTGTGGATTAATTTTTTTTGATATTCATGAAAGATAAAGTTCATTAATACCATTTGATTGATAGTTTCATATTCAGTACTTGTATGATTCTTGATGTTAGAAATAAATCTTAAAGCATCTTTATCGAGTATTTCTAAATTGTTATTTTTGATAATTTCTTTAATGATTTTAAGTCTGTCATCATCATCGATAATATTAAACCTATTTGGGTGTCCTACATATTTACTAAAATCATAAAGATATGAGTAACAAAAGCTATGGAATGTAGAAATATGAATTTGTTCTGCTATTTGATGATATTGACTAATTCGATATTTCATTTCATTAGCTGCTCTATTAGTAAATGTAAAAGCAAGTATTTCACTTGAGTCTACTCCATGCTCTATCAAGTTTATGATTCTATTAATTAATACTCTAGTTTTTCCAGTTCCTGCACCAGCTAACACGAGTGTATTACCGGTTAATGAATTAACCGCTTTAAGTTGTTGTTTATTTAGTTTATCCATGATTTAGATCCTCTTTTGACTCTATTCCAAAGTAACTTAAAATTAACTTTAAAACCTCATCTTCTGTATAAACTATTTTGTTATTAAATGAATTATGAATAAACAATAACAAGTCCTTAATGTTTTTATCTTTGTTTAAAAATAAGTAATAGTCATCAGGATATCTGATGATATGATTTGTAATAAGTTTTGGAATGATTGGTATTTCATAGTTTTTAAATCTCATAAGTGATGTTTCAATGTCATGGTAGTTCATTATTTGTTTTTCCTCTTTTCTTAATGTTTAGGTTAAGTTTACATAAGGGAAGTGACATATAATGGCATAAAAGAAAAAAAGAGACGACAAATCTCTTTTTCTAATTATCTAAATCTAAAATATCCAAACATTGCGCATTTATAAATATAGGTAGATTAAATCTATTCTTCTATCAATTTAATAGTTTCTCTTATTTTTTGCTGCAAACTAATGTTATTATTCAAATGCATCAATAATTTGTCTTTGTAGGCAACGCCACTTTTTAAATCAAAAATCGCAGCAACATCATTCAATAACATTTTTGCTGGAACCATTTTTAACAGTACTTCATATTCCTTTTGTTCAATAGCGCTACTTAAACGTTCTTGGAAGTCATTATAATCTTCTAAAAACTTTGTTTTATTCGCAATATTTATAGAGTCTAATTGAACACTAATATTTATGATGTCTTCGAGTTTGTTTTTGTTATGTAATCGTCTTAATAATTTTGTTGCATAATCTTTTTTAATATCATCCTGTTTTACAAGAATCTTTGCAATAATATCATTTTTTATAATGTTTACGGATTTTGAACAATGTATAAACTCCTTCATTGCTGATAAACAAGGCTCTAGTATAAATAAATTTTCTACTTCATTCACAGTTAAAACAGTTACTTTTTTCGACTTTAAACTTTCTATGTTATCAACATCTCTAAAATCATGATCAACAATACCCAATCCAATTTTTTTGAATGTGGAAGAGAATTTATTAAGCATCACTGTTTGTTTAATAACATTATCACATCCCTGAGCAGGAACTATTTCGTATTCTGGATAAAGCGTTTCATAAAGTTTATAGTCATAAGAGTTTCTATCTTCTCCTTCACAAAAAATTACATTGTCGTTAGTACCTTCAATGTTTAGAACAATATCCAATGATAAGTCATTATGATTTTCAATTTTTTTAAATAACCACTGATTTTTCTGACTTGCTTTTTCTAAATAAATCAGTTCTGTATTCTTTCTACTCTCAATAAACTGAATGTTATGAGTAGCAAAAATGAACTTTATATCTGCTCTATATCTTTCTAAATTATCAAAAAGTTTACGCATTAAAGAACCATTCAAGTGATTCTCGGGTTCATCAATAAATACATATGAATTACGTGGAGACATCAGTACAGCAAAAAGAATGAATACAACACTTCTTTCGCCATCCGACCCATCAGTCAATGGGTATTTATTCTTAGAGTCATCTTTAAATAGTTCAAGATTTGCATGCTGATCAATCAATAAAGTTCTTTCTGTTCCAAGTTTATCAAAAATATCAATCGCTACATTTGTTGTAATTTTATTTTCCTGAACCAAATCTCTCCTCTGCCTAATCTCTTCATCTAAAATTAGTTTTGCGAGTAAAAACAAAGATTTTCCATTATCGGTGTTTTTTAATGCGTTTGATAGCGAAACTTCTGATTGATAATGATACGCGTTACCATTATACAAAATATTTCTAGTAGCGGGTATAACAACAGCATTTGAATTCAATAGTGTTGATGATAATTCTTTTAATAGCGTTGTTTTCCCGGCTCCATTTTTCCCAAATAAAATGTAATTTTTTTCACCAAATCTAAAATGCTCAAAAAGATCAAATTTCGAGTCTCTTGTAATTGCCATATTAAGATTATTTAATAAGCTAAGTAATTCTTGTTGCCAATAATTATTAGTTGACTTTATATTTTCCAAATTATAATTATCTAAGATATCAATTTGTGTTTTAATTGATAGTAGTCTAGATTTATAATATTCTTTATATTGATTGTTAAAACTTTTCCACAAAACATAATCATCAAGGAAATCCTTAATTTCCTTTATTTCAACGTCTAGTTTTTCTATATAACTATCAAAATTTATTGCTAACAACTCGTTATATGCATTGCTACTTAGAAGTTTAGTATTCTCAACAGTATTAATATTATGAATACTATTTCTAATTTCACCTAGTTTAATCTTGCAATTTTCTATTGTAATTATTATTTGACTACTATTGATTGTGTTCATTTTGCACCTCTTATAATCTTTTTTAGCATTTTAATTACAATTAACTTAATTTTTTTATCTGTTGGTTCGTTACTATAGATAACGGCCATTATTTGTCAAAACATCTAAATTATAACTACATAATTAATTATAACATCTAAGCTTGCATTATTCTAATTATGTTTATGAAATTCTCTTTAAAATGGCAGCTCATTCATTCTAATATAACCAATTAATTTATTCTTAGCATCTTCTAGTTCTAAAAAGGATATTTTATTTAATCCTGATTCTTTTAAAAATTGGTTTAACTTCTTCATCTTTCTATTGTTAATATCTTCTATTGCTTTTACACCTATATTAGCAAGCTCAATAAAAGTTGCATCCAGATCAAAGTGTTTATGAGAAAAGATATTTAAAAAGTAAAGGGCGGCAAGTGGAGTCGCCCATTTTTCATAAGTTTCATGAGTGCTACTTCTTGTTTTATATTTTTCAATTTTTGCTTTTTCGACATCTTCTAAAAATGATTTCCATTTGACATCTGTTTTAACCTTATGAATACTTTCGGCCGCATAGATATTTATATCTGTAGTTTTAATTCTGATTGTGCTACCACTTGCATTTGTACCAACTTTTTCTGCATACTTCAAAAATTTATCATCACTTAATATTCTTTCAGTAAACTTCTAAATCATGGACTGCTTTCTTAATAATCCAGGTTCCTGAATAAGCAACACAGTGGGACTCTATTTTTGATATTCTTATTTGTTTTGTAATCATAGATGAAATTAATAGCTTTTCTTCAGGAACAATACTAAATCCTTGAGATCTTCCGTATTCAAACCATGAAATTGTTTTCTCTATGGATCTTTTCTCAAGTTCTGTTTTATTTGATAATAAATGTTTGTAAATAATAGGATATTTATTTTTTAGTGTTCCTTCACCTATTTTTATAATTTTGTTCCCTTCATGCAAATATGGATAAATAATGTATTCGTTTATTTTATCTATGTTTCTTGGAGAAGCTGATTTTTTATTAAATCAGATTCAAATTGCCCAAATCATTTTCATCTATTAAAAAAACACTGTTTAGTAAAGTTGCTATTGTCATTGATGCATTAAACAAATCACCAAATCTCGTGTTTTCTTCATTTATCACTTCTACGTTAAAAATGAATCTATCAATTATATTGTGTTTAATAATATTACCTTTAAATTCTTTAATTTCATTTGGAACATTATATTTGTAATAACTAAAAATTTCAGTGTTAGAATCTTTTTGTATAACTAAAATTGATACAGCGACTAAAGCATCAGAAAATACTTTAAATGGGGAAAAATCAATTATTTCAACTACATCTTTTTTAATTTGCTTCCTTATTTCCTTTGCGGCTTTATTCTTAAAAATACTATTCGGCAAGACATATACTAGTTTTCCACCAAGTGTTAAATTTTCATAACTCTTTTGTACAAAAGGAAAAGAGTAATCAAAAGCTCCTTGTTCACAAGAAGAAAAGTTTTCTTTTAAAAAAGTCATGTATTCTTTTGTAAAATGTTTACTCATATTTCTATATGAGATATATGGCGGGTTCCCTATAATGTAATCAAAACCATAAATTGATTCATCAGTTAAATAATCCTTTTTATTTAAATTCCAAATCACTTCACTAATACCGAATGCATCAGATATTTTGTCAAGCTCATTTTTACATGTATCAATATGTCTTTGATCAATTTCAAATCCTATAACATTATTTTCTAAATAATCTTTTATTTTTTTTTGCTAATTCCAACTTGAATAAAATAGGATATGATTTTTTCGATAATAACTTTTAGTACAACACCAGTTCCGAATGAATTTTCTAAAATTTTTTTATTAATTAATGATTCATCAAAATTTATAAATCCAACCATCAAATCAGCTAATTTACTTGGAGTAAATCTTTGACAATTAGTTTCAGCTACTTTTATATTTTCTATTTCATCGAGTTCTATAATCCTTTCTTCTAAAGAAAAGCTCTCATTCATATTGTCTTCTGCCATCAGATTTCTCCTTTCATTACTTAAACTTAATTAATTGAAAAAGCGTTAATAGAATTAACAAAAATTTCTAAATTAGAAATTAATTGTTCTAACAATAAATCTGACTCTTTATTAAGAGCGCTTATTTCCTCATTGTTTTTATTAAATCTGCCGTTTTATTGATTGTTAATGGTAAGATCTTAGCATTGTCCGTTTCAGCTTTATATCTAAAAAAATCAGCTACATCTGAATGTACCTTTGGTGCAACCATAAATACTCTAAATTCAATATTCGGATATTTTATTTTTTCATCTTTTAAGTGTCTAACGATATTTGTTGTTTCACTATTTAATATTTGATCTTTGGATCTTAACATAGTGGGTTCTAAAATGTATGTCCCTTGTTCATGGTGAAAAATAACATCACATTTACCTGGTGGAGCATGAGACAGTGGTTGCCCATCCTCATTATAAATAATATTGGAAACAAGCCCTCTAGTACCAATTCACAATAAATTATTAAATGTAATCGTTTTCAAATATAAATAATTTATATATATCGTTCATGGCTTATTAAAAACCTTTTATATGAGAAAAACACATGTTTGTTTAGATTTTCATATATGGATATTTACTATCCTAGATTAGAAATCGCTTACATTTTGTGAACTTTTCTTATATCAGTTATTTTTAAGATTTCTACAAATAGCAAAAAAAGAACCTCTCATTACAATATTTATTAAAGGTTCTTCACAATATCTTCAAATTTTATATTACTTATTAAGCTTCATAGTTTAAAACGAACTTATTCTTACCTTGTTTTTTTGCTTCATACATTAAATTATCTATCTTACCTAAGAGATCATTAAATTGGATATGCTCTTGATTTTTATAATAGTACGCACCACAACTCACTGTCACTTGAGTCTGTTCGATATTTGTTTCATAGTGATTTAGTGAAAGAATGAGTTTATTTAAGAATTCATTGACCAAATGTATATTTAATTCATCTTTAATTAAAATGAAAAATTCATCACCACCAATTCTAAATGCATATCCATCTTGAAAATCATTTAAAAATTTTAGTATCGTTTGTCCAACTTCTTTTAATACAGCATCTCCTCTAAGATGCCCTAATGAATCGTTTACCTTTTTAAATCCGTCTAAATCTAATAAAAGTGCTAACCCTCCACCTTGAATGATTCTTTCATGGTGGTTATTTAAAAAGTTTATATTTAAAAGTCCTGTAAGTGCATCCTTAAATGCAATATGTTCTAATTCTAAATAGTATGAAAATAAATCGGCAATCTTACTTAATAATCCCACTTCTTTATCTGAAAAGCTTTTTCTATCATGATGTGCTGCACAAAGTGTACCAAATCTCATACCATCCTTAAATGAAATAGGTATCCCAACATAGGATCCAATATTTAAATCATCAATAGTCTTTTGAACTAAAGGATTAAAATTGACAGTTTTTATATCATCAAAGATTAAAGGTTTACCGGATTCATAGTCAATAAGATTACAAATCGCATGACTAACTGGAATGGTTACTCCTTCAATTAAATTTACTTTTGTGTCATGTCTAGAAACACGCATAGTGACTTGAACATTATCATTTAAAAAATTTATGTAGATGATTTTATCTGGCATAATTTCTTTTGCTAAATCGATAACGTTTTGTGATAGTTTCTCGAAATTCTTAAATTCTAATATGGTTTGTTTGTCGATATTCATATGCCACCTACAGTATTATCCCTATTGTTTTTGTTTATATATAGTGTCAATTATGTATAACAATTATTCGCATTTTTATTTATAAAAACTTGAGATTTAGACTTATCTAAACAAAAAATTCTTATGCTTATAATCAATTATTCATATTTCTATTTGGAAACCAGGTATATAAAATTGATTATCTTATGTTATAAGAGCTTTTTTATATCACAAATATCCTTCTAGCTATTGCCATTGGTCATATTATACTCTAATTCATTATGAACAGGTTATTTAACTATAAAGTTTTAAAAAATACAATAGATACAACTGTAATTACATAATTATTAACATATTTCCATAAAATGAAACGATTATATTTAAGGTTTTCAAGCACTTTATAGCCTCACATAAACATCCAATTATTACTCCATCCATTCTATTCTTGGATGTTTTTTAAGTTCATCAAGTTTTTTATCTATAAATTCTTCAGGATTGATTTGGAAAGCACTAAATACTTTTTCCTTGTAAAGGCTAAATCCTAAATCACTTTGGATGACACTAGCATTTAGTAATCCTCTGGCTAAGTATTGATCTCTTAATTTAAACTCTCCTTTTACATGACATAATGATGCATGATATATCTCTAATGTCGATTCAAAACTTTTTGTTTGGAAAAATTGTACATAATACGTAAAAACATTAATCAATTTTTCATAGGTTTCAAGTGGAATAGAAAAATGTTCCGATGTAAACCACAAATAAATATCTAAAGTTAAAACATAGTAAATTAGCGATAACGTTGAATGATAATTAACTAATTTTTCAGCAAACTGCTTCATATCCAAAGTTTGCTCTTCTGGAAAGAAAATATGATATATCAATTTTACATGATCAATAATCATATTATTTTTATCATTTGGATCGATTTGACCTAATAATTGAACTAATGTTGCTTTAAACGATTCTATTGAAGATTGTCCTGATTTGAATTGATATAAAGCAATATAGACTTTTAATATCCAAGATTCAATGAAGTTTTCTGATTGGTAATTAAGTACATTTTGATAAATCGGTTCAATATCCATAAATTGACTGTGATGTACACGCATAATAAATCGATTAACACCAGTATCTTTTTGATCAAAATGTATCATAAACGTCATAAATTGTCCGAGTCTTACATCTAGCCGGTTCAATAATTTATTAAATGTCGTCAAATTAATCTTAGAACCATTTTTCATTTGTCTCAAATATGTACGTTCTGAAATGATATCATCGCAAAGCTCATGGATAGACATATTCTTACCAATACGAATTTGGTCTAAAAGCTTATAATATCTACCATATGTTTCCATGATTTAACATCCTTCCATACATCCATTCATTTCTAAGCCCATTATCCTTTAATAATTCCTTGAAAATATTAAAATCCTTTTGACTCATCTTTAGTTTATTTGGAACAGTTGCTTCATCAAAAGCACTGAAATAAGATGCGATATAATAGTAAACTACATCTTTATTCATCAGACCATGTTTATTTTGATAATTATAAAGCATTTTAAAAATCAAGTGATCAATTGCAGATAACCGTGCCTTAGTCTGAAAAATAAGCGTATGTTTAATGATTTTTTGAAACTTATCATAAATCTCTGTATGATTTGGTGCTTCAGTATCAAATGCATACATCCCGGTCAAATGTAGGACACTTCTTGATATTTCATTATAGGCAACGAAAAATTTAAATGAAGGATCAAAAATAGCATCATAGACAAAATGACCAATCATAAGTCTTTCCTCTTGGTCACACAAGTGAACATACACAAATAAAATACCAATCAAACTATCAGTAATGATTTTGTTTCTTAATAATCTTTGAAGCGGATACTTTTCTTTTAAATTAAAAAGTGATTCTTTTTGACTTTGTTTTTCTAATTTAAATTTCATGAGTTCAATAAACGCTGGTACTGCATGTTCACCTAACAATGTCTTAAACTCTACTTTCTTTAACTTAGGATAATACATCTGATAAGCATGTTCATAATTTTCAAATAAAACCGTTGTATAAAATGTTGATTCCTCAGGATATTGATTTTCAATTTGATTGACTACAAACAATGAAAACTCTTGAAAAGGAATAGAAAGTTTTTTAAGAAACTCAGTTAATTCATAAAAGGATATTTGAGTTTCATGATTTGTCAGTCTTGTATATTTTTTTCTAGACATAATGCCCTCTGTTAAGGTTAAAATAGACATTTTCTTATTCATGCGAATTTGATCTAGTGATTTAATGATATCTAAACTTGTAAACATATTCACCTCAGATTTTAATGAAATAAAAACGATTAGGCTAAACCTGATCGATAAAATTAACATGATGAATGGGTTGTATTGTTAAATATATTATAACATTCTATTAATTTTTTTGACAATTGAAATAAAACACCCAGGATTTCTCCTCGGTGTTTTACTTCATAATTATATAATGTTTTCTACAAAATGTGCATGGAGTATAACATCTTCAAGTGGTAAATCATCTGTATTTAAGAAACTTGATCCAACACTATCAACACGCCATCCAATAAATTCATAACCGCTTTTTTCTACTATCGGTAGTGCAGTATTTGATTCAATATTAAATGTCATTGGTGCTAAACTTAAGTCCCATGACTCACTTTCAAAGTAAGTTATTTGATATGTATTTAATTCAAAAACTGGTGTTAAAATATGATTCTCTAAAGGTAGTTCATCATATGATACATAAAGTGTTTCATCTTCTGATTGCCAACCTTTAAATGTATAGCCTTCCTTAGAAATCACTTTTAATTGTCCTTCTTTATCCACATTAAAAGTATCATTCTTCTCTGTTAAGAGCTCAGTATCATATGTTATTTGATAATCAATTGGTTTGTATGATGCTACAAGTGTAATATCTTCTGTTACTGAATGAAGATTTGAAACCAATGTATCATTGTTAAACCAACCAACAAACTCATAATGTGCTTTTACTGGTGTTTTAAGTTCATAAGTTAGGACTTCTATTTCATTTAACACAATACTTTCTGATTCAGTTCCATCTTGATACGTGATGTTATATGTTTTTAGAACTTGATATGTAAATATTTCTTCAGTTTTATTTCCAGCAATATCTAAAGCAGTCACTTTTACCTTTAAGTTACCTGGTATTAAAATACTTCCTTCAATAATCTCAAAGTTTGAAACAATTAAACCAAAGCTATCTCTTGCTACAAACCAATTTGATAGAATTGTTGTACCTTCGTTAAATGATGTCAATAATGGTTCTTTTTTAGTAATGGTTGGTAAATCATATAGCTTAATCCCATAGTTTACAGGTATCAATAACACGTTACCTGCAATATCTGTTGCTTGATATGATATAAATGCTACAATTCCACCTGCAAGTGGTTCAAGGTCTGTTCTAATGAGTGTAATATCTGTAATTAAAACGCCAAAGGCATCAAACACTTTAAGATCAAATTCTTCACCCTTAGAGTAAATTGATAATGCACTTAATCTATCTGTAGTCATTTCATATGTTATTAAATCTTTATCATAAATCTTAAACGATATATCTTTTGTTGATCTATAACCTAAAAGATGTGTTGCTTCTACTGTAAGAATCCCTAATTGACTATCATTTTCATCTAAACGATAGGTTAATTCATAAGCTACGTCATCATTAAAGTCATCAAAAACCTTAATATTAAACAATATTGTTGCTCTTAGATAAAAGGCTTCAAGATCATTAAGTTCAGATTTTTTAATCAATACATTTTGATCAAATGTGATTGTTGGTGTACCATGAACTCTGATATCTTCAATAATAACAACCTTTTCTTGGCCAAGATGATCCACTGCTTTAATCGATATAGTAACAAACTCACCTATCTCAAATTTAGTATTTTCAATCACTTCAATGGTTACATCAAGATCTTTATTAAACGAATCTTTACTAACTACATTCAAATCATTTTCAAGTGTATCTTTTTGAGTCACACTAACGTCCTTAATCGATGTATCATAACTAATTTCTGGTATGCCATAGATGCTTATATTTTCAATGATATAACTACTTTCATGATTGAAGTGGTCTTTAGCAGTTACTTCTAAACTAATCACTATGCCTGCTTTAATTTCAAGCATCGCTTCATTTAAGATGCTAATATCAAATAATAGCGGTTTATCAAACGAATCAAGTGCTTGAATATTTAAGACAGATGCCAGATCATCTAAATTACTTAATTTAATAGATTCAATGGATTCATCATGTGTAATCGTTGGTGTACCATACACTTTAACATCTTTTATAACTACTTCACTTCTTTGTCCAACAATATCTACTGTATAAATGACAATATCAATTGTATTTGATGCTTCAAAAACACCTCTTACTTCAACAAATACATCAAGTGATTTGTTAAACGTATCTTTAGCTGATGCTAAAAACATTGTAGGATCAAGTTCTACTTGATCAGATATTTCATCAATATCAACTTTATCTTGATCAACAGTTACTGTAGGTAATCCATATATATGGATGTTATCAATATGAATAGGATGTTCGAGTTTACCCACTGTGATATGATTTCTTTGACTGGTTGCTAGTAGTTCAATACTAATGATGTCCCCTGCTTTAAAACTACTTGGAACGAGTGAATATTCATAAATTAGTGGTTCTCCATCTGTATCTATATATCTAACACCTAATAAATTCATCATATCTTTAATATTTAATTCTAAAAAATTCGATGGTAGTGCATAATAATCTAACGTTTGACTATAATCTGAAACATTATATAAAATCCATCCTGCATATACAGTGATTGTTTCTGGTGCAGTTGGGTCCATAAAATCTTCAAGATAAGCTTCAGTTCTATCTACATCTTTATACCAACCCATAAATGAATAATATTCTCTATAAGGTTTTGGTAATTCTATAGCCTCATCTGTATATATAATCATTGGATCTATTAAACTACCTTGATTTGAAACAAAGATTATCGTGTGTGGATTAGGATCAAATGACGCATAAAGCGTGATATCTCCTGTGGATTGCGTAGGTATATTGGTTATTTTATCTTTGAATCCTAAATCAGTATACCAACCCTTAAATGTATAACCTACTTTTGAAGGTTCATTTAAGATAACTTCTGTATTTACATTATATGTACTTGGATTGCTTAAATGGTTGATACCACCACCTAAATCATATGTAATACTATAAGTTTTTAATTGCCATCTTGCATAGATGGTTCTATTTGAAGTAGATCCTTTAGCAATCTCAGTTACTTTTGTTCCACCTGTATTTAATGTATAGTATCCTAAAAAATCATATCCTAGTCTCGTTGGAATTGGTAATGTAACTTGATCTAAAATTGTATAGGTTGAAATTCTTTCATCATCACTTAGTACACCTTGATTTAATTGATATGTAATTGTGTAAATAATAGGTTCAAATCGAGCATGTAGCTTAATATCTCCAGTTAATCCATTAGTAATTAAAGTAATCTTATTTCCATTAACTTCTTGATCAAACCACCCGACAAACGTATGCCCTGTTTTACTTGCATTATAAAGTGTTCTTGATGTTTCATATGTATAGTTATTATAATTACTTGAACTATTTGTACCACCATATAATTCATATGTAATTTGGTATGTAATTGGTGTATATGCTGCATAAAGTGTTATACCATAGGTTGTACCTAGATTGATTTTAGTGACTGGTGTTCCAGTTAAATTACTTTGAGTATACCAACCCTTAAATGTATAACCAAGTTTTGTTGGTACATCCACTGTAAATGTATCAAGCATGGTATAAGTTTTGGTTGATGAAGCACTCATGACACCACCATTTAATTGGTATGTCAATAAGTAATTTTCAAGTTCAAATCGAGCATATAGATGATAATCTCCTGTAGAACCTAAAGGAATTGAAGTTATTTTGTTTCCACCAACGGCTTGATCAAACCAACCAATGAATTTATACCCTGATTTAGATTCTGTTCTAGTGATTGTAACTTGGGATTCGACATGATATGTAGTAGTACTTACAACAATACCCTCTTTTTCATAATTGATATTGTAATTAATGATTTCAAATTTTGCATATAAACTTAAATTTCCAATTCCATTTACAACACTTGTTAAAGGTGAACCAGAAAAACTAGATGATTTATACCATCCGATAAAGGTGTAACCTGGTTTTGTTGCTGGTAGTAAGTCAAATGCTTCATCACTATATGCATATTCTACTTTATTATTTTGATGATTAACTCCACCATTTAAGTTATAAGTGATTGTATATATACTCTTATCCCATCTTGCATAAAGCTCTATATCACCTTTAGTTCCAGCACTTAATTCAACAACTTTAGTACCATTAACTTTTTGAGTATACCAACCAAGGAATTGATATCCTGTTTTAGTACTTGTTTGATTTAATTTAATATATTGGTTAAATGTATATGTAGCATCAACTACTTCACTTCCACCATCTGTATCAAAACTAATTGTATATTGATCAGCAATAAATTTAGCCGAGAGTACAAGATTACCTGTTGAATATTTAGGAATTGATGTTACTTTAACTTGATTGATATACCAACCATCAAACGTATAATTTTCTTTAGTTGGTGTAAGTAGTATCAAACTTTCTGTTAAATACGTATAGTTAACTGGATTATCTACATGATTCATTCCACCATCTAATTGATAGGTAATTTGATAAGTATTGATGATGTATCTTGCATATAGCTTTAAATGACCTGTTGTTCCCTTTGGAACCACAGTATACTTATTACCACCAGTTAATTGATCATACCAGCCATCAAAGGTATAACCTAATTTTGTTGGAGTTGGTAGATTAACTTGTTCTGTTTCAATGGTGTAGTTAATATTGGTTTGACTATTACCACCTTGACTATCCATTTCGATTAAATACGTCAATGGTGTATATCTTGCATATAAGACAACATTTTGATAACTATTTTGGTTAATTGATATAACAACATTACCAGTAAACTGTGGATTTGTATACCACCCCATAAATTGATAATGTGCTTTTGATGCTTGATTTAAATCATATTTAGCATCTGTATATTTAAATGTTGAAGGATTTGATGTATGATTGGTTCCATTATTTAAGTGATAGGTAACTGTATATGTTTTAAGTTCATACATTGCATAATAAGTTTTATTACCAGAAACACCTTTAGGAACTGATGTAACCTTAACACCATCTAAAGCTGCATCATACCATCCAACAAAATCATAACCAGTTTTTTCCGGTGTTGGTAGTATTGCCCCTTGTTCAATATGATATGTTATAGATGATTGACCAATTCCACCATTGAGTTGTAAACTAATTTGATAATTAATTGGTTCAAATTTAGCATACAATGTAAAACTACTCATTTGACCAGCAGATATACTTGTAACTGGTGTTGTAAAACTCTTATCTTTATACCAACCGATAAATGTATAATGTGCTTTGGTTGCCGGATATAGCTGTTTAGCTGCATCCACATATTTCACAGTTGTTGGATTTAAAGTATTATTTGTTCCACCACTAAGATCATAAGTAATCTCATAATTTGCTAGTTCATATCTTGCATAAAGCTGTAAATTACCATAACTTCCATAACTAATCTTTTCTACTTTTTCACCACCAACACTTGCTGTATACCATCCTAAAAAATTATATCCGGTTTTATTCGGTATACCTAATGCTTGATTTGTAAGGACAGTATAACTGGTTAAGGTTGTACCACCAATACCTCCAAAACTTTCATAGCTAATGCTATAGTTAATCGGTGTAAATTTAGGATAAAATTCTATGTTTCCCCACATACCGGATAGAATTTGATTACCAGGTATAGTTAATGCTTGATCTAAATACCATCCATTAAATTCATAGTGTGCTCTAGTTGGTTCAGATATATTCATCGTCGTTGAAATTGAATCATATGACGTAATATTTGAAGTGTGATTTGTTGCACCTGTTGGTAAATTATAATCAATAGTATAAGACTTTTTAACAAAGTGTGCAAATAAGGACTGTTCGCCTAATGTCCAAGGTTTAATCATAAATCCTGAATTGTCTGTAATCTTAACGCCTTCGCCTAAACGTTTTGTATACCATCCTTCGAATTGATAACCCTTTTTAACTGGTACACTTAATTGTTTTGTTTGATAATAATCAAGTGTAGTTATTGTAGATGATGCAACTTTTAATTCAAACCCTTCTGTTGAATATGTATAATCTAAATACCCATAGTTATAACTTGATGTACTTTGGATATTGATTGTTACAGTGTAAATACCTACGCCATGCTGTGCGGCAATTAAAGTATATCCACTTGAATTACTTACAACATTTGTACCACTCATATTCGTAATCGTAAAACTAAAGTATGAGGCATAACTTCTTTCATCAAATTTTATTTTTTGGTTAGGTTGTAATACAACATTAAATCGATGTGTTGTATAACTTCCTAATGAGAAAGAATAAGTACCTGTTGAGTTATATGTGTTATAAGATGAACTAAATGGTGTCCACTTAGCATAAAGCATCACATCATTGGTTATTGTTTGATTAAAATTAAATGGTTGTCCTGTACCCTCTGGATTTAAATACCAACCTGTAAATGCATATCCACTGCGAGTTAATGTTGGCAGTTGAGTTAAAGGTGATGTTCCAGTAAAACTCATTGATTGGATATTTCCAGACGCACCATTTGGATGAAAACTGATTGTTGCACTTGAAACATCATCTGTAAATAAAGATACTTGGTAATTAACCGGTACCCATTTAGCCACCACTTCAATATCTCTTAAGTAGTTTTGAGCATTAATATTTGATACGGAGGTACCGTTAATTGTCCATCCATTAAAGACATAGAATTCACGTGTCGGTGCATATAAAGATATCGTCGTATCATCTTTGTTATAACTAAATACATTCAGTGGATGTTGTTCTCCACCTTTTAGATCATATGTAATTTCATATGTAGGTGCAGAAAATCTTGCCTCATATGAAATATCTTTTGAACCCATAGTAAAGTTATATACAGCACTACTTGAAATCAAAGTATTACCATCATACCATCCATCAAATGCATAACCTGGAAATGCTTTTGCTTCGATATAGATTGTAGCACCATAGTTAAAAGACTCTGGTAACGGATACCCTTTTGTTATTTGACCACGATTGGTATGACTTACAAATGTACTGAAAATATATTGTCCTTCTTCAAATACAGCCTCAACTGTAATATTTTTATTAAACTCATAATTTGAAGTAGATTCACCATTACCATCGGTTATGAGTTCATCTAAATATTTCCAACCCACAAATTTGTACCCTGGTTCTGGCTCTGGTATTGGTAAATCATATACTTGATCGTATGTTGCTTCTACAACCGTATTATTCAAAGGACTATTTGTTACTTTTAAAGTAATATTGAAATTTAGCGCTTTGAAAATTGGATATACTCTAATATCTTTAGTCACAGTGAAACTGTTTATGTTTATTGGTGTGAGAGTAACATCTGAAACATTAGCAAAATAACCCCATGATTCAAATCTATAGCCTGTAGGTATTCTATAACTCGTTGGAACTGACTTTAACTTTTCACCATTCTTAACGGTTTCTCTAGATATAAAATCACCATTTGATTGATAATATTCAACCTTAAAGGAGACATCTTTATTAATAACAAATGGATATGATACGATGGTCGCATTGTAAAAATCATCAACAAAGAAAACATAAAGTATCGTTGAGGTTTGTGTTAATGAAATACCTGTTGTTGTAATTGGTGATGATCCACTTGAATTATATGAAAAATAATAACTAATTCCACTAGGTAATTCAAATAATTCTGTACTATCTAGTGAGTTAATATTTTCTGCAACTTTAATAACATATGCATTATTTTTAAACTCTAGACGTTCATCTTTTATGATTGCATCGATTTCTGTAATCCGATCTGGCATACTTCCATCTTTTGCATAGATAATCATTTCAAATCCTATATCAATAGTTAAAATGCCGTTTTCTAAAGTACCTGAAACAAATTCAGCTTCTTCACCTAGAATATCTGCAAAAAATACAATGGTATTTCCAGTTAATGCATAACGCCCACTTAAACCATCGCTATCTGTCCAAGTATTAGATTTTAAGTCAATAAATGACTCATCATTCTTAATACCACTTTCATATAGGTAATAAACACCTTCTGTTTGATTACCAAAAAGTGTACATGATGTCAGTACAAAAAGTGATATACTTATCAGTACCCATCCAATAATTTTTTTCATCTTCATAATCCTCCTTTAATTAGGATTGTTTAAATTGAACTTTTTTAAATGTACTCGATTTTAAGAGTTGTACAAAAGGCATGGAAAATAACACAATCATTCCAAATGATGTGATGACTAAAAATATCCTTATAATCATAAAGAGTGCTGGCATATGATTTGGATCAAATCTTAACTTCATTTCTAAAAAACTATATATGACTACACTTTGAATCGGAATTAAGAATATTAAAAGAACGAGTACTGCAGCATAGAATAATCTTAGTCCTTGTGACATTTGTAGATCTCTCATGACATATAACTCAAAAAAAGCGATATATAAAATTAGTATCAAGATATTACTTGCAAAAAATATCACTGACTTTATGAGTGATTGATTTATTTTCTTAACCATACGCATTCTAGATTTCAATTCGATTTTTTGAATATTTGTAAATGTTTTGACTAGAACACTTTCATTTGTAACAGTAAACAGTAAATTGATAATTAAAAGCACATAAGAAGGTACAATAAGCATCATAATATCATAATGTATTATCATAAGTTCCATAGTTCTAAAATTCATTATGATGACTGCATCTTTATATCCCATGATGATATAAGCTATGATTAAATATAAACTAGCTACACTTAAATTAAATATTTTTAAGTTCCATTTCAAAAATGCACCAAGGATATTAACAATTAAACTCAACAACCAAATCATAGGAATCGAAGTAAATAATATCATGGTAATAGGAAAGTTTGTTCCAATAAAAGCAACATTATTAATAGGAATATTACCTAAGATAAACGATATGATCATATCAAACATATTTGATTGACTAACTAAATCAAACACTGATTGTTTAAGTCGCATTTCAGTGAGTGCATATAAAATAATTACACTAAATACGATTGTAAAGACCGTCTTAAACATATAGACAATATCTGTACTAAATAACGTTTTATTTGATTTGAAATATTGATTTAAATAAGAATCATCAACCACTTTTAAAGTTGGTATTTCCTTTAATTTAGGACTGCTTTGTTGAGAAAGACTTTGTGTTGATTGAACAGAATTAACTTGATAACTAACTGCTATATTTGATTGAATATATTGATGTTTAGTAACCCATTGCTTAAATTTAATAGGTATCCATAATCCATAGATTCCAAATGTAATACCTGATAACAATAACCATATGATATAGTTTCCAATTAATTGAGATCCATGTCCATCGAATTTTATACGCATACCATCAATCTTTTGATGTTTGGAAAACCAATCCATACGAATTGAAATAACCCAAGGTAAAGCAATTCCAATTGTCATTGTTAATAAGAAAACAGTCAGTATATTTATACCAATTAATCCTAAGGTTGAACCGGTAAATTCCGATATACTTGATTCATCATAATCATGGAAATGTGTATGCTTTGCTTTCCACTGTTCAATTCGAACAGGTATAAAAATAGCATATATACCGAAAGTAATGAAAGTAAAAAAGACCCATTTAATATAGGAACCAAAAAGTTGACCTCCAGTTCCATCAAAATAAAGTCTCTTTCCATGTATATATGTATGTTCTACTTTCCATCTATATCTCATAACTATTGCCCAAGGTAATCCTAAACCTAGGGTAATTAATATCAGGATATTAGAAAGAATGGTTGTACCAATCAAACCTAATAAACCACCCGTGAAATAGGATGCTTTTGTATAATCGATTCGAGAGTTATTTGTACTTGGTTGTTCGTGATCTATAACTTTAATTTCTTCTTTATGTTCTAAAACCACTTGTTCTTCTACATGTTTTACTTCGGGAAGTTTTAATTCAGGTTCTACTTGAGTACTTTGATCACTTACTACTTCACTTGGCACTAAAACTTCATCTATTTTTGATTCATCAGCATTTATTTGTGTCAAATCATTTTCAATAGTATCTGTTATTTCTTCTTTAATTGAAACTTCTTCTGAAAATGAAAGTTCAATTTCAGAAGCTTTAATATTTTCATTTAAATTAAAATTATTTTTGGTTTTAACTGTAAAATGTACTGTTTTTTTAGAATCAAACTCATTTTTGTATAAATTAAGTACATCAGCTACTGCGGTCTTAATTGCTTCATCTAATGACAACAACAATCCTTTATTTTCTACTACATCCTCAGTGTGTTCATGGTTTTCAACATATTCTATACGTTGATCCCATTTACAATAAGGACAAAAAGTGACAATCTTTGTCAGTTTATTTTTACATTTTGGACATATCATGCTACTTACCCCCATAAGAAAACATGTTTATGATATTCGGTTATTACCCCATATTAGAAATCATTGAATAATTTTCATCGACTCTATACTTAAATCATAGCATTGAATAGATAATCTTTATGTGACAATTTTGTCCCAAATGGTTTATTATAGGTATTTTATATACACTTTATACACTGATAAATATAAATTCGTATAAATTTTAATATATTATGTATTAGAATCTAATCAACAAAATTCTAAGTTATATATGATTTAATTTATCTTTTCAAATAAAAAAACCTAAAAGATTAGGTTTCTCATTTTATTGGTTATAATACCTAGAATTAAATGATATTAATATTAAATATTGGTTGTTTTTTCAATCTAACGTATACATTGAATCCAACATTAACACTTAAAACAACGATTAACATAGATGCGACTAACACATAAGTATTCGTTGATGTACTAAATAAGAATAATAAATCAGTATCCATTAATATATAAATATTTATCCAATATATGCCAATCTCTGTCAATGTTGTTCCTATAATAAATGCACACAACCCAATAATTATAGATGCGTAAAAATATATTAAAAAAATATATATCATCTTGAATCCAGATGCAATCAATATTCCAATCTGTTTAATATGATGTAATATCGTTAAATGAATGATTTGGCTAAAGAATATAGCAAATATTATCAATGATATCACTAGAAGCGCTGGTAATATAATTCTATACAGCTGGATATTGGATTCAACTTTATCGATTTCATTAAACAAATAATGTCTTACCTTCAATTGATTATCACTGTAATTTAAGTGATTCACCTGAGTCATAAGGTTTTGATCTTCTATATGTGCTATTACCATAAATCTATTATAATCAATACTTCTTGCATAAAGTGATTCATATAAAAGGTCAGATACATATAGATTTGTTTCTTGTTGATTAAGTATGATACCTAAAACATCAACTTCCATATTTTCAATATGGTCTACAGTGTATTTAAACTCTAATATAACTACATCTTCTATTACAAGTGTAGGTATGATTTCTTGATAAGCCTTAATCTGCAAGTCTTTTCCACTTTCACCAAACGAATTGTTTAGATAAAAGATTGAATTACTAGTTGAAGGCATAAAATTTGTTAGAGATCCATATAAAAGACCTGCATATAACTCATAATAGATTGAATCTTCTAGCCAAGTATCATAATGATCAATGGTTTCATTAATGCCTTTGAGATCATAATAATAAACTAAAGCTTCATAGATTTTTTCTTTGGTAATCTTATTTTCATCTTTAATATACTTATTTAACCACTCAAAGTATGTTTCATATAGATTCAATGCTTTATTAGGATTATAGCTCAACCATTTATTTAAACTTAAATATACACCACTTGTATGATTTAATGAGGTTGCTATAACATCATCATTAATTTTTCTAATATACGAATACGTTGATACTTGATTTGATTTACTTAAAGAGAGTGTATATGGTTGAGGTTGAAGTTTAATTCCTTTATCCTCAATAGTTTCCAAAAGTGCTTTTGATATATAAAATAAATTATGATACTCATGATTCATTTTATATTCAAATTCACTGAGTAAATTTGGATAGTCAACTATCCAAGTATCATCATTTTCTAATAATTTACCAAATGTAGCCATAGGTAATTTGGTATCAATAATACCCACTATTTTTACACTTTGAATGATATTACTACTTAAATTAATTCGTTTACCAATCAAATCATTAGGTTCAGATACATCAATGGTAATACCCAAATAATCTTTAACGCCTAATGACTTAAGTAACCAATATGTATAATATGAAATAGCCACTTCATCTCTTTCAACTGGTAGTGAGCCTGTTACTAAATCCATCTTAAGGTGATTTAAAGTATCAAGGTTAATATGAGCGACACCTAGTAATTCAGTGATAAAAAATCTTCTTTCATATCCTGTTTTACTTCTTATAGTGCTTTCATCAATACTAAGTGATTCTAAATTAGTATTTACAATAACCATATCTTCTATACCCAACGCTTCTATATCCATTAAATCTTGATTATTGAGAGATGTTTGAAAAGACTGATTCACATCACTAAAGTTTTTTTGTTTATAAAAAGTCATAGTATTGAACTCGTTTTGATTTAATAACTCATTTCGATATGCTTCTGGCACATAAGATTCCATACTGATAATGATTGCTGTTAATGCAATCATTATCGCAAGAAGCATTACAGAAAATATAAAGTGACTCATTTTAAACATTAGACTCTTAACTGACATTTCAAAAATAAGCTTATGTGGCATGTGCGGTTTAATAAGTACTGATTTTAACGGTTCATAATCTAAATGATTGCTAAAAACCTGGTTTTCAATAATTCTTCCATCTTTAAGTTCAATGATTTGATCAGCATAAGCTTTTGCTAAACTCTGATCATGTGTTATGACAATAACTAGTTGTTTCTGTGAAATCTTTTTTAATAATTTAGTAATCTCCTCACCAGTTTTTGAATCTAGTGAACCAGTGGGTTCATCTGCAAGAATGATTTTTGATGATTTAGCTAAAGCACGAGCAATCGCAACCCTTTGTTGTTGACCACCAGATAATTCATCGATTTTTCGTTCCTTATAACCTTGTAATCCTACAAATGTTAGTATGTTTTCAATGACTTGGTTTTCAGACTTAACACCATGTAATGTCAAACCTAATCGAATATTCTCATAAACATTAAGTTCTGGAATGAGATTGTATTCTTGAAATACAATACCTACCATAGTATTTCTATACTGGTTTAATTCACTACTGGATAATGCTTCTAATTTATGTCCAAAAACTTCAATACTACCTTCTGTCGCTTGATCTAATCCAGCTAGTAAATTCATGAAAGTACTTTTACCTGAACCCGATTTACCAACAACAAAAATCAACCCTTGATTGGGTAATAAAAGGTTTATATCTACAAGTGCCTTGACTTTTAGATTGTTATCAACTTGATAGTTCTTACTCACATGTTTTATATTAATCATATTTATTTACTTTTCATAAGTTTATATGGATTAGTTTTTAGTTTAAGTAATGTCATTGTTATAGTGATTACTGTTGTTACTAGAAGTAATAAAATAACTGTTATGACAAATAATCCCACATTAAAGTTTAGAACATTATATCTTTGATCTGCTGTTTGAGCATATACAAAATTCATAAAATTCGACATGTAATATATCAATGGAATAGCACATAATGTAGCAATTAAATCAATTAAAACCATATCTGTTATAAAAGAAACTATAAATACTTTTTTATGCATACCAAGTGCATAAAAAATACCCATATTTTTTCTTTGCATCTGTAGGTTTAATAAAGTAATTAACCATATATAAACAACTAAAATCACTACAAACCCTATCGAAATAGCCACTAATATTGGATTAAGAATATCAACATTAGTTTTAGTATAATTAAGTATTTGGTAGTGAAATCCAGTATCCATATATTTTATTGATGAATCTTGGTTTAATAAAAACTGAGCTATATTCAAAGTTGATGAATCATTTTCTTGATCAACTTCCATTTGAATATAATTATATTTTCCAATATAATGATTAACCATCATTTCATCTAAATCATCATCTTTTAATGTAAGTGCCGATCTGCTATCTATAGAAATTCCAACAATCTGAAAATCTTCTTGACTAATAAATGATTGATTATCATAAAAAATAGATAAACTTAATACCAAATTAAAGTCTTTAATAAATTCACTAAGGCTAGCACCTACATGTTCTAATCCAGTAGGACCAAACGGATTTTGGTATTTTAACTTACTTAAATCTTTAACTGAATTATCGACTGTTAACTCATCTAAAGTAATATAGATGAGATTTACATATAGATTATAATATGTATCATCAACCCAGTCATTATAATGTTCAATCGTATATTCAGGATAATACATCACAAGTGCATCATATATGGATGCTTTTGTTATGACAGAATCATTTTTAACATCTTCAAGCAAATAATCATAGATATACTCATTTAGATCATTATAATCTATTAATTGATTCAGTAAATCTAACGATATGATCCCTTGATTTAAACCAATATTTTCGTAACCCTCAAATAGATAGTATAAATCCTTTATATTTGACAGTGATTGAAATCTTGAAACATAGCTTTCTTCATCATTTAAAGTAAACTCCATGTATTCGTACTGACCCATGGTTGGTATTGATGTTAAGTTCTCATAGTATAATTGGTTCACATAAATATTATTGTGACCACCATAATATAATACAGAATATAAAATACTATCAAGTGTTCCATTAGTCAAACTTTTAGTTCTATCACTTATTTCTTTTGCATAATCTCCCGTATCAATAATTCCACTAACAATCATACTTCCATCATAGTAATCTTGATACAAACTAACACCGATGATATCTTGATACTCATCAATAACATAATGTATACCATCAATCTTCCAGTCATAAGTTTTAAGAATATCATAAGTGTATTTAGTAATTAACACTTCATTACGATTTGCTGGCATACTACCAGCAAGTAATGTATATTCATAAGCACTCATGATATCTAAATTTACTTTTGAAACACCAAATGTATATGTATATTCTGGAAACTCATTATTTTGATTTACTTTATAAAATAAGTTACTCTGATAATCTATTTGAAGTGGTTTAACTGGATTTAGTTTAAGATCAACAAATTGTTCTTGTAAAAATATAACATCATGATCATTCATTTTTAAAGTGAAATCATAGTTTGAAGTTTCAAGCCTTTTTTCTATTGAAATTCTGTTCAATTCATTATCGCCTACAACATTAACAAATAACTCATCAAACCTAAACAACATAGTACTCATTGTAATAAAAATGATAGAAATAGTTAACATGATATACATCACACTAAAAAAAGATTGAATAAACTTTTTCTTAACTGAATGAATGGCCAAATTTAACCCGATTTTGAAGAAAGGATTTGGTGTTATATGAACACTTACATTTGATTCAATAAATAATGTATCATCACTAAAATTTATGATATCATGCTTGACAATTTGACCATCAGCAAGTTCAACTACTTGATCTGCATATCGACTTGCTAATGTATGATCATGTGAAACAACAATAACTAGTTTATCATGTGATATTTTTTTAAATAATTGAATCACCGATTCACCAGTTTCAAAATCTAGTGAACCAGTAGGCTCATCTGCAAGTATGATCTTTGAATCTTTAGAAAGTGCTCTAGCAATAGCAACTCTTTGTTTTTGTCCACCAGATAATTGATTGATCTTTCTTCTTGAGAATCCAGATAATTCTACATATGATAAAAGACTTTCAATATAATTCTTATCATACTTCTTTCCTTGTAAGGATTTAGTTAATTGAATATTTTGTCCGACATTTAATTCTGGTATGAGATTATATTCTTGAAATACAATACCCACGATATTCTTTCTATATTCATTTAGCTTACTACTTGAAAGTTCATTTAGTCTATAACCAAATAACTCTATCGTACCATCATAAATATCATCAAGTCCACCTAAAAGATTTAAAAGTGTACTTTTACCAGAACCAGATTTACCAACAATAAAAACCAATCCTTTATCAGGAAGATTTAAGTTAATCTCTTTAAGTGCAAATACATCATCTTGATTTTGTAATTGATATCTTTTACTTACATCCTTGATTATAATCATGGTTACTATTAGTTCTCCATCTGAATCAGGTATAATAAAACGCTACATTTGATATTATTATCTCATACTTTGATATAATCATTATCTAATTTAATAAAAACTTGTTTTTGATTCAACTTAACTATCTTCAAATTATTGATATGATCTACTCATAACCCAATTTAACTGTATTTTTAATTTCTGGTTATTTACTTATTATGATGTTAAATTTTTATTATGAACAGGGCATATTTATCTCCTTTGGAATTTTTATGGATAAAATTACAGAAACTAAAGAATTGGCACGTTATATTGAAAAACTAAGATCCTTAAGGAAAATTCCTCAAGAAGATTTTGTTGAAGGCATTGTTTCTCTTCGACAATATAGAAGATACATTCAAGGTACCTCTGCCATTCAAATGAAAATCATTAAACAACTAGCAGAAAAACTCAGTTTTAAACCTGTATATATTTTGTTGGAGTTTGAGTCTGAAAAGTTAACTCAATACATTAATCAACAATTAACCGTAGTGAGTGGACATAACGTTAGAACTGTAGTACTGGTACTTCAGCAACTTTCAAAATATTATGGCATGATTGAAGATTATCATGAGGTTTTAGAATTTACCAATTCTGCAATTGATTATTCAATTAAAATGAAATCTATGTATTCTCTTGATTATTTATTCTATTATCAAGCACTAGCAAACTATAAGTTAAGCAATATCTCTAATTATGAATCCGCATTACACAGTTGTTTTTGTATCCTTCAAACAGAAAGTAATCATTCAAAAACAGAGAAGTTTGTAACTATGATTGAAAAATCTTTCAAAATTAACTTTTTAATATTTATTAAAGATTATATGAACTACAATAAAGTCCTATAAAAAAAGGAAAGATTGACTTTCCTTTTCTATCTTTTAGATTACATACCCTTAACAATTAAAGATATTTCTTCTGACATATCTTCTAAATTAATTAAATGTTTTGATTCAATCGATTGGATTAAGTTACTTGCAGTAACTAGTCCAATCGTTTTTTCAATACTAGCTTTAATCGCTTTTAACTGTGTAATAATTGCCTCACAACTTTCATTGGATTCAACCATCTTTATCACACCATTCATTTGTCCATGAGTTCTTTTAATTCTATTTTTAATTTGATCATTACACTTCATAATCAAGTTTTCCTTTATAGGTACTCATACCACCTAAAACATTAATTACTTGATATCCATTATTACCCAAATATCCAGCAACCACCTGAGATCTAGATCCTGAATAACATACGACATAATATGATTCATTTTTCTTAATCTTATCTAAATGATTCATAAATTCAGACATCGGTGTATGGATAGCACCAGGAATATGTCCTTCATTATATTCATCGATTTCTCTAACATCTAATACATTAACCTTTTGTTTCTTCATTGTTTGTTCTAATTCAAACATCATAACTGTTTTAAACAATTCTATTCTCCTTATTTTGTAGTCCGTAAATATCGTATCCACCATCTAGGTTATAAACATCATAACCCTTACTTCTTAAAAACATCTCTGCATTATAGCTTCTTGTTCCTGATTGACAATATGTAATAATCTTTTTATCTTTTGGTATTAACTCATATTGTTTACTTAATTGATTAATATCGATATGGATTGAATCTTTGATAAATCCATAAGATAATCTTTCCATTAAGTTTCTGACATCAACAAATACTGCACCTTCTTCTAATAAAGCTTCTACTTCATCATGATGTACTTGTCTTGTTACTTTATTTAAGATATTTGATGCGACATACCCAGCTAAATTAATAATGTCTTTTGCACTTGAATAAGGTGGAGCATAACTAAGTTCTAATTCTTGTAGATCACTAACCTTTAGTTTTGCTTTGATTGCAGTCGCTAGTACATCGATTCTTTTATCAATACCATCAACACCAATTGCTTGTGCACCTAAAATCATTTCATCATCTTTATTAAAGATAACTTTTAAATTAATCGGTGTTGCATTTGGATAGTAACTTGCATGATTGTTAGATAGTAAATGCATCACCCCATAATTAAAATCCTTAGCCATCTTTTCATTTAACCCAGTACTACCAATGCTTAAATCAAATAACTGAATAATTGAAGTCCCAATAGAACCTTGATTAGATACCTTTAATCCACTTAAGATATCTGCTAATTGTCTACCTTGACGATTAGCAGGTGATGCAAGTGAGATTAAAGTATCTTTTTGATTAATCTGTTGTTTAACAACTATAGCATCTCCAACTGCATAAATATGTGGTATTGAAGTTTGATAGTTATGATCAACTAAGATCCCACCTTTTAAGCCTAAATTAATGCCTGCATCTCTTGCAAGTGATGTATCTGGTAAGACACCAACTGATGTCACAATAAAGTCTGTTTTAAAGTCATGATTTGATTTTAAATAAACTTGATTATCTTCAATTTTAATGACTTCATCATCTGTAAAAATTGGAACTCCATGTTTTTCTAATTCAATTCTTGCAAATCTTGCCATTTCATCATCTAATACTGGAAGTACTTCTTTTGATTTTTCAACAAGTGTAACATCAATACCCTTTTTCTTTAAATTCTCTAAGACTTCAAGTCCAATGAATCCAGCACCAATAATGGTTGCATGATTTGGATTGTTTTCTTTTATAAATTCCATAATATAATCTAAATCAGGAATATTTCTTAATTCAAAATGTGGTATTAAATCTAAACCTTTAATATCTAATTTAATTGGTTTAGCACCAGTAGAAATCACTAACTCATCATAGGATTCAAAACTTACTTCATTATTAAATCTATAAGTTACTTGTTTTAATTTAGGGTCAATTGATATGACTTCACTTTGACTTCTAATATCTAAATTAAAACGTTCAACCAGTTCTTTTTCTTTCACAACTAATAATCTACTTCGACTGTTAATAACTCCTGATAGATAATAAGGCAGTCCACAGTTAGCAAATGAAACATATGGACCCTTTTCAAATACAATGATTTGATCATCTTGATTTAATCTACGGTATCTGGTAGCAAAACTCATACCACCAGCTACCCCACCAATAACTACAACCTTTTTATGTAACATATCTAGTACCCCTTAAATACATATCATTCTTATATTACCCCTGGGGGTATATATAAATCAAATTAAATGCTCTGTTAAGAGCTGGGATTTCTATATTATGTTATTTATACGTAACTTTACAAGTTCCTAGTTTAATCTCACGGTAAATAAAGTACATACCAACAAAGATGAGAAATAAAGATATGAACTTATAAGGTAGTCCTGCAAGTGGTAATGCAATAACAATTAAGTTAATACCAATCGCACCAAAAAATGCAATCACACAGCTTGTGCATCCATAGGTTAAGATTCCAAATAAAATAGACATGAATCCTAAATTAGAACCATTACCAGAACCTGATCTTAACTCAACCATTGCAGTTGAAAAATTCATCATGAGTGTACTTAGTAGTGCCATTACAATATTTAAAAAGATATTTACAACAACCAAATATACGCCAAACTCTGCTGCCATATCTATATAACTCATATTTAAATAATCAACCATAAAATAGATAATTAAAAATAAAACTAAGAATATGCTACCTTGAATAATATACTTCTTTTCTTTTTGCATCTTTAAGACAACTTCAAACATCATTAAACCTCCTTTTCTAGTTTACTATATCAAAATAAATTAAAAATCAAAAGGATTTGACCTTTTGATTTAATTTATGTGAAATTATTATCATTATCTTACTTATTAATCAGTGACCCTTTAATTAAGTTACTATATATTTGATATCCTAAATCATTTAAATGAATCCCATCTGCTGTATAATTTTCATTTAAATAACCATCATCACCTACTAATGCATCATATACATTAATAAATTCAATCCCCACTTTATTAAAGTGTACTTCTAATAAACTATTAATCTCTATAATATCTTCATTACTTCTACCTGCAACATAAATCTTTTTATAGAGTTTATGATCTTCGTTAATGACCGGTGTCATAGAAATATAATGAAAGTCTACTGTTTTATAGTGAGCTCTTAATTGAATAAAGAAATCCAGTACATTACTATATACTTCAAGCGGTGTTTTACGTAAGAGTACTAAGTCATTTGAACCAATCGATACATAAATCGCCTTAGGTTTAATATCACCAAAAATATCATTAAAATGATCCTTATATGTTTTAGTAGTTGCTCCTGCAATACCACGGTTTAAACTTTCTATTTCTGGAATGTACTTATCTAACTTAAAAAACTCAATCATTGAGTCTCCAGTAAATAAGATAACATTCTCATCTACATTAGGATTTTCTGCTTTATACTTAGCAATTACTTTTTTACTTGTTCCATCAATCATATCTTTAAGTGCTTTAAATGCTTGTGTATCTAATTTCATCTGAATCATCCTTTATATCCTATAATTGTAGTCTTTATTATAACACGTATAGATGATATAACTTCTAATTACATCATATCTTATATGTTATAATATTAACCATGATAAGGAGATAAACACTATTGAAAGAATATTACTTAGACGATTCTGCATTCATCATTCAATTTAATCGTATACCTTGTAACTCAGAAGCTAACATCTTAAATTCTAGACCATTTTCTTTAATCTTAAGACGTTATTTAAATTATGTCAAAGACACTAAAAATCCAGAATTTAAATGGATTGTTAAATTACACTTTAAAGAACTACTCTCAATATATAAAGCACTACTAGTTTGGGAGTATGATGAAGTGACTTCTAATTTAGAACTCATTAAATCTGAAGAAAATAGATATGCATTTTATTTATTTACTGAAGGCTTTTATGATTACTGGAGAAAACTAGAACGTTTTGGTTTCTTTAGTAGAACTAGATTTGATGATGATCAATCAACCAATCAAAGACTCATTGATTCATCAGACATCTTTTCAAATCTAGTACTAAAACTATATCGTACAATTTCTCAAAAGATAATTAATAAGAATTACCATCTACTTCGTCAATTACCAGCAGGGACACAAGCAAATCTAGCAATTGTATCAAATCCTTGGACAAGTATGAGTCCTTATACAAAACTTACAGAACACCGTTTTGTAACAAGTATCTTAATTAGACCACCATTAATGATCTATTCTAAATCAAACACTAGAACCGGTTTATTTAAACCCTTAAATACGAATCCACTTGATCACTTAACGATTAATAAAAATGATTTTATCGTTGTAGCAATTAAAGTCGGTCCTTATTTAACCTATGCCTACATCCATCAAAAATTCTTAAAATATGCAGTCACATTAGGATCTTTATTTGAGCTTGCATCCTTTGAAGCATATAAAGATAAAAAACCAGATCTAATCTATGTATATGGCATTGAAGATGAATCTTATGATGGTACATACTTCCACGATCAAAAAGAGGATATCTATATCGGGTTTGTATCACTTAATGATAAAAACGATTATTTTGGTTATGTTAAAAAGATGTTACTCACTCTTCACAATGTCAAAATGATCCATGAAGAAAAACTACCAATTCATGGTGCTATGTTTAAACTTGATTTAAAAAATGGTAAAACTAAAAATGTCGTTATTATTGGGGATAGTGGTGCTGGTAAATCTGAAACCATTGAAGCTCTCCGCTATATTGGTAAAGACTTAATTAACAGTATTGAAATTATATATGATGATATGGGAACCTTTGATGAGGTAAACCAAACAATTGTAAGCTATGGTACAGAAATAGGTGCATTTGTTAGATTAGATGACCTAGACCAAGGCTATGCCTATAAACAAATCGATAGAGCAGTCTTTTTAAACCCACATAAGACAAATGCTAGAGTAGTGCTTCCTGCATCCGATTATCATTTCATGATGAGAAAGCATAAAGTTGATTTACTACTTTATGCAAATAACTATGATGAAGCATCTTCTGGTGTTAAGATCATGGATAACTTAAACGATGCCATAACAGTCTTTGAAGAAGGTATGAGAAAAGCTAAAGGTACAACATCAGAAGTTGGAATGACAAAAAGTTATTTTGCTAATCCATTTGGACCTGTCCAACATATGGAACAAACAAAAATCCTAGTGAAGTCTTACTTTAGTAAACTCTATGATCATAAGATTCCAGTAGGGGTCATATATACGAAGCTTGCTATTGATGGTTATGAACAAAAAGGACCCCATGAAGCTGCAAGAAAACTTTTAGAATTCTTAACTAAATAAATACATAAAAAAATAAAACCCATCAATCATGATTATGTAAAATTGGAGGTACTCATAAAACATCAGTATCTGTTATATATCTCCCAATTTATAACATAACCATAAACCTGACGGGTTTTGGTTAATTTAATTATATCAAATGCATAAATACTTAGCAATGAATGTTATAAAGCATTTGTTGTCTTATTTTTCAGTCTTTGGTTTAATTAAATACTTAGAATAATCTTCTTTTGTTACTTGTCTAGATCTTGCAATAGCAAACCCATTATCAGGAATATCTTTAGTTACAGTCGAACCTGCTGCAATAAAGACACTATCCCCAATCTTAATTGGTGCAATTAAGTTAGTATTACATCCAATAAATGCATTATTTCCAATAATTGTTTGATGTTTATGAATACCATCATAGTTAACAGTTACACTACCACATCCAAAGTTTACACTTTCTCCTACCTTTGCATCTCCAATATAAGCTAAATGACTTGCTTTTGTATTAAATCCAGTAGATGATTTCTTAACTTCAACGAAGTTACCAATACGGTTTTGTTCACCAATATCAGCATGATCTCTTAAATGTGCAAATGGTCCAACAGTGGTATCTTTTCTAACAATTGAATCATAGATTAAACTATGCTTAATTTGAACATTTTCATAAATCGTTGAATTATGTACCTCAGAATTTGGTCCAACAATTGCCCCAGCTTTAATCACTGTATTCCCAGTGATTGTAGTATTTGGGTTAATTGTTACACCTGGTTCAATAATCACATTATGACCAACTGTAATGGTATCAGGGTTAATCATTGAAACGCCATTTAACATATGTTCTTTGTTGATATATTCTCTTAAATACTTTTCAGCCTTAGAAATACCATATAAATCATTAACACCCATAACTAAACTATTATTTCTAACCGTATAAGTACCAACCTTATAGTCTTTTCTCATCAGTTCAATCATGTCTGTAATGTAATACTCATTTTTAACATTATTAGGTTCTAATTTGTTTAATAATGGGAAAAATTTCTCATTATTAACAATATAGATACCCGTATTAATCTCTTTAATTGTTTTTTGATACTCATTTGCATCTTTATCTTCAATGATTCCTTGAATAGCACCTTGTTGATTTCTTAAAATTCTGCCATAGCTTTTTGGATCATCATAAATAGCTGTAACAACCGTTAAGTCATTTCCGTTTTCTTCATGTGCAGCAAAAATACGGTTAATATCCTTCCACCAAATTAAAGGCACATCACCAGGCATAATAAATGTATGTCCTTCAAGTTTAGATAATACGGGTTCTGCCATTAATGCTGCATGACCGGTACCTAGTTGTTCTTCTTGATAAACATATTTAGCTCTACTACCTAAAATATCTTCAATAACTTCTCTTCTATAACCTAAAACCAAATAAGTTTCTTCAACTTCACTTTTTTCAATATTCTCAACAATATATTCAATCATTGGTTTTTTAAGTATAGGAAAAGCAACCTTTGGAACATCTGTACGCATTCGAGTACCTTTACCTGCTGCTAATACTAAAGCATATTTTTTCATTTTAAAGCTCCTAACTGTTTGATTAAATGAACTAATTGATTCATATGTGTATCTAGTTTTGATTCATCTTTACAACTAATTGTAACACGGATAACTGGTTCAGTACCACTAGGACGAACCAGTAATAAAGCATCCTCACCTAAATCCTTTTTAACCTTAGCAATTAAGGATAAAACATCTCTATGATTTAATACATTTTTATCAACATTCTTAATATTTACTAACTTCTGAGGATACATGATAACTTCTTTAGTATACGCTTTTAATGATGTCTTGTGTTCTGCTAATACTTTAACTAAGTACATTCCAGCAAATAATCCATCTCCAGATGGTAGTAGGTCATTTAAAATAATATGTCCACTATTTTCCCCACCTATAGTTAAATCATTTTTAACAATTTCATCTGATACATATTTATCACCAACAGCTGTTTGTATCACTTTTATCCCTAAATCTTTAAATGCTTTTAATACACCAGGATTACTCATTTGAGTAAGTACTACGGTATCTTTATTGAGTTTATTCATAGATTTTAAATACTTAGCAATAATATAAACAATCATATCACCATCAAAGATATTTGCATCTTGATCAACAACTAATAATCTGTCTCCATCACCATCAAAACTTAATCCAATATCTGATTTAGTACTTAGTACTGTATTAATGATTGAATCTAAATGGGTGGAACCCACATTTAGATTAATATTTAAACCATCTGGTTGATTTCCAATCTGATATGTTTGGCTAGAAACATCTTCGATGATCTTTTTAGCAATCATATAAGTTGCTCCATTTGCTGAATCATATGCAATCTTTAAATTAGATTTAGGTATATTTAAATCTTGATAAACCGTTGAATATAAAGATTCAACTTCATTTGTTACACTAATAACTCCAGATTTAGGTGACACTAGAACATCTTCACTATCAATCAATGGTTCAAGTGATAACTCTTCTTCATCAAGCATTTTATAACCAGATTTAAATATTTTGATACCATTATCCGTATAAGGATTATGAGAAGCTGTCACCATAACACCTATGACTTTATTAATCTTAGAATAATATGCAACCATTGGAGTAGATACGACTCTAGCAATTTTTACATTGACCCCAGCTAAAGCTGCGCCATATGCAATGCCATATGCAAGCATATCAGATGACAGTCTGGTATCTTGCCCAATAACCATTTCTTTGATCATAAACTTCTTAGCTAGTGCTTGACCCACTCTAAATGCTAATTTGTTATTGAGTTTTTCAAAGGCAGTACCCCTAATACCATCCGTACCAAAATATTTTTTATTCATAGACTTTATCCCCTTATATAAATTAAATTATTCAACGGTTACACTTTTAGCTAAATTTCTAGGCTTATCAATATCATATCCTAAATTAAGTGCCGCATAATATGCAATCATTTGAGTTGGCACAACCATTAAAATCGGTGTTAAAAGATGGTGGACATCATCTAAAATGATGTCATCGCCTTTTTGTTTTAAAGATTCTAATGTAATAATGATTGGAATTGCACCACGCGATTTAACTTCGTGCAAATTACTTCTTGTATTTAAGCTAATCTTCTCATCAGAAATTAGAGCAACAACTGGAGTACCTTCTTCAATTAAAGCAATGGTTCCATGCTTTAATTCACCTGCAGCAAATCCTTCTGTATGAATATATGATATTTCTTTTAACTTTAATGCTGCTTCTAAAGCAGTTGCATAATCGATGCCTCTACCAATATAAAACGCATGTGGCTTTCTAAAATATTTTACCACTAAACCGTCCAAATTAGACATATCTGACAAGAAATTCTCAATTGCTTGAGCAACTTTTGATAATTCTAGCTTCAAATCAAACTCTTTACTAGATATTTCATAGCCAATGATTGTAAGAACAGCTATTTGAGCAATATATGCTTTGGTTGATGCAACAGCAATTTCAGGACCTGCAAATATCTCTAATGCATAATCTGCTTCTCTTGCCAGGGTTGATGTAATCACATTAGTAATAGTTAATGTTTTATATTTTAGCGTTTTTAATTTGATTAGACATGCTCTTAAATCGGCTGTTTCACCACTTTGAGAAATAAGGATAAAAAATGGATTAGGATCTAAAATCGGATCACTATAAGCAAACTCTGATGCAATATGTACTTCAACTGGTTTATTTATTAATTTTTCAAGTAAGTTTTTACCAACTAATCCAGCATGCATAGAAGTTCCTGCAGCAAGTATATAGATTCTATTTGCTGCTTCAATGCTTTTAATCAAGGATTTATTTAATTTAATCGTATAGTTATCAAAGTACTTACTAATAATTTTACGAATGACACCCGGCTGTTCATTAATTTCTTTTAGCATAAAATGGTCATAATTACCTTTTTCAGTCATCGCAACATCCATTTTAAGCACATCAAACTTTACAGTGATCTCGACATGATCATAATTATAGAATTTAACCTTATCTTGGTTTGCTACAACAAATGTTTTATCTTCTAAAACATGGTAACTTGTAGCATAACCCGCTAATGCCAAAACATCTGATGTTATTGTAATACCATCACTAGATTTTCCTACTAATAGTGGTGGTTTATTCTTTGCAGCATAGATGGTATCTTTATTTAGTGTATCAATAATCAAAAGTGCATATGAACCTTTTAATAGTTTTAATGTTGTAAGTATTGAATTTTCCACGTCCATATAACTAGAAAAACCTTCAATTAAATGAGCAATTACTTCCGTATCTGTTTCGCTTATAAATGCATGATCCTTTAAATACTGTTCCTTTAATTGAATAAAGTTTTCGATGACTCCATTATGCACAATTAAAAAACGGCCAGTAGTAGATTTATGAGGATGAGCATTTAGCGTTGTTACTTTTCCATGTGTAGCCCATCTGGTATGACCTATTCCAATACTGGATAATATATTATGTGTTGACTTACTTAGAATTGATACTCTACCAACATCTTTATATACATCAAATATTTGATTATCTTTATTATAAACAGTTAATCCTGCAGAATCATAACCACGGTATTCTAATCTTTCTAATCCATGAACTATAATATCTCTAGCATTTTGTGAACCAATATATCCTACAATACCGCACATAGTTATTTATACCTTTCAAATTAAATAATTCAATAAAAAAACACTGAATTTGATTTTCCAGTGTTTATTATAGCATATTTTCATATTTTGAAAATTATTTTCAACTCGGAATTAAGACTTTAAAGGGGGTAGAAAACAGTTTATTAGAGTAAGTCCTGCTGCAATGATTACATTGTTACCAATATCAATGGAGGAAATCAGATTGGCATTCCAATTAATAATATCATAATACTTATAAGCGAATTGATAAAGACGTTTTCTTAAATCTAGATAAAACAGATGCAAGAGTAGCATTTTTGATTATAATTATAGATTTATAATGTAGCAATATAAAGTGATCATATTTCTTCGTGAAATAATAATGATGAATTTAGAGACTGTAAAGGATAAATAGTTATAATTTCTCCTGTATTTCAGTTTTTTTCTCCCACATTTGAAAAACTTCTCATATATATTACCAGTAATGGACCATTAAGGCTTCTAGTAATACCTGTTTGAATGACGATATTATGTTCAACAGTAATTGTTTTAGGTTAATCATTCCATTGTAGTATACCCTATATCTAGTTGTTCATCTTGGTAAGGTTGTTTAGATTGATATTTAATCAGTTTTTCTAGTACATCATCTTTGCAGCAAAATACCTTGATTTTCTCAAATCATAGCCTTCATTAAGTTTATATGTTTTTCAATTCAACTATTTTATAGTGAATAGTCAGTTTTTATTGTAATATTTAACATACCAATCCGTAAATTTTTGTAAACCTTCTGTAATAGATGTTTTCGGTTTAAATCCTATCAATTGTTCTAGCAACTTTGTTGAAGCATACGTTTTGTGAACATCACCTTTTTTTATAGGTTCAAATATTTTATCAAATTCAACATGATAACCTAAAGAGTTTGATAATGTTTTTTCTAGTGTTGTAATAAAATACATTAGCTTTTCCGGACTATTATTACCAATATTTAAAACTCTATGCATAGGTTTTAATTCAGTGGGTGCTTTATCAATAACACGAATCACACCTTCGACAATATCATCAATATAAGTAAAATCTCTATACATATCATTTTCAAAGTCTCCATTATTAAATATGCTAATTTTTTCCTTTTGGAAATACTTATTAACAAAGCTAAAGTATGCCATATCTGGTCTTCCCATTGGACCATATACTGTAAAAAATCTTAGTCCTGTAGCCGGAATATTGTATAAATGACTATATGTATAACCCATAAGTTCATTTGCTTTTTTAGTTGAAGCATAAAGTGATACAGGATGATCGACTAAATCTGTTTCTTCAAACGGAATCTTGTCATTAGCTCCATAAACAGAACTACTAGATGCATATACCAAGTGTTTTACTGGGTATTTTCTACACATCTCTATAATGTTATAAAACCCAACGATATTACTATTTATATAAGTATCTGGATTATCTATCGAATATCTTACGCCTGCTTGAGCTGCAAGATTAATAACATAAGTAAAGTTATATTTTGAAAATACTTTATTCATAAATACTTTATCTGAAATATCTCCTTTAATAAATGTGAAATTCTCCTCATCTTTTAAAAGTTCAAGTCTATCCAACTTCAATTTAACATCATAGTAGTCGTTTAAAATATCTATCCCAACCACTTTTTTTCCACTGGTAGTTAGTGCACTTGATAAATAGTATCCTATAAATCCAGCTGCACCTGTTACTAAATATGTTTCCATAATTTCACCTAATCTCTATTAAATATATCTCTTGTATAAACTTTATCTTTAACCTGTCCTAATTCTTTGTAGAATCTATTAGATACAATTACGTCACATTCTTTAATGAACTTATAAAAATCTCTTTCTACTCTAGAATGAAAGAAATGTTCTTCATTTAAAACAGGTTCATAAACAATCACTTCTATACCTTTAGCTTTAATCCGTTTCATAATACCCTGTATTGAAGAAGCTCTGAAGTTATCAGAATTACTCTTCATAACTAACCTATAAATTCCAACAGTCTTTGGATTTCTTTTTATAACCATATCTGCTATATGATCTTTTCTAGTTCGATTAGAGTCAACAATCGCCTTCATTATGTTTTGCGGTACATCGTTATAGTTAGCTAAAAGCTGTTTGGTATCTTTGGGTAAGCAATATCCACCATACCCAAAAGAAGGGTTATTATAATGTGTACCGATTCTAGGGTCTAATCCAACTCCACGTATAATATCTTCGGTATCAAGCCCTTTAACCTCTGCATAAGTATCCAATTCATTAAAATACGCTACACGTAAAGCTAGATATGTATTAGAGAATAACTTGATTGCTTCTGCCTCAGTTGAACCTGTA
Organism: Acholeplasmataceae bacterium UBA4853; assembly: GCA_002399815.1. GTDB lineage: Bacteria > Bacillota_I > Bacilli_A > Acholeplasmatales > Acholeplasmataceae > Acholeplasma. The sequence goes on from DHEJ01000038.1 coordinate 157,694, forward strand.
TAAAGAATTGGTACATCTTTTTTAATAGCACCTTCTAGCAGTAATTCAGCAAACACTTTTGCATCATAGTCTTTACTGCCAATCACTATTCTTGAAGGATAAAGATTATCGTATAAAGCTTTACTCTCTCTCAAAAATTCGGGCGAAAAAATAATTTTTAAATTCGGGTATTCTTTTTGTTTTTCAGTTGTATATCCAACTGGTACTGTTGATTTAATTATTATTACTGCGTCTTTATTATATTTTTCAACATCTTCTATTACAGAGTCTACTGTATTTGTATTAAAAAAATTCATCTTCGGATCATAATCAGTTGGTGTCGCAATTATTACAAATTTTGCATTATTGTATGTTTCTTCTTTATTTAGTGTTGCTTTAAGATTTAAAGGTCTTTGTGATAAGTATGTTTCAATTTCATCATCTACAATTGGAGATTTTCTGTTATTTATAAGATCGATTTTTTCTTTAATAATATCTAATGCGACGACCTCATTGTGTTGGCTTAAAAGCACTGCATTAGATAACCCAACATATCCTGTTCCAATTACTGAAATCTTCATAAAATCCTCTTCTTTCTTAAGATAATCTAACTATCTTGTTTTCATTATAGTTATAAATTTTTATTTTCTTCATTTTTTTAATGATGATATGAAGATATAAATATATCATCCTAATCTAATCCATTTTATCTTGATTTGATTACTTTTATTATATTATCAACATAAGAATTGTGTAGTACAGATGTCATGGATTCAATTATATCATTAACTTTAAAATAATATGCAATCATAGATATGGAAACTACACTAGATACTAATAATTTATACCTGTTAATACAGCACCTTAAAATACACCACAAGTGATTATTTTAGATGATAATCTGACATCTTGACTAATTACAATCTGATTCGTTTTTTTGATATAACTTTACCCAAAATATATACCAAACTTGAATTTATTTTTTTTTGAATACTACTCATCAAATACTATCGATTCTATAATATTCATGAATTCCAACCATCTTCCTCTATAACATTAAATACTTATACTTGGGTTTTTCTATTTTTCATTTTAGTCAAAATTAGATTTACAATATTTTTAATCTCTATAAAATATATTAATAGTGTTATTGTAATAATGATAAATCCATAAATCAAGAATCCTAATAAAAGATTTTCGATAGCTGCAGTGAAATAGAATGTGACAGAACTAAATATAATATAAAGTAGATTTTTATAAGATCTATTCCCGAATTTTTTATTCATTTGGTGGTTTAATATTAAATACCAAATAAATTGAACTGCTACGGTTGTTATTGAAATGTATATTATTTTTTGCGAAATAAATGTGTTTACAAGATAGATACCAGCAATCAGTAGTAGCAAGTTTACTAGACCAATGATAAAAAATTCTTTATTCATTTTTAGTGTTTTGTAGTAGTTATGTATAACAACTGTAACAGCAGAGGTTAAAGTGATCCCTGGTGCCAATACATAAAATATTTCTAGTGAATCATAATAATCTGGTAAGTATACTTGAACAATGTAAGTCATTGGGAAATATGCAATGATAAGCATAGAGATTGATCCTAATACAAATGCTACCAAACCATTATAAGATTTGATAACTTCCTCACTTCGTGATTTATTTAAACTTGGATAAAGAACCAAACTAATAGCACTCATAAAGACACCAGTAAAGCCTAATAATGTATATGCGAATGAAAAATTAGCAAAAATATTAGGATAAACTTCAACCGGATATTTAAAATCAACATATTGTGTAGGTATGCTTGAGAAAAACATGACTACTAAGTTTGAAAATAAAAGAATTACACCGATTTTTAATATATAGAGTAAACTATCTATATTATCTATTGCTTTTGAAGATTTTCCAAATACAATTTCTCTATATGTTACTACATACCATAGTAATAGAACTGAATTGATTATGATTGTAAGTACAATATATAATCTATAGTCAGTTATCTCAAAAAGATAGAAGGATCCAATCAAGATAACATTCATGACAGTATAAATAATGTTTCTAGTTGCAAATTCTTTAAATCTTTGAGTAATCTGTGAAATATACTGGAAATAAGTTGTTAGATTCAAAACAATTAAATTTACACCTGCAAGGAAAGTAATAAATTGTCTTTCACCAGTCAGGAAAAGCGAAATTACGATGACAATCAAAGAGACAAATAGTTCAACTGTAAATAGTGCTTTTGTATATAAACGAAAATCCTTTTTATCCAATTCACTAAAATCTTTACCAGCAAAATGTAAATAAATGCCATCAATAAACCCAAAATGAAAAATTCCAACATAAGATATATATAGCAAAAATAATTTATAAAATCCATAATCTTGTTGCGGGAATATCATCGGTATGAAAAATACCGTTAATATACTTGAAAATAGTCTAACTCCATTGCTTAAAACAACTAGAGTTAAATCTTTCCCAAATTTTCTATTAATCATTATGATGTAATTCCTCAAAAAAAAGTGCCAATGCAGTCTTCCAATGATTCATAGGAACACCATTTTTTTTCATTCTTGAATTTAATGGTCTTTTAGCTATTGTCGGATATTGATCGGAAGTTATCGGATTAACTTTCATTTCCATTTTTGCAGTTTTAAAAATCTCTATCGCAAATTCATGCCAACTACAAAAACCCTCATTGGTTGCATGGTAAATACCAAAATTATTAGTTTGCATTAATTCAATTATGTATATTGCTAAATCTACTGTGTATGTTGGCGAACCAATTTGATCAGCTACAACATTAATTTCTTTTTTTGTTTCGGCTAATCTAAGCATAGTTTTAATAAAATTATTGCCATTAATTCCGAATACCCATGAAACTCTAACGATATAATAATCTGATAGAAATTTTTGAACAGCAATTTCACCATGATATTTTGTTAATCCATAATAATTAATTGGTTTTGGATTATCAACTACTGTAAAAGGTAATGTTCCTTGACCATCAAAAACATAATCCGTACTTATATATAAGAATTTTGCATTTACACCTTTAGCTGCTTTGGCTAAATATTCTGTACCTAAGACATTAATGTTATAACAATTTTTTTGATCTTCTTCGGCTTTATCAACCGCGGTATAAGCTGCACAGTGAATTATAACAGTTGGTTTAAAACCATAAATAAAAGTGGCAACATCTGATTCAATAGTTATATCTAATTCATCTTTATCGATACCTAAGTGATCAATATTATTTTTTTTCAACATCTGGACAACATCATAACCAAGTTGCCCTTTTACACCAGTTACTAATATTTTCATTATTTCACTGTCTCTCATCATACATTTTTTTGTAATAATCCTGATATTCTCCACTTAGAATATCTTGCCACCATGATATATTATCTAAATACCACTTAATTGTTTTTCTAATCCCCACTTCAAAAGAAATTGATGGTTGCCAATTAAATTCACGTATTGTTTTTGAAGGATCTATAGCATAACGTAAATCATGACCTGCTCTATCTTTAACAAAAGTGATTAATGATTCTGGTTTATTCAACTCTTTTAGAATAATTTTAACAATATCTAAATTGGTCTTTTCATTATTTCCACCAATATTATAGACTTCACCATCTCTACCTTCATGAAGAATAATGTCGATCGCTACACAATGATCTTCAACATATAACCAATCTCTAATATTCTCACCCGCTCCATAAACGGGTAATGATTGATCATTAAGTGCTCTGGAAATCATTAAAGGGATCAGTTTTTCAGGAAAGTGATAAGGTCCATAATTATTTGAACATCTTGAAATTGTTGCAGGTAATTTAAAAGTTCTGTTGTATGCTTGTACTAATAAATCAGCTGATGCTTTTGATGCAGAATATGGACTTGATGCGTGAATTGATGTTTCTTCTGTAAATAATAAATCAGGTCTATCTAAAGGTAAATCACCATAAACTTCGTCTGTTGAAACCTGATGAAATCTCTTAATTCCATATTTTCTACAAGCATCCATAAGCACTTGAGTACCAATAATGTTTGTTTGAAGAAAAATCGATGGATTTTCAATTGATCGATCTACATGAGATTCCGCTGCAAAATTAACTACATAATCAAATTTCTCTTTTTCAAATAGATCAAAGATTATAGTTCTATCACTGATATTACCTTTTACAAATTTAATCTCATTATTCTTTAATAATGAATCAAGTGTAGAAAGATTACCTGCATAAGTTAATGAATCCAAGCAAACAAGCTCATAATTTGGTCTCTTTTTTCTCATGTAATATAAAAAATTACTACCAATAAATCCTGCTCCGCCAGTTACTAATATTTTCATTTCTTAATCTCCCTAAAAATAAAATTTACATCTGATTGTGAAAGATATGGAGCGTTAACATCCTTATCTGAAAGAATAGGATCCACAATATTCCATTTAATATCAAATAATGGTTCATCATACCTTATGCTCCTATCATGTTCTTTTGAATATAAATTATCAACTTTATATTGAACTTCAACATTATCAGTTAATGTTAGAAATCCGTGTGCAAAACCAATTGGTATCAGTAGTTGCTTCTTATTATCTTCTGTTAATTCAATACTAAAAGATTTTAAATACGTCGGAGAACCTTTTCTTATATCTACAGCTACATCTAAAATTTTTCCTTTAGTACATCTGACCAATTTAGTTTGTCCCATTGGGTCATTTTGAAAATGTAACCCTCTTAATGTCCCCTTCTTAGTACTAAAAGAATGGTTGTCTTGAAGGAAGTCATAAGTAATTCCATTTTCATTAAATTTTTGTTTATTATATGTTTCAACAAACCAGCCTCGTTGATCACCAAATACTTGAGATTCTATAATATATAAATCCTGAATACCAGTTTCTATTTTTTTCACTATTGATTCTCCTCGTATAATATATAGTGTAGTTTTAGGATCAAGACCAGCTACATATTGTTATTTATAAGTTTGAAGTCTTAGTGTTATAATCAAGTCAAGATATAACCTGCGGAATCCACATATTCTCCTTGCAAATCATGGTGATTAGTTAGCGTGCGATCCTGCTTAATTGACTAATCTGCTCACCGGTTGTTAATATTTGATCTTACCTTCTGCTACACTTTTTAAGTGAATACCATATGTAGATTTGCCATATCTATCAGCAGATTCTAATAATCTTTTTTTATCTATCCATCCTTTTAGATAAGCAATTTCTTCTGGTGCAGAAATTTTAATTCCCTGACGTTCCTGTATAGTTTTCACAAATGAGGCTGCCTCGTGAAGACTTTCGATTGTTCCTGTGTCCAACCATGCAAAACCTCTACCTAGAAGTTTTACTTCTAAATCACCTTTTTCAAGATAGATTTTGTTCAAATCTGTAATCTCAAGTTCACCTCGATTACTTGGTTTGACTAGTTTAGCAAATTCAACAACTCGGTTATCATAAATATATAAACCCGTAATTGCATAATTTGACTTTGGATTGATTGGCTTTTCTTCAACAGATATGACTTTATTATGTTCATCAAATTCAACGACTCCAAATCTTTCTGGATCATTTACATAATATCCAAACACTGTAGTCTTATTATTTATATGATTATCCACAGCATTTCTTAGAATTTGACCCAATCCATTTCCAAAGAAAATATTATCTCCCAAAATCATGGTACAAGCATCACCATTAATAAAATCTTCACCAAGTATAAAAGCTTGTGCTAAACCATCCGGTGATGGTTGAACCTTATATGTTAGTTTAATTCCAAACTCAGAACCATCACCCAACAATCTTTGAAAATTCGGCAAATCAGTAGAGGTAGATATGATTAATATATCCTTAATACCTGCTAACATCAATGTGGATAATGGATAATAAACCATTGGTTTATCATATATGGGTAATAACTGTTTACTGGCAATTAAAGTTAATGGATAGAGACGAGTTCCACTTCCTCCAGCTAATATAATTCCTTTCATTCACGACACCATTACTCTAGATTTATATGTAGAGTAAATCCTTTCATTTACTTATTGTTATTGCTTGAATCAATTAACATCAAATTTATACTACATTAAATATCAATTATGAAATGATACTAATTGGTCCATTATTTGTATAAGCTAATAAAACCCACCAGATAGAAGCTATTATAATTAAAATATGTAATAAGAGTGAACTTAGTGATAACCTAATTTTTTTGTAATCATTTAATAATAATGGTGGTATAACTAAGTAAGTAATCAGCATTAAATTTCGAAAAATTCTAATAAAATTTAAATCTCTCATGACAAATGCAAGGGAAATCATAATTACAATGTTAACTCCTATAATAACATCTAAATCTGCTTTAGAATCAATAAAATGTTCCAGTTTGTTACGCTTTTTTAATTTACTTAAGGCATATCCAAAAATAATCACATATAAAATTAATAGTAATTTAGTGGTACTACTAACCTCTGAATGGAAGTATCCAATTTTACTCACATCAATGAATCCCGATAATATTTGGATAATTTGATCATTTAATACAAAGATGGTAATTGCTACAACGGTAGCACCAATTAATAATACTCTCTTGTCTATAAACTTAGTGAAAATGAGAAGTAAATAAAATAAAGATGTTATGTGGAATGTTGAAGCCAACAAGATTAGAATAATAAACTTAATATAACTCGTCTTTGAATTGAACAAATATGAAACAGCATAAATAATAAAGACCATAGATATAAAGTTTCTAAATTGCACTAAATCAGTTAAAAAAGGGAAAATCAAGTATAATGAAAGTATCTTGTTGGGTTTCTTTGAATAGCGAGAAATTAACATATTAACGAAAATAAATAGTATAGTGTTAATAACAACATAAAATTCTTTGAATTCGAGTCCCGCCCAAACGCCAAGTTGGTTTAAATACTGAAAACCAATTTCAAAGTTTTGATTTATTCCACCAATTTTAATTAAATTGTAGTTATATTCATAGTGAAGATAATCGACGTTTCCAATAGCCCAAATAGCTGCTATTAACATAAAAATCAAAATCAAAATTCTTACGAATTTACTCTTCGGAAATACAAAACCAATTATAATAAACAGGATGTACAAAATACCTTTATACATTGTTACCTCCAAAACAACTAACTTTACTCATTATTAGTAATTTTTTTTATCCAATTTTTAAAATCATATTTATTTTTAATAATTTCATCAATTTCAACCATACTTGAACTAATGAATTTTTGTAAATGAGAATCATTTAAATCTTTGATAACAAAAATGTTATTTACATTATAAAAATCGTATTTGGATACGGTTGGATCCGTAGTAATAAGCTTCTTTTTTAGAAATAATGCTTCAAGTGGACGTTGTGTTTTACCTTGTTGCCCTTCTTGAACAACATCTAATATCATTTTTGAATCACTGATAATATTAAGTACCTCTTTATATCCAATTCTATCCTTATACTTATATTCTGTTTGATTTCTTTCAGAGCGAACTATATGAAAATATGATTTTAATCCATTATCATTAAAAAATCTTTCAAGTTTTAAAAGGTACTCTAATCTACCTTTATCTGCACCAATAAAGCATATATCGTATTTTGGTTTTTCCTGTGCTATTTCAATACTACTAAAGTAGTAGGTATCTAAAAAGTTAATTCCATAATTAATTGAATCATCTAAATCAAATGTGTATATGTTCTTTTTGGATGCATTTAAATCCTCAGGTTTCAAAGTTGTAAATATCGAGTTCCAGTACCAGTGTTTTAATTTTTCTTCTTTACCTTTGAATAATTTAATAATCGAATTACTATAAATTGAAACTGGCAATATAGCGATATCATAATCATTGATTTTTTTAGACCATTCCCCAAAAAACCAGTACACAGGTAGATGTAATTTCAAGAATAATCTTCTAAATAAACGACTGATTATATCATTATTTCTAAACATATGTTTACAAGTAACGTTTTCAATTTTATTTCTTTGCTTTAAGTAAAAATCCTCTGAATAATTTGTCTCTATGAATAGTGTTTTCATAGCTATACTATGACCTTAGTATGTTCTAAATGTTTTTTGAATAAGTTATAGAATTCGGCTCTTCTTTTTTGTAATTTTGAATTTTCATATTCTTTTACTTTATCAACATTTAATTTACTTTGCTCAACCATCAATTCTGGATGATTATACATTTCAATTATTTTCTTAGCAAAACCTTCATAATCATTGAAATTAAATAGAAAATTTGAATCTAGTAATTCAGGAATGCCTGCGATTGAAGTTGAGATACACGGTAAACCAGCAGCCATTGCTTCAATAATAACTCTTGGTAATCCTTCTAGTCTTGTCGGTAAAACCATCAAGTCACTTTCCCTAAGTTTATTGAGTAAAATTTTCTTATCTGCAATTGATCCAATAAACTTTACATCTTGTTGCAAATTGAACTTTTCAATTTGTTTCTCAAATAATGGAACTTGTGATCCTGAACCTATAAATGTTACTCTAATTGGTATATTTTTTTCTCTAAGTACTTTTGCGACATTAATTACTGTGCTATGTCCTTTAATATCACTTTCAATTGAATTCGATACATGAACAATCTTAATTATTTCATTTTCAAAAAATTCGGTTTTTGGTTCTGAAATTTGATCATTATATAAGTTTATGGATGAGTAATGGCTTGTAAATCCTTTTTTGTAATCGGTTTTATGCGCAATAGATGGATATTTTTTTTGAAGATATTTTTCAGTTACATATGATACACCTATTGCTTTTTTAATTATTTTCTTTGTAAACATAACATTTATTTTTCTAAAAATAAAGTTCATATCCATAAAAAGATTAGGATCATTAACTAATTCAACTATATAACTTTTATTCTTTTTTTTTGCAAAAAGATCAAATAAATAACTTTCAACTTGAGCAAGTCTTAAAACATAGCCATCATAACCATCAAGACTATGTCTTATAGCCTTTCTGATCTTAAAAATTTTAGATACCATCTGTTTTAACCCACGATACCAAGGAATTTCATAAATTTCAACGTTTGGACCATCAACTCTAAGATATTTATCATGATCGATAAAATTTGAATCAAGGTCTTTTACCTTGGTTATAAATCTAACTGCACTAAAAGAATCTAAATATCTCTTAAAAAAATCATATGAATATATTGTTTTAGAATAGTATTTTCCATCTTTAGTTTTGACTATGTGTGCATTATCAATGATTGCTATTTTCATATCTTATTCCTTTTCTTATTTGCTTTTTATAGTCCTGCAGCTATTGGTTTTTTTAAAGGTTGGTAAAGGTAATTAGCACTGCCTTCTTCGGCCCAAAATAAACGAACATTGAACCTGCTGCAACTGCATGTGCACCAGCATTTAAGGCTTCAACAAAATGTTCTCGTTTGCCTGCACCTCCTTGAATTACAAGTGGTAAATCCAATCCTACAGTGGCTTGTTTAATTAAATCTATATCATAGCCTGTCATTTGTCCTTCTCGGTCAATTGAATTGATGATCACTTCACCAACTCCTAGGTTAACTGCTCTTATTATGTATCCTTTCAGATCATTTGATACTTCTTTTGTACCTGACTTAATATATACTTTGTATTTGTCGCGATGCTTTTTAACATCAATCGAAGCGACTACACTTTGACTACCTGCATAATTTACACATTCTTTAATCAAATTTGTGTTATTATAAAGTTCAGTCGAAAAAATAACTTTTTCATATCCTATTTTGAATAACTTTTTTGCATCATCAAAAGATCTAATACCACCGCCATATCCAAGAGGCATAAAAGCTTGTGATGCAATATCTTTTAGAAGTTTGAAATTAATTGGTGTATTATTTAGGCTTGCTCTAATATCACAAATAACAAGTTCATCCACGTATTTACCATTAAAAATTTTAACAGCATTAACGGGATCACCTAAATATCTTGGCTTATTATATTTTTCAGTTTTTACTAAGTCATCATCAATGAAAGCAAGAACCGGAATCACTCTAGGTTTACTATACATTTACAATCTCCAAGAAGTTTCTCATTAATTTCATACCAAATTTATGGCTTTTTTCAGGGTGAAATTGAACACCATAAACACTTCCTTCGTTAATCCCAACAACAACTTCATAGCCATACTCAGCAGTTAAAATAATCGTATTTAGATCATTTGTAACTGCATGATAACTATGAACAAAGTAATAACGATAATCATCATCCAATTCTTTTAAAAGTGGGTTTTCAGTTTTTTTAACTTTAATAGTATTCCATCCCATATGAGGAATTTTTAATCCTTGGTCGAGTCTAAATCTAATATTGTGAAAATCAATAAGTGATAATCCCGGTTTTACGCCTTCTTCACTTGAATTACCAAGTAATTGCATGCCTAAACAAATACCCATAATAGGTTTTTTAAGTTCCAATGCATACTTTCGAATGATTTTGTCAAGTCCTCTTTCTTCAAGGTTTTTCATGCCTTCATCAAAAGAACCAACTCCTGGAAGGATAAGGTGTGTGGATTTTAAAATTCTCTCTTCATCTGATGATATTTCCACATCAGCGAAACCTAAATATTCAATCATATTCTTGATTGAACCAACATTCCCCATGTCATAATCAATTATTGTAATCACGGTACACCAACCTATCTGTATTGACGTTTTTCAATACCAATCAATTGAGCAATTTTAACTCCAAGTGCAATGAATTTCGAATTATTCTTATAAGTTTTATAAGTTTTATTTGGTTCTTTCATCATAGATAAAAATTCATCTTTGGTAACTCCAAGTTTTTTACACACATATTCTAAGTCTCTCATTGCTTGTGTCTCATCATAAGGTGGATTATTTAACATAGATATAGCTTCATCTCTAGTTAATTGGTCTGTTGAAATCAGACTGGAAAAGTGTGCTCTTCTTTTGTCGTAACCAAACTTTTTGACTAACCAATAACCCTCATAGAATCTTGTGAAAATACTTTCAAAATGCTTGTTAGCATATGGTTCGTAGTTGAATCTATTTTTTAACGTATCTATTGCATCTTGTTTTGTATATGGAATAAGGTCTAATGGTCTATGAACTTTCATCCCCTTAAAGAAACGGTAATAAATTTTATATTTAAACATTCCTGTCATAGGTAATGTTCTTAGTGTTTTTTTACCATACTTTTTATGTATATCTCTAATCATTCTCAAGTCATTTTGATAGACCCATTCAAGTGGTTCCCTAATGCATTCAGTAGAATAATTACCACCTGTTAATACATGTTTAATTTTATGTTTAACTGCAAAATTATAAAGTGACGCAAAGATGACATGATCTTGTGGTAAATCCTGATATGGTACTTGGGACTTAAAGAATGCAAGTTGAAGATCCTTCATTTCATTCCAGTTAACAATTTCAGTGTTTAATTCAAGGTTTAATCCTTTGACTACTTTTTCGATGTTCTCAACTGCCACGTTTAAATTCCATCCTGTATCAACAGAAAATGCTAAAGGACGTAATCCTAAAACTTCTTTTGCATAATAAAGTAAATAAGAACTGTCTATTCCACCTGAAATACCAATGATACAGTCAAAACTCTTACCTTTACCGTCTTTTTTTACCTGTTCAACTATTTTATCAAGCTTCGCTTTACCTAAGCTATCCGTATGCCAATTGGGTTTAATACTCTCTTCAAAATTTCTACAATGATCGCAAACACCATCCTCGTCAAATTTAATAACCGAATCTGATGTATCCATAACGCAACGCGTACAAACTTGGTATTCTCTTTTCTCCATTTACTTTCCCCAAACCTTCTTATTAATATAATCTGTATACGAAACAATGATTTCAAGCACCTTATCAGATACATTAGGCATAGAATAATCATAAACATATCTATGTTCTTTATTTCTAGTTTCTAAAATAATTAATGCTTGTAAAATTCTTTCTTTTTTAAGTCCTACCATCATAACACTGGTTTCTTCCATTGCTTCTGGTCTTTCATGTGCTTCTCTAATATTTAATGCCTTAAAATTAAGGATTGATGATTCTTCACTAATAGTACCAGAATCACTTAAGACACATTTAGATTCAATTTGTAGTTTGTTGTAATCAATGAATCCAAGTGGCTTTAACGTTTGAATTAGACTATGAAACTTAATACCTTTTGATTCTATCATTTTTCTAGTTCTTGGATGTGTTGATATGATGATTGGTAATTGGTATGTTTCTGCAATCGTATTTAAAGTATCGACTAAATCAATAAAATTATCTGAGTTAATGTTTTCTTCTCTATGTGCAGAAACTAAAAAGTATTCGCCTTTTTTAAGTGACAGTCTTTCTAATACATCTGACTTTTTAATATCATCTTTTTTACTATTTAAAACTTCAAACATTGGACTACCCGTTTTAATGATTCTATCAGCTGGAATACCTTCTCTTAATAAGTATTCTCTTGCTATAGTACTATAAGGCATATTAATATCTGAAATATGATCAACAATTTTTCTATTAGTTTCTTCAGGTACTCTTTGATCAAAACATCTGTTTCCTGCTTCCATATGAAAAATTGGAATATGACGTCGTTTAGCAGCAATTGTAGCTAAACAGCTATTGGTATCACCGAGAACTAAAAATGCATCTGGTTTAACTTCATCTAAAACAGAATCTATTTTAATCAAAATGTTTCCAATTGTTTCAATCGCTGTACCTACTGCAGCATTTAAAAAATAATCGGGTTTATTCAAATTAAAGTCACTAAAAAACACTTCATTCAACTCATAGTCATAGTTTTGTCCAGTATGAACAAGTACATGCTCGATTGCAGGAGATGCATTTAATTTATTAATAACTGCAGATAATCTAATAATCTCAGGTCTGGTTCCTACTACCGTCATAACTTTTAATTTTTTCATCTTAAACCTCCACAAATGTTGTATCAGGATTATTTGGATCAAATGATTCATTTGCCCACATCACTGTTACCATATCCGAATTTCCTAAATTTTCTATATTATGTGTATATCCAGGTGGTATATCAACTACTTCCAATTTTTCACCAGACACAAAATATTCTATTACTTTAGTATCATTAATTTTTCTAAATCTAATAACACCATTACCACTCACAACTAAGAACTTCTCATTCTTAGAATGGTGCCAATGATTACCCTTAGTAATACCTGGTTTAGATATATTGATTGAAACTTGACCACGGTCTAAGGTTTTGATAAATTCAGTAAATGATCCTCTATAATCAATATTCATCTTCAGTAAATAACTAAAGTCATTCTCAGGCAAATACGTTAAATAATTGGCATATAACTTCTTAGTGAATTCATCAGACATATCGGGAATTAATCGATTGATTCTCGATTCTTTAAAACTATAAAGAAGTTTGGCTATGACTCCTAATTTTACCATATAAAATGGTAAAACCTTATAGTACTTTCCTTCCAATAAACCCTTACCATTTAAAGAACGTAATAATTCCTTTACAATATCATCAATATAGATCAAATTCAATTCAACATCTGGGTTATTCATCTGGATTGGAATATTGTTTGCTATATTATAAGAAAATGTAGCAATCACACTATTATAATTTGGTTTACACCATTTTCCAAAGACGTTTTGAAAACGGTAAATTAAAACTTTCGCACCAGTTTCACTACTATATTTAAATAGTGCATCTTCACCCATTTTTTTACTAATACCATAAGGATTTTCAAGTTCTGCTTGAATTGATGAAGACATCATAATTGGACAATTATTATTATGTTTTTTTAGTAAATTTAGTAACTCAGTTGTGAATCCAAAATTACCATTTTTAAAATCTTCAGGATTTTCAGGTCTATTCACACCAGCTAAATGAAACACAAAATTAGCATCCTTACAATAAACATCCAGCAATTCTTTTGATGTATCTAAATCAAAAGAAAAAACGGTATGTTCTTTTATGAGTTCTGTTATTAAATTTTTACCAATAAATCCTTTGGCTCCAGTTACTAAAATATTCATCTTAAACCTACTTAAACAATTCTAATTTCATTAATAATTTTTTCATTCCATCAATATCAAGTCTTGTAGTATTGTGAGAATGATATGACTCAACAATACTTAATTTTTGGCTACCTTTTTCAATAAATTTATCATAGTTTAAGTTTCTATTATCTGAAGGTATTCTAAAAAAATCTCCTAAATCAACTGACTTCATCATTTCTTCTTGAGTCACTAATACCTCGTATAACTTCTCACCATGTCTAGTTCCAATATATACCGGTTTTTGTGAACTACCTTTTAATTCTAAAACAGCTTTTGCTAAAACTTCTACCGTTGCAGCTGGTGCTTTTTGAACAAATAAATCCCCTTGGTTCCCATGCTCAAATGCATAAAGCACTAAATCAACAGCATCTTCTAAAGTCATCATGAATCTTGTCATTTCAGGATTAGTAATCGTAATTGGTTTATTGTGTTCTATTTGATCTAAAAATAATGGAATAACCGAACCACGTGATGCCATAACGTTTCCATATCTTGTTAAGCATAAAACAGTGTCTTGTTCTCTTAATTGTCGAGATCTTGCAACCACATTCTTTTCCATCATCGCTTTACTCATTCCCATTGCATTAATCGGATAAGCTGCCTTATCTGTTGATAAGAAAATGGCTTTCTTAACCCCATTTTTTACACATGCAGAAATAACATTGTCACTACCTATAACATTTGTTTTAACAGCTTCCATTGGATAAAATTCACATGAAGGTACTTGTTTAAGTGCAGCAGCATGGAAAACATAATCGACTCCAATAAATGCACCTTCAATTGAGTTATAATCTCTAACATCACCAATGTAGAATTTTAATTTATCATTATTATAGAATTTTCTCATGTCCTCTTGTTTCTTTTCATCACGAGATAAAATTCTAATCTCTTTTATATCAGAACTTAAAAAACGTGAAACTACAGCGTTTCCAAATGAACCTGTTCCACCAGTTACTAATAAAATCTTATTTTTAAACATTAGATATGTTCCTTTATTAATAAATCCATTTCATTCATAAGATGGGATTTATTAAATTCCTTTTTATAATATTTGAAACTATTCTTAGACATGTTTTCAAAAATTTCTTTATCTAATTCTAATATTTTTATAATATTTGAAACAGCTAAATAAACATCTCCTGGTTCAGAAACAAAACCACATTCAGATTCCATGACTATTCGTTTTGACTCTCCTGTTGCAATCGCTAAAATTGGCATTCCACAGGCCATATACGATTGAAGTTTGGCTGGGATTGTCTTCGAAAACAATTCATTGTTATCAAAACTTAAGAATGCTACATCTGATTTTGATAATAACTCAGGAATATCTTGACTCGGTATAGGATCAAGAAAATCAAACATTTCACTTAATTCGTTATTTTGGATTAGTTTTACTAATCGTTCCTTGCTTCTTCCATCCCCAACTAAAACAAATTTAATACGTTGTGATAAACCTCTATTTTTTAACTCATTCGCAATTTTCGGTAATATATCTAAACCTTGAGCATCACCAATATTACCTGTGAATATAATTCTTAAATCATCATTTTTAGATCTGTATTTAGTTTTTAATGGTTTATAAAAGTCTTCTGCATACTGTGACCAAAGAACTACCTTATTCTCATCTACTCCTCTATCAACAATCGTTTGTCTAAAACTATTAGAAGTGACTAGAATTTTTGTTGCTTTAGTATAAATAATATCAACCATTTTATTAACTCTTTTTATTACAAACTTATTTTTAATACCACCAACAATTTGCAAATTATCGGGCCATAAATCTTGTACATAAATGAAACTTGGTATAGATTTTCTTTTTGCATACCATATAGCAGGCAATGCTTGAGTCATAGGTGATACTTCAAAATTAAACACCAAATCAGCTTTAATGTTAGTGAATTTCGCCCAAAACCACCCAGAAATAACAAACGAAACATAGTTTAAAGCCAGAAATAGTGAATTATTAAATCTCGGAAAAATTGCAAGCCTTTTAATATTTACACCATCAATAATTTCTTTTCTTTTTCTAAAGTAGCCATACCCCTTATAAAATTTCCCTTTAGGGTAATTTGGAATACCAGTTATAACTGTAACCTTATAACCTCTATTGACCCATTCTTTAGCTATATCATTAATTCTGAAATTTTCAGGGAAATAATATTGTGAAACTATTAATATATGTTTATTCATGATTAACCATCTTGCGAAGCGATTCTTCTGTTGAAACATAATTTAATTCAAATAGATTATTAGACATAATCTGATCATAATATGAATCACTAAATAATTTATTAAAAGTTATACTAAATTTGGTAAAAACATAGATAAATGGATTAAAAATTCTAGTAAACCAAATATTCTTATTATAAATAGCAGAAATTATTTTTACTATTTGACTCGTTGAAATAGTCTCTTTATTTTGAGGAAAATATATACCTTTAAGGTCATATTCAATTAAATATTCGATAGTTAAAGATAAGTTATCAATATAAAGAATACTTCTCTTATTGGAAATATTAGGAAAAACTGGAGTTCTTTTTGTAAGTCCTAGTAGTCTAGAAAAGTTACCTTTGGATCCAAATCCATAAATCATTGGTGGTCTCACAATTGCTACTTTAAATCTTTCATCTTCAATCTCTTTTAACCCATTTTCTGCCTTAAGTTTACTATTCCCATAAAAATTATCCGGATTTGGTACAGTGTCAAAATCAATTTTTCTTTCACTTTTATTATAAATAATCATAGAACTCATGAAGATAAATTGTTTCACACCAGCTTCTTTTGCTTTTTTAGCTGTATCAACTGTAAGCTGTGTGTTAATTCTATAATACAGGTCCTTTTCACTCCTCTTAGGTGTTGAGTGTGCAATGCCTGCAACATGAAATACTACATCAAATTTGGAAAAGTCGAAATTTATCCAATTAGGATCTTTCATGTCTAAGGTCTCAACATGGTATTTATCAGGTTCTTTTAATAGCCATTTTTCAACATTAGTTCCAACATATGAATTTGCTCCTGTAATCAATATTCGTTTCATATGAATCCTACTTTTCTTTTTGATTTGCCTTATCAAGTGTACCTGTGCCACCTTCAACAACACCTTCTGATTTAAATATTTTCCATATCGTACCAAAGAAAATTTTTATATCTAACCATAATCCCATATGCTTTACATAGTAACCATCTTGTTTTGCTTTTTCTTCTATAGTGATCGCATCTCTTCCATGGATTTGAGCATATCCAGTTAATCCAGGATATAAATCATTAGCTCCATATTTATCACGTTCTTCAATTAAGTCAAACTGATTCCATAAGGCTGGCCTTGGTCCAATGATTGACATATTACCTTTTAATATGTTAATTATTTGTGGCAGTTCGTCCAAACTTGTTTTTCTTAAAAATTTACCCATTTTAGTGATCCATTGTTCTGGATTATCTAGTAAATGTGTAGGTGTATCTTTAGGAGTATCTATTCGCATAGTTCTAAACTTTAATATACTAAAGTGTTTTTTATTTTTACCTACACGTTTTTGTTTGAACAGGATTGGTCCTTTAGAGTCCAATTTTATTAAAACAATAATGAGCAAAAATAATGGTGTTAATACAATGAGTCCAATAAACGATAATAATGAATCCATGAATCTTTTAAATAGTTTAAATATCATGTATTTTAGTCCTTAAATAGCCTTATAATTTTTTTCTTATCATATTTCAATTTATCTAAATTATTTTCAATTGTATTTTGGTGTAGATAGCTAGATACCAATACACCATCATGATCGATATTAAATATGTTACTAGGGTTTGTTACTGGTATATCATAAACTTCTGTATTTTGCTTATCTAGGGCATCATCTACAATACCTAAAACATTTAACTTTAACCTTCTATCAAATTCTAGGGTTTGTAAAATAATTTGAGAAACATCACCTGCACCATATAATATGATGTTTTTAAATCCTTTATCAATAATACTTTCAATAAAGACGGTAATCTCTTTTCTAGCGGCATTGTGTATAGCAAGTGCTGATTTTAAGTATTGTATATTAAGGAGTTTTACTCTTTTTCTACCACTATCAGTAATGATGTATTCTACATCTTTAGTAGATCTATATACTTTGTTGATATAACCATTTTTCTCTTCTTTATCCAAATACTCATTTATCATAGAAACAGCCACATTTAAAATGCGACTTAGTTCTCTTTGTGTGATATTAGAATTTTTTTCTACTGCTTCAAGTAATAAATACTCTTTATATACTGGTGTTGTTTTAAAAAAGATTTTATTATTATCCATAATACCCTCTAGCTTGTTTGTTAAGTTACTGAACAATTATATTATGCCACAGTTCCCTATTTATTACAAGTACAATGTACTTAGAGAAACAATCTAAGTACTTCAAAGGCTTATTAGTCTTACTCAAGTAAAGGTTTATTTAATGATATATGTAAGTTTTTTTTAACAAAAAGACAAGTATATTAATCTTGTCTTTAATGTATTATCTACTAACTTATTAATATTTCCCTAAATACTGTTTGATTTCCCACTCGGATACACTAATTCTATAACTGTCCCATTCTTTATTCTTAGCTTCAATTAGTTTTTCAGCTAAATGTGTACCAATCACACTTCTCATTAAAGTAGATCCTGCAAATGCTTCAATTGCATCATGTAGATTACTTGGAAGATTTGAAACACCAAGCGCATGTCTTTGTGTTTCATCTAAAGAAAACAAATTCTTTTCAACTGGCTTAACTTCAAGTTTGTGTTTAATACCTTCTAAACCAGCCGATAAAATAACTGCCATTGCAAGATATGGATTAGCAGTTGGATCAACACTTCTAACCTCAACTCTAGTAGATCTACCACGAGATGCTGGAATTCTGATCATGGTTGAACGGTTTGCTTCACTCCATGATACGTAACATGGTGCTTCATAACCAGGAACTAATCTTTTATATGAATTAACGGTTGGATTAGTGATTAAACAAAATTCTTTAGCATAACTTAAAATACCGCTAATAAACATTTGAGCCGTATCACTCAATTTATTTTTAGTATTCGGATCAAAAAATACATTGTTACCATCAAAATCAGCTAAAGATGTATTTGTATGCATCCCAGAACCATTAATACCTGATACTGGTTTTGGCATAAATGTTGCATGGAAGCCATGGCGTCTTGCAACATTTTTAACAACCAGTTTAAAGGTTTGAATGTTATCACAGGCTTCTAAGGCATTATCAAATTGGAAATTGATTTCATGTTGACTATATGCAACCTCATGATGCGATGCTTCAATCACAAATCCTAACTTTTGTAGTTCAAGTGATATATCTCTTCTAACATCTTCACTTGCATCAATCGGTGCTAAATCAAAGTATCCGCCTTCATCTGTAAAATTTAAGACAGGATTTTTTGATTCATCTAATCTAAATAAGAAAAACTCTGGTTCAACCCCCACGTTAAACTTGGAAAAACCAAGTTTTTCCATCTCTTTTAATTGTTTCTTTAAAATGTATCTAGGATCTCCCATAAATGGCGTACCATCTGGACGATGTACATCACAAATCAGTCTTGCTACTGTACCTTCTTTTAACTTTTCCCATGGTAATATTAACCAAGTATTTAAATCTGGATATAAATACATATCTGCTTCTTGAATTCTAACAAAACCTTCAATGGATGAACCATCAAACATTTGTTCATTATTTAATACCTTATCAATCTTTGATACAGGTACTTCGACATTCTTAATGATGCCTAACATATCAGTAAACATTAAACGTATATGTTTGACATCATGAACCTTAATACTCTCTAAAATATCTTGTTTACTACATTTTGGCATACACTTATCCTTCGCTTTCGCACTAAATTTTATCCTAATTTAAAATCCTTGTCAAATGATTTGTAAATTATTTTCAAAAACTGAAAATATTTTGTTATTTTCTTTTAAAATATTTCTAAAATGTTTAGATAACATCTTTATGAAGCAATAAATTTATTTTCAAGTGTTATAAATATTTATGTAATAAATCTTTATATTAATAAAATTTAAAAATTATATAAATTTTGAAAAGATTAATCAAAAAAACATGTTAAAATAAAACCATTAAATTATATATTGAGGAAAACGACACCATGATACCATTTAGCTCACAGTCTCATACAATCATCTTAGAAAATGAATATATGATCGCCGAAATCATTCCATATGCTGCTTCCATATATCAAATCTATATAAAGATAGGTAAACTATTAAACCCTGTTTTATCTACCCCTAAAACAATTGATGAATTTCTATCAAACACTTTATCTTATGGTAGAACAATCGGCCGTACTGCTGGTAAACTATATAATACGCAAGAAAGTGCATCATACATTGATTTTAAAGATGAGCCTTTTTTTATGCATGGTGGTAAAGAAAAAATTTCTACTAAACTCTTTAGTATTGATTATAAAGAAAAACATTCTATTGGACTATCCTATTTTGCACCTCACTTATCTGATGGCTATGTAGGTGATATGGAACTCAAAGTAATCTTTGATTTAGAAGGTTCAAACTTTGTTGTAAGATATGAAGTAACTAGTGATAGAGACACTTTATCTAATATTACATTACATCCTTACTTTAATCTTGATCAAACAAGTAATCTATCCAGTCATACACTTACAGTATTTTCTGATAAATACATATCCATCAATAATGAAGGTAAATTTGATCAAGCAGTTGATGTCAAAGATACTCATAAAGATTATAGACTACCTAAGTTACTAGATATTAATGAACAAACAAAACTTGATGATATATACTTAATAAACCAAGAAACTGCCTTAACACTCGAGACAAAAGATATAAAAATGAATGTTTCAAGTAATTATCCAAGTTTAGTTGTATACACTCAAAATAAACCCACAAACACAGATCTATCTAATGCAAAAACTGGTGCACTTCATGCAGGGATTGCAATTGAAGCACAACTGCCTCAAAATAAGTTACCCATTCTTAAAAAAGGTCAAATCTATCATTACTGGACTAAATACCAGTTTGAAACTAAAAATTGATCATATAAAATTGATAAAGGATAAAGTTTAGTCAAACTTTATCCTTTTTATATGCCTAAATATTTATAGATTTCATCCACTTTATTAACTAATTTATTACCTTTAACTGCTTTTAATCTATCTTTAGTATCTTTTGGTTTTAAAAATATTTGTTTAAAGATTCTTTCTATCCATGCATATGGTAAAAGTATTGGATATTTTTTTAAGTAACTATAATTTTCTTTTAATACCAATCTACTTGGGAAAACTTCATTTAAAAAATATTTAATTCTATTGGTTTTTTGTCTTTTTGTAACAAATGTACTTTTAGTAATATATTTATCATGACTTTTCCCTGTACCATGAATCCCTGATCTTAATATATACTCTATAACTTCTTCATCCATTGAAGTTGAATTTTCTTTTCCAAGGATGATTTTGTTGATATGAATCATTTTCTCACTAAAGTCACTTAAGCTATTATTGATTAATAAACTATTTAGTAATTCACAATCAAATATATCCTTATAGTGATTCATATAAACATATATATCAATTAAACTTCTTAAACCTACGCCAGATGTCCTAATATGTCTAATTAGATGCGTTAATAAATAAATATATTCAAACTCAGGTTTTAATTTTTTAAGGTTATTTTCTAAACCTATCACATTTGACCAAACATGCGATAGAAAGTCACTATTTTCATAATCAACAACAGATATAATACTTTGATGTAGCTCAATATAAATATGATCGAGTGTTTCATATACATGATGATGCGATGTAGCTGATAAGAATTTATACTCGTTTTCTTTTAGTAAAGATTTTGCAATTTCAAAATCTTCTTTTTTTACCAATATATCTATATCTCCCATACCTCGCATGTAGCTTTTAGGATATAGTTTTTTTAAGTTTGCACCCTTTAAAAATAGATGATCTATTTTTGCATTATTTAGTAATTTTGTCAGATGATTCATATAGTAGTTTTGTTTAACATCTTTAATTAAGTACTCATTAAACGCTTTTTTAAGCACTAAATAATATTTACTGTCTTTAAAAGTGATTGGACCTAATGAATTAAAGACTAAACCTACTAATCCATTTTCAATGATCATTTGTGTGAGTTTTGACTCATCATCAGAATTAAATTGAAAAATCTCTGATTTAAAGCTACTAACAATTAAATTAAAGATGATGTCTTTATTGTTCATTTATCCTTTATCCTTATATGAATCATTATACAAAAAAACATTGTATGATTTTAAAAATAAATCCAGTTTACCTGGATTTATTCATTAAATACTTGCTTTATAGGATGTAATAATTTCTGATACACTTGTTTTTACTTCATCATTTGATAAAGTTTCAAAATTTGTTACCAGTGTTTCTAGTCGTTCATAATTAAACGAACCTTGACCGCCATTTTCTGTAAATATGAGTTTATTAGCTGTACCATGATAATTTGGATGGGTTGTATCAACTAAAAGTTCTTCAAATAGTTTTTCACCTGGTCTTAACCCAACAATTTCAATTTTAATATCTTCATCAGGTCTAAAACCTGCAAGTCTAATCATCTTTTTAGCTAGTTCATGAATCTTTACTGGTTCACCCATATCAAGAACAAATAACTCACCACATGCCGCATATACACCGCACTGTAAGATTAATCCCACTGCCTCTGGTATGGTCATAAAATATCTAGTGATATCTTTATGCGTAACAGTAACAGGACCACCATCCGCAATTTGTTTTTTAAATAGCGGTATCACACTACCATTAGAACCTAATACATTACCAAATCTCACCGCACTAAAGATGGTATTGCCTTTTGATTGCTGATCTTTAATGATGAGTTCTGCAAATCTTTTGGTTGCGCCCATGATATTAGTTGAACGTACTGCTTTATCACTTGAAACTAAAACAAACTTTTTAACACCATATTGATTAGATAGTGTTGCTGTATTGTAAGTACCAATGACATTGGTTCTTACAGCTTCAACTGCACTATCTTCCATTAGTGGTACATGTTTATATGCAGCTGCATGAAACACGATGGTTGGTTTAAATTCATTAAAGATTTGTTCTAATCTAACTTTATTATAGACACTACCAATTCTAACAACTAATTCTGGATATTTATGATCTGGATTCTTATGTGCCTTTCTTAATAATTCCATTTGAATGTCATAAGAATTGTTTTCATAAATATCAAAGATAATGATTTTTTTAGGATTTAATTCATAAATTTGACGTGATAACTCACTACCAATAGAACCACCGCCACCGGTAATTAAGACCGTTTCATCATTAATAAAATCATTAATGCCTTGATTATCTAGTTTAATCACACTTCGATCAAGTAAATCTTCTACTTTAATGTCTACTAACTTAGGCACCTTAACATCGTTAATTTCTTCTAAAACGTTTAATTTTCTGATTTTTACACTTAAGTGTAATAATCTATTAACTAATTCCTTAAACTTTTCTTGAGGTAAGGTGTTAATTGCAATAATAACTTCTTCAATATGATATTTACTAATCACTTTATCAATGTCATTTAATGTCCCAACGATATTTACACCCATAAGTTTTTTTCCAATCTTCTCAGGGCTATCATCAACAAATACAGTCGGTATATTATTTAGATCTTTATTCTTGTATATCTCTTTTACAACAATTTCACCAGCAGATCCAGCACCAACAATTAAAGTTTTAATTCCAATTGTTTGATACCATTTGATTTGGTAACCAATTAGAATTATGATTCTTCTAAGTGTTCTAGGAAAAATAAGTCCGGTGATTTCAATTAAAGATATAAAGATGTATGCTGATTCAAACATGAAATCAGCATCTGTTAAAAATACAATCAGGGCTATAATGATATTGGTAACAATAACAGTAGATGCAATTCTGATAAAATCTTCAAATCCGGTATGTTTACTCATAATTCGGTAAACACCAGTTATGAAATAAATTATGATCTTAGCAGGAATAATGATTGCAAGTGCCATCCAAATACCAGAGTAATCGTGTGTTACCCCCATAAAACTAAACATCCACATCGAAATTAGGTACGATAAAGCTATCGTGATCGCATCAAATAGTATATATTTATAAACTTTTATAAACGATCTCACTTTGGGATTTTTTGCCATAAAACACTCCTGATTTTTTATCTATTTTTTTATTTCATCTCTTTGAACTAAATAAACTTCATCGTTGGTGGATAAAACTTTTTCTAGACTTACATTTTTAGACACCATCAATGCTTCAAAACTTAAACTACCATCTCTACCTAAACCCATATCTTTGCTAAATACCACAATAATTGTTAAGAAAATGATTTTAATATCTAACCACAAACTACAACGTCTAACATAAAGTAAATCATATCTTAAACGTTCTTCTGGTGTTGTATCATATCTGCCATAGACGTGACTTAAACCTGTTATACCAGGTTTAACGTTACTTCGATATCTAAAGTCAGGATTGTTTGCAGTTGCTTCATCCACAACACTTTTCATAAATGGTCTGGGACCAACCAATGTCATTTCCCCTTTAAAGACATTGAGTAACTGTGGTAGTTCATCGATTCTGGTTGCTCTTATAAACTTACCAAACTTAGTAATTCTTTTATCATTTCTAGTTGCTAGTGTTTGTTCCATCTCTTCTGTTTGTTTATGAATCATGGATCTAAACTTTAAAATATAGAATGGTTTATTATCTCTTTTAAAACGTTCTTGTTTATAAAATACTGGTCCACCATCTTGTAGTTTAATAATGAGTGCAACAATTAACATAGGTATTGCTGCAATAACTAAACCAATGGTACTTACTATGATATCAATGGTTCTTTTAATGAAACGCATTTCAAAACTTAAATGCATATTTTGACTTCGCAGGACCATTGTATCATCAACTGTCTCAAATTTAGAGTCAAGGAGCATAATATCATATTTTTTAGGTACTACAAAGACTTCTTTATAGTTCATAAGTGATGCATAATCAATAATCATCTCTTTAGACTTCACATCTAAATGCTCAGTGATATACACATTATCAACTTCATCTATGAGTTTAAAAATCAATTGATCTACGACTTTATCACTTTCTACAAAATATAAATACTTTATTACACGGTGACGTTCTTTAGCAAGTATGAACTTACTTGCAAGTTCAGTTACATCCTTTTTTTGACCTACAATTAAAATATATTGTTTATTTAATACCGATAAGATACGATAAAAAATATATTTATATAGAGCATAAGTTACAATTTCAATGCCAACCACCACAAATAAATACCATGGGGTTTCAAAAATAAAATTATCTATTCTAATAAAGTTATAAACAATTAAAGGTATATTCATAAATACAATGGCTAACATTGTGTTTTTAATTGAGTTTCTATACGTATTATTTACAATGGTTGTATGATACATTTTAAACATGATTGCTGTTGCTAGTACATAAATAAGTCCTAAAAACCAGTAAAAATACCAGTACATACCAACAATTTGGATCCACCCAAAAAAATAACCATATGCAAATCCTAAATTCAATTGAATGGCTGTAAATAGAGAAAAAATCATTACAAATATATCTAAACCATATTCAATGATGCGTACAAAAGAGCCATGCCAAATGTTTTTATATCGATTCAAAGATTACAACCCCTTAAGTAATTAATAATGTACATTCATTATATAATACTTTAACAATTAAAGAAAGAAAATGCCAGCTTAAACTGGCATTTTCGTTAAGGATAATTATTTAATTTGTAATAATTTAGTTGAGTTCTTGGTAACTTCTAGGACAAAATCATCTTTTGATAATCCTAGTTTATCAATGAAGCTTGCTGCTTCATCTTTAGATAAGACTGGATATACACCGAAGTTTAATGCTAATGCTCTAGCTTCAGCTTCGTTTTTAACAACTGCAACGATTAATGCTTTTGAGTGGAATCTTGAAAGTGATCTAGCAACTTCAATACCTTCAGCAAGTAATACATTAACTTCAAATTCTAATACTAATTTAGCAGCAGATTGTGCAAGTGCATCTTCATTTGATTCACCAACATAGAAACCGTCTAAGAAGATTTCATAATCAACAGCTGATTCAGCTTTAGCATCAATTGTAGCCATCTTTTGAACAGATTCAAGTGGATAATCCCCTGCAGCTGATTCTCCTGATAACATTGTTGCAGAAGTTCCTTCTCTAACTGCGTTAAAGACGTCACTTACTTCAGCTCTTGTAGGTCTTGGATTTTTTTGCATAGATTCTAACATTTGAGTCGCAACAATAACAACTTTACCAACTTCTAAACATTTATCAATCATTTCAGTTTGGTATAAAGGTACTAATTCACCAGCAACTTCAATACCTAAGTCTCCACGAGCAACCATGATACCATCAACAACTTCTAAAATTTCATCTAAGTTATCAACACCTTCTTGGTTTTCGATCTTAGCAATGATTTGAACTTTCTTACCACCATTAGCATCTAGAATTTCTCTAACTGCTAATGCATCATCTTTACGACGTAAGAATGATGCTGCAACAAAGTCATAACCCATAGTTGCTGCAAATTTAATATCTGATGCATCTTTTTCAGAAATGAAAGGCATATTTAATACAACACCAGGTACGTTCACACCACGACGTGATTTAACTGTATGTGTATTTTTAGCTTTAGTAACTAATTCATGATTTACTTCATCTTTAGCAATTACTTCTAAAGTTAAGTAACCATCATCAACAGTTACATATTCACCAATCTTCATATCATCATATAATCCTGGATAAGATACTGAAAATTTCTTTTCATTACCTAATACTGGAGTAAATGCAATACGAACTTCTGAGTTCTTCTTGATTTCTACTTTACCATCAAATTCATGAGTTCTAATTTCTGGTCCTTTAGTATCAAGTAGATAAGCAACATGAGTGCCTAATTCTTTATTGATTTCTTGGATTGTTTTTAATCTTGCTCCATGTTCTTCATAATCACCATGAGAGAAGTTAAAACGCGCAACGTTCATACCAGCTTTAACTAATGAAGTCATCACTTCTTTAGATTCTGATGCTGGCCCTAATGTACAAACAATTTTAGTTTTTTTCATATATTTCTTCCTTTTATTTAAATTTTTAAATTAACTAAGTTTTTTTACTAGATTATATAATTCAGCACGTTCTTTTGGATGATTGACAATATCTTCTAAAGGAGAACTTACAAGCTTATCATCCTTAATACCGATACAATGACCACTTAAACCTTCCTGAATCTTTTCTACTGCATAAGCACCCATACGTGATGCAAGTATTCTATCTTCTGCAACTGGTGTACCACCTCTTTGGATGTAACCAAGTACAGTTGCACGAGATGAAAATCCAGATTTAATCGTAATTTCTGCTGCAAGTTTATGGACATCAAATTGTTGTTCAGTTACAACAATAATGGCATGTCTTCTACCTTCTTCATTATGTTTTTTTAAGGTTGAAATTAATTTGTCTTTATTAATTGGGTTTTCAGGTGTAATAATGAATTCAGCACCACCACAGATCCCTGCATATAATGCTAAATCCCCTGAACTTCTACCCATTACTTCTATGATACTACATCTTCTGTGAGATGATGATGTATCTCTTAATTTATCAATTGCTTCTACAATAGTATTTAATGCGGTATGGAAACCAATTGTGAAATCCGTCCCATAAACATCATTATCAATTGTTCCAGGAATACCTATAGTTTGAAAATCTAAGTTATGTAGTGCCAGTGCCCCACGGTAACTACCATCTCCACCAATAACGATTAAAGCCTCAATGCCTCTGCCTTGAAGATTATCGATCGCTACTTTTTGAACCGGTACTTCTTTAAATTCTGAGACTCTAGATGTTCCAAGCTTCGTACCACCCATGGATAACATACCAGATACATCTTTAGATGTTAACGGAATAATGCGGTCTTCAAGTAGTCCTTGAAACCCATCTAAAACACCAAACATCTCGTGTCCGAATCCAATACCAGTCCGAACGACAGCTCTGATAGCTGCATTCATTCCTGGTGCATCGCCTCCGGAAGTTAAAACTGCAATTTTCATGTTGTGCCTCCTTCTCATACGCCTTTATAATTATATCATAATTAGGTGATTTAACTAGATATAATCGAAAATAATTCGCATTTGTTTGCAAATTATCTCATAGTTTGATAAACTGTTTTATGGATATATAAAAAGGAAGGTAAATGTATAAATGGCTAAATTAGTTGGTGCTGCATTACTTGGACAATCTGGTGGACCTACATCAGTAATCAACGCCTCAGCAGCAGGGGTATTTTTAGAAAGTTTAAAACATGAAGAAATCACAGAAATATACGGTGCAGCTCATGGAATTAAAGGTATCTTAGATGAAAATTTCTATGATATCAGAAAAGAAGATGTATTAGAACTTGAAAGATTAAAATATACACCTTCATCAGCAATTGGATCTGTAAGATACAAATTAAAAGATGTTAAAAAAGATCCAACAGATTACAATCGTTTACTAGAAGTATTTAAAAAGTATAACATTAGATACTTTTTCTATAATGGTGGAAACGATTCAATGGATACATGTTTAAAGATTTCTAAATTCATGAAGAAATCTGGTTGGGAATGCCGTGTAGTTGGTGTACCTAAGACAATTGATAATGACTTATTTGGAATTGATCATTCACCAGGATATGGTTCTGCTGCTAAATATGTAGCAACATCCATTATGGAATTATACTTAGATGGAACTGTTTATAATACACAACAATTCGTTATTGTTGAAGTGATGGGTAGAAATGCTGGTTGGTTAACTGCTGCTGCAAGTCTTGCAACAGTAGGTGGGGTAAAACCTGACTTAATTTACTTACCAGAAGTTGCTTTTGATATTGATAAATTCTATAACCAAGTTGGAGAATTATTAAAGACTGGCAAATCAGTATTTGTTGTTGTTTCAGAGGGTATTAAAACTGCTGAAGGTAAATATATTCCTGAACTTGAAGATGAAATAGCAAGAGATGCATTCGGACATGCAAACCTTGGTGGTACTGCTTCGATTCTAGCAAATCACGTTGGTGAAAAGTTCGGTGTTAAAACACGTGCTATTGAGTTTTCATTACTACAACGTGCAGCTGCACATATTGCTAGCCAAACTGACATTGATGAAGCCTTTAAAGTTGGATCAATTGCTGTTAAAAAAGCAGTTGGTGGAACAACAGATAAGTTTGTTGGTATCGTACGTGTACCTGGAGACAAATATAAAGCGAAGTTCCCATTATTACCATTAAAGATTGTTGCTAATGCTGAAAGAAAAGTTCCAGCAGAATGGATCTTACCTGATGGTAAAGGATTAACTAAAGACTTTATTGATTATGCATTACCACTGATTCAAGGTGAAACTAAACTTCAAAAAGAAAATGGTTTACCAAGATTTGCTAAACTTAAAAAAGTTTTAGTCTCTAAAAAATAATCTATATGGCACTTAACATTAAAAAATGTTAAGTGCTTTTATTATCTATAGACCCATATTTTAAGTAAATTATGAATTAGATGCTAAAATAGATATATCAATCATTAGAAAGGTAATTTCATATGCATCCTCATTTAGAAACGGTTTACCGTGAACTATCAGTGAAGTATCAGTATCAAACTGAGTATCTTCAAACTGTCTTAGAATTCTTTGAATCTATTAATGAACTTCTAGATAGTCATAAAGAGATTGTTGAAAGTAATATTATTAGACGCATTGTTGAACCTGACAGAATCATTTCATTTAAAGTCATCTGGGAAGATGATTTAGGTGTTAATCAGGTCAATGTTGGTTACCGAGTACAGTTTAACCAGGCATTAGGACCATATAAAGGTGGCTTACGCTTTAATCCTAAAGTCAATGAATCTATTTTTAAATTTCTAGCATTTGAACAAACATTTAAAAATAGCTTAACCGGTATTCCTATGGGTGGAGCTAAAGGGGGATCAGATTTTGATCCAAAAGGAAAATCTGATCAAGAACTCTTACGTTTTTGTCGTGCCTTTATGATTGAACTCTATAAGTATTTAGGACCAGATATGGACGTTCCAGCTGGTGATATTGGTGTTTCTGCTAAAGCAATCGGTTATATGTATGGGATGTATAAACGTATGACTACTAGACATAATGGTTCTTTTACTGGTAAAGGGTTATCTTATGGTGGGTCTTTAATTAGACCAGAAGCTACTGGTTATGGTCTAATCTATATGGCTGAGGCAGCACTTGATAAGTTTTATTCAAAAAGTATTAGTGGGTTAAAAATTGTTGTATCAGGTAGTGGTAATGTTGGAACACATGCATGTGTCAAAGCATATCAATTAGGTGCAATCATTGTTGGAGTTAGCTCTTTAGATGGTACATTATCAGATCCAAATGGACTTGATGTACCATATTTAGAATCCCTTAGACCAAAAGGGTTATCAATTAAAGCATATTTAGATACCTATCCAAATACAACTTATAATCCATCACCTAAAGCACTATGGAAAATACCCTGTGATATTGCACTGCCTTGTGCGACTGAAAATGAAATCGATTTAGAAGATGTTAAAGCGTTAGTTAAAAATGGTTTAATTGCACTTCTAGAAGGTGCTAATATGCCTACTTCTATCGATGCTACTAAATATTTAATCGATCGTAAGATTTTATTTGTCCCTGGTAAGGCTGCAAATGCTGGTGGTGTTTCAGTAAGTGGACTTGAGATGCAACAAAATGCACTACATACTGTATGGGATAGTCACAGCGTTGATCAAAAACTAAAAATAATTATGCATAACATTTTTAATCAAATCTATGATAAAGCAGTCTTATATCATAATCCTTATGATTTGGTTAAAGGTGCTAACATTACTTCATTCTTAAGAGTCTATCAAGCAATGATTGAACAAGGATTATAACTATTTTTAATCGTTATCATGTTTTTATGATATGATTAAAAACAGTTGTTTTAAAATTTAAATAAAGTTAGAGGGTTTATCTTGAAGTTCATTGAAAAATTTTTAAATGGTCATATCTATCCAGTACTCATTATTTTGATTGGATTTTTAATTTGGTCATATAAGTACTACATACCAAGTGATGCACTCTTAACTGTATCCTTTTATAGTCTTTTCTTATTATCAATTCCGTTTTTCTTAATTGTATTCTTTTTTGAAAATACCATTTATACCATACCAATTGTTCTAGTGATGTTATTTAGTTTAGGTGCACCTAATATGGGACTTGATACTTTTGATGTTGCTTTAATTGGGTTCTTAAGTATCTTTTTAGTGGTTCTTGGTATGATCATTCATCTAATAAAATTCAAAGTTAAAATTAAACTTAAAACAGTAGGCTTATCCTTAGTCCTTGCAGCCATTAGTTTTTTTATACCAATATTTTATAATACGTTTGCTTTAGTTGGATTAATGCTTGCTTTATTAGGTACTTTATATTTACTTATTTATCTATTTTATGCAAACACCATCAAAGGTAATCAAATACACTATTTAATGCGTGTGTTTGCATTGCTAGGACTGATGTTATCTTTCCAAATTGTTGGTATTTGGTTTGTTGGTTTAAAAAGTTATACTGGAACAAATATTATTGCTGATTTTATAAATATCTTTCCTGGTGATGAACTTGGTTTACCGGGTTGGGGTAATATGAATGATTTAACCATTCATTTAGTACTCTTTTCATCTGTAGTTATATATTATCTACATAAATATCCAAAACATATCTTTCCTTGGTTATTCTTAGGATGGGTTGGATTTTGGATTTATGTATCAAACGCACGTGGTAGTATGGTCACTATATCGATCTTTGCTTTAGGTGCTATCCTTTATGCAATCTTTAAACGTAATAAACGTCAATTAATCAATCTAGCAATCTCAGTTGTACTTGCAGTGATCTTACTAATCATTTTAGAGCCTTTAGTTAAACAAGTTATTGATTCATTTTTTAATACCATAGATTTTAACGATCCAAATGCGATGCTTACTGGTCGAATCACTTTATGGATAGAACATGAATCATCGGCCTTTAATGAGCTTTTAAGAAACCCAATCTTTGGTACTGGTTGGTATAATGATAGATTTATCTTAGCACCTTCTGAAAATAGAATAACAATCTATCATTCAACCATTTTTCAAGTGCTTGCAACTGGGGGAATTATTGGTATCTTAATTTTAATCTATCACTTCTTTTCAGTGTATAAACTCTTTAGATTACACATTAAATATAAAGCTGTTTCAGCATTACTATTTACCTACCTATTATCCCAGTTTCATGGCTTAATGGATAATACGCAATATATGTTACATTTTTCAATTGTTACATATATTGCCTTTGCAGTCATAGAAAACATACCTTTACCAAGTACGCTAAATAGTGAGGTTAACATATGATTAAAAAACTAGAGAACTTTTTAAATAGCCAATACTATTTACTGACATTAGCATTACTTACTTTCTTATTTTGGTTTATTAATATCGATTCATTTGGACCAAATCCTTATTTTGATTCACTTGAACTGATAGGTATTTCTGTCTTTGTATTATTTATGGCTTTATGTTTAGTACTATATAAAAGAACCATCTATACATTACCTATAGTCATCTCATCAATCTTTATGCTTAGTAATCAAAACATGGGTATGACAACCCTAAATGAATTATGGATCTTTTATGTTGTACTTGGAGTGGTTGCTATTGCCTTTATATATCACTTCATCAGGTTTAAAGTAAA
Source organism: Acholeplasmataceae bacterium UBA4853 (assembly GCA_002399815.1). Classification (GTDB taxonomy): domain Bacteria; phylum Bacillota_I; class Bacilli_A; order Acholeplasmatales; family Acholeplasmataceae; genus Acholeplasma. Next base: position 190,567 of record DHEJ01000038.1, read on the forward strand.
ACTAACCTTTGGATTCTTAGGTATACCATTAATCTTAGTAGCCTTAACCTATATACTATCTATTTCAGGATACTTCCTTGATCAAAAGCCTTTTGAGTTTTCAGTAATCTTTATTTCTTTAATGGGCTTTATCTATTTACTAGTTTATATGTTTTTTAGATCAACCAATGATGGTTCTTATACCAAATACTTATTTAAGTTCTTCTATTACATGAGTTATGTTGTGATCCTTCAAACATTTGTGATGCTCATATATTATTTTATAGATCATGCGCACATGGGTTCATTTACAGAAATCTTAAGTCAGGGTATTGAAGAACGTTTTGGATATATTAAAAATGGCTTTTTTGTTAGATTAAATGTCGGTTGGGGTTTAGGTAATAATATTGGTGGTATCTTAGCATTTTTCCTACCAATCCATATGTACGAACTCTTTAAAAGTAAATCCATAAAAACCCTCATTTTAAATGCTTTAGGTTTCATCTTAGTCTTAATTACAATCATTCTTACAACCTCTCGTGGTGCTTATTTAGGCGTCTTAGCCTTCGGTATACTCTTTATCATCGGATTCATTAAATATGCTCCATTTGATTATAAAAAGTATAAAAAAGTACTCATTAGAATTGGTTTATTATTGTTACCTTTATTAGTTCTTGTAATTATCTTTGGAGTTGATTTTATGATTAGTTTTATGCAAAAATCATCCTTCTTAAATGGACGTGAAGTTGACTGGGTCGATGCTTGGAATTACTTTTTAGAACATCCAATCTTTGGTAAGAGCTGGTATTCTGATACTTGGGAATTAGATAGCTTTAGAAGTTATCATAATACCATCTTGCATACACTTGCAACAATGGGTATCGTTGGATTATTAGGATTTATTTATTTCCAATTTAACATCGTAAAACTCGTAATTAAAAACTTTCATTTCGAATCCTTTGTTATACTTTCTATGTTTATTGTGACCCATGTACATGGATTAGTAGATAATACATATTATGCACCACTTCATATGATTCCTTTACTGATTCTATTAGGTAGTCTAGAAACTTTTAATAGCTCTTCAACAAAACTCATTGAATCATAAATTTAACAAGACTATTAAAAAACGCGGTATTTAAATTATTGTATGGTAATGGTATACCTATCCAATATAGTATGGTAGGCCATACAATTTTTGAAAGAGCCATAAGTTTCTTTTTAAAAGTTCAATTTTATTTAGATTTAAAATAATCCATTTTCGTTAACAACTTCTTCTGGTCCTAATTGAGTAATATCCCACATCTCAACAATTTTACTTCCAACAAATTTAAATATATGAATCGCAATCACTTCTATTTGTCCAGGAACCATAACAATATGTGAATGGGTCATAACAATATCTTTTTCTTCTATAACTTGAAACACTTTAACGGTTCTATCTTTAAACGTCTTAGCACTTTCAATCATTGCATCAATTAACGATTTTCTATCGCCTTTAAAATAAATATTATGGTGAATAAAATCTAAACTAACATGTGCATTAAACACTTTTTCTACATTACCGCTACTTGTTTCATGAATAAACAATGTAGCTATTTCTTTTCTTGTCATAAACTATCCTTATTCTATTATTTTTAACTAAGCATTTCAAATGGTGTATAGTGATAATCAAATGCTTCAGATACTTCTTTATGTGTAATATAACCATGATACGTATTTAAACCATGTTTAATTGCATCATTTTCTTTGATTGCTTTTTCTAACCCTTTATTTGCTATTTCTAAACCGAATTTAAGGGTAGCTAAATTTAAAGCAATCGTTGATGTTTTAGGTACAATACCAGGCATATTAGCAACACAATAATGAATCACACCACCATAAGTAAATACTGGGTTATCATGTGTGGTTGGTTTTGATACTTCTGTTGATCCACCTTGATCAATAGCAACATCGACAATGACTGAACCTTTTTTCATATTTTTATAGTATGCTTTTTTAATCAGTTTTGGTGCTTTTGCACCAGGCAGTAAAACACTTGAAATCACTATATCAGCTTTCTTTAAGCTTTGAATCAAATTTTCTTCATTAGAAACATAGGTTGTTATATTTTGGTACTTTTCTTTTAAGGCATTTAAGTTTTTTTCATTAATGTCTAAGAGTGTAACATCAGCTTTTAATCCATAAGCATTATCAAGTGCTGATCGACCAACTACACCACCACCAATGATTAAAACATTGGCTGGATTTACACCAGTAACCCCACTAATAAGTAAACCATTACCACCATTATTTTTATATAAGAATCTAGCACCTTCTAAAACAGCTAGTTTTCCTGCCACTTCACTCATAGGTCTTAAGCATGGTAATCCTGTTTCATCTTTTATGGTCTCATATGCAACACTTGAAACTTGTTTTTTAACTAAAGCATCAACAAGTACTTTATTAGCAGCCAGATGCATATATGTATAAATAATTAGGTTTTTTCTAAAGTATTTATACTCTGATTTGAGTGGTTCTTTCACCTTTACAATCATATCGGATTTTTTCCATACAAGTGCTTTATCATCAATTAGGATGGCACCTTTTTTTAGATAAGCACTATCTTTAAATCCTGAAGTTTCACCACTACCTTTTTCAACATAAACCGTGTGTCCACTTTTTACATAAGCACCAACAGCATCAGGAGTTAACCCAACTCGGTCTTCACTGGATTTAATTTCTCTAACTAAACCAATCTTCATAATGTTTTCCTACCTTCATTTAAGCGTTTTTTTAGACTAGTTGCCCGAACATATTGCTTTGGTAATAAACTTTCATCTAACTTATATATAAAATATGGATCTTTAAGAAGTTTTCTACCAAAGTATACCATATCTATATCACCATGTTTTAATGCCTCTTCTGCAAGTACTTCATCATCTAATTGTCCACCACCTAAAACAAGCATATGTGTTTCTTCTTTAATAATTCTTGCATAAGGTAATTGGTAACCAGGGTAATCATCAATAGTAGCCTCAACGGTACCACCACTTGAAACATTGACTAAATCCAGTTGATGTTTAAAATTGTTTAAAATGCTCGCCCAATCATAAGGTGTTAATCCAAGTTGATGATATTCATAACCAGAGACTCTGATTTGTAAAATCTTTTCTTTAGGAAAGTTTTTACTTACTTCATCAATAACTTCTTTTAAGAATAACGTTCCATCTTTATAAATATCTTCTCTAGTATTGGTTAAATCAGAGATAAACTGATTAATTAAATATCCATGTGCACCATGTAACTCAATACTATCAAAGCCTGCTTCATTTGCTCTTCTTGCAGCTTCTCCAAATGCTTTAACTATGTCTTTGATTTCTTCAATACTTAACATCTTTGGTACAGCATAACGACTTGAAAATTGGATAGGACTACTAGAAACAATATCCTTTGTTCTAGATTTACGTCCGGCATGAGATAATTGAATACCAATTTTTGCACCATATTTATGCACTTCATTAACAATTCTTTTTAAAGGTTCTATCTGTGAATCATCCCAAAGCCCTAAATCTTCATAACTGATTCTACCATTAGGTAAAACTGCAGTTGACTCGATCATAATATAACCAACTCCACCAACTGCTCTAGTTACATAGTGATTATAATGAAACTCAGTAGCAACACCATCTTGTTTTTCCACTGAATACATACACATTGGACTCATAACAACTCGATTTTTAAATGTTGTTTGTTTAATTGTCATTGGACTTAATAACATCATAGATTTCTAACCTCCACTATATAAATTATAACATTATGATTCTAAAAGGCTCATAGGATAAACTGTATCCTAGATATAAATCCTTATAAGTAACTAAACTATTCATTATTTTATAGGATTAACATGAAAATGAGAAGATAAAAAGAAAAGACTTATATGCTTAGTTTTGCAAAATATTGCAAGTATCATA
>DHEJ01000011.1:0-2101 GCA_002399815.1 Acholeplasmataceae bacterium UBA4853
TGTTATAATACTTCAGGTAACGTATCCACACACGAATATTTATTTATTCGCAATACGTTACTTTTTTTATTTTTCAAGCTGAATTTATGACTTTTAATCCATATATGTACATATAAAATCAAAAAAACTGTGATACACTAAATATACTAAACAATGCTTATTTATATAACACTAAAAAAGGAAATGGATCATGAAAAATATCTTACTTAAGTATCATCAGGTTAAATGGATTGCTCATCGAGGATTACCTTCAAAAACTGTAGAAAATACAGTAGAGGGCTTTAAACTTGCATCAGAATTACCATTTTTTGGTATTGAAACCGATGTTCACCAAACATTAGATAATGTATTAGTCTTGCACCATGATGATAATTTAGTTAAATTAACTGGACTAGATTCACTCATTGATAAAACTGATTATGAAACAATTAAAGGACTAAAACTAAAAGAGACCAATCAAACGATTCCTACACTAGAAACTTATCTAAAGATATGTAAAAATTCAAACAAGATTGCTGTTATTGAGTTAAAAGCTCCATTTACAGTTTTAAAAATCAAGCAGATTATCGAAGTAGTTAAGAATGAAGATTATCTAGATCATACATTATTCATATCATTTTATATAGATAACTTAATGATTGTTAGAGATCTATATAAAGATATTCCACTACACTTATTAACTGGTAACCTAACACCTATTCAACTTCAAATCGGTATTGCATATCAATTAGACTTTTCTATCTACCATAAAAACGTGACCAAAAATATTGTTGATGACATTCATCAACATAACAGATTAGTCAGTACTTGGACGGTAAATACTTTAGATGATGCACTACGTTTAATAGATTTAGGTGTTGATTTTATTACAACAGATGGATTTTAGATAAAATAAAAAGGTTAAATATTAACAATGTTAGTATTTAACCTTTTTTCCATTTTCGTAATATTTTCTTGCCATATATTGGTAAATGATTTTACCATCTTCTAAAATCATAAATCCCGGTTCTTCGATGACATAAATCGGTCGATTATCCATCAAGCTTGTTCTTCTAATACCCTTTTTTTGTTGTTTTCTTCTTCGATAATGAACCTCAACACCAAAGTCATTTAGTAATCCTAATCCGTCGTGGATAGCATATTTTTTATAGTCACTATCTTTTGAAATATGATACCAATTCAATTGAATCATCGTTCCTGCAGATGGACCCATGATGATTTTATCACTATTTTTAATGAGCTCTACAAGATCATAAGCTACTAATCTATCAAAAAACTTATCTGGTGCACCGCCTGGTAAAAAGATAATATCTGCTTGTTGTAATTTTTGTTTCGCACTTTCTATAGTATCTTTTTTATAGATAATCCATGAAACATTGGAAAGATCAACGCCATATGTTAGAAAAGGATTTAAAACGTGGTTGTACCAAATACCTAGTGGTGGTGTATAAGTTTTAATATATTGATCATATAAATCATCAGATTCAAAAAAAGAAAATGCTATTACACAAATTTTTGATGTTGGTGTAATGTATTGTTCTAATTGTCTTTTTACGTGTTCTGCTTCATAAATTGTGCCTGAGCTTAGTATATTTATCATAGTTTCTATTATATCAAAAAAAACATCTTTTCATTAAAAAGATGTTTCGCAACAAGCACCAATCATTTGATCTTTTTCAGCTTTGTTAATTAGGTGAACAATAACTTCTTCATCAAACATAATACTGACTAATGAATTTGTAATACCTTTATTTAAAAAACTTTCTAATTCATCAATTTGTCTTAATTGTTTTTCAATCTGTTTTTGAACATTTGCAGTTACAATTGCTTGTTCATGATCCATAATCAATTCAAGCATAAATTCTTTATATGCCTTGATATGGTTGTATAAATGATCAACACTCATGTGTCTTAATGCATCTAGGGTTGACTGTTTCTTTTTTGTATATTCAGTTTGCAGCCATTCTTTATATGCTTTTTCAGTCATATAAGCGTCTCCTTTATAAATATATGCGTATTTTAGCATTAAAAAAACACTTTGTCATTCAATATGAACTATGATAGTTTAATTATGTGAGTTTTTTGATACATTTATAAAAAA